>JADFHE010000037.1 GCA_022567295.1 Pseudomonadota bacterium | reverse complement strand
GCGGTGCCGAGAAACAGGCCGCTGGCGAATGGGTCGCCCGCGAACAGCCAGTGCGCGGCAAACGGGTAGACCAGCATGGCAACGACACCGAACAGCGTGATGCAGGCGATGGAATAGGCGACCTCGTTATCGTGCGCGCCGATAGCCGGCGCCGTTGCGACGATTGCTGTTGCGCCGCAAATGCTGGTGCCGACCGCGATCAAGGTACCGAGTCTGCCGCTCAGCCCCAGTTTGCGCCCGAAGTAGGTCACGATCAGCAGCGCCGCGGCAACGCAACCGATGATCACCGGCAGGCTCTGCAACCCGATTTCGCCGACCTCGCCAAGACTGAGGCGGATACCCAACAGGACAATTCCGGCGCGCAGGACGCGCGCCAGGCCGAAGCGTACCCCCGGTTGAAAGCTTGCCGACAAACCGATGGTGTTGCGGATCAGGATACCGAGCAGGATCGCCATCATGATGGCGCTGATCGGGCTTTTTGGCAGCCCCATCCAGCTGACGCCGATCAGCTCCGACAGGTACCGGCCCCCGAGGGCCAGGCTAAGAGCAAGCACAAATCCGGGCAGTATCCCCATAACGATTACCTTATCGTTTTTGCCGCAACCCCGAGAAGCGTACTAGGAATAAATGGGAGAGTGCCGCAATGATATTTTTCAAACCTACTGGGTCCCCGGCCAAATTCTATCGCCTTCCGGGACCCGTCAACGCACACCTGCTGTGCGGGCCGTGGTGTTACTCGCCCAGACTCGCATCAAGGCAAATTCTGATCCTCTATTTTGGGTCGCCGCCTGAAGTTTCCACAGGCGGGTTTTCTGAATCCGGGGCCTCTATGGGCGCAACCGTCGCTGCAGCGTCATTCGTCCCGTCACCCAGCATCGATTCAAAATCGGCAAGCATCTGTTCATCGCTTATGTTCTCCTCTTTTTTCTTTCTGGTGTGCTGCGGGTAACGTTTTCGAACTTTAATGACTTGCTCGCTCTCAGGAAACTTTTCGACCGCATCTCGCGCTACCTTTTCTATCGTGGAATTTGGCTGCTCCTTCAGCTTTTTGTTGGTAATTCCATCTACGGTACCGAAGAAATAAGCCTCAATATCGCTGGCGTCCGCGCTGATAACGCTTACATCCATTCTGGTGTATCCTCGTTTGTTAGCAAATAACGATGCTCCGAAAGAAACGCCGGCCCCCTCAATACGCACTGTCAGCAATTCATCAACTCGCAGCCAATTTGCAAGGATTCTCGCTTCCTTGCCACAAGAATAACGCCGGTTGCGTACTTTGTAGATTTTATGATGGATTTTCTCTAGCTCCTCATCGTAACGCTGGTTCATGCGTTGGACTAACTCTTGTAGTTCCGGGTCCGCATTGACCTGTTCGTTCGTTAGCCTGTGGATTTCGTAGCCTTTACTTGCGATCGTATCTTCTACGATGGGCGCCGCTATGTCTTTCAGGGTCGCACCGATAGCTTACGAGTTGATTCGTGCTGGTGGCCTTGGCCTCAACGACCTCGGCTCTGGGTGGTGTAAACCTCCCGAAATTAGTCCCATGCAGGATTAGAGTTACCCAGGGTAATTGTGAGCCTGTAGATATTCCATGCGCGTCATGCCATTCAGTGAGTCGTGTGGTCGTTCATTGTTGTATCGGACCATCCAGTCTTCAGTCATTTGCCGGACTTCTCTGAGAGACCGGAACAGGTAAAGGTCAAGCAGCGGTTCGGGATAGCGGCTCGGCAGCCGGCGCTTCCCTTGCCGCCGTTTGTTCAGTTCGAGCAGGCAATACACGCGGTAAACTCGCTTGTGATTCCAGCGACGGCCCTGTCGCCGCATCGTTTCAAAAAGCTTGCCGAAAGCCATACCCCGGATTATGCCGGAGAACTCCAATTTCGCTTGGACCGATTTTAGGGGAGGCTTACAGGGTAGTTAAAATAATCGCGCTAATCCCCGTGAGTACTCATGCCCGCATTGGCGTAATTGCATGTTGTGGGACGTGGGTGGACCATTTTGATTGTAGCGAGCACCTCAATGATATAGCGATTTTGAATGTAATAAGCCTCCCGTTCGCGCGCGATGCTGTCCTCGCACGACAGGGAGTCAAAAGAGTCACTCTTGTGTTGCAAATAGTGGGTGAACTCGTGCACCACCAGACTTGTCCCGAATTGACTTTCAACATTGTGATACCGTTCATCGATATAGACAACGTCAGCGTCGTTATACCAACCAACGACATTACACTCCTTGCCGCCACAGACATTCTCGACAAAAAACGCGTGTTGCTCGAACCGGACTTCGGGCGGATCGGACGGCATGGGATAACCGGACAGATAGGAAGCCCAGCTCAGAAGTATCACTAAAATAGTGTCGAGTTCCATAGTCGTTTACCACATTCGTATCGAGAGCCAAATTGCTCTGCGATGTCACGCGGCCAGCGACAGGGCCAAACCTCAATTGGCCTACTCTTGGCCACGTGTTCCGGTAAAGTTTGTGTGAAAAGGACGGAAAATACCGTGTCCGAATGCACCGTAAAGGGAGTTAAATTGCTAAATGTGTGTGACGCAGATCACAGTTTGAGGAATTAGCCGCGATTTCGATTTGGATGGCGACCAATTCCTTGTATTTAGAGAAAATTTTCGTCGAGTCTGCCGGAGCGGACATGATGACGCCAAATTCCGCAGCAGGCATCAGGAAGCTGCGCGGTTAACGCATCCGAGCTGTCTGGCGGCAGTAAAGTGGCCACTGACCTCGTGCAACAGACGCGCTCGTGTAGTGTGTGTCGGCCAGACTTCAGTCGGCAACGCAAGGCTTCGATCGCAACGATTAACAGTGCAGCTCCGACATTTTTGGCGGCGAAGACGAATGCAGCCAGACCCACGTGATTCACGGCTGCATGTGGTCGGATTGTCTTAAATGCGCGCGCATCCCGGCGCCAAGCCCTCTGCGCATTGATTTGCTAGTTTTGCTCATGTGCTAAAGTTATTTCCACTGTCTTTCAACTGCCAAACAAAATTTAATTTTGAAAGAAAAAAAATGGAAAGAATGAGCATTTCGTGTCGAAGCGTGTTTTGTGCTCTATTGGGCTGCGGTATTCTGTTTTGGCCACTCGATCGGGTCAGCGGGCAGGACCCGATGGATCATGTCGATTTGACCAGCGATGAAATGACCAAAGCGGAGTTGACGCGCCAAGAACTCCTGGCAATTTTGTCTAGGGCAACGGCGGATGAACGCGTTGATTTGACGAGCAAACGACTTTCTGGGCTCGATTTGCGGAATGTCGATTTCAAGGGTGCAAATTTGCGCTGGGCACGGTTGAACAATACGGACCTAAGAGGTGCAAATCTACGCGATACCATTCTGGATTCAGCGTGGTTATTAAATGCGAATCTGGAGCGTGCGGACTTGCGCGGTGCAAGCCTCGTGTCTTCGCAGATGCGACGCGCGAATTTACGCGATGCGAATCTTTCAGGGGCTCGAATCGTTGCCAACCTGCAACGCGCTGACTTGCGCGGCGCCGACTTAAGCAACGCCAATATGGGCGCCGACATGAAGAATCAATCGATGGGCTTGATGCGTACTGTTTTGCGAATGGCTAAACTCGATGGCGCCGATATGCGCAATGTTAACGCGCTGCGGTTGGACGCCGGGTACGCCTCGATGCGAGGTGTGTTACTGGACAATGCGAATTTTCGCGGCGCGGATTTGACGGGCGCGGACCTGACCAACGCGTCCGTTGCGGGTCTGGACTTAAGCGGTGCCGACGTGTCTGGCGCCTATCTCGTGCAGTTGATCGGCAAGGAAAAAATTATCGGCCTGGATAAAGTCACAAATCTCGCCGAAGCCGAGATCGAGTGAGATTGCGCAGCCATCGGATATTCCTTGCGCAAGCTCAATTTTCAGTCACGGTTAATTCGACTTGGCCGACCCCGGTATTCCCGGACGCTGAATCATAGGCGTATATGCTGATGTCATAAAGCCCCGGAACGTGCGCTGTGAATTGTGTCTCAAATTCGCTGGCAGCGCCGGCATAGCGGAGCGGAAACCGACCCACGTCCTCATCGCCCCGGCGTACGATCGCGACCACTTCGTAATCTTTTGGATCCCAGTAGAATCCCGGTTTGATCGGGCAACCGCACATCAACATCACTTCAGCTTCGATGAGTATGCCGCTCGCCGCTATCGACAGCGGAACGGTACTTGCCGCAAGGTTCGGCGATACCAGCAAGCCCGGCAATTCCAACACCCAACCATCGCCACCGGTAAGGTGTTTCCCCGGCACAATCCACTGGGTCGCCGAAGCCCGATTCGCGGTAAATCGCTTGCCCAGGGGGCCATGGGCGGTTACCTGTATATAACGTGGCTCGTCGATATCCAAAGTTGCGGCAAATTTCGCATCGCCTTTGGCAGCCATCGGCTCGCCGCGTTTGCGCGGAGTCCGCATCGTGCGTTGCGGATTACCGGCATCGCCGGAGGTAATACCTTGCGCCAACATCTCACCGCTCACGGCGTCCGTGATTGTCACGAACGCGCCTTCGACAAGGTCACCGACATACAGTGCGTTTCGCGCAACGACGCGCACAGTGATATTCGTTACCTCGGTCTGCGCATAATCAGCGGGCAATAAAATTGCGCAAAGCAGCAGGCAAAACCTCATCCGGCACTCCTTAGAGTTCCTGCAAGATCTCTTTCATTTTGGTTTGCTACGCATCCTAAGAGATTGAGTCGCGCTCGCGCAACCGCTTCAATGCTTCTTGGGCGCTTTTTCCGCGCCCACTGTCGTTGGTGTCCCCAGCGCAGCCTAGACAATAGGGCACCGGGTACCCTGGAGGCGGCCCGGCTGCCTGTCTGGTAACAGACTCAACGCTGTAGTAGTCAATCCGTGCTGATCGTGATCGGGCGCTTGCGGGGCGTGATCGGTCGAGGGTTAGTCATGGACTTGGGGATCATCGGTCGAACACTGTATTGAGCGCTGCAGACCCGGCAGGCTCTCAAGAACGAGAGGCGGGTCCTTCGTCGGCAGCCCGGCGATTCCAACGCAAGGCCATCCGCGGCCGCTATCGTTGTAGCAGGATACTCCGGACGATCGGCCGAACCAACGGCCTGGCCAGGGGGGCCGAGATCAAGCGCGTGGGGCTTAAGTTCTTGATTATACAAGATGATATCGAATTGGGGCTCAATATTGAGCATAATGTACTATAATAGCAATAATGATGTGTGCCGTGGTTGCAGCAATCAACAATGTTAATGTATCGTAGCGGAAATACACGCACGCCTGATGAATGGGATGACGACACTGAGCGTCGATAAGAAGAGCTCCCCCAGATCGGCCACAATTTTCGGGTCGCCGTTTGTTCAAGATGAGGAGCTGATCAAGCGCTCATGCGAGCCTTGCCGAGCGGTGCATATAGGCAAGGAATAGCAATGGCACTGGCATGCATTCGAGTATATAGCTGGTTGCTCAATGGAATCAGGAAGCCGATAGAGCAAGATAAATCGCATGAATCGTAAGCTGGAATCTTCCAGTTAGGACTTATGCAACCATAAGGGGGTGTAACAAGGCGAAAGACCGAAACAAGAAACCTATCTTTGCTGGCGGCCGGGCGACGATGCTAGGAACAGCTAATACTGCTGGTTCGTGTCAGCCCGACTGAGGCAGAGTCCAGGATCGGGAAAACTTTAGCCAATAGATTTTAGTTAAAGAAAAGTAAGTCAAGTTTTTCCTTACTTCAAATAGGGGAGGTAATCAAATGAACAAAAATAAACTGATAAAAGGAGCGTGTCTGGTCGCAGCAGTGAGCATGTTTTCTTTACAGACAGCAATGGCTGAGGAGGAGGGTCCTTCATTCAGCATTTCAGGTTGGATCAATGAAGCTGTAGCATCCTGGGACGATGGTGTAGACAGCGGATTTGCACAGATTTCTGATAATGGTACGACTCTGGGTAGCCGTATTACATTTGCCGGCTCTGCAGATCTGAATGATAAAGGTCTGAATGCTGGTTTTGAAGTCATTGTCGAACCATTATCTAGAAACACACCGTTAATTTTTTCTGACCAAAATACATTCGACACCACTGGCGCCGATATTGGTGTACTTGGTAGCAGCGCATATTTCGGTGGTAACTGGGGTAAGATTACCTTTGGTACGCAATCCATGCCTACTGACAATATCGCGGTACTGGCGGATCCTTCACTGACCCTATGGTCTGGTATCTCTCCTGTGTTCCGCGGAAATGGTTTCACCATTCAGGGTTTAGGCGGTGGCGCGGCAAACACGAGTTGGGGTAGTTTTCTGAACTGTCTGACCAGTAATGAACTGACTGGTATTGGTGGTATCGGTATAGACTGTAACGGTATTTATCGTAATGGTATTCGTTATGACTTTCCAGAATTTGGTGATGTTAGTGTGGCAATTGGTTATGCGAATGACGATATCGTCGACATCGCAGCCAAATACAACGGCAAAATCGGCAAGCTGAACGCTGTATTGCATGTCGGCTATGCTAATAACTCAGATGGCGGCTCGGTTGTCGGTGCGAGTGGCGGCGCTGATATCTTTCAAATACAAGGCGGTCTGTTGGACCCTAATACTGGACTGTTTGGAACGCTTGCTCTCCAGTTCGAAAAAGCTGACGGTGCGATTGCGGGATCTGGTGATGATACTGACGCCTTCTACTTCAAGGGTGGTATCAAGAAAAAGTGGTGGGACATTGGTGATACTGCCTTCTACTTTGAATACGCTAACTATAATGACCAATTTGGCGCGGGTAATGTTGACGGCATCACTGGCTCTGAAGTCGAATTCTTCGGTTTGTCTGTCGACCAATACTTCGGTAGTAAGCTAATCATCTATTTGAAGTATGAAAATCTCAGTCTTGATGTAGACGGTGATGCTACTGCTCAAGCAATATATGGTGGTGCGGAAGACCTTAGTTTTCTTATACTTGGTGCCACCTTTTTCTTCTAAGGTCTATTTATAAATTTAGACAGTTTTATTGCAGTGCAAAAAAGCCTCTTCGGAGGCTTTTTTTATGAACGCGGCCGCGAAGTGGCAGAACACCACGGGCTTTTTCGTGTCAGCCTAACTGAGACAGAGTCAAGGACTCTCAACTTTCGTACTTTAGTGCTATTGTGAGGGCTCACCGAGGAGGCGTATGCCATGGGCAAGGCAATGACACGCAAGCCGAGGTGCGCGAGATCCGCTGCCGTACATGTGAGCGCTATTCGGCCGAGGAGAACTGGCGAAAGTTGGGCGGATTCGCCTACCTGGCGAATATCATCGAGGGCGTGAAATTCGTCAATGGAGAAGAGTTCGAACAACTGAATCAGGTCGCCGCTTGAATTCCAGGAGTATGCCAGATTTGACGATAGCTCATTCAAAATGCTAATTTCATCATAGATAATTAATTCTCATCCATGATAAAAATGTTTAGTAATAAAATCATTATCTTATATTTAACTTTACTGATTCCTTTACCTGGTTCTGTTCTTGCGACTAACTTTCTTGAGGATGAGGACGTTATTTGGGAGGCAGGCAAGAATGTATTTATTAAATATGCTGAACAGGACAAATCGAATTTCGGCAAAAATGATCATCCTGTTGTTTTGCAAGTAGAGGAGATAAGTAAAGCTTTGGGATTTTTAAAAATCCCGGAAAAAAATCGTGCTGCTTCGGATAAAGAACAAAAATCAGTATTCACAGTTGAACAGATCGATATTCTAAGTAAAAACCTTGCAAAAGGGTTAGCAAAAGCCAGACCAAATCAGGATATTAATTTCGCTTTGGAAAAGAGCTTCAGTAAATTCTTTGGTTTAAGATCAGATCGGTTGTTTGTGGCTGGCCGGGCGTTTTATAAAGACGAAAAACTGAACATTATTATTGGTGATTATGATCGAACTGCAGAAGTGGGCTTTGAAGCAGCCTATGATCCGACTCACATGGGGATTGTAGCTTACCATTTCGATCATGGTAGACGTACAAAAAGCTCCAAAGGATTTAAGAAACCAATTATTGCAGTACAGGGTATTGAGAATAAACAGCTAAAGAAAACTCGACGGACTGATTGGATAGTGATTGATCTGAAATTGGTATCGGAAGCGTCGGATTTGAGGGCAAGAATACACAAGACAGAGGAACAGGCAAGAAAGCGCAAGGAACTAAAGGAATTACTGGGTAGCGAAGAAGCAAGCCCAAGCCATCCCGCCGCAGCAGTGCCAGCAACAGCAACTCGTTCTTTTGAGGAGCGATTGACCACACTAAATCAATTAAGAGATAAAGGCCTGATCAGTGATGAAGAATACGCAATGAAGCGAAAACAAATACTGGAGGATCTTTGAATTTAGTCTGGTATTTTGGGTCACTTAACTGAGACAGATTCAAGGCCTCAAATCTTGTACTTTAGGGCTATTGCGGCGTCCCTGACGGGCATGGCACCGACAAAACGCTCATCATCACGATTATCATTTCGTATTTGGCAGAAACCTGCTCCACTCGCTTTAAGTCAACTTGGAAACCTTATTTATTGCCCGCTGGCCCGATGCAATTTGCCCAGGCACCGGTTGCCATGCAAAGACTTCTTTGCTCTGTCGTGCTAAAACGTGACCACAGAACGAATACTTTCGCCCGCGTGCATCAAATGCAGGGCGTGATTGATTTCCTCGATGGGCATCGTATGTGTCACCATCTCGTCAACTTTCAGTGTTCCCGCAAGGTAGTTATCGACATAGCCGGGTAATTCGCTGCGTCCCTTGACGCCACCGAATGCTGTGCCGCGCCAGACGCGGCCGGTGACTAACTGAAACGGCCGGGTCGAGATTTCCCGGCCCGCGCCGGCGACCCCGATAATCACCGATTCACCCCAGCCCTTGTGACAGCATTCAAGCGCTGCGCGCATTACCTCGACATTGCCGATGCATTCGAAGGAATAGTCAACGCCACCGTTCGTCAGATCGACAATTACATCCTGAATGGGTGCGTCGTGCTCTTTCGGATTCAGGTAATCCGTAGCGCCGAGCGCTTTGGCCATTTCGTATTTGGCCGGATTCAGATCGATGGCGATAATGCGGCTCGCTTTTGCCATGACCGCACCTTGCACGACGCTGAGTCCGATGCCGCCCAGACCGAACACCGCGACCGTCGATCCCGCCTCGACCTTCGCCGTATTCAGAACCGCGCCGATGCCCGTTGTGATTCCGCAGCCCAGTAAGCACACTTTATCCAGCGGTGCATCCTGGTTAATTTTCGCAACGGCGATCTCCGCCACAACGGTGTATTCTGAGAACGTCGAGGTCCCCATGTAATGGTAAATCATCTTGCCGTTCTGGGAAAACCTTGAGGTGCCATCGGGCATGACGCCCTGACCTTGCGTGACGCGGATCGCCTGACACAGATTCGTTTTGCCGGACTTGCAGAAGTCGCATTCGCGACACTCTGGCGTATAAAGCGGAATTACGTGATCGCCCGGTTTGACGCTGCTTACGCCAGCGCCGATTTCTTCGACTATGGCGCCGCCTTCATGTCCGAGGATAACCGGGAACAGGCCCTCGGGATCATCGCCGGACAGGGTGAATGCGTCCGTATGGCAAACGCCGCTGGCGACGACCCGCAGCAGGACTTCACCCTCTTTAGGCGGGTCGACTTCGATGGTTTCGATCGTCAGTGGTTTTCCGGGCTCCCAGGCGACCGCTGCTCTTGATTTCATTGATATTACCCCGTTCGGGCATTCTGTCTTGTGGTTATTACTGCCTTCGAGCGAAATTATACCGAATCGCGAGGCCACCGTACAAATGCCGCTCCGGTGCCGGCTCGAAATACCGACCACCAAATGCATTGATACGCACATTGGCGGCGTATTGCTCGTCCGTCAGATTATTGATGCCGACATAAGGCGACAGCGTCCAGTCACCGAATCGAAAGTTGGCAAACCCGGCACGCAGGTTCACCACGCTGTAGGAATCATTGATGGCCGAGTTGGCGTTGTTGACGAAAAAATCGCCAACATCGAGTACATCGATGACGCCGTAGAAACCCGACGGATGTCTGTACGCCACTTCGCCTCGCAACAGGTCATCGGGAATACCAGGAAGCGCATTTCCAGAAAAGTCGTTGCCATTGTCATCGAGAAATTCGTCGAACTGAAAATCCGAATACGTGTAGGCGACCGATATCCTCAAACCTTCGACTGGCTCGCTGACGAACGAAATCTCGACGCCTTTGCGCGTGGATTTTCCGGCGTTGGAGAAAAAATTCCGACCGGGTTGCGTTGCCAGTTCGAAGGGGATCAGCTCGTCCTCAACACCTATGGTAAATAGCGACAACTCGTATCGATTGCGCCCGGCGAGTATTCCCCTGATACCCACCTCATAGTTCTTGGCGATTTGCGGGTCGACGTCCGGATTAAAGCCACCGGCGCCGCTGGGGTTGGCAAATTCCGTTGTCGTCGGCGTTTCAAACGCCGTGGAAAAGGTGGCGTAGAGACTGGTCGATTCTGACGGTGTGTACACAATGCCAATCATCGGACTCGTTTCACTAAGGGTTCGATCGCCCGAGGCGTCACCATCGGCAAGGAACTTGTCCTCAACTTCAAATTTGACCTCGTCGTAACGCAGGCCTACGGTCAATGCCAAATTTTCGCTTAGCGCAAGCTCATTTTGTACGAACACCCCGAAACTGGTCACGAGTTCAGTTTGATCGAGTGTCAGTGACCCAAGCACGCCCATATTATTGTCGAACCGTCGGCGGGCATCGTCCTGCCGATCGATGTCCGTGCCAACGATTAAGCTGTTCGGGCGGCCCCACAATTCGCCGCGGTAGGTATATATCGCGCCGCCGCCGACAAAAAATCGATCGAACTGTACGGCGCCGCCACTCGTAAATGGCAGCTTGTTGGCGAAATCGCGCCACACATAGTGATTTCGCAAGCGGATCTCATGGCGCTCGCCGAACGATTTCCTGTAACTCAACCCGATTCGCTGTTGATCCAGTGCCTCCCCTGCGTCGAAATCCACGTTTCGTTGCCGCGCCGACTTGGGGTCCGTTTGCGCTTGTATCAGTGTCACGCCACCGGGATCGTTAGCCACGGGCTGATCCGTAGCATTGAAGATCAGGCCATATTCCGCATCATTGTCGGTTTCATAGACGAATCTGGCATTCAGCGACGTGTTTTCCGTTTGGCTATGGTCACGGTAACCGTCATACTTCATGTGGGAAATATTAACCAGGTAATTAAGACGGTCCGCTTCGCCGCCGATCTTCACTTGAAATTTATTGAAGTCGAACTCGCCAAAGGACAACCGGGTGTCAACGAAGGGATCGGCGGTTCCGCGCTCGGACGTAATGTTGATAACCCCACCGGATGCATTGCCGTACAGAGACGATGCCGGTCCGCGAATGACTTCGATTCGCTCTACAGAGCCGAGGTCGATGCCGTCGGATTGGCCTTGCCCGTCCGGCAGTGATTCCGGAATTCCGTCCACCAATATCTTGATGCCGCGAATGCCGAAATTCGATCGGGCACCGAAGCCTCGAATGGCAATGCGCAGGTCCTGCGCGAAATTATATCGGTTTTGCATGAACAGACCGGGTATGGCGGACAGCGACTCGTCCAGGCCAAGTTGCTGGCGGCCGAGTTGGATATCGTCCTTCGTTATCACGCTGATCGCTGCCGGAACCTCATCAATACGTTTGTCCATACGCGTCGCGTGCACCACGATTTCGTCGAGTTGCGTCGCGTCGGGGTCTTGGTAAGATGAATCAGCGACCGCAATGCCGCTACCGGCAAACAGCATCACCGCAATGACTGCCAGGCCTGGCCAGGCCAGGAACCAATTATCTCGTTTCAATTGTTTGTTCTCACTTTTCTGTAATTGCAGGCAGCTGTTCAGTTTGTGTATGCAATGCCAGTCTAACAAGGTTTTGTCGTACGAGCCCGCACAAGTATTTGCCTGAGTGTTCCTGCTCACATTCGAGCGCTTGTGGCGCCCAACTTCGTTCAGTCGACGCGAACTGGATGAGCCACCAATCTTAGACTTAGTCTAAAATACTTCAAGACCGCTTGTCCGTCCAGCGTAGCCGGTGATTCGATGACCTCGCGCCGATTGCTGTCCTGCGGCAGAAACGGGATTCGTCAGAATTCTGTAGACTGAGACGAATTCATGCCAAGCCGTCAACGCGAAAACAGTGTCAAAAGGTCGGTGATGTTGCAACTGACTTTTGCCCTTTGCGCGTTTTCTTGCCGCGCGGTCCCCGTGCAAACGCCGGAATCCTGCTCGCCATCAACCGGGGTTGTGCAAGTCGCTGCAGGCGTTTACGTACGGCCCGGACATGCCGCAGTCGTATTTGAAGGTGATGAGATTGCCAACATTGGCTTTGTCGTCGGCGATCGCTGTGTTGCGGTAATCGATACCGGCGGTAGTCTCGCGGAAGGGCAAGCATTGGATTGCGCGATCCGCGAGGTGACCGAGCGACCTGTGTGTTATGTGATCAATACGCATGTCCATCCAGATCATCTACTGGGAAATTTGGCGTTTAAGCGCCCCGGCGTGGAATTCGTCGGTCACGCCAAACTGCCACGCGCGTTGGCGATGCGCGGTGATACTTACCTTGAGCGTGCGTCCGCGTACGAGAGCAGGGCGCTCCACGAATCGATTTTCGTTTTCCCGGAACGCACGCTGACAAGCGTGATCCAATTGGATATTGGAGAAAGGGTCTTGACCGTTCGGGCTCACAAAAGCGCCCATACGGACCACGACATCAGTGTCGTAGACGAGAAAACGAAGACAGCTTTTCTCGGCGACTTGGTTTTTCTCGAGCATTTACCGGTCATTGACGGCAGTATCAACGGCTGGATCGGCGAACTCGAGGCAATGACCAGCGAATCGTTGGCTTATGTCGTACCCGGCCATGGCCCGGTACGCGCACTTTGGCCCTCGGCTGCCGAGCCGACGCTGCAGTATCTGACCGGGCTGCGGGAGAACGTCCGGGCCTGGATTGCAAGCGGTGGTGATTTAGCCTCAGCGCAGGATAACATCGACCAGCCCCGGTCGGAGGAATGGTTATTGTTTGACCGCTACCAACGGCGTAATGTAGGCGCCGCATACGCCGAGCTGGAATGGGAGGATTGACCGGATGATGGGTAATTCGCGTTGCAATGCGTTCGCCGCTCAACTGGGGTGCGCCACCGTGTTGATGATGCTTGCTCCAGTCATGGGTGAGGCAACAACGGTCGCAGAGGACATGGTTTGGACTGGGGGATTGCGACACGCTTATTTCGGGGATCGCCCAATAACCCAATCGGATGACCTCATCGTGCTGGATGCACCAAATCGTGCAGAAGACGCGGCCATCGTGCCCATATCGATCACGGCGCAGATACCGCAGACGGACGAGCGGTATATCAAAACCATTCACTTGTTCATCGACAAGAATCCCGGGCCGCTAGTCGGCACCTTTCACTTCACACCGAAGAGCGGGCGCGCCGATCTGGCGCTTCGGGTCAGGGTTAACGCCTACGGCCCGATACGGGCGATCGCAGAAACCAGTGATGGTGAGTTATTCATGAGCCGGCGCTTCATCAAAGCGACGGGCGGCTGCTCTGCGCCGGCAGGTTCTGACCTTGATGCAGCGATGGCGCGCCTCGGGAAAATCAAACTGAGAACCAATAGCGTTGCACGACTCGCCCAACCGACCGCCGCGCAGCTGATGATCAGTCACCCGAACCTGAACGGCATGCAAATGGATCAGGTCACGCATCTGTATGCACCTGCCCATTTCGTTCGGCACGTCAAAGTCAGTTTCGACGGCGAGGAAATTTTTTCCGCCGAGACCGGAATCGGTATTAGCGAAAACCCCATTTTCAGATTCTTCTTTGTGCCGGACAGTGAGGGCCAACTCACTGCAGAAGTCACTGATACTCAGGACCTCCAATTCAGGCAGACCTTGCAGGTCGTTCCGGTCGGCACTTTGCGGTAGTGCGCGATTAACTTCGTTAAAAAAAAGTTGCAAGTGCTTCGCCGTGCTGGAGCAACGGCCCCGGTGCTACTTGCGGTTTTCCATTTTCGTCAACAAACGTGTGATACACCAGGTCGCTCGGCATGAGGTCGATAGTGCCTTCGATACGCTCGCAACCGCCACCGAGCGTACGGGGGCGACAGCATGCAGAAGCGTGGTCTTCTCCCCACGCCGATGTTGCCCTCAAGCATGACCTGACCGCGGCTGAACGTCGCGATGTAGAGCAATCGAAGCCTGTCCAGACCGACCATGACCGTCTTTACCGCAGCATCCATGGCCGGCGCATGCGCACGCCAATCCGCTAAATGAGTCTGACGTTAGACTTGCAGTCACGAAACTCCTTGAAGACATTCGCATTTCATATTGATTTTTCACCCTTTTCCTGATTTGACCCAGTGTAAACGGCCGGGCATGTAATCTGTGGGCTGACACCCTACTCGCGCTCTGCTAATATTTGGGTAACGACTACAAAAAGACCTTTGGTGGGGATTGGCGAAATTGTGCGTTGGGTGGCTGTTACATCTACTTTGTGCATACTGTGTTTGACTTCTCCTGTCCGTGCGAATGATTTTCCAACTCAGGCTCGAGTGGAATATGTATTGGGTTGCATGGATTCCCATGGTGGCCAAAAATATGAAAACTTGTATTCGTGCGTATGCATCATAGACAAGATAGCTGAGAAGATCGCGTACGGCGAATACATTGAAGGGGAGGTGTTTACTCAGTTGCGTACAACGCCTGGAGAACGAGGCGGGCTGTTTCGGGACCCGGAACGTGCGCGCCTGCTGGTCAAGAAAATAAGTAATATCACCGAAGTCGCGGAAAAATCGTGCTTCGCGGGATTAAGAACGAATACCGCCAATAAGGAAAATGAGCGCGGTTAGATTTTTGATTGGGAAAAGGCCGACCTTAAAATAATATTAAGGCGAAGGGGTTACTTGCAGCGGTATGCGGTGGATTCAGCGCTGGCGTGCAAGGTATTAAGACCATCAATGGAGGTGGCGAGATGACAAAACGAATAATTGGAATTATTTCGATGATCGGTGTTGCACTGGCTCTGATTGTGCCTGGCACGTCGAGCGCAAACAGCGAGCTGATGAAGCTAATGGATAACCCGGACAATTGGGCGATCTGGGGAGGCGATTACGCCGGCACGCGCTACAGCAAACTCAATCAGATCAACAGCAAGAATGTTGGTGATTTGCAGGTTGCGTGGACATTCTCAACCGGGGTTCTGCGGGGTCACGAAGGCGGGCCATTGGTGGTCGGTGATACGCTGTATATACACACACCGTTTCCAAACAAGGTGTTTGCGATCAGCCTTAACGACCAAACCATCCTCTGGCGCTACGAGCCAAAACAAAACCCAGACACGATTCCGGTAATGTGCTGCGACACGGTGTACCGCGGTCTTGCGTATGCGGATGGGAAAATCTTTCTGCAGCAGGCCGACACGCATCTGGTGGCCCTGAATGCCAAAACCGGCAAGGTGATCTGGCGCATCAAGAATGGTGATCCGAAAAAAGGCGAAACCAATACCAACGCGCCGGTCGTCATCAAAGACAAAGTGCTGACCGGCATCAGTGGCGGTGAGTTCGGTGTGCGAGGCTTCCTGGCGGCATACTATATCAAGGACGGCAGCCTGGCGTGGAAAGCCTATAGCGTCGGCCCGGACGATGAGATGCTCATCGATCCCCGCAAGACCACTCATCTTGGCAAACCGGTCGGCCGGAACTCCAGCACCAATACGTGGAAAGGAGATCAGTGGAAAATCGGTGGCGGGACGACCTGGGGCTGGTACACCTACGATCCGCAACTCAACCTCGTGTATTATGGGACTGGCAATCCGAGCACTTGGAATCCCGTGGTGCGACCCGGCGACAACCGCTGGTCCATGACGATCTTTGCCCGCGATCTCGACACAGGCAAGGCCAAGTGGGTCTACCAGATGACGCCTCACGATGAGTGGGACTACGATGGCATCAATGAAATGATCCTCGCCGACATTAAGATCAAGGGTAAGAATCGTAAGGTCCTGGTGCACTTTGACCGTAACGGTTTCGGCTACACACTTGATCGCGTAACGGGCGAACTGCTGGTAGCCGAGAAATACGACCCGGCGGTGAACTGGGCGACCCATATCGACATGAAGACTGGCCGCCCGCAAGTTGTTGCCAAATACAGCACCCACCAGACTGGTGTAGACACCAACACGAAAAACGTGTGCCCGGCAGCATTGGGCAGTAAGGATCAGCAACCGGCTGCATTTTCACCAAGAACCGGTTTGTTCTATGTGCCCACAAACCATGTGTGCATGGACTACGAGCCGTTTGAGGTGGAATACGTCGCTGGTCAGCCCTTTGTAGGTGCGACGTTGAGCATGTTTCCGGCAGGTCGGGTTACAGGCGATGGCACCACTAATCTGGGCAACTTCATTGCCTGGGATGCCGCAAAAGGCAAAATCGTATGGTCATTGCCTGAAATGTTCTCTGTTTGGAGCGGCGTATTGGCAACGGCGGGAGACGTCGTGTTTTACGGTACGCTCGAGGGATACCTCAAAGCGGTCGACGCCAAAACCGGTAAAGAACTGTATAAGTTCAAGACACCGTCTGGCATTATCGGCAACGTGAATACGTGGAAGCATAAGGGCAAGCAGTACATCGGCATACTCTCCGGTATCGGGGGCTGGGCCGGCATCGGCATGGCGGCAGGACTGACGGGTGACACCGACGGGCTTGGTGCAGTCGGTGCGTACCGAGGGCTAGACAAATACACGCAGTTGGGTGGTGTACTGACGGTGTTCGCATTGCCCGATTAAACTGCTAACTATTTGGCCAGCAATTTGTTTTCATTGCGACCCCCGGCCACACGCAGTGGCCGGGGGTTTTTTATCGCACACAACTTCGGTGGATCTATGGGAATTCGCATTGACTATCGAGCCCGCGAACATGGGTTTGCACGTATGATTCTTATCGCTATTGCATGCTTGCAATTTGCTTGTGCTGCGGAAAACACGCAGGATCAAGCATCGGCAAATGCAGCGAGGTCAGTTCCAAAATCGGTCGGCAACGAAAAAGTTGCGGTCGTTACTCAGGCGGGGAGTCAGTCCAAAGAATCGACGTCAAGCACCTCCATGCTTTACTCGGTCGAATGCGGACAGGTGAATGATGCAGGTGAGCAGTTTTGTTATGTCGATCGCGATACTTATATTGGGTGGCGAACGTTTCATGGCTTTTGTAGCCGTTGCCATGCACAGGATGCGCTGGGCAGCACCTTCGCACCCAACCTGCTGGACCGTATGCGAGAGTTCGATTTTAGTGGGTTTGTGGGGCGTACGGCGAACGGATTCACTGGTCAGGTCGGCGTGATGCCGCCCTGGAAAGATAATCCGAATGTCAGCAAACGATACCAAGAATTGTTCGCTTATCTCAAGGCTCGATCCGACGGCGCTCTGCCGCCTGGTCGCCCGAAGAAGAAACCATAGATAAAAAGATGTTGGCGATAACATCCCCGATGCGACGAGGCATGGTTCTGTTGATCGGTTTGGCTCTGTCGACAGGCACGCTGGCTGAAGGTGCTTCCGCGTTTCGAGTATGCGCCGACCCAAACAATCTGCCTTTATCGGCCAAAAATCGGGAAGGGTTCGAAAATAAGATCGCACAATTGTGGGCAAATGAACTTGGACTGCCAATTGAGTACACGTGGTTTCCGCAACGGCGCGGATTTATCCGCAACACACTCAAAGCGCCGAATGAATCTGGAGACGGTTACAAGTGCGATATCGTTATGGGGGTAGCGGCCGGTTTTGACCGCCTTTTGACGACCAAACCTTACTACCGCTCAACCTATGCACTGGTCTACGCGAAGGGGCGTAATCTGGATGAGGTGGCGAGCGGCGAAGACTTCATCAATTTGGATCCTGAGATTCGCAACCGTCTTAGAATCGGTGCGTTTACTCCGACACCCGGGGTTAAATGGCTTACCCGTCATGGCATGGGCGAACAGCTGGTCGGTTTTCTTGCTATGTCTGGCGATCCCGCGGCTTACCCCGGTGAGATAATCGAGAAGGAGCTCGCGGGCGGAAGACTCGATGCCGCCATTATCTGGGGACCGATGGCAGGATTTTTCGCCAGCCGGGCAAAAGGTGTGGAACTGGTCGTGATTTCCCTGGAATCAGAACCTGGCATTCGATTCGATTTCGCGATTTCCGCGGGTGTGAGGTACGGTGACGGTGACCGCAAACGGGTCTTGGAAGAGTTAATGCGCAAGACCGCTGTGCCGATGGCAGCGATCTTCGCTGCGTACAACGTACCTTTACTCGATATTGTGCCAGACACCGATATGGTGACTTTTCCCGATAACGATTAAGCCCAAAGAAGGATCGTTGTTTCAGGAATGACCAACTAGTATGATCGGCTTCTTATCGAAAGAACACATCGTCGCAGAACCCGGCTTCAATCGTTGGCGTGTTCCGCCGGCTTCTATCGCAATCCACCTGTGTATCGGCTCGGTTTACGCGTGGAGCATTTACAACCCGGCGCTGATCAAAGCACATGGGGTGGTCGCAAGTGCGGCCAGCGATTGGTCACTCAAAGAAGTCGTCTGGATTTTCACGGTAGCCATTGTATGCCTGGGATTATCAGCTGCATTTGCTGGCCGTTGGTTGGAACGAGTTGGGCCGCGCATGGTTGGCGTCGTTGCCGCCTGCTGTTGGGGTGGTGGCTATTTGATTGGCAGCCTGGGTGTTTTTACGCACGAGTTGTGGTTGGTTTATTTTGGCTATGGCGTAATCGGCGGTTGCGGTCTGGGGCTGGGTTATGTTTCTCCGGTCGGTACGCTGATTCGATGGTTCCCTGACCGGCGCGGGATGGCGACAGGCATGGCGATCATGGGCTTCGGCGGTGGTGCCATGATCGGCGCACCGTTGAAGGGGTTCTTCATCAGAATGTTTTACCGTGCGCCTGACTACCTAGGCTCGGTGGCCGACCTCCAGTTAGTCACCCAAGCGGGCAAACGTTTTGCCGAAATTGCCGGCGAATTGAAAGAAGTCGTGATTGTCGGCGCGAACGACGTTGCCAACATGATCGTTCCAGGCCCAGAGGGCGTCTACCTCGTTGGAACCGGGTCCACCGGCGTGGCACAAACATTTGTTACGCTCGGCATTATCTACTTCGTCGTGATGATGATTGCCGCTTTTGCTTACCGCGTGCCAGCGGAGGGATGGCAACCCGAAGGCTGGACGCCGCCAGATTCCGCCAAGGCGACAAAACGCATGATCACCGATCGCGATGTCGATATCGATCAGGCGCTAAAGACCAGACAGTTTTATCAACTTTGGATTGTTCTGTGTCTCAACGTAACGGCAGGCATCGGCGTGTTGGGAGTTGCGAAGACCATGATGAGCGAAATATTCGGCAGCACGCTTCCAAGCGTCGTCGATGGGGCGTTTGCTGCAACCTATGTGGTGATGATTAGTGTTTTCAATATGGTCGGGCGTTTCTTTTGGGCGAGCACGTCCGACTTCATCGGCCGCCGTAATACGTACTGGATTTTCTTTGCTCTCGGTATTGTGCTGTATTGCTCGATACCGTTTTGTGCCCAACGTGTCAGTGCAGATCCCAGCATCGTCTGGCTGGTCTATTTTTACGCGGCGAGCATGATCATTTTCACCATGTACGGCGGGTGCTTTGCGACAATCCCCGCGTATCTCGCGGACGTTTTCGGCACCAAATTCGTCGGCGGTATTCACGGTCGTCTGCTTACGGCCTGGAGTACTGCAGGCGTGCTGGGGCCGCTGGCGATCACGTCTTTGCGAGAATCCTCAATCAGCAATGCTATTTCGGACCTGGTGGCGAAGATTGATCCGACCGTGTTTGCATCGAAATTTGGTGCGGGTATCGAACAACTCGATACGCTGGTCGCACAAAAGAGCGTCACAATTGCCAAGCTGATGGAAATTGCACCGCCCGGAACCATCGATCCCACCAGTACCCTCTACAATACGACAATGTATTTGATGGCCTCATTGCTATTCGTCGCACTGCTGAGCAACGCTGCTATGCGACCGGTCGCGGGCAAACATTATTTACCAGTGTCCGGTGGTGTAGGGGAATCCGCAACTACCTAAGGTGTCCGCACGGCAAATCCTTTATTGATGCAGGGCTGATGCTACGAAAGCACTCGAATGGATGACGATAAATCGAATACTTTCCTTTATTTATCAGTATGATATACGCTTAATATTATCAGCATTGTGCGCCCGAAACCGATTAGTCGTTCAGGACCTTAACGTGGCGGCTACCGTGCATACTGGATCCGCAATGTCGAACCTCGATTTGCGTAGTATCTATTCGGCATCCAGTCCGAAGGGAAGCAATTGGTTTCACACCGGGGAGAAGAGAGCGATGGGCAACAAAAGAATCGATAATCTGTTTTTCAATTTATTTTGTTGAATCAAGTATCGCGCTGTTCAGTATCAGCGCGGTGCATTCTCAGGAAGTCGACGGTGGCACGTTGTACGGCGATATGCTGACGGTTACCCAAGATATGTTGGATCGCGCGGCCAGTGACTCCAATAATTTCCTGCATAGGCGGCTCAGGAGAATCGCTGGGTCCTGCCGGCACCCGAAGGCAAGCGCATGTTGCCTGGCGCTAATGGTGGCGTCGAATGGTCTCCAATGGCCATCGATCCGAATCCATAGCGAGGACATCGATACCTGCGAACAGAATGAAGCAAATAAGTGCCGCCAGTATTTTCATTGCCCGGCCTCCCCGATCGAGTCGCTTATGGTTGCAGCGTTGTGAATCCTAACAATTGCTTGTGGGAAATGATATTGTGCACCGTCGGTACCTTTGCAAGGAGCCTTGATAATGACGACAGTAAAAGAATCAGTCTCACTCAACGCGTCCGCCGCCGATATTTGGTCAGTCATCGGTGATTTTAACCGGCTGGATACTTGGCATCCGGCCATTGCTACATGCGAGGCGGCGGGTAGTGGGGACAGCTCGATCCGCTACCTGACCTTAGTCGACGGCAGCAAGATTGTCGAGCGCCTCGATGAGAATGACGATGAGGCGCGAAGTTACACCTACACTATTCTGGATGCTGGCCCGTTACCGGTTCGAAATTATCAATCTACTCTTGAAGTGAGTGGGGACACATCGGTTTCCATCGTGACGTGGTCGAGCGAATTCGAGCCGCACGAGACCCCGGAAGCTGATGCGCAAGCGGCAATTTCCGGTGTATACAAAGGTGGTTTTACTGCGTTGATTGACAAGTTCGGAGCAGCGTAAACAGTCGCTTCACGCTCAGGAAAAATACAAATGGGGTGGGTCAGTTTACAGGGAGTTTGATGGTGCGAATTCTGTCGGTATTTCTGTTGATTTTGATGGTGGGAACAGCATTCGCCCAGACAGCTGTTGAGGCAGCTGGTAGTTGTGTTGTCATTCACAATAAAAGCGACGCGCAAGATGAAACCACTACAACTTGTTTCGAAAACATTTCGCTGGAACGAACTTCTTTCGAATCTGGTGTATGCCAATGGAAAACCGATGCACAGGCTCTGGCGAAGGTCCAAACCACGACGCGATTCGTACCGTATTGCCCAGCTTCGTATACCGGGTATTGCGATCGACTGGTTTTCGAACCTGGAATCGTCATGCCCGTAAAAATATTTCTTTACGATAAATCGGAACAGGTGTTGGCACGTGCCAAAAAGCAATGCGTTAGCGGAGGTGGTGAATGGCACGCAGGCGGTGAGGAAACCGAATAGTCAGCACAAAAAATACTTTAATGCGCTTTTGCATCTTCGTACAATATGCAGGCTGGCAGGCCAAATTCTTAATCAATGCTTCCAGTTGTGCTTGCATTTGATTCCCCTTTGAGATACCGATCACGGTCGTCGCATAGTTTTGCACGTCGTTTCACGGGGCTCTGCGCAGCGGTAGAGTTTCTTTCCTGCACTGTCAGTTGTGAATATCGCGAGTCCGTCGGTCGGTGCCCGCGGTGGTTTGAATCAAACGACGCCGTACGACCGGCCGGCAGTTTTGGGCATATAGCGGGAGGGCGCACCGGCTCGAAGCACAGAAAAGCAACATACGACGACAGAAGACTACCCATTTCAGCTTCATATAGCTATAATTACAGGTTCTGCAAGAAAAAATAACAGGTACGGAAAAAGGGGGGAAACGATAATGACCACACCATCTTTGCATCCGTCAATTGACAACGGCGTTCAGGCAGGAAGTGACAGCTTCACCGGCGGCAAATTGACCTGTCAATGTGATACCGATCCCGTTGAAGTGACGGTTGAATCACAAACTGCCCACAACCATGTTTGCGGCTGCAGCAAGTGCTGGAAACCAAGCGGCGCTTTATTCTCTATGGTAGCCGTCGTTTCCAGGGACAGTGTTAACGTATCCGCGAATGGGGATAAGCTTGAAATCGTTGACGAATCTGCGGCCATCCAGCGGCATGCTTGTAAGGACTGTGGCGTACACATGTACGGCCGCATAGAAAATACCAGTCACTGTTTTCACGGTCTGGACTTTATCCACACTGAACTTTCTAGTGATTCGGGGTGGTCAGCGCCAGAGTTTGCCGCCTTTGTCTCGTCGATTATCGAGTCCGGATTCTCACCTGACGATATGGACGGCGTTCGGGGACGACTGCGAGACCTGGGTCTTGAGCCCTACGATTGCCTGTCACCGCCGCTGATGGATATGATTGCAGCGCATACAGCAAAATCGCAGTAATCAGCAGACATCGGTAGTTACAAGAGTCCTGCGAAAACCGGGCTAGCGGGTCTTGTGCGTCACCGCAAAACGACTTTCCATGGGTCATAAACATGCGTAACGCGGGGTTGAATTGGAGTATGGGTTCGTTTTTCCGACTATTTCTAATGCTCGTCATTTTAGCTGGCTGCGACGAGACACCGAATATTGAGACCGGATCTCAAGAGGGGAAAGAAGGCGAAACGCCAGCCTCAACCGAGGTGCGGTGGCCAGCGGGCGGAGAATTCGTTTATGTCAGCAACGAGGATTCCGGTGATATTTCGATCATATCGACAGTAAGCAATCAAGTCATAGCCACTTTGAACGTTGGTCGGCGGCCACGCGGCATCAGGGTAGGTAACGCCGGGGAAAAAGTATTTGTTGCATTGTCAGGGTCGCCAAAATGTCCTCCATCCATGTCTGACGAGGACTGCGAAAAACAGGGAACGGACAAAACCAAAGACGGTATTGCAGTTGTTGATGTTTTGACGGCCAATCTGGAGCAGGTGCTACCGGGCGGATCAGACCCGGAACAGTTTGACCTCAGTGCGGACGGCCGGCGCCTGTTTGTTTCCAATGAAGATTCGGATCAGGCGACTATCGTAGATACAGTCAGTGGCGAAATTATAAAAACAATTGCCGTCGGCCGTGAGCCGGAGGGCGTTCGTGTCAGCCCTGATGGTAGGTTGGTTTATGTCACGAGTGAAACCGATCATGCGGTTACCGTGCTGGATGCCAACAGCGGAACCGTCATCGCGACGATCGCTGTTGGCTTGCGGCCGCGTGATGTAGTATTTACCCGCGACGGGTTGCGAGCGTTTGTCTCAGCTGAATTGGCGCATTCAATCACGGTGATAGACGTCGTCAGTCACGAAGTTGTCGCAACCATAGAACTCGATGCTACGGCAAAGCCTGTGGGCATGGTAATCACCTCGGATAGCAAGCGACTCTACGTGGCCAATGGTCGTGGAAAAACGGTATCGGCAATTGACCTGAGCACTTTAAAAGTCGTTGGTTCGGTCGAGGTCGGCCCCAGGGCATGGGGTATTGTACTTACCGAAGATGAGCGTTTCCTGTATACGGCAAATGGACCTTCGGACGATGTTACTGTGGTTAGTACCGAATCGATGGACGTAGTAACCAAGATCAAAGTTGGTGAATCACCATGGGGCGTCGCGATCGGGCCGAATCCGCGACCATCTCCATAGAATTTACAACAATCGGGCAGTGGACCGTCGGCTTAACCAGGCGTCGCATCCCCAGACAGCGCCGGCGCGAGCAAAGAAAAATGCCACGACGGCAACAATCATCAGCAACCGAAGTCCGTGTCGCGAAAACGGCAAACCCATTGCACCGAACTCGTAAATTAGGAGCAGAAAAAAACCTCCAACTGCTGATGTCCTGGTGAGCAGGCCAAGAGTCAATCCGATCCCGACAAGCCCTTCACCAATGGCAGTCAGATGCGCGAATATTTCCACGTTGGGTATGACACTGTGCTGGAGAATGCTTCTCAACCAGGCCAGTGGATTGATTTCAGCATACCCCTCCAGGATTTTCGGCATCGTCTCTATCCAGCGCTGAGATGCCATTGGCACGGGTAAAATTCCACCGAGCAGGACCCATTTGGTCCAAATGGCCTTAATGAACCAGACTCCGGTGGCAATCCGCAGTACCGCCAGCCATTGGCCCGGGTGTCGCATCGCGCCGTCAGATTTCAATGTGGCCGAACTCTCGTTCTGCTACTAATGCGTATCCCCACCTATGCTACGCTCGGCGCTGCAGGCGAGAGGAGCCAATCGTTGACATACTCATCGCCCAACACGCCTTTGCAGTCGCGCCGAGTACGGCGCAAGTCTCTTTATGTTTGTAAAACATTATTTGTCAACAATTCCTGTCGGCCAATTGCTACCGAAATTAAGAAACATGTCAGTCCAACTGGTTGACGCTTCTCATTCTGTAATCGTAATGTTTTTGTCGTCCAATGGCTAGTGTGTGCAGTTAATTTATCTTTCGTCGGCCCAGAATCGCCAGTCCACGCCCGTATTAGACGTTAATTGGTTTCAGCTTATCCGGCGATATGCAAGAATGCTCGTAATTCCGGCAATCGGGTGGTCGGGCTCGGGACCGTGGTGGTCATGGTATTTCGTTCTGGGCTTAACTGATCGGCCAGATCTTCGTATTCTGGCGCAGGATGATGCGGATCAGGAGTTTTATTCGTAAATAGCAGATACGTGCTCTCAATTGATCGTAACGACATTTTTTCCTAGCTCTGCTATGAAGAATCCGATATCGTACGATTTTGAAGCAAATAAATCTATTCGCCATGAGCCCTCGATTCCGGCCTTTGCTGCCAGTTACCACCCTGTTTTTAGGAATCTTGCTGGCCGGACCTATGCGTGTTATTCACAACATTAGAAATACGATTGTTCAGGAGCTGCGTTCAACCGCCAATCTGGCCTTACGATTGCTGGGGGCTGCCTTCCTTTATCAGGAATTATTCCTATTATTTTTCAAGTCTTCTCCTGAAACTGCAAGCAAAGAAAAAAACGATTATGCAAGGGGATTATCAATAGATTGGCCCAAAAGCAATGAGTTTGGAAAAGCGATGCCCATTTTTTTTCTGGGGCTGTACATTTCATTATTGGCGACTAATTCTTTTGCGCAGGACACAGAACATATAGATGAAATTGTAGTCATCGGAATAACGCCCACCCACGGCGTCGGCTTTCCCAAAAAAGTGATACCCGCCAATGTCCAGACTGCAAGCAGTAACGATCTGGACCAGAGTCAGTCACTCGATCTGACCGAATTCATGAATCGGAATCTCGGCGGTGTGAATATCAATGCGGCGCAGAATAATCCGCTGCAACCGGATGTGCAATACCGCGGATTCACAGCTTCCCCCTTGCTGGGACTGCCGCAGGGAATCGCGGTTTACCAGGACGGCGTCCGGATCATGGAACCGTTCGGCGACACGATCAACTGGGAACTGATACCGGAATCCGCCATCGCCAGCATCAATTTAATCGGCGGAGCCAATCCCCTGTTCGGCCTGAATACCTTGGGTGGTTCGTTGTCTATTGAGACAAAGGATGGCTTCACCCATCCCGGTTACCGTGGTGAAATCTACGGCGGATCCTTCGGCCGGCTCGTCGGTCAGGCGGAAGCCGGCTGGAATAACGACCAATTCGGCTATTTCGCCACCGTAAACTACTTCGACGAAGACGGCTGGCGAGATAAATCGCCTTCCGAGGTTAAGAATTTCTTCGGCGCGGCCGGCTGGCGCGGCGAGGACAGCACCATCGATATTGGTTTTATTTATGGTGACAGCAAATTGATCGGAAATGGCCCGGTTCCCGTACAGCTTTTGGACATCGATCGTAAAACCGTCTTCACGTCACCGGATATTACCGATAACAATATGAAGATGGTGATCATCGATGGCACGCACTGGTTCAGTGAAACCATGTTGCTGTCGGGCAACGTGTTTTATCGTGACATCGTTACGGATTCTTTCAACGGTGACGGAACGGAGTTCGAAGAGTGCAATATCGCAGGCGAGCAGATCCTGGTTGACGAATTCGAAGATCTGGATGGCGACGAGGAGTGCACGGCAGTGGACGACTTCGACATCGTACTCGACCAGAACGGCAATTTCTTCGAGAATGCCGTCGACTTCAATGCGATCAATAATATCGGCGTGCTCCAGCAAGAATCCTTTGGCAGTTCAATTCAACAGACATTTCTGCACGATCTCTTTGGTCACAAGAATCGGTTCATCTTCGGTGCGGCGTATCAGCAGGGGGACGCTGAGTTTCGTTCGATGGTTGAAGTAGCCTTTTTGGAAACGGACCGGAGTACGACGGGAAGCGGTCGCTTTGTGCCCGACGAGGCAACAGAAGTTGCGACGCGTACGCGAACAGGGTCGTTCTTTTTCACCAATATCCATTATCTGACCAAGGAGATCACGCTCACCGTGGCGGGGCGGTTTAATACGACCCGGATAAAGATAGATGACCTGTCCGGCTTTCAACCGGAGTTGAATGGAAATCATCGGTTCCATCGATTCAACCCGACCATAGGTCTGACCTGGCAGGCGATGCCGTCACTTAACGTATATGGCAGCTACAGCGAGTCTTCACGCGTCCCGACACCGGTGGAACTCATCTGTTCCGATCCTGACGTGCCGTGTAGCCTCCCCAATGCCTTTCTGGCCGATCCGCCGCTGGAGCAGGTGGTAGCCAGGAGTTTTGAGGGCGGCTTGCGGGGGCAAGTCAAACAAATAGGCGGCACGGGTGGCGGCAACCTGACTTGGAATGCCGGTGTATTTCATACCACAAATGCAGATGACATTATTTTCCAGACCACGGGCGGTGTATCAGCGAACGAAGGATTTTTCGATAATGTCGGCGACACCGTGCGCAGAGGCGTCGAAATCGGACTGAGCGGCGACTATGGCCGACTAAACTGGTTCGTCAACTATGTGTTCGTCAATGCGGAATTTGACGATTCGTTTACGACCGCCAGCCCAAACCATCCTTTTACCAATAGCGACGGCAAGATCGCTGTCGAGAAAGGCGATCGTATACCCGGTATTCCGGAACATTTACTGAAGTTTGGCGTCAACGTCGTTGTCTCACCTCAATTGACACTGGGTGGGAATATCGTCTTGAACTCTGGCCGGTTCCTGCGCGGTGACGAAGCGAATTTGCTGGACGAAACGGATGGTTACGCCATGGTAAATTTCCGTGGCGAGTACCGCCTCAACGACTTCATTACGGTGATTGCCAAAGTGGAGAATCTATTCGATGTCGAATACGAGACCTTTGGTTTGCTGGGCGAACCGGGAGCAGTCTTGGGGCCCGCATTTAACGATCCGCGCTTCCTGGGACCCGGCGCTGTGCGGGGTGGCTGGATAGGTATACGTGTTGAACTCGGACAATAAGCAGCAAACCTGAAATGAACCTGCATGGTACGAGCAGGGTGCCGACGGAAACTACATAACGATTGATTGCCAGCCACTGTGGCCAATGCCGGGGGAGGACTGTCGCGAGCCACCTGGCCAGTTCAGAAAAAAATGGCAAAAGAGTGATTATGTTTTCTTCAGCACCAAGTTCGATTGCGCTGGCTTGCATTCACAATGATGTTAGCTGCGTATGATGTCCGTCTTCAAGCAAATGGAACAGATGTGTTGCCAGGCTAAGCGAGTGTTTTGCTCATCGTTTTCATATTATGCGGCGTGTCGTTGGTACTGCAAACGACGTTTCGCGATGGTCCTTTTCTTGATCTTGTCTCTTTTCGCTAGAATCGACTGTCCGCGTCCAAAGTAGATATCGGCCGGGGTCAGGTTCTTCAAGCTCTCGTGGTACCGCTGGTGGTTATAGTGATCAACGAACGCCTCGATCTGCTTTTCGAGATCACCGGGTAGAAAATAATTCTCCAGCAATATGCGGTTCTTCAGTGTCTGGTGCCAGCGTTCGATCTTGCCTTGCGTCTGCGGATGATACGGTGCGCCGCGAACGTGGCTCATCTGGTTGTCAGCGATCCAGTCAGCGAGCTCGACCGAGATGTAGCTTGAGCCATTATCGGACAGCAAGCGTGGCTTGTGAACGACATCGGCCTGGTCACAGCCCGACGCCTGCAAGGCGAGCTCCAGGGTGTCGGTCACGTCACTGCTCGTCATGGTGGTGCATAACTTCCAGGCAATCACGTAACGCGAGAAGTCATCCAGTATCGTGGACAGATACATCCAGCCCCAGCCGATGATCTTCAGATAGGTAAAATCCGTCTGCCATTGCTGATTGATGGCCGTGGTCTTGTCCTTGAACTCGCTGGCGGCCTTCATGACAATGAAAGCCGGACTGGTGATCAGGTCGTGGATCTTGAGAAGGCGGTAAACCGAGCTTTCCGAGACAAAATAGCCCTCGGTATCGGTAAAGGTCACGGCCAGCTCCCGCGGACTCAGTTCCGGTCTGTCCAGTGCCAACGTGATCAAGCTGTCCCGGACAGTATCGGGGATCCGGTTCCACACCCGCGCTGGTAGTGGCGCTTTGTCCTGCAGCGCCTCTTCTCCGTCAAGACGATAATGTGCGTACCAGCGGTAGAATGTGGTGCGAGGAATACCCAGCATGTCCAGTGTCTGCTTGGCCGGAAGGTGCGACCGTTCCACCAGTCGGATGATCTCAAGCTTCTCAGAGGCGGGATATCTCATTCGAGTTCCTCCCCATCCCCGAGCATACTTTTTTTGAGTACCCGCAGTTCCAGCGTTTGCTCGGCGACCACCTCTTTGAGATCTCGGGCTTCACGCCGCAGCGTTGTGACTTCACTGCTAGTAGCCTGGCGCACGATATCGCCAGCCAGACGCTTCTTGCCGGCCTCCATGAAGTCCTTGGACCATTTGTAGTACAGGCTCTGGGCGATACCTTCTCGTCGACACAGCTCAGCGATGCTGTCTTCACCGCGCAAGCCATCCAGTACGATACGTATCTTCTCCTCCGCACTGTATTGTTTGCGCGTCTTGCGCTTGATGTCACGAATGATCTGCTCTGACGACGAAGGTCGTCCTGTTGGTTTCTGTCTCATCTCAACTCCTCAGCTTAGGATGAACAAAAACTCTCTCTTAAACCAGATCTATATCTGTCCCATAGGCGCTGACGGCATACAACATTGTGCTTCCAATTTGGAGACAATCTGGACCAAGAGATGGATAAATTTGAATGTATTCGGGTGTTTAGGCAAGTTGTTGAATCCAATGGTTTCGCTGCTGCAGGCAGAAAAATGGGCCTTTCGCGCTCTACCGTGAACAAATACGTGGCGAGACTCGAAAACGAGCTCGGCACGCAGTTGCTTGCTCGCAGCACTCGGCGGGTAAGCCCGACAGAGGCCGGGCAGGTCTTTTATGATCGCTGCCTCGGTATTCTCAACGATCTCGAAGAGGCTATTTCCGCCGTGTCGGAGTTCCAGGAAAAACCTCGGGGCCGACTTCGTGTCAATGCGCCGATGTCATTCGGCACCCTGCATCTATCCAAAGCCGTTGCTGCGTTCATGAAATTGCACGAGAAAGTGCACATCGAACTCGATCTAAGCGATCGATTTATCGATCCCATAGAAGAAGGCTTCGATGTAACCATCAGGATCTCTGAACCCCAGGTATCTACCAGCTTGATAAAGCGGGAGATTGCGCGCACCAGACGTGTTATCTGCGCGAGTCCGAATTACTTGGAAAAGCACGGGGAACCACAACATCCGCGTGACCTACACGAGCATCGATGCCTGCAATACGGCTATCACACGACGGGTAGTCATTGGCAGTTGACCGGACCGGACGGCGCACACTCCATTCCGATCACCTGCGCAATGCGGTCAAACAATGGGGAAGTGCTTAGAGACGCAGCAGTACTCGATCAAGGTATCGCGATCCTGCCCACCTTCATCGCGGCGAGGGATTTAGAGTCGGATCGTTTGCGAGAGATTCTCCATGCGTACCAACCACACGATGTAACGATTTGCGCAATCTATCCTCGGCACCGACATCTATCGACGAAAGTGCAAATGTTCGTTCAATTCATGATCGACCGATTCAGCGGGAATGCCTCTCGGGAGACGAACCAATGATTCTTCGTTACAGCACTGCGGTACTCAGACAGGGGCTTCGGCAGACGAATCAGCTGCTTGGAATCGGCTTGGCAGCCATAGACTGAACCGCCCCATGGCGAGTTTCCCGTCACCACGGCAGAGTTATTGAGGGTGGCGCGATCAGTACAAGATGCCGATGAGTGCAGCGCTGACGCCACCGACCAACAACGCAGAAAACAGCCCGACAGCCAGCGGTTTCATGCCGATGCTCCGCAGGCCTTTGATACTCGTGCCCAGTCCGACCGAGGCCATGGCGATTGCCAGGCAGATCTCAGCGGCCTTTTTCGTGTAAGTGACAAAGTCATGCCACTGAT
>JADFHE010000036.1 GCA_022567295.1 Pseudomonadota bacterium | reverse complement strand
TCAATCCCACTTTCCTTAAAACTCCCATCCAAGAGACGTTACAACACCGTAATCATTCTCTTCAGCGCCCAGTACGACAGGATCACTGTCAAAACTATCATAAAAGGCCAGCTCCCAGAACAAGTCCTCGATCATCTCCCACTTCATGCTGACATCGAACTCCGCGCGTACGCGACCCGAGTCTGTGAGATTGGGAATAATCTGCAATTCGGTTGAGAAATCCAGTTCCGGCGCATCATAACGAAACCAGTCCCAGGACAGAGTTGCAAACGCCTCCAATGTATCTTCGTCCAACTCATTGCCACTCACGTTTTCCCGGCTAACCTGCAGACCGCCGATGAGCGATAAGGTTGAACTGTTCGTCTGTCGAAAATTGCGTCCGCCACTGAAACCGACAGAGGTTCGAAGATCCAGTTCGAGTTCATCGTTGCGTTCCAGCCGCAAGACACCGCCGATTAACCAGCGGTCGGGTAAGAGCCGCTGGTAATTAAGTTCCAGACTGTGACGTTGACTCGAACTGTTGTCTGCACTATCGGTCGTTACTGATGAAATATCTAGGTCGAAGATTCTCGTCTCAGAGCGTGCCTCAAGTTCGAGTCCGAACTGTATCTGCTTAACTTCACTGGCTTTGGCGAAGTTATACCCTGCGGTAATGTCACCGTCGAATCGCTCGATACCCTTGTTCTCGATTGGATTCATCAGCACAATACGTTCAATTTCGAGCTCCATCTGTCCTGATCTCGTATCCACCACGATGTGACGCGCATTGGATGCGTTACCAAGTTGGCCAAGATAGCGATCACCATTCTCAGTCTCCACCTGAATATTCTGATCGCTTTTGAGATAGGCGACGTCGTCCCACTCAATTGAAATAGTATTAGTGGCGGCAGTTTTGAACCGAAGTTTGCCACGCTCCAGCGACTTGACCTCGCCCGTCAGCCGATCGCCGTTTATGAATACGACGACGTCTGTACGTGCGTCTGCCAAGGGCGAGACCGCGATGGTCAAGAGTCCCAAAAGAACGACGATTTCGTCTTTCATGTCGAGTACCTGTGGTCTAAATACATTGAAGTTTGTAGTATCGTGCGGAGCATATCCTAACGTAGAGGGCGCCCGTTGATTTCTGTGCGACGAATTCGTCTGACGATTATTGTGTTTTTTCTCGCCCTGCTGTCCTCCTGCGACACAGGTCCCCATCAATTGCGGCTGGTGATTCCGACACAACCCGAGGATCGCAGCATCGTGGAGGAACTAAGCAGTCTGCTTGACGATAAGGCACTTGTTCGGCTCCTACTAACAGATTCGCCATTATCAGAAGAAGCCGCATTGGATGCCATCGTCTCGGGCGAGGCGGATATTGCACTGGTCTCCAACAACCTGCCGTTTCGCAGCGAGATCGCAACCGTGATGCCCCTGTACCCAACCGTGCTGCACATCGGCCGTCGTGAAGGCTCAAGCCCCTTTACTGGCCCCGAGATGCTGCGAAATGCAACGGTTTACGCGGGCCCGGAAGGATCCTCTTCGCGATACGTTTTTGAGCGTATCGCAGAGCGTATGAACCTCCGCACTGACGAATTCCATTACGTCAGTGCAGTCGAGGATCTACCTGACTTTGTCGTTATATTTTCGCCGATTTCGCCAAAGAGAATTGCCGAAATCCGCGACCTGCAAACCGGCTTTAGTGAATTCCGGCTCTGGTCGATGGGCACAGCAGCAGCCATCGGAAACGGAAGTATTGTTGATGCGGCGGTACTGCTCAACCCGCACCTCCGGCCATTTGTTATTCCCATCGGGACCTACGGCGAGTTGACTCAGGAAGCAATCGTTACGGTAGCGGTCGACAAAATCCTGGTCGCGAGACGAGACCTCGACAGCGCGGTCGTTTACGACCTGATCAATGAAATTCTCCGTTTACGACCAGCGCTTGCCGCGAAGCGACCTGGACTGTTCCAGCAGTTGTCCGATGATTTCGATATCAGTCGCTCTACGTATATTGTGCATGCCGGAACGCAGGCTTACCTGCAACGCTCTGCACCAACCGTTTACGAGCGCTATTCCGGGATCGCGGAAGTCACAGTCACATTAATCGTTGCCCTTGGCAGCGCGTTGTTCGCCAGCATTCGTATCTTCAAAATGCGCCGCAAGAATCGCATCGATACTTTCTACACGCAGACAATCACGCTGCAGCGATCAGTGACCGACTCGACCGGAGCCGAAGAACTTGCGCGAGTTATCAAGGAAGTTCGCAGCCTGCAGACCACCGCATTTGACCTTTTGGTCGATGAGAAACTGGCTGCCGATGAGAGCTTTCGCATTTTCATCACTCTGTCGAATGATGTGATGCGGCAACTTGGCGATACGGCCGCGCAGCGCCGAAAGTCTGACGCCTAATAATTATTGCGGTGGAAATCCGGCAAGAATAGCATCAACAGCAGCTTTGACGGTTGCTTCCAGATTGTCGCGATCCGACTCGTTGATCGTCTTTGTCGCAACACCGTGCCAAACAGGGCGTCGCTCCTTAACATCGAATACATCGACGGCGAGCATACCCTTCGTGTATTGACGTACCCGTGTTTCGGTACCGGCACCATAGTACATTCCACCCCAACCCCAGTGACCCGGATGCCCCATGCCGTAGCCCGCCGACATGCTCGGATAAGAGTCAACCTTTATCTCTTCGCGAGAACCTATCGTAAATGAGACCACGAAGTCCGCGTGCTTCGGCTGGATGACGTATTGGTAGCCTTTCGCGACCAACGCCTTCTCAAGCGCCGACGTAATGCGTGGCTCGAGCAACGGATTGGGCGCTACAACGCCTTGCCCGATCTTCATTGGATTCTTGGAAATCCAGGAAAATGATTGATACCGCGAAAAATCATTGCCGGGATCATGGTCATAGGTTGCCTTGAACGTCGATGCACACGCGCCCAGCAACGTGAGCAGCAAGATTGCGCCAAAAGTCTTGTTTGATGTTGGCATTGTCATTTTCCTGAAACGAAGTTTTGAAAATCGATCGTTGAATTGGAGCTCAAGGTAGCACTGCCAGATATAAGGAATCAACCATGCTATATTCCGGCCCAGATCATGCCCGGTCTGTTCAGACCGGTCGACCCATACACTCAATAATAAATTTCGGGGCCAAATATGAAATATTTTTCGATTGTATTTTTCGCGTTGTCAGTCGCCGCCTGTAGCGGTGAATCCACTTCAGACACGACCGACGCCGGCTTGTCCGCAACCGAAGAGTTTTCAGTTTCAGATTCCGGCGTTAAAACCAAAAACGTAGAAGGCTTCGGCGGCGTAATTGCTGAAAGTTATTCCGACTCTGAGGAATGGTGGGCCGAAGAAGAACTGCCCAAAGAAGGGTCGCCCAATATCATCATTTTCCTGCTCGACGATGTCGGTTTCGCACAGGTTGGCAGCTTTGGTGCTTTGATTAATACACCGAACATCGATGCACTCGCCGACAACGGCCTGCGCTACAACAACTTCCACACCACGGCGCTTTGCTCGCCGTCGCGCGCGACACTGATGGCCGGTCGCTTTCCGCACTCGATCGGCTTGGGTAGCCACGCGCTGACAGCCATGGGATTCCCGGGCTACAACGCGATCATGCCGGAGTCGGCAAAATCCGTAGCCAACTACCTGCAAGGTGAGGGCTACGTAAATTATGCACTCGGCAAATGGGACCACACGCCACTTTACGAAGTATCACAGGTGGGTCCCTTCGACCGCTGGCCCAGCGGTGAAGGTTTCGAGCACGCGTATACCTTTATGGCGGCTGACGTGCACCAGTTCGTGCCCGTCATGTGGAACGATCATTCACCGGAACCGTATCACAAGTCCGCGCATCTCGATCAGGACCTGGCGGACCGCGCGATCGAGTGGATCACGGGCCACAAGTCCATTAAACCCGACCTGCCCTTCATGATGCTGTGGGCATCGGGGTCGATGCACTCCCCGCACCATGCGCCTGACAGCCATCTCGACAAGTACAAAGGCAAGTTCGATATGGGCTGGGACAAGGCGCGTGAAGAAATTCTCGAGCGGCAAAAAGCGCTGGGAATAGTTCCGGCCGATACAAAACTGACAGAACGAATCGATCAAATTCCGGCCTGGGATTCGTTATCGGCCGAAGAACAATCGCTTTACGCAAGACAGATGGAAGTGTTCGCTGGGCAGATGGAGTGGGTCGATCTACAGATCGGTCGCGTTGTTGCTGCACTCGAACGCATCGGTGAACTGGACAATACATTAATTTTCGTAACTTCTGACAACGGTGCCTCCGGCGAAGGTGGTCTTGCGGGCACTTTCAACGAAACTTATGTGTTGAACGGCTTGCAAACGCCGTTGGAGGCAAATCTGCGTGCCCAGGAAGATTGGGGTCGAGAAAATACCTATCCGCATTATCATGCGGGCTGGGCGATGGCTGGCAATACACCGTTTCGTTATTTCAAACAGAGCGAGCACCGTGGCGGACAAGCTGACCACCTGGTTGTGCACTGGCCGGATGGAATCAAAGCCAAGGGCGAAATCCGCAATCAGTATCACCACATTAGCGATATCGCACCAACGATCATGGAAGCAGCTGGTATCGAGGTACCCGAGACCTATAACGGTGTTGTGCAACAACCAATGGACGGTATTTCGCTGATATATTCGTTTGACGATGCCGACGCACCGAACAGGAAGGAACGCCAGTACTATGAGATGTTCGGCAACCGGGCGATATGGGTCGACGGCTGGAAGGCAGTTACATTGCATGCCAAACGCATGCCGTGGGATGTCAATGTCGTACTACCTTTCGAAAACGACGAATGGGAGTTGTACAACGTTGCCGAGGACTTCTCCGAGGCCAACAATCTGGCGGAAGAGAACCCGGAAAAGCTTGCTGAGCTGATTAAAATCTTCGATGAAGAAGCCTGGAAGTACAATGTCTATCCGCTTTACGACGACATGATCCGGCGCCTGGGTGCACAGCAGGATCGTCTGTTCGGTGATCAGAAGGAATTCATCTACTTTGCGCCGGGTGCCGTTCGCATTGCTGAAAAATCGTCAGCACCGGTGAAAAATCGCGCTCATACGATTGAGACGCAGATTGATCTCAAGGGCGATGAAGAAGGTGTCATTGCTGCGGTGGGCGGAATGACCGGCGGTTACACGATGTTTATCAAGGACCATCGCTTGTATTACGACTACAACTTCCTCGATGGCGTCCATTACATCATGAAGTCGTCACCTCTTCCCAAAGGCGAGACAGAGCTCAAATTCAATTTCATCAAGACCCATCCATTCGGTGGCACGGGCGAGCTGTATATAAATGGGGAGAAAGTCGATGAAATTGAAATGCCACAGATGCATATCGCGACCTACTCGCTCGCCGAGACATTCGACATAGGCAGGGATACCGGTACGCAGGTTTCCCGTCTGTATACGGGTATATTCAAGTTCCATGGTGAACTCGACAGAGTCATTATTACCGTGTCGGACGACAACATCGTGCCCCCACGGGAATTGCCGGCGAACTATTACTGATCAGGCTAAAGATGCCCTGGCGACTATTCGGATTGGCTACTGTCACTGCGTTCGCGCTCAATGCGACGCAGGCGGTAGCTGACCCGCTGTCCTCCTGGAATGACGGGCCGGCCAAGCGGTCCATCATCGAATTTGTTGCCAAGGTTAGTGCGCCGGAAAGCCCGGACTATGTTCCTCCTGCAGAGCGTATCGCCGTATTCGATAACGACGGGACGTTGTGGGCTGAACAGCCGCTTTACTTCCAACTCTTGTTTGCATTCGATCGTGTAAGGGCGCTCGCGTCCGATCATCCTGAGTGGAAGGACACACAGCCGTTCAAGGCCGTACTGGAAGGTGATCTAGACACGGCTCTGTCGGGCGGAGACCAAGCCCTTCTCGAAATAATCTTGGCGACTCACGCGGGAATGACAACGGCCGAATTCTCAGCGATAGCATCGGACTGGCTCAAAACAGCCAAACACCCGGTCAGCGGCCGCTTGTTCACCGAGATGGTCTATCAACCGATGCTGGATCTTCTCGAGTACCTGCGCACGAATGGCTTCAAGACCTACATCACGTCTGGTGGCGGAATCGAGCTCATTAGAGTATTTGCTGAAGACGTGTACGGCATACCACCCGAGCAAGTAATCGGCAGCAGCCTCAAGGTCCAATACGAATACCGCGATGGAAATCCCGCGCTCGTTCGACTCCCTGAAATTGACTTCGTGGACGACAAAGCCGGAAAACCGGTCGCAATTAATCATCACATCGGACGTCGGCCAATTGCCGCGTTCGGAAACTCTGATGGTGATTTGCAGATGCTGCAATGGACCTGTGCCGGCGATGGCGCACGACTCTGCGTTTATGTGCATCACACCGACGCCGAACGTGAGTGGGCCTATGATCGTAATTCGCATATCGGAAGGTTAGACGTTGGCCTCGATCAAGCACTACAAAATGACTGGACAGTCGTTGACATGGCGAGTGACTGGAAATACGTGTTCCCTATATTCGATATGAATCATGAAAACCGTTAGCCCTTATCTCGTTCGGACTATGACGATTGCGCTACTGGCCGCTTCGAATTATGCGAATTCAGAGGACTGAAAGCTGTCGTATCCTGAATCTCCACGACCGCGCAACAGCTCTCGGCCCGGCAAGTAGGCTGATTACCAACATTGGGTATAAAATTCGTGTCATGTTGTACTCTGGACGCTCTTAAAAGGGATGCAGGTAACGATATATGCTCGCGACAAAATTGCGGCGGTTTCTCCAGACACTTATCCAGCCGTTTTCGATATCGCTTTTCGTACTCTACCGATAGCAGCTAAACATTAAAACCATGTCGCCACTTTTCATCCCGAATTGATTGCTCCCGGGTTATACGACGCCGCCTATTTTGACATCGACTAGACGCTTATCTTAACGTCGCCTGCGTCCGCTGCGTGTTCTTTGCTGGCCCGCCCGACCGGCACTGCTGCGTCGATCGTAGCGCTGATATCCGTTAGTGCGCGCGTTGAAGTTGCGGTCAAGTTCACTGCGCCGGCTCGAATCGAACGAACTCCGTTCACGACTGCTATCGTATGTTGGACGGGGCGAAGCGTCAGCAGACTGACGCCGGTCTGAAGAGCTCGAAGAATCGCGGGCCTCGAATGCGCTGCGGCGCTCGCCAGCTTCCCCACGCGCCTGATCGATCTGTGCCGCGCGCTCGTCGGGAACTTCAACTTTGTTCCAGCCGTCACCGGTATTTTGGTGCCAGCCGTCCTCGTCGCGCCGATACACTTGCCCGTCCTTGCCGGCGTACAAATCACCTTCGGCGCTGCGGCCAATGGCCGCCTGGTCGCCGGCCCCTGTCTGGCCAGCGATTACCGTGCCCTGCTCATTCCGGACCGAACGCGTTTCCAATGTCTGATCGTCGCGCTGGAACTCCCCGGATCCATAAACCGTGTCACCCTGGCGTTGCCGGTCTACCTGGCCGCTGCCACCCTCAGACGTTTCGAACCGTGTTGTACTCGAATTGCTGTTCCATTCGCTCTGCGTCGCAAGCCACTTGTCGTTATGGGTAACCAGCGACTCGCCCCAACCGCCGGATTCGTTGGCGTAGCGGTTCGTTGCTATCCCGGTTCCGGTCCGCGGGTTATATGCTACTCCCCGGCCAGCGATCTCATTGCTGTCCCAGACTGCCTCGCCGCGTGCATAGGCACCGGTCTGCGGGTTATAGGACGACCCGCGACCGTAGCCACCGTAGGGTCCATACACACTGCCCGATCTGCCATACATGCCGGTGTTGGGGTTGTACCAGGTAGACGCGCCGTAACTGTACGGATAGGCGTAGTAGTACGGGTAGTGAGGGTATCCGCCGTAGGGGTAGTAGCCGTAATACGGAGGGTAATAGTAGCCGCTCCCGTATATCACGACGCCAAACGAGACGTATGACCCAAAATAGCCGCTGGTGTAACCGGTCGAAACCGAGTTGTCGTCACTTTCATAAATATGCACGTGCGTCACGTGATACGACGGTGAGGACGCCGGTATCGTATAGATGGCCGCCGGAATCGAGTCCGTAACCACCCAAGGCCCGTCGGTGGTCGTCGCCACGTACCAAACTGCGTTATCGCACAGGTAATACTCGCCACCGACCCGGAGGATGTCGTTGTAGCTGTTGGTCGCGCGCTCGACACTGGTACCCGGAATCACCTCAAACTGCGGTTCACCCTGGAAAAAAACGTTCACTTTTTCTCCGGCGTCTCGGCTCACAGTAGCCTTGCGCGGTATCGAGGCTTCCAACACGGCAAGACGAGCCTCGTCGGTGTTCGGCACCGCTGCGAGCACATGACCCTTCTCATGATCCGGCGGTATGGCCGCAAACGCGTCGGGCAATTCAGCAACGTACTCCCACGGTCCCCGCAATGTCCCAGAGCGAAACCAGCGACCCGATACAAGGTAATAATAATTCTGCTCGAAGCGAAACAAGTCGCTTTCAGTATTCGACACGTACTCAAGGCCGGGACCTCCGACGGTACGGAATCCCGGCTTGCCGTCGGTTACGATTATCTCTGCCGGCCGATCGCTAACGAGGATAGTGGGCGGCGTCTTGCCACCTTTTTCGGGCGGTATGGCGGATTTGACTTCGGCCCAGTTTTCGTCGTCGGGTAGTTTCTTGAAATCGCGAGGCAGTGAATTGTCATATACCCAGTTACCTTCCAGTGTTTTGTTCCTTAGCCAACGCTTGTTGTCACGCAAGTACCACTCTTTTTCCTTGTACCTAAACAGGTCCCAGTTAGTATTAACAACATATTGGAGTTGGGTGTCTTGCAATGGCGCTAACAACGGCTCACCGTCAGTCATCACCAACCGCGAGGGCGTGCTCGAATAAAAAATGGGTGGCGGATCGAACGACAGGCCCTCTTCCTCTGGGACGGACGCTTGCGGCGCGATGTAGGTCAGGATTACGTCGAGCGGAATGTAATGCGTACGATGTTGCACGGTCGATCGGACGATGGCGTCGAGTTGCTCGCGTCGCTTTGCATCGGATTCCGGGAAGCTCGTCGCCGTTATCTGCGTGTTCTCAACCGCGACAACACGCAACTCGAGGTTCGGATCCGTGTCTGCTCTGAACTTGGCGACTCCCAAGATCGGCTCGTCCTCGCCGGCGGGCGTCACCTCGACCGCGAGGCGCCCTTCGATCTTTGCATAGTCTTCCCAGGTGTCAATCTGCGGCGTATGAATGACAACCTTGCCGGCATCACTCGATATTTCGCGCGGGAACACGAGCGGCTCCGGCATCGTCGTCGCATCAGTTTCAGTCTCTTGGCCAGACACTGGCGTGCATAAAGCGGCCAGTGCAATCGCGCCGACAGCGATGCAGATGTCAATTTTGCGATTGACTTTGCAAGCAGTCAGTATGCCGAATATGTTTCTTGTAGCTGTCATCAGAATTGCTCGTTAATATGAGAGTCAAGGTTTTTGCAAGCACCAATCCAAAACAAGACCGGTCCAACTACGCAAAACAGCAAGTTTGCGATCACAGCAAGCGACCGAGAATACCGCTTCGCAAGCCTGCCGGGCAACACTATAAGAAGATCGGGGCATTGTGACGACAATTTTTTGGAATGCGTCCTCAAGGGTATCAGGCGAACGCGGGGCCACTAGGACGATGAGCTACATAATTCGGCTGTCCTTATCCGTAGCCAGCGTGTTACTCGTCGCGTGTGTATCCAATACACGATTCGAGGGAGTGCCACCGGATGAAGCGCGCATTGAGATAGAGGCGGCCGGAACTGAGAGCCTGCACTACGAACGGCCACTGATCATCACGGCCGCCGCTATTAGTGATGCGTCGCTGCTGATAGCTTTCGAGGCCGATGGCCAAGCAAAACTCGCTCGCGGCCTTCGAAAAAACAGGCAGAACATCTCCACACACATAAACTGGTTTCCCGTTTATCACATGCTACCTGTTGATTCCGCCGTGTTTGATGCGCAGTCCGCGACAGTCAATTCGATCGCTTTTTATCAAGCTGACATCTGGGATGCGTTCCAGAACTTCATACTCGAGCAGTTGACACCGCAGGAAGATGGCGCGGGCGCACTGATCAACTATCGCGACATTGAATACATATGGTACCGCTCCGGCAACGATAGCATCCTGGGAACCGATCTCAAGGAGAAACCTGCAGAAGTTTCCGTCGCTCGACAATATCGCATCGAAGCGATGACTGACTCGCTGTTCGATATTTTGGAACGATTTCTTGCCGAGCGTGGCATAACGGATCGCCGCCTCATTCTCGCCACAGGCGAGACCGGGTCGTACTCGCGTCCGTTTGTGGCCATTGATAGAGACGCTCGCGATTTCGGATTTCTGTCTCTTGAACCGTTCACCTTCGGTGACAGCCCGAACAACTACGCCGTAAAGGGCGGCAGGCTCGGCGACCATGTCGTCCGCAGTTATGTTATCGAGCCCATCAACCGTCCGTTCACGTTCGTTTCGCGGCTGTTCTTTCTTCTCACCGATTCCATCGCGGACATCTCTCGGCGCGTTTATGTCAATCGTGCGTATCCGGATATCGAAGACGTGAACATCCCGGCAATTAGCTCGGGACCCGGCATGGACCTCGACGCGTGGGAGCATCGGCTCGACAAGCTCGTCGGAAGCGAGCGATTCTCGGGCAGCATCGAGATACTCGTCGACGGCGATGAATATTTTCCACGTCTGATCGAGTCGGTCCTCGAAGCGACTGAATCTGTGAAGATGCGAACCTACATTTTCGACAACGACGACTACGCGACAGCAATTGCCGACATGTTGAAACGGCGATCCGACGACGTTGACGTTCAGGTAATGATTGACGGGCTCGGCACGCTGATGGCACAGGGCGCGTCCGCGGGCACCGTGCCCGTGGATTACGAAGCGCCGCTGGCCATCACCAAGTACCTGGAGAGCGGATCGGAGATCGAAGTGCGTGGCGCGGCCAACCCATGGGCCACGGGCGACCACAGCAAAACCACGATCATTGACAGCGCCCATGCCTACATCGGTGGCATGAACATCGGCCGTGAATACCGCTGGGAGTGGCACGACATGATGATGCGTGTCGAGGGTTCGATCGTTCGTTATATCGAGCGGGAATTTGACAAGACGTGGGCGCACCGCGCCGTAATGGGCGACTTCGTCCTCGCCGGGCACACGCTCAGCAATCCAATGCCAGAGAGTGACGAGGTTGACCATCCGATTCGACCACTGCTAACTCTGCCGCGCCGTTCGGAAATTTACAAAGCCCAGGTGGAAGCGATCCGCAATTCGCGGAGTTACATCTACGTGCAGAATGCCTACCTGTCCGACGCCGTCATCATCCACGAACTCGTGAAAGCGCGGTTGCGGGGCGTGGATGTCCGAGTAATCATACCGATGGAAGGGAATCACGGCGTCATGAACGCCAATAACGTCGTGGCCGCCAATACGCTTATGAAGTATGGCGTTCGCGTATTTGCCTATCCGGGCATGTCGCACATCAAGGCCGCAATTTACGACGGCTGGGCCTGCGCAGGATCGGCCAACTTTGACAAGCTGAGTTTTCAGGTCAACAAGGAGATGAATCTCGGTAGTTCGGATCCAGCATTCGTGCGCGATCTCATCGACAAGGTGTTCGATCCCGATTTCGCAACAGCCGCGGAACTAAGAGAACCGCTGCCCTCGGGCTGGAAGAACACGTTCGCCAGCATCGTCGCAAGTCAATTGTGACAGCGTTTACAGGAGACACAAATGAAACGATTGAACTTCTTCCTCCGCCAACTGTGCGCCGTGTCGGTGTTGGTCCTGCTTGCATCGAATCTACAGCCAGTGGCTGCGGCCACAAGCGTCGTACCCGGCGACGATTCGCGCCCAAAAATCGGTCTTGCATTGAGCGGTGATGGCGCCAGGGGTGCGGCCCATATCGGCGTTATCCGCGTGCTGGAAGAAAACAACGTGCCGATCGATTACATCGCCGGCACCAGCATGGGTGCCATCGTTGGTGGCCTTTACAGCTCCGGAATGAGCACCGATGAAATTGAAGCGGCACTTGGTTCCATCGATTGGGATGGCGTTTTCGACGACCGATGGGTGGAAGACCGCGCATGGTACTAAGTACTGTCCGACATGCCACCCGAGACCGGAATCTCGCCGGTTGCGAGTGAATAACAACAAATTAATTTCCAAGGCTATACTGAAGACTTGAGAAATAACGAGATCAGTCTCAATGACTATGCGTTGGGCTCGTCGGACACTGCTGGCTATCTCTGTTGTCGTAACGCTGCTCGGCGTGATGACCGTCGTATTGCTAACGATAGATCTAAGTCGTTTCAGAACAAACCTCGAAGACTATGTCAGTAAAGCCACTAGCCGTCAGTTTGTCATCGCCGGACGATTCGAGCCGTCTATCGGCAAGACGTTCGACCTGGTAGCAGAGGACGTTCGGCTCACAAACGCCGACTGGGGTACCGCCGCCAACATACTCGAGCTGGAACGCGTGCTTGTCAGCATCGACACCTGGTCACTTTTTTCCGGTCCGATCGACGTACTAAACCTCGAGGTCGAAGGGCTGACCCTCCATGTCGAGCAAGAACCGGGGACCTCGCGGTCTTCCTGGTCTTTTGGCAAAGCAGCGGCCGAAACGAACGGTGATGACGAAGCGCCCCAACCATTCGAGCTACCCCTGTGGCTGCGGCAGGCACACCTGCAACGCGTCAGTGTCACTTACGGTGAAGGTTGGCTTGACGTGCCGCGCAACATTACAGTCAGCAAGGCGACACTGTCTGAAGACGAGCGCAACTTGCTGAAATTGGACCTGTCCGGCGTGCTGGGTAACGACCCGATCCACGCCGAGGGTCTGGTTGGGCCGTTGTCGGCGCTACTCGACGGCAAAGGACCGCGCTGGGAGTTGCGTGCAACGGTCGGTAACTTTCTGATTTCGACGGAGGGGACCTTTCGCGACTTGTTTTCGCTGGAAGGCCCGGATATCCACGCAACGATGCAGGGCCCGTTGGTCGAGCGGGTACTCGGCAGGTTCGGCCTGCCGCCGGTCGCGCGTGGTCCGGTAGACATCATTGCCCACCTTACTGAGAACGCGGACGGGATCGACCTTCGTGTCGAGGGCGCATTCGGCAATCTCACGGTTAAAGCGGTCGGTCACGTGCAGTCCTTACGCGAAATAGGTGAACTGGGCTTGCAGGCGAACATTCGCGGTCCGAATTTACGGGCGATCGGTGAACTCTTTGATGCAGGCTTTCTGCCGTCTACGGAATTTGCGGTCGACGGCGGTATAGTAGTCGCCGGCGACACCCTGAATCTGCAATCGATCGTTGTTTCGGTCGGCGACGCGCGTCTGGAAATGGACGGTCAGCTGGCGCCAACCACGGTCGACCCTGATGCACGATTGACGCTATCGGCAAGCGGCCCCGAGATTCGCGATTTTTTGCCCCCGGGGCTCGCTGTCCGAATACCGTCTGCGACATTCGATATTCAGGGCGTCGCCGCAGGCGGATTACAACAACCCGTATTTCGCGAGCTAACTGCAATACTCGGTGGACACGAACTGACGATTGCCAGCGTCACGCTAACGGGCTCATCCGGAATCCTGCCAACACTTCAAGGAATGGATGCCTCGATTAGCCTTAACGTCGCGGACCTGCAAGCAATGATCGAGCCCTGGCTCGAGGTAGCGATCCCGGCCGTTCCATTCAAACTCAATGGCAGGATTGTCGAATCCGACGGTGCGCTCCTGTTGTCGAATATCACGTACAACATCGATGACGCACAAGGCAAAATCGACGGCACGACCGGCGTACTGCCGTCGCTTGACGGGCTGCAGGTGACAACGTCGCTTGCTGGTCCGGACGCCAGCCGATTCGCAGAATTGTTCGGTGACCTCGAGGACCGCGCGTTGCTGCCAACATCGGAATTCGAAATGCGTGGCTCATTTTCGAAGACCGCTGATGTCTGGTTCGTCGATCCGTGGAGACTTCGGGTCGGCGATTCACTGATGGAAATGAGCGGCAGCCTGGGAGATTTCGTCAACCCCGCCGGCATCGACATCGAATTCACCGCGTCAGGTCCCGATCTGCGTCGCTTTCTGCCGGATCGCGGCATTGATGTGCCGGTCCCCTACTCCGTCACGGGTGGCATGCGTTTCAGTGAGACCGACATCGCGCTGAAAGAAGTCGATCTTCGCATCGGCGAAACCCGTGCATGGTTTGACGGCACGGTCCCGGCCAGCGCCGAGATGACGGACGTAGAATTCGACGTGCGCATTGCCGGGCCAAACCTCGGCAGAATAGGACGGGCATTCGACGTTCAGAATCTGCCCCCCGACACGTTTCAATTTGAGGGTACATTGAAGCGTTCCGGCGATTCTTATGCCATCGATAATCTTATCGCCGTGGTTGGTGAGAACGACCTTAGTGGCAACCTGGTCCTGGAAACCGGGCCCAGGCTGCGGCTGACCGGCCGACTCGAATCCACACACCTCAACCTGGCCAGTCTTCGAGTGCCAAGTGAGGACGTTGCCGAACCCGACGAAGACGCACCGACATCCGATCGCCTCATCCCCGATACGCCGTTGCCGTTGACGGTGCTGGACCTGGCAGATATCGATGTGAATCTGCACCTGCAAAAACTGGTGACAGATCTTTCCGATGTCGGTGACGTTGAGCTCAACATTGCCATGCAAGACGACGAGTTGCACATCGATATAGTTCGGGCCGCACTAAGCAACGGCGGCACACTGACAGCAACACTGGACGTCACTCGCACTAACGATGTACAAGCGGACGTTCGGCTAAGCGCTGTTGCCGAGCAATTCAGATTGCGACCAGCGATCGACGGCGACGGCAATCCGATAGACCGACCGCCTCAGGACCTGAAGCTTCAATTGTCCGGTAGTGGCAAAACGATTCGTGATCTTGCGGCGAGCGCCAACGGTTCGCTCAGTCTGCGCCTGGGCGCAGGCGATATCGACAACGACTTCGAAGGTTATCTCATGCGCGACATGGTTTCGCAGCTGTTCGCCGCCATCAATCCGCTGTCGAAGGACGCGAAGTACACGCAGGTGAATTGCGGGTTCCTTGAAATCGATTTTGTCGACGGCGTCGCCAGGTCCCGTGCGGTTGGCCTGCAAACCGATAAGCTAGCCGTGGCCAGCGTGGGCAGTGTGAATCTCGCCACGGAAGCAGTGGATCTGTTCTTTCGTGTCAAGCAGCGCGAGGGTATCGGCATCAGTCTTGCCAGTATTGTCAATCCGTATATAAAAGTCGGCGGCACGCTAGCATCGCCGACGCTCAAGATTGACAAAAAACGTGGGTTGCTTAGCGGTACCGTCGCAGTTCTTACCGGCGGAATTTCGATACTCGCTCAGAGCGTCTGGGACCGGTATTTGTCACAGGATAATTATTGCCAGGCGGTCAAAGACGCCATCGAATCCGGCGAGATCCCGGTCTGGGACGGTTCAGCTACCAGCGATAAATGATGCCTAGCGTCGGTCCGCTGATATTGATGTCGTCAATTACCCGGGTCGAGTCAAGATCCCATTCGAGGTGCCTGTAAACCAGCGCCACATCAACCTTATCGCCCGCCCGGTACCCAACGCCCGCGGAGAACCGACTCGAGGGCGATCACGTATTCCTGAGTTTCGCCCTGGATTGGTAAGCGGCGGAAAATTGCTTGGGCAACTCCCACTGCGGGAAATTTGAAGAGACACTAATGAACGAGCAGGCAATCGATAACAGAAATTCGGCGAAAGCAATCATATTTGTCACGTTGCTTCTAGCGATTGGCTATGCCGTGCTGCGCGATATTGGATTGCCGTCGGCCAGGGACCAGGAGATTCACTGGTCGACGCTAACGGCGCCCGCAAGCTACATTATCGGCAGCGTCGCGAGTTTCTGGATGGTCGAGCACGTTGTTGATTTCCGGGCTTAGCCGCGCGATGCTCTGAGTATGCGCTTTGTTCAGATTGGCCTTATAAGCACGTTCCTGGCACCGGCCGCGAACGGGGCGGAATACCCACAAATCGAACAGCCCGCTGATGAACCTGTGCAACAAAAATCACCGCAGCACGACAGGGTTGCGACGCCTGATATCGTCGAATCTGCTGAGAAGGTGGACGACGATACAGTCGATGTCGACAATTCAATCGTTGTCGATATCGACAAAGAGAAGCGGTGGTTGTTGCAGGCCTATGTTCGGGGTGGTTACTTTTCTCGCGACACTGATCTCAGGGATGGCTCCGACTTTTCGAACGACGACGTCAGATTCAAGGGCCGCCTCGAAGCCGATATCGGGCTTCGCGCAAGCAACCGTCTCAAGATCAGGTTGGCTGCCGCATGCTCGACGGATGACTGCGACCCTGACTTCAGCCTCAAGTCGACAACATCGACGGCGAACAGCATCGTCAACGGCGAAATTACGATTGACGAGGCGTTTTATCATCGCTTCACACACCGCTACGATATCGCGATCGGACGATTGCAAACCAAGTTTGTTGCGCGTGGCGGCGTGATCGCGAAATCGATGGATAGAAACGACAGCCACAACATGAATATCAACTGGACGGACGGGTTACACGCCACATGGAAGTCCCGCTTCGGCTGGACAACAAACCTGATTCTGCAGCGCAATGATTCCGAAGGCAGTAGCAATATTCGACACGCCCCCCTGGATTTTCAGGGCAGTGACAGTCGCATCACTTATTTCGCAGCCGTGGAAAATGTCCAGCCGTGGGGCCCGATTGTGCAACGAGGGGTCGACGTGTCGTATCTCCCCGCCTCCTTGCTAAAGGACGGCGATCGCCAGGGACGAATCAAGGATTACTGGGGTGTGGTTGGACGCTTTGCTGCCCGCTGGACTGTGAGCGAGAAGCGCGACATGGGTTTTCGTGTCTCCGGCGAGATCGGTTATGCCCCCGAAACACCAACAAAACAAGCGTTTGGCATCAGCGGTTTGGGCGACAGCAGTGGGCTGGGCTGGGCAGTAACCGCTGCCCTGATGGATTTTCGACCCGGGCACAGCATTGGTCTCAACTATGGACGGATGGGTGCCGGCTGGCTGTTGTCACCGCAGTACAGGCCTAACGAGGAATTGTCAGAAATTCGCTACGTATGGCGCTTCGGGAAGAACAAAACTTTAGAAATAAGAGCCAGACGCCGGAAGGAGCTGGACCAACACGTAACCGCACAGAACAAACGCGATGACTTCGATCTGTTCGTGCGAATGACTTCGAGGTTCACGCTATCGGAGCGATAAGCACAAGAAACGTTGCGTCTGTACTAATCCGCGACTAGCGGAATTCCCTGTGCCATCGCCACGTTAGCCACAGCATCGAGCTTATTCTCAATCTGATAGAAACGGGCAACGGTCTTTGGCGACAGCACTTTCCTGAACTTACGCAGATATTTCTTTCGAATCCTGAGCTGATCACTCTGAATCTTCATGGAGTCATTAAACTGACCAACGATACGTCTGGCTTGCCCTCACAGCGCCAGACTTTAATTTGCGTTGCGGATGTTGTAATAGTAATTATCATACCGATCGAGTTCGCACGTACCTTGCCAGTATTCGATGCGACCTGGTGGCGTCAAAGGCTGAATAGTGTTAACGAAATGAAAGCAATATATTCTGCAACGGCACGGTCCGTATTGATGATTACGGCCATCGCGTCTCTTTGCCACACCGTACCGGCGATGGCGCAGCAAAATTCGTTTAAATTCGAGATTTCTCCATTTGCCGCGTATCGAATCGGCGGACAGTTTGATGACAAGGATGGTGCTGGGGAATTCGAGTTGAATGAATCCAACGCCCAAGGAATCATACTCAATGGTTTCGTCGGCCCCGACACGCAATGGGAATTTTTCTACGCTAGTCAGGACACGGAGGTAGACACCCGAGGACTCTTCGTCAATGACCCGCAAATTGACATCGACGTCGAGTATTACCAGTTTGGCGGTACCTACCTTTTCGACGGCAGCAACGTTCGTCCATTCATTGCAATGACACTCGGACTGACTCACTTCGATCCTCAACCCGCGGACTTCCGCTCGGAGAGTTTCTTCTCGGCGTCGTTGGGCGGCGGCGTACAGCTGAACGCCTCCGGGAGACTTGGTGTACGTCTCGAAGCGCGCGTATTCACAACATTTTTGGACAACGACAGCGCCATATTTTGCGGCAGCACAGACGGAGCCGGTGCATGCCTGATCCATGTGGATGCGACGATACTCACTCAATGGGAAGCGCGAGCGGGACTGGTTTTTCGCTTCTAGATTTCGATTTCGGATTGATCAGAAACCAGATTTCCTCAGGGCCCGGTCAACCGGGCTATTTTAAGTACGACACCGTCACACACGGACCGATCGTCGGCGTCATTTTTAATTTCTAGGACAGTTCCTAGTACTTCACCATGTAGTCCTTGGCCTCCAGACATACACCGAACGCCTTCTTGAAGTTCTCAAGTTGCTCAGCGGTCGCTTCTTGCTTTGCCTGTCCCTGTTTTTCGACCTGTGCGACCGCTTCCTGTTGCGCTTGTCTCGCCTGTCTACGACCACGAATTAATCCTGCCGCGGCACCGATTTTCGCGCCATCACTGGCATCATCGTTAGCGATTTCACCGATAACTGCGCCCGCAGCGGCACCACGCAACGCCCCTCTGGCACCAGCGCCCTGTCCGGTTTTCTCTGCCTCAGCTTTCGCCTCACCCGCTTCTTCAGCCTCAGCGACGCTTTGCTTGTCAAGATCGAACGGATCACTACCGGTGTTCTCAGACGCCCATGAATAACACGTCGCTTCGTCTTTCGACTGTTGGCCGGACTCCTGACCTTCCGTTGGGAAAACATACACGTCCATGGTCGACGCGAGCGTCTTGCCGCCATTATCGCCAGCAATTGCTGCGGAAATACCAAACAGTGAAATGATCAACACCAAGATTCCGATTTTCATTTTATCTTCTCCGATACTATTACGTTCATTTCTTTACCTGATCAGAGCTGCCCCCTCACCGGCATCAGTCGCATGAACCCCGCGACGAACCTCTGTATCCAGGTAGACTCTGGCTCTTTATTGTAAATGATTTCCTGACCATCCTCGATTCCACGCCATCGAAGTTTGCCATCTTCATTGAGGAATACTTCGTAGGCCTGTGAACTGAGGTCGGCATCCAGGTTGCGTCCGAACATCTCGCCCATCCGCTGCGACCGAATTAGGACGCCGGATTCGGTGTTGAGATTGGCGGAGCGTGGATCGAAGTTGAAGGAGCCGATGAACACTTCTTTGCGATCTATAAGAAATGCCTTTGTATGCAATGTCGTTTTCGCTCCACTTGCGGCAACGATCTCTGTACCACGAACGTCCGCATCCGGCCGCACCTCGTAAATCCGAACACCGCTTTTGAGCAACGGCTTCCGGGAAGGCGCGTACCCACCGTGCACGATAATCTGGTTGTTTGCGGCGAGTGAGTTAGTGACGATCGTGACTTTTACGCCACGAGCCTGTAACTCGGAGAAAATCTCGATGCCTGTCTTCCTCGGTACAAAGTACGGCGACAAGACAATAAGCTCTTCTTCGGCCGATTGCAGTGCCTCCAAGAGCGGAGCCGTGATCGCAACGGATGGTCCGGCCTTTGACTTGATACCCTTGTCTGGCGAGTCGAAAACCAACTGATACGGCGCCCAATCAAATACGTCAGTGTCCTCCTGCATGAATTCGAGCGCTTTAGCAAGAACGGCATCCGCATACTTGGTGCTCTTGACTTGCTCGCGAGATTCCTCCAGCCGTTCCCTGACTTTGACCAGCTTAGCGGCCGGGTCATCGGGCATTTGTGCGAACGCCGCAACAGGCAAAGCAGTTTCGTGATTCCAAAAACTGTCGAACATGTTTGAGACGCCATTAGCCACGCTGCCGATTCCAACCACATCAAGATCACCGAACTTCGCGTCTTCACGTGCGCCGAAATACTCATCCGCAATATTGCGCCCGCCGAGAATCGTGACCTGATTGTCCACCGTGAACGTTTTGGTATGCATGCGGCGATTAACACGACTGAGATCAGTGAGTCCACTCCAGATTTTTCCTGCAGCGCCACGATTAAACGGATTGAAAATGCGGATTTCAAAATTTGGATGCGAGTCCAGCGCGGCCATGCCGGCGTCATAGCCTGATGTGAATATGTCATCCAGCAGCAATCGTACACGAACTCCTCGGTCGGCGGCCCTGAGCAAAGCGTCGATAAATGCCAAACTCGATGTATCCGTCTTGATCAGGTAGTACTGCGTATCGATTGTCCGTTCGGCACGCTTGGCAAGCAAGAGTCGCGCGGCAAGCGCGTCGATACCGCTTCGCAGCGGATAAAAACCCGATTCTGATTTCGGCCTGGACTCAGCAAGCTCGGCAAATTTGACACCAAGGTAGGTGTCTTCGGTATCGAGCACTGCTGTCGATTCGACGCGCGGATAGTCGAAGTCGATACTGGCGCAGCCTGCCAAGACTGCAAGGAGCCAAGCCGAAATTGCAATTCTACTGCAACTCGTCCTCATTCCGTGGAACTCGCCACCCCGGCACCAATTTCGACCGATGTGTCAGCTGCCATCCACTCCGTGAGAATCCGATAACCGACCGCCAGTACCACTGGCCCCAGGAACAGGCCGAGAAGACCAGCCGAGATCGCACCGCCGATGGCGCCGATAAGTACCACCAACATCGGGATATCCATGCCCCTGCCCAGCAACATTGGCTTCAGAAAAGAGTCGCTGATACTGACGACGATGGCATAGATTGCGAAAACCGTCGCGTGGATCGGATCGGCGACCGAGAAAACCCAAACTGCGATCGGCCCGAGGACCAGCAGCGGGGGCAATTGCACGATGGCCAATACCAGCACCAACCCCGCCCAGATGCCCGCTCCTGGCACCCCGATCGCCATCAGGCCGATCCCGGAAAGCAGCGCCTGAACAATGGCGACCCCTATGACCCCCTTGGTCACGCTTCGAATCGTTGCGATCGACATGTCGGTGAATCCCTTACCTCGCTCGCCCGCCAGCGCCGTGGCGATCGCGCAACACGATCGGTAGCCCGCTGCGGCACTTAGAAGCAGCGCGCCGGCGACGAAGATGGAGAAGGCTAACTGCAGGACACCGAGTACGGTCGCGCCGATTGACTTCACCACAGCTTCGCCGAAAGCAATCAGTTGCGGCCGGAATTGATTGACCGTGCTCTCCAGATCGGCGGCCGCCTCTGTCCAGAGCCTATGCACGCTTTCTCCGATTATCGGCCAGCCCGCGACGTTGTCCGCTGGCGGTGATATGGAGATCGCGCCGTCCTGCAAGTTTGCGCCAAGCTGGATTGCGGCAGTGACGCTCGAGTCCATCATGAGCCAGGTGGGCACAACCAGGATGAGCAGGCCGACGAGCACGAGGATAATCGCGGACAATTTCTCACGCCCACCGAGCGCCACAACAAGTCTTTGGTGCACCGGGAATACTGCTACCGCAATAATGACGCCCCAGACCACCAACGTGATAAATGGTGCGACGATCCACAGACACAGGCCAATAAGGAGCACGACAGCAGCGATCTGCAGAAAGGCTGCCATAGCGATACGCAGAATACCCGTATTTATGCCGCCGTTATCCGCGTTGTCCATGAGATATCCTTGTCAACTCTGATGGGGAAATTATTGGTAACCGATCGTGAAGAACGCGGCCGGGCCATGGTGGCGAACTTTCAAATAGCCATTAACATTGCTGTCACTGGAAGTCAGCTTCATACCGTAGTAGTTGTAGCCGAGCCCAACACTAAACGCTTCACCGATACGATATTGAACGTCGAGCGTTGCAAAGTTGAGCGACCCCTCATAGCGGTCGAAGTCGGTGCGGAATATTTGCACCTTGGCCCCTATAGTAGTTTTCTCGCCGAGAAATATTGACGCGTGCGCACCAATGACGGGTAGCGGCGTGCCAGCGCTCGAGCGCTCTGCCTGGCCAGTGGCACCTGCCGAGAGATCAGCCTCGAATTCCAAAAAATGTACGCCGACCATGACACCGAGTTCCTTTTGGGCATCCCGGATCAACGAATAGCTGTAGCCCACGCGAAATATTCTCGCGTCGACTCGCGTATCAACATCCGTCCCGGCCGTAAACAACTCATCGCCAAAACTAAGGTCACTGGCGAGTGTAGTGGTGGAATTCCGACCTAGCTCAAAGTAACCGAATTCAAGCCGGTGGTAGTGACCAAGCCGAACGGTCGCATCTACCTGCAGCACAGTCTTTTCGTCCGGCGCACCGAGAAAGTCCTCGATGTCAATCTCAAAACCCGGTACACCAGCGGAAGTATCTCTCGCCACTTTGGTGCTGACCGAATCCTGAAACGCGCTGACCCTAAGATCGAATTTTGGTGTGCGTGGTGCGGAATCGTCGTAGATCCTTGGCTGAAACAGGTCGGCGTTATACGCAAGTCCGATACGCGCCGACCAGATGTTATCCTGGTCAACTATCGGGCTATTGGTGATTGTCGAATCCAGCTGCTCGAGGCCGACCGCGCCCGACAACAACCATTTCTCACTAAGGGCGTAGCCCCAGCGTGCCTTGAACGCCAGGTTGGTTGCGGCATCGCCGGAATACGCGGGGCGAGTTGGCGTCGCCTCCGCCGCCGTCACCCCATAATAGTAATTGACGTAGTCGCCCGTCTGCTGGATGAGCTCGATACTTGGCACGAAATAACCACGTGACCACTCCATCGGCAGCGACAACGCGAGTTGACTGATCAGGCCCTCGTGCCGGTCCGAGACCTCCGCGTAGGTCTTAAAGTAAATGTGTACTGGCCAACCGCGCCAACCGATTGTTGGCCCGACCTCAAGGGTCCATTTCCGGTCTGCGATTCCAAGAAGGTCATCAGCTTTGGTATTGCCGAGGCCAAGCGTCTGGATTCGTCCCACCGCGCCCAGCTCCCATCCGCTCTTACTCACCCATCGAACACCCAGGTCGCCTTCGCGAATCAGGAACCAGTCGTCGGTAAAGACCGAATCTCTGAAGCTGGTGAGATAGGGATAGGCGTATGCGCCGTTTTCGGAACCTGAATACGGATTTTGTTCACCCGTGACCGCAACACCGATCGCGTAGTCGTTCAGATCGTAATCGCGCAGGTAATCGAGCAGGCTACCGGCGGCAGCGCACTCGGTAACGATGAGGCAACCTGCGAGTAGCGATATGCGGCGCACTAGCTGGCTGGAACCACTATCATTGCCAAAACATCTTCGTGCACTTCGAATCCGAGTTTTTGCAGTTCCTCTCGACTGCGATCTGACGCTGAACCCAGCAGCCAGATCTCGCGAACGCCGTTCGGGTGGCCCGGCGTTGTTGCTGCACGATTTCCAGCCACCTCGGCGACTGTCTCCGTCCAGTAAACGTGGTCAACGGCAAACAACATCGCTGTTGTGCCATCGGCAGTAATTCCGGTCGGAATTGCAGTCAATGTCGTAACGGCATTCACGGGCTTCTGGTTGATGTGATACCAGGCCAGCATCACAACCGACTTGATCAGAAATTGGGCTTCGTCCCAGGACTCGGCGTTGAGCGCTTGGCGAAGGATACCGTCGCGGCCGCTTGCGCCGTCGATTTCCGCAATTGCCGCGGTCAGCAGTGTTTGTTGTGACGGGCTCAGGCTGGAGTTTTCCAAATATTCTTCAATGAGCGAGTCGTCGGCTCCAATCGCTACCAATCGTGCACGATTTAGATCCTGCAGCTCGTACGGGTCCTTGCTCCAGACCGCGTCATTAACCTCGCCAATGATGTCGGCTCCGGGAATTTCCGGCACACCAGCGAATCCCATGCCGAATCGACCGAGTCGCTCGGCCCACGCGACTTCCTTGATCGCCGCCTTCAGCACCTCATTCGTAGAATACGGATCGGTACCGAGTTTCTGCGACCACGCTCGCTCGGCACCGGAGACACCAAAGAAACTCTCTGTCAGTCCGATCGCTTTATCTGACGTTGACTCGCCGTCGCCGCCCTCGTCGTCCGCGGCATCCCCGTCATCCGCGTCATCCCCGTCATCCGTGTCATCACCGGCAACGAATTCCTTCGTCGCCTCTACCGCGTCGCCCGCCTGTCTGCTGTAGCGTTTAAACATTCGTCCGATGCCACCCGGGATTCCGACCACGGTATCAATCGGGTTAGTGGCAAACTGCTTGAGCGCTTTCAATTGACCTACGCCGGCATCTGCCGCGGCACTGATGAAAACTTCGGTCTGCGACAAGTCCTCTAGTTCCGCAAGCGCATTGATTTCGCCGATGCGCTGTCTCAGGGTCGCCGTACTCACCGCTTCGAAGTTCCCGTAGTCTGATCCGATCGTATAGTAGTACAGATAGCCGTCACTCCTGACCACTGCATCGACTTCGTGATGTTCACCCTTGATCAATTCCGCAGGCAGCACGTCCACCGCTTGCTGGTCTTCGGCTTTCTCGAATTCGCCACGATCGGCAAGTACATTTGTAGACATCACGAAAATAGCGAAAATAACGAAATAGAGTTTCATGGAAGACCCGCCGATCGTCTCAAACAGGATGGAAATATTATCACAACTGGCGTTTCCGGCAGTGCTAGACTACCGCGCTGAATGGGAGGACTTATGTTTCTGGAATACGTCGCGTTGTTCTTATTGATTTTCGTAGCGCTGGTGATGTTTTACGGCATCATCGCCATTCACGATATTCCTTACGAGATCGCAGTCAAACGCAATCATCCGCATCAGGATGTGCTACACGTTGCGGGGTGGGTGAGTTTATTCACGCTCCATGTGCTGTGGCCGTTCCTCTGGATCTGGGCGATGATGTATCGTGAAGATCGTGGCTGGGGCATCGCCTCAAGCGATGAATCCGGAGGCGGCAACAGTTCGCTCGCGGAACGCCTTGAGGCTATCGAGGCTCGCCTCGCTGAGCTCGAACCGGCCAAGGGAGAATAATTGTGGATCTGCTACTTCTCCTGACGTACACGGCAATCTGCATAGCAATCTTCAAAATCTTTAAAGTGCCACTCAACAAGTGGACGGTGCCAACCGCCGCACTTGGAGGGGTCATCCTTATTGGGGCATTGGTTCTGGTAATGAACTACAACCACCCCTACTCCAACATGGCGCGAGAATTTTTCGTCACGACACCCATCGTCCCGGCAGTCGGGGGCATCGTAAAGAGCGTGGACATCGATGCAAATGTGGTGGTCGAGAAAGGCACCGTGCTCTTTCGAATTGATCCCAAACCTTACGAGTCTATCGTTCGGCAGAAACAAGCACTGCTGGCTGGTACGAAGGATGGTGTCCGTGAGCTCGAACAAGCGGTTGCCGCGGCTCGCGCCCGTGTCGTCGAAACCACTGCGAACCGCGATCGCACGCAAGGTGTGTTTCGACGTTACGAAGCGATCTTCGATCGTGGCGCCATCAGCGCTAACGAGCTGGAGACTCGTCGCCAGGCTTATCTGGCTGATGAAGCCGCGCTGGAACGTGCGTCTGCCGATTTCGAACGAGCTCAGATTACATTTGAATCCGGCATCGATGGTGAAAATCCGGATGTCGCTCGCCTGCAAGCCGAGCTCGAGAAAGCACGCTATGACCTGGAGCGAACGGTGGTACGTGCGCCAACCAGCGGCTATGTCAGTCAGCTGCTGTTAAGGCCGGGCATGATGGCTGTCAGTTTACCATTGCGACCTGTAATGACGTTCGTGCATGATGAGAAAGCGCCGATGGTGGCCGCATTCAGGCAAAACTCGGCGTTACGACTCAAAGTCGGCTATGAAGCTGAGATCGTCTACCCGAGTATTCCTGGCCGTGTTTTTTACGGCAAGGTGATCAGCGTTTTGCCAAACATGGCTGAAGGCCAACTGCAAACCAGCGGTAACCTAATCGGTACCGAAGTTTTTCAGCGCATTGGCCGCGTGGCTGTGGTCATAGAAATCACCTCTGACATGTCCGAATACAATTTGCCCGCCGGTTCGCGTGCTCAAGTAGCCGTTTACTCCGACCACTGGCGCCACATAGCGGTCATGCGCAAAATTTTGCTGCGCATGTCGAGCTGGCAGAACTATTTGTATCTCGACCACTAGTTCGTGACGGAACACAGGCACACCTATTGGGGTCGCCAGATCGACAATTTGGCGCACGAGTTATCGCGGCTTGCCATTGTGTGCGATATCGAGCTCGGCAGCGCGGCACATAGTTTACCCAAGGAAAATCCGTGAAAAAGAACGTACTAATTCTTGCATTGGCAGTTGCGCTTGCCGCCTGTGCGGGCCCTCAGGTCACCCGCGTTCAGAAATTATCGGAAACCGCGGACGCTCCGTACCGCAACGTACTGGTCGTTTCACTATTCAAGTCTTTCGACGTACGCCGATATCTCGAAAAGGATATCGTCAAACAGCTAGCCGCCCGCGGGGTCGCTGCAGTAGCGAGTACATCATTGATGGACACCAGGACGCCCGTGACACGGCAGACCTTCCTGGCAATGGTGGAAGCGCAAGGTTCCGATGCCGTACTGGTCACGCGACTAGTGAATCTCGAGACAGGGGCAAGACTCAGGGACGCAAATCCCGAATCGACCTACATCATCAGACCGACGTATTATTACAATGTATGGAGCGTCGAACTGAAAGAGTACATCGAACCACAGACGCTGGAACTTCATCACTCTTTCGTGCTCGCGACACAACTTTATTCGGTCCTTAAAAAAGAGCCGGTCTGGGCCATCGAATCGACAACCAACGTCACCGTTGGCTATAACGAACGCGGCGATACTTCGATAATTACCGATGAGGCGAAATCAATCGTCCGCTATTTGTCCAGGGACGGCCTGCTCGCCCCATAAAGGCGACTGAGTGGCAATGCGCTGATGCCGTGTGCGAAAACGCTGATCAATATCGTCAGTACGATTACCGACATAATGCGCTCGTAACCTGCTATGCCGATAGCGGCTACCGCCATGAGCAGGTACAGAACTGACGCGATACCACGCGGACCAAACCAGCCAATGAACGCAATAGTAGGCCAATCCATCTTCAGGCCTGTCAGTGAAACAGCGACCGGCAGCATCCGTATGACCGTAAGACTCAGCAGCGCGTAGAGCAGCTCAGGCGCCCCCCAGTGTGGCACTGCGGCCGGTACCATTGCCAACCCAAAGATCAGGAACACGACGAGAATCAGTTGTGTTCCTTCCGTTTCGCCGAACTCTTGTACTTGATGGCGCACGTGTTCAGATGTGATGGCCGACGTCAGCCCAAGACCGGCGACAAAAGCCGCAATAAAGCCGTTGCCTTCGACGCTTTCGGCAAATGCGAATGCGAGTATTGCTATTGGCAGTGCAGATAATCGTTGAAATGTCGCTTCTGTCCAACCTTTGTCGGACATCCGCTGCATCAGCTTGCCACCGATCCAGCCAACCGCGAGACCGACGATTGGACCGAGTGTTACCTGCTTGATGACGAACCCGAGCCAGGCCCCCTCGTGATCACCGGCTTCAGCGCCAAGCAATGCCATGACAATCAGAATGGGCGGCAAAGCAATGCCGTCATTCAGGCCACTCTCAATACTGATCGATTGTCGGATTCTAATCGGCACACCCTCACTCTTCACAACGGCCTGGCCCAGTGCCGCATCGGTTGGCGAGAGAATCAGTGCCATCAGAAGGATTGCCCATATGCCGATTCCATCGAACATCCAGACGCCGAGCAAGGTACCAAGAAGCATTGTCAGGGGCAGACCGATCAACAGAAGACGGACCGGAATACGTCGCGATTCACCCGCGAACACGCTCCTGTTAATCATGGTTGCGTCGATGAAAAGCACCAAGGTCAGCGCCAGCTCTGCGACCAGCTTGACGGGCCCCATGTCGGGCGTCGCATGGACGAATCCGAAGGCCAGTGAGCTGCCCAGTATCCCGACGGTCAAGAATACCATCGGGCCGGTTATCGAATTGCGCTCGGCAAATCTGGAGACAAGGCCGTACGCGAATATCAAGAGCGCAAAAATAATGAGGAGCTGGTGATGATGCATCGGCGCGACCCCTACAGGATGATTTTTGTTATCGTTCGTGTATTCCAATCCTAGCACCTTGGGTGCGCTCGGAGTACACGATGAGAACCGGCAATTTCGCATGGTTATTGGTCGCATTAGTCTTTTTCTTACTCGCCGTGCCGACTGCCGATCAGTTTGATGCGATCGGCAGACCATTAACTCGCGCGCTCACATTTTCAACATTGCTGGGCATTGGTGTGTTGAGTTTGCGAGGCGCCGGCAAGCTATTCGGCCTGGCGATGTTCTTCGTCGTTGCCGGAATTGTCATGAATGCTGCGGCGACACGCATTGCCGCACCGTTACTCGTTCTGAGTTCCTTCGCCTCAATAGCGGGTTTCCTGCTGACTGCAATTTTCTATACGTTCAAGCGAATCGCGACGGAAAACGATGTATCGGCGAATCGAATCATCGGCGCTATTGTGGTTTACCTGCTGCTCGGGGTCCTTTGGTCAGTGATCTATACGATGATTGAATTGAGTTGGCCCAACTCGTTTGCCGGATTCGAGGTTGGCAGCCGCTCTCAGTGGAACAGCGAGTGGCTGTATTTCAGTTTCGTCACAATGACAACGCTTGGTTTCGGCGACATTGCTCCGGTGTCCGCGCTGGCCCGGGTCTTCACGTACATGCAGGCGGTTTTCGGACAGTTCTACATTGCAATATTGGTGGCAGGATTGGTGAGTGGGTATATCTCGCAGAGAGGCGAGAGAAATAGTTAGTTCGGCGGTTCGAGATGAGCACTGCGCGTCCTCATTTCTCGGGCGAGGAGTTGCGTGAATCGAGGTAGTCGATTGCGCGGGCAAATACGCTCCTGCCGGGCAGCTCGTGGCCCAATCGTTTCACTACGATAAGCTCGCAATTTTCCACGCCGGCACTCTTGTAAGACGCGTAGACGCGTCGTGTCAGTCGTTCGTTGAAGTCGTTCGTACCCGTCAGGAATACGTGGTAATTCTGCCTGATGATATCCAGTTTTGGAGGTGGCGTTGTTTTGCCCCAGGCCTCTGCACCGGCAATGTAAATACCCCCACGAAATAATTCTGGGCTGGCAGATGAAACCCGGCTGGCGGTTTTGCCACCACCGGAAAACCCGGCAACGTAAATACGATTTGCGTCGAGAACGTAATCACGTGCGAGAACCCTGGGTGCCAGCATCGCCAGGAACATGCGTTTACCGACAGCCACTCGATTGCCGGCGTTGTTTGCACCAATCCAGATCAGGTTGCCGTCATCCAGTGGCTGGTTCCAGGTCCGCGGTGGACCGCCCTTCGGCGTAGGGCTGACATAGACCACAACACCAGCGGGACGCGTGGCGTCATAGTTGTCAGGGACGTATATCTGCCAGCCGATTTCCTCATCGGAGCGAAGTATGTCCGCGGCGTCGATTACGCCCTGCTCGCCCAGCAGTACCGTCGGCGAGAATTCCACTTTGAAGTATCCCGTTCTGGGTGGCTCGCCGCTTTCGGCAGACGACCCGGAACTGACGAATAGCAGCGGAACGATGACGATGGCAGCAATCGGGATTCTTGCACGTATGTTCATGACAAATTTTTCGTGGATGACGCTGTGTTCAGGTTATCAGAGATGGTTTCACGGTGAGAATATGGAAGCGTGCGCGTCTTGGACTATACTGTTCAGTATCGGCGCAGTTTCTCGCGCCAATAAAAACAACGAAAAGGGGCAATCAATGAACAGGTTCTTGTTAACGCTGTTAACCGGCGGATTTGTATTAGCGGGAGGGCTGAGCACCGCGGTCGCACAGGACGACGACGATGGCGCTGCGGCAGTCGAGGTCTACACCTGCAGTTATGCCGATGGAAAGGACGCGGCCGATCTGGACAAGGTCATCGCCAAATGGAATAAATGGATGGACGGTCAGGGAATATCAGACTATTCGGCGTGGACCATGACGCCGTTCTATTCCAGCCCTGAGCAGGACTTCGACGTTATCTGGCTGGGCGTAACACAGACCGGCAAGGGGATGGGCGTCGTACAGGATAAGTGGATCGCCAACGGAGGATCACTTGGGGACGAGTTCGACAGCGTTACTCCCTGTGATTCGCACTCGTTGATGGCGGCAGTAGAGTTCAAAGAGCCACCCGAACGTGAGGACCCGTCAAGCATCATTCTCGATTTTACGGACTGCACCATCGGCGACGACAATCACTTTAGTACTGATGTTGCGCCCGCGTTAAAGGCCTGGGGTGAATTCCGCGCGGGACATGGATCGACTGCTGGAATGTGGGCGTTCTTCCCCGTCCATGGCGGCGGCGGTGAAGAGTTTGATTTCAAATTTGTTGTCAGCCACGGCAATTACTCGGAACAGGGTGCCGACTTCGACAATTACGATCCTGCCAAAGCCAGGGAGATTTTCCCGTATGGCATGCTTGATTGCGACTCGTCGCGATCATACATCGCCACGAACAGGCGTATGGCAGAGAGCGACGACGAATAAGATAAGTGACGGTGAGATTAAGAACGGCGGGCGTAGCCCGCCGTTTTTTTGCGAAACGCAAAAGACCCCATTCGGGGCCTTTAACCTTTTGGCGGAGAGGGCGGGATTCGAACCCGCGGTCAATTTAATCTTATCAGCATGTTACACAACGAGCGTGCCACTATCGTGCCAAAGCGCCGCTTTCTCCCGTCAATTCGAATGTCCGCTTTTCCCGAAAGCGGACATTCAGATCACCAAAAATCGGGTGAAATTAGGGGCCGCTTTCGGCCAGAAGCGGCCATTCAGATAGCTACAATCTCAGGAGTTTGAAGGACGCGT
>JADFHE010000008.1 GCA_022567295.1 Pseudomonadota bacterium | reverse complement strand
CGTCGACCAGGTCGAGTCCTACGGGTCGGGATGGTGGATGGACGACTGATCGATTATTGTCCGCTCATGAGTAAATCTACTATTGATTTTCTTCCAGACTTCCACGAGTGCGTATGCGAACTATCAAAATCGATAGTTTTTCAAAAGGAGAAAATCCTTCATTTCCATGTCATGGGCCTGTATGGATCTGTCCTAGAGTATGCCTCAAGCATGCTTGTCCTGATGAAAGACGGTCCTAAGTTAGCGATTCCTGTCCTATTTCGGACCCTTCTCGACGCGTCTTTGGACTTGTTGAACCTGTGTAAAGATCCTAAGTACGGTTATCGGTTAGATGTTGACTACCTAAGAGGCAAACAAGACTTCCTTGGCCGCGCAATTCGCAGTCAAAATGAATGCCTAAAAGGATTTGACCAAAGTCCCGAGATGAGGCAGCAATACAGAAAGGATAAGGCGCGAGCGGCAGAACTGAAATCGCAGGGGTATCGTGGAATTGAAATGGTTGAAAAGTTCAGACTTTTAGATATGGAGGATGACTATTTTATTATCTATAAGATGCTAAATAATCATGCACACAACAGCATCTATGCGCTCCAGGAACGGCATATAGAACAGGATGAAGGTGTTTTTCACGTTGTCTACTATAAGGACACGCCCCCGGAGGATTTAGAACCATACTTTGGAATGACAATTGAGCTAGTTATGCGGTGTAGTGAAACGTTGCACAATGTATTCGAGTCGCCAGTTCAGGGACAGATCAGAGAGTTGCGGGTAGAGGTAGATGCGCTTCGAGCAAGCAGCAGTCTCGGCAAACGCTAGACCGCTGACCGCCTAGTGGTATGCCGGTCAGCCGAAAAGCAGTTTAGCCAGTCCGGCAATTACCAGACCGATAATTAGTGCCGTAACCAGGTGCCACGCGCGGACCTTGCTTTCGTGCTTTCGGTCGACGCCTTTTTCCAGGTCGGCTATTCTGTTTTGCAGCGCGAGTCGATAATCGGCGTTTACGTCCCTATCGCCCAGCATGGCGTCGGCGTCCCGTAATTCCGAAAGCGAGTACGATTCAATCTGTGCCGAGTTATCGCGTTTAAGACTCGCAGCAAACGCTGCCAGTATTTCCCGCTTTTTTTCCTCACTAATCATAGTTCAGATTAGGAATACGCCGACGGCGATAAATATGACGCCCAAGATCGCCGACCAAGTCGCGCTACGCTGTAAGAACCAGCCCAGTTTATCTAGCGTTTCGGTGTCGAACGACGCCCAGGCGCGACGTACGGGGACATATAGTTCGATCGTCAGGGAAACGGCGAACGACGCTACGGCGAGTTTCGCGAACAGCGCCGGACACGCTGTTAATTTGCTACTCGAAAGGTACGCCGAGATCGCCGCAATAGCCGCTGCGTCCAGCCACGTTAAACGGGTAAACAGGGAGTCGAAAATTCTCGCGCGTAATTCCTTATCGCGCTGGGCGAATTCGTCTTTATTGTTTTCGTCAGTACCCATACTGCCGAAGTCTAGCAGTAGTAACGAAATCCAGGTTTCGCGGTTAGGTAAATGGTTAGGTAAACAAAAAAAGGCTAGCGACTGAAATCGCTAACCTTTTGTTTTGATTGGTACTCCCTAGGGGATTCGAACCCCTGTTACCGCCGTGAGAGGGCAGCGTCCTGAACCGCTAGACGAAGGGAGCAGAGTATTGACCGTCCTTTTGGACGGGGCGGCCATTATACGGCTGAGTTCGAAATGCTCAAGCCATGTTCGTCGATTTCTTTCCGCACTCCCAAGGGATGAACGCGCTCGCTTCGCTAGCGCGTTTGTCGGATGGCTGCGCCATCCTCGGATCGAACGCTTGTTAAATACCGTGAGAGGGCAGCGTCCTGAACCGCTAGACGAAAGGAGCGGAGTGCTCACCGGCCAAGCCGGGCGACGTATTATATAGCGGTACCCGCAGACCTCAAGGATGATACTGAAAATTTAGGTACTCCCTAGCGGATGACCGCACTCGCTACGCTCGTGCGTTTGTCGGATGGCTACGCCATCCTCGGATCGAACGCTTGTTAAATGCCCTGAGAGGGCAGCGTCCTGAACCACTAGACGAAGGGAGCGGAGTAGTCCCCGGTCGAGCCGGGCGACGTATTATATAGCTGAATCTAAAGACCTCAAGCCGGATCCCGAAAATTTTGGTACTCCCAGGGGATGAACGCATTCGCTTCGCTCGCGCGCTTGTCGGATGGCTGCGCCATCCTCGGATCGAACACTTGTTAAATGCTGTGAGAGGACAGCGTCCTGAACCACTAGACGAAGGGAGCGGAGTAGTCGCCGTCCAATCGGACGGGGCGGCCATTATACGGTCGCGGCGAGAATGCTCAAGCTGATTTTGAGTTTCTTAACTATCCCCCACCCGTAAGCAGGGCTGCTATCATACGCCGCATTCTTTCACCTCAAGCGAAATTCATTTGAAAAACACCGGGAAACCCGGGTCCAAAGCGCCGAAGATCATCCGCCGCGCTGCCCATAACGTCACCCGCGACGAAATCTCCAAGAGCGCTCTCAAGGTACTGTATCGCTTGCACAAGGCAGGTTATCAGTCGTTTTTGGTGGGTGGTGGCGTGCGTGACGCCATGCTGGAGCTACATCCCAAGGACTTCGACATCGCAACCAACGCGACGCCGGACGAGGTACGTTCGTTATTCGGTAACTGTCGCCTGATCGGTCGCCGGTTTAGGTTGGCCCACGTTCGCTTCGGTCGTGAGATCATTGAAGTCGCAACATTCAGGGCTGCCGCTAATCACGCCGATGACGATTCCGCCCACGATACTGAAGGTCGGATCATTCGCGATAACGTTTACGGCACCATCGACGAGGATGTCTGGCGACGGGATTTCACTTGCAATGCTTTGTACTACAACATTGCCGATTTCAGTATCTGGGATTACGTTGGCGGCTTCGAGGACGTAAAACGAAAGCGACTGGTTCTTATCGGCGATCCGGAGCAGCGTTTACGCGAAGATCCGGTACGTATGCTGCGAGCGGTGCGATTTGCGGGCAAGCTGGGTTTCACTATCGATAAATCGGTGGTTGACGCAATGCGTGGTCACACCAACCGGCTGGCCAACGTTCCTGCGGCTCGTCTGTTCGATGAATTCTTGAAACTATTTCAGACCGGCTTTGCAAAGCGAACGTTTGATCTGCTGCGCGAGCACAAGTTGTTTGGTGAGTTGTTTCCTGCAACCGAGGAAGCGCTATCGGAAGACGAGGAATTCGTGGCTTTTGTCCACGCCGCACTCCAGAACTCAGACAAACGTGTCGCTGCTGGTCAGTCGGTTACTCCCATGTTCCTCCTCGGTGTGTTCCTGTGGTTGCCGGTCAAGAAACTTGCTGCCGTTCGTCGCGCAGAGGAAAAGATGTCGGAGTCACAATCCCTGAGCCTCGCATCCTATGAGATCGTCTCGCAGCTGCAACGGCGCATTTCCGTTCCCAAACGCTTTACCGTGCCGATGCGCGAAATGCTCGCTCTTCAACCCAGATTTAGAACGGTTCGCGGCAAGCGAGCCATCAAATTCCTGGAGCACCGTCGATTTCGTGCGGCCTACGATTTCATGCTGCTGCAGTCCGAGGTCGGTCAGGGCGATGAGGTACTCGCGAAGTTCTGGACCGACGTACAGACGCAGTCGGCCGAGGAGCGTGCCAAGAGCTTTCAGATGCAGACGGGACCAGGTAAGAAACGCCGGCGGCGACGCCGACACAAATCGATGCAAGAATCGTGAGCGGCAACAAAGACCATTGGTATCCCGCCTACGTGGGCCTCGGCAGCAACCTGCAGGGGCCTGCCCGGCAGCTTGAAAAAGCGTTCTCGTTGCTAACAGCGATTCCTGAGACGCGACTCATCAGTAAGTCATCGCTTTATCACTCGGCGCCGTTCGGCGGCGTAGAGCAGCCTGATTACGTCAATGCCGTCGCCTCTTTGCTAACGTGTCTGACGGCGCAGGGATTGTTGCGCGAACTGCAGCGAATAGAGAACGAACGCGGCCGTGAACGTAATGACGTTCGATGGGGTCCGCGCGTGCTCGACCTGGACCTGCTGGTTTATGCAAATCACAAGATCGATGAACCGGATCTTAGCGTTCCCCATCCGGGCATTGGCGAGAGAAATTTTGTATTGTTGCCGCTTCGGGAAATAGCGTCCGGCCTCGACATTCCAGGTCTGGGTCAAATAGCGAAGCTGGACGTTAGCCTTACGCAGCCGGAGATTTCGCGCATTGAATAGAGTAAATCGGTGACCGTTAGTCAATTCAAAACGCCGTCCGGTACCTCGCGGTACATCGCGATCGAGGGACCGATTGGCGTGGGCAAAACCGCTTTGGCACGGCGCCTTGCTGACAGCCTGTCCGGCGACCTCGTTCTGGAAGAATTGGACGAGAACCCTTTTCTGGAGCGTTTTTATCGAGACGGCAAGTCGGCCGCATTACCCGCACAAATGTTCTTTCTGTTCGCACGAGCACGCCAGATCGAGGAAATGCGCCAACCGGATCTTTTTTCGAATGTGAAAATTTCCGATTACCTGTTCACGCGCGATCGACTGTTCGCGGAGCTGAATCTCGATGCTGAAGAGCTGAAACTTTACGATCAGATCGCGGCAAACCTCGCCGTAGAAGCGCCGGTACCGGATCTGGTGATTTATTTGCAGGCGTCTGTTGACGCGCTAATGCAGCGGCTCGCGCGCCGCAATTCGGTTTGCGATCGTTATGTAGAGCGCGGCTATCTTGAGCGGCTGACGGATGCCTACGCTCGTTTTTTTCATAATTATGATGACGGCCCGTTGCTAATCGTCAACGCTTCGCAGATTGACCCGGTCAGCAACGATGCCGACTACGAGCAACTCTTTCAGCAGATCGAACGCACGACTGGCGGGCGTCACTTTTTTAATCCTGTCTCTGCAGCGCTTGCCTGAGATCCTCCGCAACTGTGTACACACAACTTGAACAACGTGGGATAAAAGAGCCGCCAGTCAACGTCTCGACCTTAAGAAAAATGAAGCAGGAGGGCGAGCCGATCGCCTGCCTGACCGCATATGACGCCAGTTATGCGGTGCTGGTTGATGCCGCGCGAACTGATCTTGTGCTGGTGGGTGACTCGCTCGGCATGGTTATTCAAGGTCACGACACTACGGTACCAGTGACTGTGGATGACATCATTTATCACTCGCGCACGGTAGCCCGTGGTCTGCGCCGTGCGTTCCTGGTTGCGGACATGCCGTTCATGAGCTACACGGAGCCTGGTGTGGCGCTCGACAATGCGGTTCGGTTGATGCAGGAAGGCGGCGCCATGATGGTCAAGCTCGAAGGTGGAGATGACCAGGTTGAGATCGTTGAGCATCTCGCGCGGCACGATATTCCGGTTTGCGCACACCTCGGACTGAGACCTCAGTCAGTGCACAAGATCGGTGGCTTCAAGGTACAGGGCAGGGACCCGAACCAGGCGCAGGAAATGTTAGCCGCGGCGAAACGCCTGCAGGACGCCGGTGCTGATATCGTTTTGCTTGAGTGCGTCCCCAACGAAGTGGGCAAAGTTATAACAGAAGCGCTGGACGTTCCGGTTATCGGAATCGGCGCTGGGCCGGATGTTGATGGCCAAATACTCGTGTTGTATGACGTTCTCGATATCACGCAGGGCCGCACGCCGAGATTCGTCAAGAACTTTCAGGCGGATTGCACGTCGCCGCTGGCTGCCCTGCAGGCCTACGTGCGAGAAGTCAAAGATGGCGAATACCCCGCGCCTGAACATTGTTTTTCCTGATCCGGTTCGGACCCGAATAGAATCATGTTAGTTGTTCGTAGCAAGCAAGAGCTCAACGAGCATCTGGCGGAATGGCGCCAGCATGGCGACCACATCGCGCTGGTACCTACGATGGGTAATCTGCATGCCGGCCATATGTCACTCGTTGATTTGGCGAGTGAACATGCCGAGCGCATTGTCGTCAGTGTCTTTGTGAACCCGACACAATTCAGTAACGGTGAGGATTTCGATCAATACCCGCGAACGCTTGAACGTGATACGCGAAGACTAAAGAATTTACCGGCGGATCTAGTATTTGCACCCGACGTCGAAACGATGTATCCGTTTGGACTGCAAGATGCGACCACGGTATCGGTGCCACGTTTAACTGAACATTTTTGCGGCGCGAGTCGACCCGGTCATTTCGATGGCGTCACTTCTGTTGTGGCCCGACTGTTTGCGCTGACCCAACCGGACACCGCGGTATTCGGTCAAAAGGACTATCAGCAGCAGCTCGTCATACGGCACATGTGCCAGGACCTGAATCTACCGATCGCAATCATTACAGGGGAAACCGTACGTGAAGCGGACGGCCTTGCCATGAGTTCGCGCAATCAATACCTGAGCGACGAGGAACGCGGCAAGGCGCCGCTACTGTTCGAGGTATTGTCAGGCGTTGGTAGTGAGTTGCAGAACGGATGTCGGAATTTTGAGGAACTGGAGTCGGAGTCGATCGCGACACTCCGTGATGCCGGCTTTGATGTTGACTACTTCTCGATCCGGCGCGCACAGAATCTTGAAATTCCTGATCGTGACTGTGATGAGCTGGTTGTACTCGCTGCCGCGAATCTCGGTGGTGCTCGCCTGATCGACAATACGGTAGTTACGATCTAGTCGGAAACCAGGTTGCGGCCGCCGTGCTTCGCGCGATAAAGAGCAGCGTCGGCATCTCGGGTCAGTTTATCGAGGTTGCCGCGTGGCGTGAGTTCGGCCACGCCCATCGAAATCTCGACCGGAATCCGGATCAGCGAGTCACTACCGTCGCCGGTACCGCCGCTGACAGCAATGCGCGCCCGTTCAGCGATTGTCATTGCTTGATCCCTGCTGGCACCGGGCAACAATATTGCGAATTCATCACCGCCGTATCGAACCAGCAGGTCGCGTGGGCGAAACTGCGTACGCAGGATTTTGGCAACGGCAGATAATGCCCGGTCTCCTGCAATATGCCCGAACATGTCATTAAACTGCTTAAAATTATCGACGTCGATCATCATCATCGCAACTGGCTCTTCTTTTTCGACGCATTGATTAATTTCTTTTGGAAAGGAATCCCGCATAGCATGACGATTGGCGAGACCGGTCAATGCGTCGGTGGTTGCGTGACGCTCAAATTTCTTTAGCTCGCCGAAGCTGTCCGCGATAACACGGTTATGACTGCGAACGCGTTCCGACAAAACGACCAGCAGGTTTTTTGCGAAGTCATGCGATGCATCAACCATGTCCCACAATACGGTCTGGTGAATAACGAGCAGGTGAGAATCTTCTGCGCCTATGACGAATGCGGACGGATCACAGTCTTCAATGATCGACATTTCACCAACGCAGGCGCCAACATCCATCGTCACCAGCACCGGCGTATCCGGTGAGCCGACATGAATGTTCAGGCTGCCCGAAAGAACAATAAAAACGTACTCGTTTTTGGCACCCGGAGATAACAGTAATTCACCTGCCGCCAGGTCGCGACGTTCGCAACGCTGCAACAGGTCCTGGACGTCGTCGGAGGACACGCCTTTGAACAGTTCCAGACTGTTGAGCAGTGTGCGTTTGTAGTCCGAATTAATGGCCAGTGTTTGCTGCAAAACCTACTCCTTCTCGAATCTGGGAATTGTTTCGGTTTTTGAGGCAAATAGACATCGACCAGCCCACAGAATGGTTCAAATATAAGGCGTTCGGGCGTCAACCGTCGTCCGCGCACAACTCGGCACGTGCCTCGGCGAACTCGGAACGATCATCCGATGAGGCCTGCGGATACCTCAAACCGATGCTTTGCAGGGCGTCGATAATAATTTCGGCGACGCGGGCGCGCATGTAGGGTTTGTTGTCCGCCGGAATGGCATACCATGGCGCCCACGATCGCGAGGTGGCATTGAGGGCTGCCTGATAGGCCAGCATGTACTCGTCCCAATGACGCCTTTCTTCGACATCGCCGGGCTCGAACTTCCAGTTTTTGGTCGGATCGTCAAGACGTGCAAGGAACCGTCTTTTCTGTTCGTCCTTGGAGACGTTCAGCCAGAACTTGAGAATGACCGTGCCGTTACGGGCAAGATGCTCTTCCTGGTGTCGGATGGACGTTAATCTTTCGTCCCAAATCGTTTCGAGATTCAATTCCCCCGGCAATTTCTGATGCCCAAGAATGTCCGGGTGTACTCGGGCGACGAGAACTTCCTCATACTGACTGCGATTGAAAATGCCGATCCGGCCGCGCTCCGGCAGGCGTATCGTTGTACGCCACAGAAAATCGTGATCGAGTTCGAGTGGCGAAGGCTTCTTGAAACCAAATACCTGGCATCCGGATGGATCAACGCCCTGCATGACGGCGCGGATGGTACTGTCTTTTCCTGCTGCATCCATCGCCTGAAAGATCAGCAGAACTGAACGGCGATCACCGGCGGCGAGTAGTTGTTGCAACATGTTCAGTTTCTTGGTTGCGTGGCGGCGATGCTTGCCTTTGTGAGGATGGGAGTTTGTCTGCGGCGTCGTGCTCGCTCGGGAAACTTCGAAACTGGCGTCGAAAGGAACCAGGTATTTCGAATTGGGTGCCTCAAACATCAATGCTCTCCATTGTCGTGTTGTTAGTGTCGTGCTGCTCAATCGCCCACTGTACATGTTCGACAATCATCGGCGAATCATCATGTCGTCGTGCGTAAAGCGCTGCGATAACGCGGGGTGTTGTCCTGGCATTGCCGAGCGCTACCGCAATATTGCGTAACCAGCGTTCATGACCGATTCTGCGGATCGCGCTGCCTTCAGTTTTTTTGAGCCAGGTCTCTTCGTCCCACGAAAATAGATCCGTGAGCTGCGCCGTATCCAAACCGTGACGCGGCGCGAATTCTTGTTCGCCAGTTGGTTTCGCAAATTTGTTCCAGGGACAGAACAACTGGCAGTCATCGCAGCCGTAGATTCTGTTGCCGATGTTTTTTCGAAATTCGACCGGAATGGAACCCTTGTTTTCGATCGTCAAATATGAAATGCAACGACGCGCATCGAGTGAGTAGGGCGCGACAATAGCTTTGGTTGGACAGATATCAATGCAGACGCTGCAAGTGCCGCAATGCGATTGTTCAGGCTCGTCGACAGGTAACGGCAGGTCCGTGTACAGCTCGCCTAAAAAAAACCACGAACCCGCGTCGCGATCAATGACGTTCGTATGTTTGCCGACCCAACCGATACCTGCCTTTTCTGCGAGCGCTTTCTCGAGTACCGGCGCGCTGTCGACGAACACGCGATAGCCGAATTCACCAATGTTTTCTTCAATTCGGCGTGCCAGCTTGCGAAGCCGGCTCCTGAGTACTTTGTGATAATCGCGACCCAGCGCATAGCGAGAAATGTAGGCACTCGATCCGTCATCCAGCAGGCGCAATGCCTGGTCCTGAGATTCTGGCAGGTAGTCCATACGGACCGATATCACTCGTACGGTACCAGGCACGAGCTCATCCGGCCGGCTACGCTTGTCGCCGTGCCGCTCCATGTAGTCCATCGAACCGTGAAAGTTCGCCCTTATCCACTCGGCAAGCCGGTCCTCCGCCTCCCCGAGATCGATGTTCGTAATACCGGCTTTCTGAAAGCCCAGTTCACTGCACCACTTGACGATGTCGCTCTTCAGCGCCGTCATATCGGTATTGCTGCCTGGGTTCGCAGTTTTCGTCATTGTTCGATCCTTCTCTGGTCACAGTATAATCGCCGCAGTGCAATCCTTACCCACAAAAATCTATTCCGTTGCATCCGTCCGTGAGATGGACCGCATCGCGATCGACGAAAACGGTATTCCCGGGTATACGCTCATGCGGCGCGCCGGGGCTGAAGCGGTTCGTGTTGCTCGCTCCCGATTCCCAGAAGCGACTCGTTGGCAGGTGATTTGCGGCTCGGGAAACAATGGCGGCGATGGCTATGTCGTCGCACGGCTCGCCGCGCTCGACGGCATTGTGGTCACAGTATTGACGCTCGTTGATGTGGGGACACTGACAGGCGATGCGGCGGCGGCCTACTCAGACTTCGCAGCAGCGGGCGGAATCGTCAGTCCGTGGGCCGGCGATCTCGATCCGGAAGCTGAATTACTTGTCGACGCAATGTTGGGCAGTGGTCTGGAGCGAGACGTCAGTGGCGAATTTGCCGACGCGGTGGCGGCTATCAACGCGCATTCCGCCAAAGTTCACGCGATGGATATCGCGACTGGAATTAATGGTGATACGGGCGCAGTAATGGGCCATGCTGTGATTGCCGACCTCACGACGACGTTTGTCGGCCTCAAAGCCGGTCTCTTTCTCGGCGCTGGGCCGAATCATTGCGGCGTGATCACTTATTCCGACCTCGATATCGGCGAAGATTGTCGAGCGGGAATTCTGCCAATTTACCAGCGTATGGATGACCACCTTCTGGCCACCGCGCTGCCGTCACGAAATCGTGATGCTCACAAGGGAGATTTTGGGCATGTTCTGGTTGTCGGTGGGGGGCACGGGATGCCTGGTGCGGTGTTGTTATGCGGTGAAGCGGCACTGCGGGCGGGTGCCGGGCGAGTCAGCATTGCGACGCACAGTGAGCATGCGGCATCGATTGCAGCCGCCAGGCCGGAACTCATGTCGCACGGTATTTCTGCCGCAAAGGACCTGACCCCGTTATTGGACAAAGCTGACGTTGTCGCCTTCGGGCCAGGACTGGGGCAGTCTGAATGGGCTCGTGAGTTGTTTCGCCTGCTCGCCGAGGACGATCGTCCGGCGGTCTGGGATGCTGATGCTTTAAATTTACTGGCGGCGGAGCCTTCCATCGCCGGAAATCGTGTGATTACGCCGCATCCGGGTGAAGCGGCTATGCTGCTCGGCGAAAACGCAGCGGATATCCAGGCTGATCGACCGGCGGCGCTGCACGCATTGGCTGCAAAATACGGCGGTATTACGGTGCTGAAGGGAGCCGGTACGCTCGTCAAGGCGGATGCGGACAGTCCTTTCGTCTGTTCATCGGGCAATCCGGGCATGGCTGCGCCCGGAATGGGAGACGTGTTGACCGGCGTCATCGCTGCCTTGCTGGCGCAGGGATTGACGACATCATCGGCCGCGATCAGCGGTGTCGAAATTCATGCCAGGGCGGGCGATCTGGCAGCCGCATCAGGTGAGCGCGGATTGCTGGCGTCGGATCTGATCGGTGCGCTGCGCTCAGTTGTAAATCCGTGAAGCGCTATCTGCCCGATGAAAAAGCGACGATGACTCTCGCAGCGGAGGTTTATGCCGCATTGCCCGACGCTCTGGCTGGCTGGACGTTACTGATGAGCGGCGAGCTAGGTGTTGGAAAATCCACTTTTGCGAGAGCTTTCATCCGGGCCGCCGGGCACGAGGGGATCGTGCCGAGCCCTACCTATACACTCGTGGAACCGTACAGTCTTCCGAGCGGAAATATATATCATGTTGATTTATATAGGGTTGCTGACGAGGAGGAGTTGCGCTACCTGGGTTGGAGCGAGCTCGATGACGGATTTCGGCTGGTCGAATGGCCTGATCGCGCGCGCAGCCTTGGAGACGAGGCGGATCTGGCGTTGGAACTCCGCTACGAGGGTGATGCCCGCAGTGCCACGCTGACAGGACTTAGCGAGCGCGGTACCGCATTGATTCAAAAGATTAACTAAAGCCGGTATCTCCATAATTTTGAAGTGAAAACTCTTGGTTTTTGCTGCCAATTTCGTATACTCATCCGACATAATCCAAGAGCTGCAGAATGATGTCCTGATGATGCGCACGCGACGTAGTTTGATCCCCCTGTTGTTGCTGGTCAGCGCCGCCGCGAACGCCGGTTCGACCGTCGAAAATATCCGACTATGGTCGGAAAATGATAAGACGCGCGTGGTCCTGGATCTGAGCCGACCGGTCGAACACAATATCTTCACTTTGCGGTCCCCGCACCGCCTCGTTATTGACCTCAAAGACAGCCGGTTGGCCCGGACGCTGACCCAATTGCCCCGAGGTGCCGGAATGGTCCGCTCGATCCGCAGCGGAGTGCGGGCCAATGGTCAGCTGCGCGTCGTTTTGGATCTTACGGAGGGCGTTAGCTCACGCAGCTTCACTGCCGGACCGAATTCACATTACGGCGATCGACTCGTTATCGACCTGCACCGTGCGGGCAACTTGCAGCCTGTGAAACGTGCTTCCGAAGCGTATCGGCCGGGCCGGGATATCGTCATTGCGATCGATGCCGGTCATGGTGGTCACGATCCAGGCGCGATCGGCCGGGGGTCAAAGGAAAAGAATATCGCGCTGGCGATCAGCAAAGAGCTGGCGCGGCGTATCAATGCTGAAGCAGGAATGAGTGCAGTGCTCATTCGTGATCGCGACGTTTTTATTGATCATCGAGATCGCATGGCGATTGCCAGCAAGCACAAAGCCGATCTGTTTATCTCGATTCACGCAGATGCCTTCGACGACCCCCGTGCCAATGGAGCCTCAGTGTTTGCCTTGAATCTCGTCGGCGCGAGCAAGGAAGCGGCGCGGACGATGGAACGACGGGAGAATGCTCCCGTTACCGTGGGTGGTGTTTCGCTGCACGACAAAGACAGGGTTCTGGCGTCTGTGCTGTTTGATCTGTCGCAGAATGCGGCGTTGAGTGCCAGCCTGGACGTGGGTTCCAAAGTCAGTGTGACCATGAGCAAGGTCGTGAAAATGCACACGAAAACCGTGAAACAGAAAGATCTCGTCGTATTGAAATCGGCGGACATGCCATCGATCCTGGTTGAAACCGGATTCATTTCAAATGCGTCGGAAGAAAAGAAACTACGCGACAGAGGTCATCAGGGCCGGCTCGCGAATGCCATCCTTGCGGGTATTCGCAATTATTATTATACCAATCCGCCGCCTGACACTCAGATAGCAATTGATCTGCGCCGCACGCCGATTCGGCAGGTGCGACACGTCATCACACGTGGCGACACGATTTCCGAATTAGCTGAACGTTACAACGTGAGCGTGGCATCGATACGCCGGGCCAACAAGCTCTCGACAGACAATATTCGCATAGGCCAGACACTGAGTATTCCGGTCTTCACGGGCGGTTGACGCACTAAACAAGACTTTTGCCCGCGGATTTGAAAAAATAGCGGATTGCCATCATCGGCCGTTGCCAGTCAGACCGCATGCCAATCCAGCAACTCCCAGATCACCTGATTAGTCAGATTGCCGCTGGCGAAGTCGTCGAGCGCCCGGCCTCTGTGGTTAAGGAGTTGGTCGAGAACAGCCTCGACGCAGGCGCGCAGACGGTGCAGATCGACGTCGTGGCCGGCGGACAAAAGCTGATCCGCATTCGAGATGACGGCAAAGGCATCGACAAACACGAAATCTGTTTGGCGCTAGCGCGTCACGCAACCAGCAAGATATCGAGTCTGGACGACCTGGAGGCCATTGCGTCGCTGGGGTTTCGTGGCGAGGCGCTGCCGAGTATCGCTTCTGTTGCCCGTCTGACATTGTGTTCGCGGACGCTGGACGCAGATTCTGCGTGGCAAGTGGAAGCCGATGGTGGGGCAATCAGTGCGTTGATACCGGCAGCGCACCCACAGGGCACGACAGTCGAAGTGCACGATCTGTTCTATAACACACCGGCCCGGCGGCGCTTCCTCCGGACCGAGCGAACTGAGTTTGGTCACATTGAAAAATGGGTCCGGCGCCTGGCGCTGTCACGCCCGGGGATCGGTTTTACACTGACGCATAACCAGCGCACCAAGCTTCAAACGCCGGCGGCGACATCTCAAGAAGAGCAGCGTCAGCGCATTGCAAAAATCTGCGGCGCAGCCTTTGCAGAGCAATGTATTGCTATCGAGCACGAGACCGAGGGCATCGCATTGGCAGGTTGGATCGGACTGCCGACGTTTAATCGAAGCCAGCCTGACATGCAATACTGGTTCGTTAATGGCCGCAGCGTTGTCGACAAAACGCTTTCGCATGCCGTTCGCCATGCTTATCGCGACGTGTTGTTCCATGGTCGGTATCCAGCCTATGTGCTCAATCTGACAATAGATCCAACCGGTGTCGACGCCAATGCACATCCCGCAAAACACGAGATTCGTTTTCGCGACGGGCGCCGGGTGCATGGCGTCGTGTCTCAGTCCGTTGGTGTCGCTTTGCAAGATACGCGACCGGGCGGTCACAATGTTGCGCCGCTCCCGATGACACGAGAATCCGTTTTTCACCAGGGTTCAATGCCGTTGCCGTCTCGACCCTCCGCTGCCGGCGTTCGCGATGCGCTCGCCACCTATCGGGCGATGGCGACAGCGCCGTCGCTGGCCGATGTTCCGGAGAACTCGACCGAAGTGCCGCCACTGGGATTTGCCATCGCGCAGCTTGCCGGCGTGTACATACTGGCCGAAAACAAAGATGGCCTTGTGATTGTCGACATGCATGCGGCCCACGAGCGCATCACGTACGAGAAACTAAAACGAGGATTCGACGACCGCAATCTTGTCCGTCAGCCGTTGCTGGTTCCCGAATCGATTTCGGTGTCTGAGAGTGAGGCGAATCTGATCGAAGAGTCCGGAGAAATGCTGGCCGGAATGGGTTTGGTGGTCGATCGCTCCGGACCCACCAGTGTGACCGTGCGCGAGGTGCCCGCATTGCTGAAAAACTCGGACGTCGAGTCTATGCTGAGAGACGTGCTGTCGGACTTATCGGAGGCCGGGCAAAGCCACAGAATCGAGGATGCCGGCGATGAAGTTTTGGCAACGATGGCCTGTCATCATTCTGTTCGAGCGAATCGATTGCTGTCGCTGGATGAAATGAACGCGTTGTTGCGTGAAATGGAAACGACGGATCGCGCAGATCAGTGCAATCATGGTCGGCCGACCTGGACGACCGTCACGATGTCGGAACTTGATCGCCTGTTTCTACGCGGTCGCTGAGACCGTTTGATGACCGGCCAAGCAGTCCTTCTGATGGGGCCGACCGCATCAGGGAAGACCGAGATCGCAATTAGCCTGTGTAAGCGCTTTCCCTGCGATATCATCAGCGTTGATTCGGCGCTCGTTTATCGCGGCATGGATATCGGCACGGCCAAACCGGACGCCCGGACGCTGCGGCGTGCTCCACACCAGCTGATCGACATCCGTGATCCCGAAGAAAGCTACTCGGCGGGCGAATTTGTGCGTGACGCGCGCGCGGCAATCGAAATCAGTGTCGCGAACGCCAGGATTCCGCTGCTTGCCGGCGGCACGATGATGTACTTTCGAGCTCTGACCGAGGGCATCGCGGACCTGCCGCAGGCCGACATGGCCATTCGTGCGCAGATCGATCGTGAAGCGGAATCAAAAGGTTGGCCGGTCTTGCATGCAGAACTCGAGGCAGTGGACCCGGATTTGGCTGCGCGGCTGAGCCCCAACGACAGCCAGCGTATTCAACGTGCGCTGGAGGTTTTCCGCTGCAGCGGCAAGCCGCTGGGAGAATGGCAGAGCGAGGCGGCCGCGGACAATGGCGGCATCGATTTTATCAAGATCGCATTGCAAATAGAGCCGAGAAAGGTACTGCACGATCGAATCGAGCGGCGTCTGGATCAAATGATCGACGATGGCTTCGAAGACGAAATGCGTACGCTCCGTGAGCGACCTGGCCTGACACGGGACTGTTCGTCAATGCGCGCGGTTGGCTATCGCCAGTTCTGGAGCTACCTGGAAGGGGAAACCTCACGGCAGGAAGCCAGGGACCGGGCGCTGTTCGCGACACGCCAGCTGGCGAAACGGCAACTGACGTGGCTACGCTCAGAAAACTCGGTGTTTTCGGTCAATCCGCTTGAAGCGAACGCAATTGACACTATATCGGCGTATCTGGCGCCAAAACTGGAGTGAATATCAGCTCGTTCTGCGTGTTGCCTGTGATAGACTTTTTAAACGCTTAGGCTGAATTCTGCGATAGGCAAACGGGCGCCACCGGCAGGCGGAATTCGACAAGAAAACAAAGAATAAGGAGACCCAATATGGCTAAAGGGCAAACACTACAGGACCCGTTCCTTAATATTTTGCGCAAGGAAAAGGTACCGGTTTCAATCTACCTAGTAAATGGCATTAAGTTGCAAGGGCAGGTGGACTCATTTGACCAGTTCGTCATTCTACTCAAGAACAGTGTTAACCAGATGGTCTATAAACACGCAATATCGACAGTTGTGCCATCGCGTAATGTTCGTCTTCCGATGCCGGACGACGAAGCTGGAGATGGCAACGAGTAACTGCGCTGTAATGCTGCCTCGCCAGGGAGGTCGTATTTGATTGAACGGCCGCAAAGTGGTGAGCGCGCAATACTTGTCCACGCGAGTCCCGACGGGTTACCTGAGGAATCCGAACGCGAAGAGTTCGCCGAGTTGGCGATATCGGCGGGCGCTGTCGTGGTGTCTGAATTAATCACAAACCGGAAACGCCCTGATCCTCGCTATTTCATAGGCAAAGGCAAGCTCGAGGAGCTGCAGACTCTGGTTCGGCAGAATAACGCCGAGCTGGTGATTTCGGGTGCTTCCTTAAGCCCGAGTCAGGAACGAAATATCGAGCGCGCTTTGCAGTGCCGCGTATTGGACCGCGCGGGTTTGATCCTGGATATTTTCGCGCAGAGGGCGCGCAGTTTTGAGGGCAAGCTGCAAGTTGAACTCGCCCAGCTGACGCATCTGTCAACGCGACTGGTTCGCGGCTGGACCCATCTTGAAAGACAGAAGGGTGGTATCGGGTTGCGCGGACCGGGTGAAACACAGCTGGAAACTGACCGTCGCCTGATCGGCAATCGGATTCGACAGCTCAACGCACGCCTGAGGGACGTGGATACGAGTCGTTCGATGAATCGCCGTAATCGCATGAAGGCTGAAATACCGACAGTCACGCTGGTCGGCTATACGAATTCGGGTAAATCGACGTTGTTCAATGCTCTGACCGGTGCCGACGTCTACGTGCAGGACCAGCTGTTTGCGACGCTGGATCCCACGGTTCGTCGCCTTGATCTGCCGGAAGGCGAGCATGTGGTACTGGCCGATACGGTTGGATTTGTCCGTGACCTTCCGCATGAACTGGTGGCCGCGTTCAAATCGACATTGCAGGAAGCGCGAAAGGCGGATCTGATATTGCATCTGATCGATGCGAGTGACCCGAATCGGTGGCAGCGTGTTCGACAGGTCAATTCCGTATTGAAACAACTTGATGCAGATCAGGTGCCACAGATTCGGGTGTACAATAAGATCGATAAACTGGATCGTCAGCGACGGATGACGAATAATCGTCATGGAGCGGGACGGGCAGTCTGGCTATCAGCAGTGACAGGTGAGGGCCTGCCGACGCTGAAAACCGCGATAGCGAATCGCTTACGCCAGAAAACGACGTATCGTACTATTCGTCTTCAGCCAGACCAGGGACGGCAGCGCGCCAAACTATTCGAGCTCGGCGCTGTTCTTAGTGAAAACGTTCGGGACGATGGCAGCTGGGCGCTGGACTTGCGAATGACTGAAAAAGACTTGCGGCGATTCCTGAAGCGCGAAAATCTCAGCATGGATCAACTGGAACCGGCGCCCGAAGGGGCGACGGCGGCAACTGCAACAAATGAGTAGAAGCAAAGACATTATGGCTAATAACGAATCAGGCAATGGCGGGGATCCGTGGAAACGGCGCGGCAATAAGCCGAATGACCTCGACCAAATAGTGCAGCACTGGCAGAAACGCTTTGGCAGTATCCTCGGCGGCGGTGGCCGCCGGTCCGGTGGCTCCGGTGGTTATGCGTTGATCATTATGCTGCTGATCGCATGGGGCCTCACGGGGTTCTACCGGATCGATGAGGCAGAACGCGGCGTAGTACAGCAGTTTGGCGCTTACACGGAAACAACTTTGCCCGGATTGCGCTGGCATTTGCCGTTTCCGATAGAGACCGTGGATGTGGTCAACATCCAGGAAGTGAACAATTTCAATTTTAAGACCGAAATGCTGACGGCGAACGAGCAGTACGTACTCATGGATCTGGTCGTGCAGTATCGTCGTACTGATCCGGTGAAATACAGCTTCGAAGTTCAGGATCCGGAGATTACGTTGCAGGATGTCACCGAAAGTGCCCTGCGCAGTGTGGTTGGAACAAGTTCACTTGCGGACCTCATCGGCGAGCGACGCGCGGAAATACCGGCGCGGACAATCGAAGAACTGCAAGAGACGCTCACAGCTTATGGAGCCGGTTTAACGGTTACATCGATCAACCTGAAAGATGTCAATTATCCGAAACGTGTTGAGGACGCCGTCGCAGATACGCAGAGGGCCCGCAATGACAGAGACCGCTACATACTCGAGGCGACAACTTACTCGAATGATATTATTCCGCGCGCTCGGGGTGCTGCACAGCGTGTGCTGCAGGAGGCTGAAGCGTATCGCGAACGCGTAATTGCAGACGCCCAAGGTGAGGCGGGACGTTTCGAAGCACTACTGGTCGAATATCATAAAGCGCCAAGAGTTACGCGAGACCGGCTTTACATCGAAGCATTAGAAGACGTCTACAGCCGCACAAATAAGGTGTTGATCGATTCTGAGGGCAGTGGCAATTTGTTGTATCTGCCGCTTGACCAGTTGATTCGACAGTCACGAGGCGCGGGATCGTCGGGGTCGGCCGGTTCCCAGTTGCCACAGATAGGCGCCGTATCGGAGAATCAGGGGGAGGACGGTCGTACCAGGAGGACCCGCGAATGAAAAACTCTAAGTTTATGGTGATAGTCGTTCTTGGCCTGGTATTCGTCGTTATCGGGCTGTCGGCGTTTACGGTCAACGAACGCGAACTCGCGATCAAGCTGCAGGTTGGTCAGGTTGTACAGGCAAATTACGAACCGGGCCTGTATTTCAAGATTCCGGTCATTCAGACGGTGCGAAAATTTTCGAGTCAAATACTAAAAATCGACGACGCGCCGCAAAATATTTTCACGCTTGATCGCACGGAAATGACCGTGGACTTTTTCGTCAAGTGGCGAATTGTGGACGAAGTGTCTTTCTATACATCAACAGGTGGATCGCAATTCGTTGCCATCGAACGCTTGCGCGAAATCGTTAAGAACTCGGTGGTTACCGAATTCGGCAAACGCTCTACGACAGAAGCTATATCGTTGGAGCGCGTTGAGCTGATGCGTGACATGCTGGCGACGGCGAGACCGACAGCGAAAGGCCTGGGTGTTGAGCTGGTTGATTTTCGTGTCAAGCAAGTTGAGTTTGTTGCCTCTGTGCGCGAAGCCGTTTACCTCCAAATGCGTGAAGAACGTGCTCGGATCGCTACTGAAACGCGCGCCGAAGGTAGTGAGGCTGCCGAATTGATTCGTTCGACGGCCGACAAGGACAGAACAATTCTCCTGGCGGATGCCTATCGCGACGGTCAGCTTATTCGCGGTGAAGGTGATGCGCGCGCAGCCGAAATCTACGCCAGCGCCTACCAAAAGGACGCGGAATTCTATGCCTTCTACCGCAGCATACAGGCGTACAAGAATTCGATGGGTAAGCCCGGCGATCTGTTGGTACTGGACCCGAACAACGAGTTCTTTCGTTACCTCAATCAGTCGAGCGGCAAGCAATAGCCACCGAGATTTTTACAGCACTGGCGCTGGTGCTGATTATCGAAGGCATGCTGCCTTTCACGTCGCCGCGCAAGTATCGCGAGCTGGTGGCGGAAATCGCGCGGCTGAGTGACAATCACATCCGGACAATCGGTCTGGTCGTGATGATCATCGGGCTAGTGACCCTGATGCTGATTCGAAGTTAGGGCGCGCGTCAGGGCCATCGGAAGAGCGGCAATAGCATGGGAAAAAATGTAGTTGTCATCGGCACCCAGTGGGGTGACGAAGGCAAGGGAAAGATTGTGGACTTGTTGACGGAACGTGCGGCCGCGGTCGCCCGCTTCCAGGGAGGCCACAACGCCGGTCATACACTCGTCATCGACGGCAAGAAAACTATATTGCATTTGATCCCGTCGGGCATTCTCCGCGACGGCGTCCAGTGCCTGATTGGCAATGGTGTCGTTCTGGCGCTGGATGCGCTGGTCACCGAAGCGAACGCATTGATCGAAAGCGGCGTTCCCGTCTACGAGCGATTGAAGATCAGCCCCAGGTGCCCGTTGGTCCTGCCGTCGCATGTGGCGCTGGATGCTGCCCGTGAGAAAGCACGTGGAGCAAGCGCGATCGGCACGACCGGACGAGGAATTGGTCCTGCCTATGAAGACAAGGTGTCGAGGCGTGCACTAAGAGTTGCCGATCTTTTTGTGCGCGAAAATTTCGCGTCCAAGCTGGGCGAAGTTCTCGACTATCACAATTTTCTTCTCAAGAACTACTTTGGTGCGGACACGGTTGATTTCACCAGGACGCTTGATGAGGCGTTGGGTTACGCCGAGATTGTCGCACCGATTACGGCTGATATAACGCAAATTCTTCAAGACCTCGCGAACTCGGATAAAAGCATTCTGTTCGAAGGCGCGCAGGGCAGTTTCCTCGATATCGATCATGGTACGTACCCGTTTGTGACGTCATCCAATACAGTCGCGGCGGCTGCCAGCACGGGCACGGGCATCGGGCCGCGCAATCTGGGTTACATCCTCGGAATCGTCAAAGCGTATACGACGAGAGTAGGCGCCGGTCCGTTCCCGACCGAATTGTTCGATAATCACGGGGCGCATCTCGCGCGAGTAGGTGCGGAGTATGGTGCGACGACCGGCAGACCGCGGCGTTGCGGTTGGTTTGACGCGGTCGCATTGCGGCGCTCGATCATTAACAGCAGCGTGTCGGGGTTGTGTGTGACGAAGCTGGACGTGCTCGACGAACTGGACTCGATTCAGATCTGTGTCGGGTATTCGGTCGATGGCCAGGAGATTTCAGGATTACCTGTGGTCGTGGATCGTTTCGCTGAATGCGAACCGATTTATGAGGAATGGCAGGGCTGGCAGGAATCGACGGTGGGCATTACAGAAAACGACGATCTGCCGCAAAGGGCCCGCGATTATCTGGCGCGCATTGAAGAACTTGCTGGCGTTCCTGTCGATATCATTTCGACCGGACCGGACCGTGACCAAACGATCGTCAAAAAACACCCGTTCGAATAAGAACGCCGAGCAGACCGCCGACACATTGTGAAACCCGTCTCTTTGACACTTAAAGCGGGCGCGGGTGCGCTTAAATCCGTTCAATCACATGGATTCGACATATCGTCCATTGGCACGATTGCGGGCGCCTCCGGTGGTGCGAAGTGGCTAGTACTCAGTCAGCTCGACAAGGCCATACTCACGAATCTCGTGCCTAAGTTGCAGGGGCCTGTACATCTGCTTGGTACGTCCATCGGTTCGTGGCGCTTTGCCTGCTACGCCCAGAATGACCCGGTTGCGGCGATTGAACGGTTTGAGACGGCGTACATCGAACAAAGCTTCAGCGAACATCCCGATATTCACGAAATTACGATGATAAGCCGCGCAATAGTTCAACTCGTGCTCGGGCCGAACGGCGTTGACGAAATTCTGAGTCATCCGGTATTTCGTACTCACATAATGGCCGTACGCAGCCGCCATGTACTGGCGTCAGAAAATCGATGGCTGTTGGGGCTCGGTCTGATGGCCGCGGCGACTTTGAATATCGTCAATCGCAAGACGCTGGGCCTGTTCTTCGAGAGGGCGTTATTTTTCGACGCTCGTGAGTTGCCGCCGTTCTTCGATATGACTGGATTTCCACTGCAGCGAATTGCACTGAGCCGGCGGAACCTCGAAGACGCCGTAATTGCGACCGGTTCCATTCCGCTCGTATTGACAGGTGTGCGCAACATCGATGGTGCGGCGCCCGGAATTTATCGTGATGGCGGCGTTATCGACTATCACCATGATCTGCAACACAGTGACAAAGAACGGTTGACGCTGTATCCGCACTTCTACGATCGAATCATACCGGGATGGTTTGACAAGAAGCTCGGTTGGCGACGCCCGCATCCGGAACATGTTGATCGAACGATACTTGTCAGTCCGTCGGCCGAATTCGTGTCGCGCTTGCCGAATGCCAAGATTCCGGATCGAAGCGATTTTCTGAATTACACGCGGGCAGAACGCGTCGCGGCCTGGCGTGAATGTACTCGCGCATGTGAACAGCTCGCTGATGAGTTCAGCGAAATTCTGGAGAAGGATCAGCTGGCGGCACGCCTGCAGCCGCTGTGAACTTTGCAGCCGGAGAACGCTATATCAATCGCGTCTGGTGAGAGTATCGGCTAGCCTCTGGCACACCGGGAAAGGAGTTCGTTTTTCAGAATCTCGACATCCTCGTTCATGAGGTGATCGTTGGTGTCATTCCAGCCGCCGACCATTGCGATGGTTCGTTCGTTGACGAGCAAATGCTCGTCGTTCGATTGTTCGCCAATATCCCAACCTGGCACCGCAATGACCGAGCGGACACGAACCTTATGCCCGAGTAACTCGCGAAACTCTTTTTGCAGGCGCGCTGTTTTCGCTGCTATGTCGACGATGGGACTTTCGACTTTGCTGTTTGAGTACTCGATCGAGTTTCCTCGTAGCCTGGCATTTGCACGTTTGGCCGTTCGGCGCGCAACAACGTTCACGGCATAAAGACCTTTCTGGCCTATTATGACGTGATCGACAATCCCGGCGGACGTCGCGACGTCGTGAAATATGCGCGTGCCTCCCACCGACAATTGTTGCAATTGATGTCCGATTGCCACATTCGCATCGCGCAGGAATTTCATTTCGTATCGAGCAAGAACGGTTCTGGCCAGGCGGTAGGCTGCGTAACACAACACCAATAGAAGGAACCCGAGAAGCGAATACAATTGCCAGGATGGGTAGCCGACGAACAGGTGCTTTGCCTGCAGGGTATACGCCGCGATATAAAGCACAACGAATACGAGCGCGCCGCTAAGGTACGTGGATTGAGAGCTGGAAAGTCGATCGAGTTCGTCGCGGAAGCGTTGTGCAGCTTCGTGCATGATACGATCTGAAAAGCTTGGCGATGAACCAATGCTTCGACTGACGACGTTCCAGGTTTTGGCGACCAGCAGGAAGACGACCGTACTCGTCAACGCGACTGTCGCCGCACCGCTGATTGCCTCAAGTTCCATCGGCTCGTCTCCGCATATCCTGGGTATTCGTCTGAGCGTATCGCCGCAACGGGCCCGACTCTGTGACCCAAGTCACATTGAGATGCCAAGAAGCGGGCCGTAATTCGCTGTTTCAGGCGTCTATACAGCAGGCTTTGTGACTATATGGGAGCATGAGCTGCGAAAACCATCTGGATGGAGCGTGTCATGAATAGAAAGTCGAAATTGATCTGGCTGGCCTTAGTAGTTGCCGGTCTTAACGGTTGTGCGACCATGAGCAGTGACGAATGTATGACCAGTGACTGGTCGGCTATCGGCTATGAAGACGGTTCGCGCGGCTACACGATGGAGCGCCTGACCAGGCATCGGAAAGCTTGTGCGAAACACGGAGTGACGCCGGATTTTGCGGCCTACCAGAACGGTCGAGATCAGGGTCTGGTTGAATATTGTCAGCCTGGCCGCGGCTTTAAGGTTGGCTCAAACGGCGGTAGCTATAATGGTGTCTGCAGCGTCAATCTGGAAGCCAGTTTTCTGGATGCTTACAATGCCGGCTATCAACTGTATTCCCTAAGGTCGAACGTCAGCCGTGCAAGCAATTCAATCCATTCGAAAGAACACGAGCTGCATCAAATCGAAGATTTGATCACGGAAAAAGAAGTGGCGGTGATATTGAACGAAATGGCGTTGGCAGACCGTGTCTTACTGCTTGCCGATCTAAAAGAGCTCTCTGAGCGGACCGGGCAACTTGAGACCGAAATCAGGAACCTGTACGAAATCCGTGCGCGCTCTCAGGTTGAGCTCGAGCACTACCAGATCGTCGTAGCTGACATGGGCTATTAGTCATCCAGATTGGCGTCGGATCGCCGATCGGCTTTTTCTCGCCTGTTTTGCTCAAGAGTTCCGGTCGTTCCGCTTGAGCTGCTCGTGGCGAAGGGGCTGCGTCGACCGCGATGCGTTCGTCGATCTTTATAATGGACGAACCGGCAGCGGCATTCGAGAAGGTCACATTCCGGTAACGGTAAGCGCGGCGCAGCGTTGGAGAGAAAGCGGCGTCCGGTCATTGCCTTCGCCGCATCGCATGCTTTATCAGAGCATTTGATTGCGACCGCGTGAAAGGCGCTGTTATCGTCCGGTTTTGCCGCTGACTTGGCTGTCGACTCTGCTCTGTTTTGCCGAATCCATACAAGCAGCCCGACAATCGAGAGTAGCAGCAGTAAGCCAAGCAATAACCCCTGCATTTCTGCCTCCCAAAACCATTCACTAACAGTGGCGTTACTTCTGGCACATTCATAGCAGTTCGTCTACTACGATCTCGGCGAGTCGCGTCGCAACGGTTACATCGAGCGGCTGGTTGACCTCCCGCGACATCATAAGATCGGGAATAAATACCTGGTCCAGCAAAGCGTTAACCGTCTCGGGGTCTGAGGTCGCAAGATTCAGTTCTTTGTTGATCTTGAGGCTTAATTTGTCGAAATTCGCCGAGCCTACGCTGGCCCAACCGTCGTAAATTGCCGCCTTTACGTGGCTCATGCCGGGGTACCGGTAGACACGAATGCCATGCTGCAACAATTTGTTGATCGTGATTATGTTGCTGGCGTTCAGCGGTCCGTGATTACCTCTGTCAGGGATAATGACGCGCACATCGACGCCGCGACGACGCGCTTTGGCCAATTCATAGACTGTCCGGTCATCGGAGAAATAGGCGTTCTCGATCAAGATGTAGCTCTGTGCACTCTGAATGGCGGCGATTTGCGCCTTGTGGATATCTGAGTCGAAATTCCGCGTCTGCAGAATTCTAACCGGGTAGCCGCCTCTGTCCGCTGTCTCTTTCTTGCCCTTGATGAATGCGACGACGTTGGCGAAATCGCCGAACAGGCCGGCCCGGGCCCACGCCTTGTCGGATTCGAACTGCAGCCTGTCGACGACGGGACCTGTGACTTCCATCATCAGGTCGTGCCAGTCGTAACGGTATTCGCGGCCAATGTTCATGCCGCCGACAAATGCCAGTTTCTTATCGATGATCGTGGTCTTCGTGTGATCGCCCGTGAACCACGGATTGGTGGTATTGCGAACCTTCACTTCGGAGCCACGTTCCATGTACATGCGCATCGATAGCGGAACTTTGTGGTCGGCGGGCATTGTGTCCGGGTCTGCCTGCATTGCCTGCAGGTTGCCCAGCCCGTCTATCATGATGCGAACCCGGACGTCATTCGATCGTTCTTTCAAGCGATCGGCGACGGTGACAGCGTAATCGTCGTTGTCGAAAATGTACGTACGGATGTCAATGCTTTCTTCGGCATTGTCAATGGAGCTCATGAGGCGGCAGAAATACTCGTCTCCGTCGACAAGAAACTTGATCCGGCCGGTGTCACGGCGTGTGCCGGTCACCTTGTCCAACTTCCTTTCGAACGCTTCGATATCCATGGTATCGGCATGGCTGATCTCGGGAATGTCACCGTTCAACGCTGGCATCTGTACCGTGCCGATCACAACGCGGCGCAGCATGCCACCGGTTGACTTGAGCGCAAGGGATGCCAGCGAGGTAACGTGCGAGACAGGGCGATTGATCGGGTTTTCGTAGACGGATCGAGCGTATTGCCAGCCGATGTGGGCGCCTCGGGTCACAACGCGCTGGGCCTTGAAGCCGCGGTCGGTGTGCTGCGGGGCTGACGCGCAGCCAGCCGTCATTGCGATAACGATTGCGAGTGTGGCGATGTTGTATTTGGCGATTTTCATGATTTGACTCCGTTTTTTGTCGGCCGCCCCGTGTTGCGGCCTCGGAATCAAATCTAGTGATGTCTCCGTGTAACTAACTGATTACAAAGTGACTAATTTCGAATGTTTTCTGATGGTCTCCTGATGATGGTCAAGTAGTGACGTAAGTCACTGATTACTAGCCCAGTATTGCCACGGATGCGCCGAACAAACGGGCATGAAAATAGAGCAGGGCAGCGAAGGCTGCAGCACCGGCAATTACGGTTATTAGGTCCATTTTCACGGGCCTGACAGCGGGCTTTTCCCAGATGCCGTCACGGCGATTGATGAAAATGATTTCCAGCACCGCCCAGGTCGACAGGCCGCCAAATAATATGAGCGAACGACTGTCGCCGTTAGCCAGAAGATGAGCGACACCCCAACAAATGACGCCAAGCATTTGCGGATGCCGTACATAGCGTTTGATATTGCCCTGCACGCTGGATGCTACGAACAGAATGAGTCCGACGAGCATCAGAACCGCTGCAATTTCATTGCCAGCCAACGGCGGTGTATAGATAGCGACAGGCTCAGATGCCTTCCAGCCGAATATGATCAAGAAGAGGGCCAGAAGTATGTCGATCGCGAACAGGCCCTTGAACGGGCCGATACCCAGTTTACCAATCAGACTCGTCCGTACCTGGGGCAGGGTGGACGGGATCAAATGAGTGACGCTCCAGAGAACAACGCCGACAATCAAAAAAGTCATAACAGGCCTCCTTCAACACGTTTACAGGCGCTTCAAGTATACCGATTCATGCTAGATTGACCGCCACACGAACAAGGGAATGCGGAATGCAAGCGGAAGGAAAGTTGAGGGACATGCTGACGGGCTACGCCGCGTCGCACCAGCATCCGTTCAATATTTTTGTGCACATGATCGGCATACCGACGATCATGCTCGGCATATTGATTCCGCTGACATGGGCAGGATTTGAGATAGGTGAATTTCGACTTTCACTGGCACACGTTGTTATTGCGGGCTTTTCCCTTTTCTACCTGACACTCGATGTAATTTTCGCGTTTGCATTCGCGGTTGGCGGCTATCTCCTGTCGCTGCTCGCGGTGAAACTAGGCGCATATCCGGGAAATACCGGTTGGCTCATAGCTGCCGCGTGTTTCTTTGGTGGCTATATTGCCCAGTTCATTGGTCACGCCGTGGAAAAATCGATGCCGGTGCTGATCAAACACCCGATACAGGCGAATCTGGCCGCGCCGTTTTTCACGGTTGTTGAATTATTCAAGCTGGCCGGGCTGAGAAATGGCCTGTTTGATTCAGTACAAGAGCAGATTGAGCTGCGCAGGCATCGCGACGCCGGATCGGCCTGGCACGGGTAAAATCTCGCAATACGCCGACATCTCTACTAATATTCGATGACACGGCGCTGCGGCAGACCAACAAGTAATAATGCAGCGCCTCTGTAAACGCATAGGGGATTAAGATGACAAGAACCGACACGATCGGCAAGTTGCTTGCCGTAGCTGCACTTATGTACCTTTCATCGGGAGCAAGCTTCGCGCAGGATGACGATGAGGGGCCTGTTACGCAGGGAGATGATGCCAGGTATTTGAGAGTCACCCACGTCAGTTTCAAACCTGGCCAGCGTGAATCGGCCATGCAAATTATTCGTGAGCATTTTATGGTCGCCGGGGAAAAAGCTGGAACGCCGGGCCCGATACTGGCAATCCATTATCAATCGGGGAAATGGGATGCGACGTTTGTATGGGAGTTGGCCGGGGGCATGGCGGATCTTGAATGGTACCGCTCACCGAACAACATAAAGTGGTTCGCAGCCCTGGCGGAAATATCGGGTGGCACGGATGAGGCTGAGGAGATTTTGATGAACTACTTTTCCAAAGTCGCCAATTCAGTGACTGAAGTCGGGCATCATCACGTCGCGGAAGCCGAATAGGCCAACAAAAAAGAGCTCCCGATTTGGGAGCTCTTTTCCGTCGTGCAGAGACGAGAAAATTGAATTACTGGACTTCTAGAAGAAGCGCTGCACTTTGAAATAAAGCCCGGCCGTAATACAACCCCAGATCCAGACAAACAACGACAGCCATCCAAGCGCCCAGTGTTCCTGGAAAGCCCCCATAACGAGCGCGATCCCACCGACAACCCACATAATCCCCACGGTACCGACGGCGCCGGCGATCATTACTTGTTTTATTTCGTTGTTCATCTCAAACGCCTCCTTATTAATAGAGCTGGATAACAACCCTGCGCAATTCTACTCCAGATTACGGCTCCAACCCCGCTCAGCGAGTTCTGCCAACTGACAGCGGTTGGCCGATGGCCCGACCCGCGCCCTCCGGTGTCTCAAGGTGCGCATGCGCCTGTGCAATTTCGGTAGCACGCTGACTGACCTCGGTCGCCGGTTCTGATGCACTGCGTGTTTCAAGGTTCACATGGAGCAGCATATGTTCGCCCGTCGCAAGCAATTGGTCGCTGCCATGGTAAAGACGATGAAACAAATGCAGCTTCTTGCCGCGAGCCTTTAGTATCTGGGTCGTAACATAGATGGGTTGCAGAGCGGCAACCTCATTCAGATGCCGGATATGTGTTTCTACGGTGAAGTATGAGCCGCGATTGGCAACATACTCTGCGTCAACGCCGATAACACGCAAAAGCGAGTCGGACGCATCGGCAAAACACTGCAAGTAGCGGCTCTCATTCATGTGGTTGTTGTAGTCGGTCCAATCCGCCGGCACCAGCCGTTCGAGGGTACGGATCGGTTGCGACTTATCGACATCAGTCGCGGTTAGCGCTCCGGCATCGAAGCGTTGCTTCTCATAGTTCGCCAGCGTTTCTCCTGCACCCCAGTTATTGACTTTTAGTGCCTGCAAGATCGCAACCAGGTTGTCATCGCGAATTCGTTCGAGCTCACGGATCGAATGATGACCGGATTGTGCATCCGATTGTGACGCAATCAGATCAACGAGTTCATCGGTGAGGTCCGGCACGTCCGTCAGCTTCGTCCAGGGCCATTTCAGGCACGGTCCGAACTGGGCCATGAAATGACGCATGCCGGCTTCGCCGCCCGCAAGCCGGTAGGTTTCGAACAGCCCCATTTGCGCCCAACGCAGTCCAAACCCGAAGCGTATTGCATCGTCGATTTCCCCGGTCGTTGCGATTCCGTCTTTAACGAGCCATAACGATTCGCGCCAGACTGCTTCGAGCAGCCGATCGGCTACGAATGCCTCGATTTCCTTTTTGATGTGGAGCGGGTGCATACCGATGGCCCGATAGATTTCGCTGGCCCTGCGAATGACGTCGGCGGCTGTTTCCCTGCCACCGACCAACTCAACCAATGGCAATAAGTAAACCGGGTTGAAAGGGTGGGCGACCAGCAGGCGTTCCGGATGAAGCATTCCTTCCTGCAAATTACTTGGCAGGATGCCGGATGTTGATGATGCGATGAGTGCCTCCGCAGCGGCGGTCTTCTCGATCTCGGCATAAATTGTTTTTTTCAGAGACGGCTCTTCGGGAACGGCCTCAACGATCAGCCCGGCATTGCGTACGGCCTTATCGATGGAATCGACAAAACGCACATCACCTTTATTCGTGCGTGGCGCCATCGTCAGCTTCGAATAAGCGCGATCTGCGTTCTCGAGTACACGATTCGCCTTTTCTTCTGCATCGGGCGCGGGGTCGTATACCGAGACGTCGACACCGTTTTCCGCAAAGCGCGCAATCCAGCCGGCACCGATCAAACCTCCGCCAATAACGGCGACGCGTAAACTATCGATAGTCATTCGGACGATGCGGTGTGGCGCGAGGTTGCCGCACGTTTTCGTTCTTTACGATTTAGAATTCGCAAACAGGATTCAAGATCTTCCCGTTCACCGTAACAACCACGCAACAACCTTTTTCCCGAGGCGGGGTCGAAAGCCGCGCGGCCGTGCAGTATGCGCCGATTATCGAAGGCCATCATCTCGCCCGGATTCAAGCGGAAATCAATCTGATTCGCCGGGTCATTCGCGATTTCCTGAAGGCGGCGAAAAGCCGCATAAAACGTCGTGATAGTGTCAAAGCTGCCGCTCATCGGTGAGCGCAGCCAGTAGGTATAGCGAAGTGCCGACAGCTTGCCCTCGCAATCGTGTTCGAGTACCGGGGCGGTATAACGGTAATCACTGTTCTTATCCTTGGTGCCGAATGGGATTGCCACGGTGGACAACACCTCATAGAACTCGGCGGATTCCTGTTTCAGTTGCTCAGCGATTGAAAAGCCGTCTGCCAGAATGCTGTTGCCGCCAACCACGTCATTGACCAAACAAAACAGAAACTGCAGTCCCGGAACGTACTCTCGAGTTGCCAGATCGGTGTGAGCTGCTAGCGCGATCGCCGTAAAGGCGTTCGAATTGGCATCCGGGCGATTGATCACCTCATAGATCGATCCGAAGTTTGTGGTGCGGACCGGACCGATCAGGTCGGGGATTTCTGGAATAATCGCCGGCTCGGCCGGTAGTCCTCTCAGCAAGCCGACGCCGTGTATGTGGATGGCCTCAACCCACTCTTTGAATACCCCATGTCGGCCTTCGCGAACCGCGTTACCGTCGAACCAGGTTGCTTTTTTATGATCAGCATCTCGCCACAACTGTCGTTCAGGCAATGCAAAAATTGCGTCAGGCGTATCAGGAATATGGGCACGCAACCAACCGGGGTGGTAGCGACTCGATAAACTCTCGGGTTCCCAGAGAACGCTCAGAAAACCGTCCTGTGCGATCGTCGCCTCGCTGGCGATGAGGTCGGCCGGAATCTCGGTAAGCTTGATCATTTGCTCGCGAGTGATGGCGTGGAATGTGGATATATCGGGACTGAACTCGCGTAGCCAAAGCACCGGTAGCCGGCTCTCGAGTCCGTCGTCCCAGCGTAATTTTACGCCCCCGTCGATCACCCATGCTTCTTCCAGTGCGTGCGTTACCGGGTACGTATCAAAATCTGGAACGATGAGCTGCTCTGCTGCCATAGGGAAATCTACTCCCAACTAACGTTGCTTGTCACGATAATCTTGCGCCACATAGACAGGGACGCCGGCCGGTTTCAACGGAGTCTTTCCGGCAATGATATCGGCGGCCTTTTCGGCGATCATTATTGTTGGTGCATTCAGGTTGCCACTGACGATGGATGGCATGATTGACGAATCGACGATGCGCAATCCATCCAGACCAGGCACTTTGCAATGAGCGTCGACAACGGACATCTCATTACTGCCCATCTTGCAGGTGCACGACGGATGATATGCCGACTCCACTGCACCTTTAATGAAGGCATCGATGTCTGCGTCACTTTGAACGTCGGGACCCGGAGATAATTCGACGCCGGCAAAAGGCGCAAAAGCCTGTTGCCCGAATATTTCCCGCGTCAAGCGCACCGCGGCTCTGAATTCTTCCCAGTCTTCGTCTTTCGACATGTAGTTGAAACAGATTCTTGGTGCATCGTTCGGATTCGAAGAACGTAGTTTCACCCATCCCCTGCTTTGCGATCGCATCGGTCCGACGTGTGCCTGGAAGCCGTGTGAGTCGTTTGGGCTTTTGCCGTCGTAGCGTATCGCCATGGGAAAAAAGTGATATTGAATGTCAGGGTGTTGGATACCTGCGCGGCTGCGGATAAAACCGCCGGCCTCAAAGGAATTGCTTGCGCCCAAACCGGTGCGCGTAATCAGCCATCGTGCACCGACGTAGGCTTTGCCCAAAAGGTTGTAGTACTTGTACAGTGATACCGGTCGCACACACTCCATTTGCAAATAAATTTCAAGATGATCCTGCAAATTTTTCCCAACGCCCGGCAACGCATGCGTCGGTGTAATTCCCATCTCCTCAATGTGATCGGCGGGCCCGATGCCTGACAGCATCAACAGTTTCGGATTATTAATCGGTCCTCCAGAGAGAATCACCTCGCACTTCGCAAGAACCTTGCACGCACGACGCCTGTACGCGAATTCCAGGCCGCGAATACGCCGCCCGTTCTGAATCAGCCGCTGGGCGACAGCGCGGGTCAATACCGTCAGGTTCGGTCGCCGCATGGCCGGGCGCAAGTAGCCCACGGCAGTCGACTGTCGAACGCCATTGCCCGTGGTGCGATCCATAGGGCCAAAACCTTCCTGTTGATAGCCGTTCATATCGCTCGTGTACGGGTAGCCGGCTTCCTGTGCCGCATTGATGAAGGCGCCGAACAGCGGATTGTCAGCGCGGCCCCTGGCGACCATCTGCGGCCCGGAATCACCGTGATAGTCGTTGTCGCCGCCTTCCCTTGTTTCCGACTTAATGAAGTACGGCAGGCAGTGTTGATAATCCCAATCCGCGAGGGATGCATCCTCTTTGGCCCAACGATCGTAGTCGAGCGCGTTACCTCGAATGTAAACCATGCCATTTATCGACGAGGAACCACCGAGCACTCTGCCGCGCGGGCAGTGCATGATGCGACCGCCGAGGTGCGGTTCCGGTTCTGTGTGATAGTCCCAGTTGTAGCGCGTGCCGTTCATTGGGTAGGCGAGTGCGGCTGGCATGCGTATTTTCCATTCCCAGAAAGGATCGACGCCGCCGGCCTCAAGCAGCAATACGGATGTATCCGGATTTTCAGTCAGCCTGCGGGCAAGAACACAACCCGCCGACCCAGCACCGACGATTACGTAGTCGAAATTCTTCTCCATCGTGTTGCTCTTGCTGATCCCCTCTTCCAGCGTAAACTATTATGCATGGTGCGTATCGATAAGATTAGAGAATCGTCTCGTGAAATCGATGTCGTCCACGAGACGGATGTTCTGGTGGTCGGATCGGGCCCCGGTGGACTCGCTGCCGCGATCGGTGCTGCCCGTGCCGGTGTTGCCGCGGCGATCGCCGTGAAACATGAACAGCGTTTTTCAGAGCTCAGTGTTGATCTTTTGCAGACTGAGTTACTGCATCAGGGAGTACGCCTGTCATGACGCGAGGTTCATCTACGTTGTCATCGGCCCTTATTTTGTTGGCCGCGATCATGGTGAATGGCTGCAATGAGGGAGCGAGTCCGATAACACGAACACCGAAAGCGCTCTTTATTATCGTAGATGGCATACCCGCGGATGTCGTGGAGCGTGCATCCACGCCGTATCTGGATGCAATAAGCGGGGGTCGCGGGTATGCGAGGGCTTACGTTGGCGGGACACCGGGACAGGAGTCAGAGAGTCCTACAGTGTCGGCAGTCGGCTACAACAGTTTGCTCACTGGAACCTGGGCCAACAAACACAACGTCTGGGACAACGCGGTCAGTGATCCCGACTATAACTACTGGGACATTTTCAGAATAGCCAAAGCGCATGATGCGGCCCTGAAAACGGCTATTTTTTCAACCTGGACTGACAACAGGACCAAACTTCTTGGTGACGGATTGGAAACAGCCGGAGGCAACAAACTCGATTACCATTTTGACGGCTTTGAACTCGACACCAAACGGTTTCCGCATGATCCATTGAGAGACTACATCCGCGACATCGATGAACTTGTCGCCGCTGAAGCGGCCAGATATATCGAATCTAACGGACCCGACCTGTCGTGGGTCTACCTGGAATACACAGATGATGTCGGGCATGGATACGGCGATGGCCCTGAAATGTCGGCAGCCGTGGAACTCATGGATGGTCAGATCGGGAGAATCTGGAACGCCGTACAAAATCGGCAGCGGACACACGATGAAGACTGGATGATTTTGATTACGACGGATCATGGCCGCGACGAGCTTACGGGACAAACACACGGTGGACAGACGGAAAGAGAGCGCACGATCTGGATCGTTACTAACAGCGGCAATCTGAATACACACTTTGATGAATTACCTGCCATCGTTGACATCCTTCCGTCGATCGCCACTCACCTGCAATTGGAAATTCCAGAAAATATTCGCGATCAGCTGGACGGTCGAAGTTTCATCGACTGAATGCGAACAATCCCACTCATCGATTTACGCAGCGGCATTGATATCGCTCACGAGATTGACAAGGCCTGAGGTCTAGGAGCCTGAATTGCCAATTCTGATCGTAACTCTGTTGTTTGCTGTCTTGTTGGCACCGTTCGGTGCGCATGCCGAGGTATCCGTTGTGATTGGCCCGACGACGATCCCTCGCGGCGACGCGACCGGTGCCAGGGATATCACGATCAGCAACGGATTATTTGCGATTGCGTTCGCAGTCGACACTGCCCCGCCATGGGGAGTGGCGCGCGGAGGCATCGTCGACATCGCGCCTTTCCAGGACGGCGAGCCCGGTCATGACATAGCATCACTGGCCGATTTCATGCCGAATAAGTGGTCAAGCTGGCCAACGACCTATCAACGAGTGACCATCGAGAAAGCCTCCATTGATGAAGCTGTCGTCAAGACCGTGCGTGACTGGGGTGAGGTTGAACTCGAGACGGTCTTCCATATCAAGGATGGGGACAGCAAGATTCATATCATTACGCGGATGACCAACAACGGCGAAGTATCGCTCGAAGGTTTGCATTCCGGTTATGTCGTCTGGCCAGACGGCGGCTCGCTGTTCGGAATGCCTGGATTACCTGCCGTGTCTGTCAGCCCGGAAGATGCAGCGCTCGGTGACTGGTCGGCAGCCTACGGGGAGCATTGGGTGCTTGGCCTGCATGCGCCGTTTTCAGAAATTCTTGCGTACGGCGGTCGCGATCGATACTTGCCGCATGACCTGCTGCCGGGCGAGACCCAGTCGTTCGAAGCCTGGCTGCAGATCGAGAATGACGGGTCACTGGCGCCGCTGGTGCAGGCAGAAATCGACTTTCAACAGCTGCCGTCGGGCCGTGTCTCTGGGCAAGTCGCGAGCAATGATGGAGAGCTCGTCGCGCGGCCCGCGGTCGTTGTAATGAAGGACGGTAAACCGTATGCCTGGACAGTGGGCAATGATGGCGACTACGAGATCAACCTGCCGACTGGCGACTATGAGATTTATGCAACAGCTCGTGGCTATGCGCAAGGCGCAACGAGGAACATCACCGTTTTGAAAGGCGGCGAGATCAACGTCGATTTCGGCGACGTCAGGCCGCCGGGCGCTGTGCATATACAGGTATCGGACAAAGACACGGGGCAGCCTCTTGACGCCAGGATCAGCATTCAGAGCGGTTACAAACCGCTGATCAGCTACTTTGGCAAGAATACCTTTTTTACAGAGCTGGATATCGCGGGCGAAACAACGCAAGTGATCGCACCGGGAGCCTATGTATTCGAAGTATCCGCTGGCGGCGGCTTTACGTCCAAGCCGCAACGCGTTGAGGTCGTGGTCGAATCAGGGCAGACGAATGATCTCAATGCCGAAATTCCTGTTCTGGCGATGCCACAAGAGCATGGCTGGTACAACGCAGACCTGCATCATCACTCGGATGTGCTGGACGGCTTCACCGAGGCGGAATTTGTGATGCGGTCCGAACTCGCGGCAGGCGTCGATATCGCGTTTCTCAGCGACCATGATTCCGTAGTGAACAATCGGGAAATGCGAGTTCTTTCCGATGCGCGCGGAATGCACTTTATTCCGGGTACCGAATTGTCGCCGTCGTGGGCGCACTTCAACGCCTATCCTTTGGATGACGGGGAGACCGTGGACATCGATACCGGCCAGGCCACGGTGCAGGAAATTTTCTCGGCCGCCCGTCGCATGGGTGCCGACATCGTTGCGGCGAATCATCCCTATTCGGATTACGGCTATTTTCAAAGCGACGAACAGGGCACAGTGCCCGGAGGCTACGATGCGGGATTCGATCTTGTCGAGATGACGAGTAATGACAACGCAAAGACGCTTACGCGCGTATGGCAAATGTGGAATGAGGGGCACCGGGTGTATCTGACCGCAGGTTCTGATGCGCACGATGTGTGGATTCAGGAGTCCGGGTCAGCACGGTCCTACGTGCACGTCAACGGAAAGTTGAGCATTGAAAAATTTGTTGCAGCGCTCAAGGCTGGGCATTCGTTCGCCAGCCAGGGCCCGCTGATTTATCCGGAGATACTGTTTGGCAGCGAATTGCATCGTGCGGCAGGTGACAAGCTTGCGCTGAGGTATTCGGTACAGGCAGTATCCGGGCTACGATTAGTGCAGCTCATTGAGCGCGGTAGTGCAATCGAAGTGTTGGCGCTGGACGGTGAGAGCGAGCCCGTGCAGGTCGATTTTTCAGTGCGTCCTGACGCGGACACCTGGTATAGCCTTGTCGTCGAGGACATGAATGGCAAGTTCGCCTATACCAATCCAGTGTGGGTGATAGTCGCGAAATGACCGTCGCGAAAAAGCGGGGGGAGTTTTCGTGGCACTGATTTTGACTATTGCAATGGCCGTCACGATGCTGACGGCATTGGTGCTGGTTATTCGTTGGCACGATCTAAAATGCACGGGGCCGATTCCGGTTTCGTTTTTCACGTTCATTGCGATTCTGTTTACATCGGGGCTCGATGTCGGGTTGATCATGTTTCCACTGGTCGATTTCGAGCTATATGCCAGCGAAGCGGAATATTCGTTCGCCAATCCGCTGGCGCTGGAATTCGGATTTTGGGGCTTTCTCGTCTGGTCCTTTTATTTTCTAACGACTTTCTATTTCTGCATTGTCGAGCCGAAGCTGAAACTCTTTGAAATTCCTGTCATCAAGTTGACGAACAATATCGTTATCATCGGTACCTGCGCATTTACTGCATTTCTGTTCCTGGTGTATTTGCCTGATTACATTCAGGGGATCAGCGAACCCTTTCGTTACGGCCTGGTTGCGGCTGTGATTCTGTTCGCGACTTTGTCGAGTACCGACATCAAGTACGTGAAAGTGCTCAGTGTTTCCTCGACCTGGCTGTTCTTCGCGCTGATCGCCGGTGCCTGGCTGGCCTCGGGAATGGGTGTATTCGGGCTCGCCAAATCGATGAGCGGCATCGGTGCCTATTTCTCAAACATTCATCGCTTCATGTCGCCGATTACCGAGTATCACCAGTTCTACCTGTATTGGTGGTTCGCCTGGAGCATCATGATCGGGCAGTTTGTCGCGAGGTTTGTCGGTGATCTGAAAGCCTGGCAATTGCTGCTTGCGCTCGTCATCGTGCCATCCATTCCAATCGCGATCTGGTTTTCGATCCTTTACTACTACTTTAGCAATGGGCTTGATATTGGAGCGTATTGGCGTCTGGCGATGGTGGTTGTCGGTGTCATATTTGTCATTAACTCACTCGATTCGCTCATTCGTCTTTACACGCAGAATCTCGGGGTCACCACGGATCGATTCGGCAAGTTGCACTACATCATCGGCAACTGGGTGGCGTTGTCTGCGCTCGTCATGCTGTACAAGTTCACGCCTTTGAAGATCGAGTGGATTGGACTTGTTGTCGTCGGTATCTACGCGGCGATTTACGTCCTCGTGTTTCAGCGACGTCAGCAACTTCAGACGCCTGGCGAAAGGGAGCGGTTGGCGTGAGCGAAGTTTCCGAACCGTCTGGCATACTGGAAGTTGCCCTGGAGCGCACCACGCATTTGCTCGATGCCCAATGCCGCACTTGCCGCCGAAGCCGCGCTAGGGGCGTACAAGACCTGGTTACAGACTCCGGCGGTTGAGCGTGGCGCGATTCTCAGGAGGGCGGCAGGATAGCTACGCGAACTAGGGCGATGTACCCCTGACGTTCTAGAGCTCTGCATTGCCGTCATTGTGGTCTCGAAGCGAAAGGTCTAGTCTTATTCTTGTGAAGGTTCCTGGCACACTATTGATCGTAATGCTTGGCGTCGCTGCGCCATTGTCGCTATGGGCGGACGCTGTCGTTCCTTGTCACCAACAGGATCGGTCATTATCGCGGGACACGGTCATGGCAGCGCACCATGGCCATGACTCGATGCATGGGACAAATTTGCATCATGGGGACAACAACGACGGCGATTCGCCGCCGCTAGATTGCGAATGCTGTGTCAGCTGCATTTCGGCCTGCGCGTCATCCGCCGGCACGATTTGCGCCATTGACTCCGCGTCGCTGCACACCGTGCCAGATAACCAAAGCCAGCCAATTCCGGTCGCTCGTCGCCTGCACAGCGATCCCGATTCTGGCGTTCCATTTCGACCTCCCGCCGCCACGCCTGACTGAGCGCCGCGTTGTGGACGCGGCTTAGTTGTCGCGTCTCAGCCCTAAGGTGCCCGGTTCCTGGCAATGCGTAATCGCATCGTTTTGCAATCGTGATCCGCACTTTTTCACTCCTGCGGAATCAATAGATAGAGACCACTATGAAGATAATCAAGACACTCACTATTGTTACAACCATCGTCGTGATCGCCATCGTCGGCTTCGCGTATTCGGGTCTTTACGATGTCAGTGCAAGCTCGTCACACAGTAGTATTGTCAATTGGCTACTGTCGACAACTTCGCACGCATCGATAGAACGCAACGCCAAGGGTATTGAGGTGCCGGATCTTGGTGATGACGCACTAGTAAGTGCCGGCGTCAATGACTTCGATGGCATGTGTGCCGGATGCCACGGCGCCCCCGGGCAAGATCCTGAGGCAATGGGTCAGGGATTGAACCCTCCACCGCCTGACCTTGCAGAATCCGCATCGGAAATGTCGCCAGCTGAATTATTCTGGGTAACCAAGAACGGCATCAAGATGACGGGTATGCCGGCGTGGGGTGCTACCCACGACGACGACGCTATTTGGCCAGTCGTCGCATTCCTGACGAAATTACCTGATCTCGATGCGGCCCAATACCGGAATTTGTTGGAAAGTGCGAGCGGCATGGGGCATCACGCCAATGACGCGGCAGTCGAGGGGCATCCGCACGAAGATGCGGGACATTCCGAAGATAAGCCGGCGGAGCCCGAAGAGCACGATCACAGTACCCATGAACACTAGCTAGTTTGGCTTCGAGAGAAATTGATGGAATATAAGAGGCAAATGATCCTGCCAGGACGATCGGCATTGATGTCGCGCCGGCGCTTTGTGACCGGAGCGGCTGCCGGCAGCGCGTTGCTCGGTCTTGGAATTTCGGCTGATTCGTCGTTTGCCGTGACCTTGACTCGACAGCCGGTTACCACTCTGCGCGGTTCGAGTTTCGACATCGACATCGGCTACAAGATGGTAAATTTCACCGGACGGGAGCGACCCGCAACGACAATCAACGGCTCTGTGCCTGGGCCAATCCTGCGCTGGCGTGAGGGCGATCGTGTAACACTGCGAGTTACGAACCACCTCGCTCACGACTCGTCCATCCATTGGCACGGGATGATTCTTGACGCGCGCATGGATGGTGTGCCTGGCATCAGCTTCGATGGGATAAAACCTGGAGAAACGTTCACTTATCAGTTCGACGTGCGGCAGAACGGGACGTTTTGGTATCACAGCCATTCCGGTTTTCAGGAGCAGACCGGGATGTACGGAGCTATCGTCATTGATCCGGCGAAGCCGGACCCTGTCAGTTATGACCGAGACTACGTGATAGTGCTGTCCGACTGGAGTGATGAGAAACCCGAGAGAATCTACGCCAAACTAAAAAAGCAAAGCGACTACTACAACTTTCGCGAGCGAACAGCCGCCGATTTATGGCGAGATATTTCGGACAAGGGCGTAGGTCAAACACGAAGAGATCGCGCGATGTGGAATCAGATGCGCATGAGCGATCGCGACCTGTCAGATGTCAGCGCTTATACCTATACGTTCCTAATGAACGGCGCTACTCCGGAAGACGGGTGGCTCGGCCTGTTCGAGCAAGGTGAGAAAGTCAGGCTCCGTTTTATTAATGCAGCCGCTATGACGATTTACGATGTGCGAATCCCCGGCTTGAAGATGAAGGTCGTTGCCGCCGATGGCCAGAACATTGAACCGGTGTCGATCGATGAGTTTCGAATTGGCGTAGCGGAAACGTATGACGTGATTGTCGAGCCCAGTGCCGACAGCGCCTATACGATTTTTGCTCAGAGCATCGACAGAACCGGCTATGCCCGCGGGATACTGAGCCCGGATGCCGATTGGTCCGCCGAAGTGCCGCAGTTGGATCCGCCGGCGCTTTTGGGTCACAGGGATATGGGCATGGGCGGAATGGGTGGCATGGATCACGATGTGGGCGGAATGGATCACAGCCAGCACGACATGAGCAAAATGTCCGGCATGCGGGAAATGCCACGCAAAAGTGGCCGTGCGCCAGATCCGGCCGGATACGGCAGCAACCGCGAGATCACGCACATTGCTTCGGAGTTTGGCCCTCATGTCGATATGCGCGCATCGACGCCACAAGATGGATTGTCAGACCCGGGCATCGGCTTGCGCGATCATCAGCGCCTGTACGGCAGACGGGTATTGACGTACGCGGACATTCGCAACCTTGGTCGCACGCTTGATCCCAGGGACCCTGAGCGCGAAATCGAGCTGCATCTCACGGGCAACATGAACCGCTACATGTGGTCTATGAACGGTATCAAGTTCGCTGATGCGGATCTTCTTCGGCTTAGCTACGGTGAGCGTGTACGCATAAATCTGGTTAATGACACGATGATGACTCACCCGATTCACCTGCACGGAATGTGGAGCGAGCTGGAGACGGGCGACCCCGATTACATGCCCCGCAAGCACACTGTGATCGTACAACCGGGGTCCAAAATCAGCTACCTCGTGACAGCCGATGCGATGGGAGGATGGGCCTATCACTGCCATCTGCTGTATCACATGCCCGGCATGTTTCGCGAAGTAAGGGTGAGTTAGATGGCCATTCGAAGCGCAGCAAAAATTGTATTTGCCGCCACGCTGATTGTGACCTCCTGCCTGTCTGTTGCGGAAAATGCCAGGGCTGCCACAGAGGATGATCCGCTCCTGTTAATGGGCATACTGGATCAACTTGAATTGCGTGATGCGGCGGGAGACAGCAATTTATCCTGGGACGGGCAGGGATGGTTCGGAAAAGATTTACGCAAGTTGTGGTTCAAAACAGAGGGCGAACGGGCAGGGGGCAGTACGACAGAGGCGGAATTGCAATTCCTGTATAGCAAGGCAATAGCCAAATATTGGGAATTACAGATTGGCGTGCGACATGACTTTAAACCTTCACCCAGCCGCAGCTGGGCGGCAATCGGGATTCAGGGACTGGCTCCGTATTTTTTCGAAACAGACATTGCCCTTTTCATCGGCGAGTCCGGTCGTACTGCGCTGCGGCTTGAGAGTGAGTATGAATTGCTTCTTACTCAACGCCTCATACTGACACCGGATATCGAAGTCAATTTCTACGGACAAGATGACACAGATTTAGGCTTAGGCTCCGGATTATCAGATCTCGAAGTCGGACTCAGGCTGCGCTACGAGATTCGGCGGGAGTTCGCACCTTATATAGGTGTTAACTGGACCAAACTGTTCGGCAATACAGCGGATTTTGCCAGATTCGCCGGCGAGGATACTTCTGAAGCCCAATTAGTCATCGGACTTCGAGCGTGGTTTTAGTAAATTCGGGTTGCCAACTGAACCGAAAATCTGTCACGACGGCACGGCCGGGCCGAACGCGGTATACTGGGTCACTTGGGCTAGAAGTTGGCAGTTAAATCATCGACATGCCAAGACTTTCCAGAAAGTCTCGTAAGTCTAAGCCACGGCGCGCATGGCTGGGCTACCTGTTGCTGGGCGGGCTCTCATTCGGTGCAATTACCGTTTATGACAACAGAACGCCGCGAAATGTCGAAGACATTTGTAAAATCTTCGGGGACAGGCGCGACTGGTACCGGGCGGCGAAAAAATCTGAGGAGCGTTGGGGCACGCCAACTCACATACAGCTGGCGATAATCCACCAGGAGTCGTCATTCAGATTTAACGCGAAACCACCACGGTCAAAATTGTTGGGGTTCATACCCTGGAAGCGAAAGTCCAATGCCTACGGGTTCGCGCAGGCGCTCGACAGTACCTGGGTCCGGTACAAAAATGATACGGGTCGACAGTCTGCTGACCGGGACGATTTCGACGATGCCATCGACTTCATCGGTTGGTACACAGACCTGTCGGACAAACTCGCAGGAATTTCCAAATGGGATCCGTACAATCAGTATCTCGCCTACCACGAAGGTCAGGCTGGCTGGCTTCGCGGAACCTACGAAGAAAAAAGCTGGCTCAAGAAATCGGCGCGGCGCGTCGACCGTCGGGCGAAAGAATGGTGGGCGCAGTTGCAAGGTTGCGAGGCAGACCTAAACCTCTACTGGTGGAGATTCTGAAGGTAGGTTACTGCTGCTGTTTATAACGAATCGACACAATTCTCATCGTGGTCGTTTTTTCTTCAGTTTTGACCACAATTTCATCATCCACACGCTTGGCCAGCAGAGCCTTGGCAAGCGGCGAATCTATACTGATTGCAGATATCTTGGCGTCCGTTTCATCCGGCCCCACGATTCGATAGGTGTAGATGTCGTCGTCATCATCGCGCACTTCCACAATCGCTCCGAAATAAACTGCGTCACCGTCGGGGAGGTCTCGAACCACGTTTAAGATGGGCAGGCGTTTCTGCAGATAGCGAATCCGTCGATCCAAACCACCCAATTCTTTCTTACGGTAAATGTATTCGGCATTCTCCGAACGATCGCCCTCGGCGGCAGCCGCTGCCAGAGCCTTGACAACATCTCGGCGGCGCAACCAGATGTCATTCAACTCCTTTTGTAAAGCAGCAAAGCCTGCCGGTGTGATGTACGGCGATGAGCTTGGAGCGGGTGGTCGCCAGCGTCCCATTTTGACTACTCTGCAGGCTCGAGATGCTCAAGCAGTAAACCGCGTGCCGTGCCTTCGGCGAATCCCTTCCAGTAAGTGTGCGCGTCAGTTTGTTGCTCATCCTCGACAGAGTAGACGCCATCCTGGGAGTTCGGTACGAGTTTCAGGTAGGTCAGTCTTTCCGTGTTGTCTTTCAAATAATAGTCAAAAAATGCCGTGGCGAAGTGATTCATGATGTTGGCCGAGCGAACTGAATCCCACACCGGATCTGTGTAGTGAGACGCACCGGTCTGGTCTTCGCTGTTGAGAATTTCAACCGGCAGAGGAATCGGCGCAATGGCGTTGTGGCCAGCATTGATATAGGTCAGCAGGTAGCGATCACTGTGGGTCGCGTTTAAGTAAATGGCACGCGTACCGTCTTCGTAACCAGACGTCGCGTCGACACTGCCGGCCAAATAGAAGGTCGGCACCTCGATGCCCTTCAAATCATCCGGATTCCAGACCTCATCTGCCATACCCCAGGGTGCCACGGCGAACCCCGCCTTGATTCTTGAATCGAGATTCTTGCGAAAGTCCGGGTTGGCCGCTGCGTGGCGTTTTGCTAACGCGTTAGGAGGTGCTTCATCGTGAGCGACAACTGCATCGCTGTAGCCACCGCCGAGATTAATAATCAGACCGTAGCCACCCATCGAATAACCGACAATACCGGTATGTTCGGCGTCCACCATGCCGCTAAGAAAACTGGCGTCGCCGTCTGACAAGACGGCCATCTGCTCCAGGACGAACAGCTGGTCCAGCGGGCGATTGTACAGCGTGCTCGCAATCGCCTGCTTGTCGTTATAGGTGCTGTCGCGGTGATCGATGGAGGCCACCACATATCCTTTACTTGCCAGGTTCTCGCCAAGGTGGCTCATGAGATAACGATTGCCCGGATAACCGTGAGATATTATGACGAGTGGCATTGCCCCGGCGCTTGCCAATGCGGCAGCATCTCTGACGGCTCTGCCATGCAAGGTTGCAGTAACGGCCGGGTTTCGTGTTGTGGTCGTGTACTCACCGCCGGGCTGCTGATTTTCAGCGAGCAGGGCGGGGTACCAGACTTCGACGGTCAGGTTGCGATCGTAAAACGTGGTCTTGCCACCTTGGGCGGTATTCAGGATGTCGGGACGATCCGGATCGGTGAGCACGATCGTACGCACGCCAATATCGTACTGGCCGAAACGGGCGAGCTCGGGCGCGTCATGGCGGACAATATCGATGCGATTGGTCTGCGCCAATGCGCTGATCGAAACACTGGCTATCAGCACACCGAGTAGGGTTCTTACCATTCATTTATTCCTGGACTCTTCAAATTCTGTGAACAGTTTACCCAATTGAAATGACCAACACACGACAGCCACTGTTCTGTAAAATATGGGATTCCACCTTATTATGAGGAAACCGCATGGATATCGAAGGCGCGCAACGATGTCTCGGAGAAGTTGACGTGCAGGCTCTGAGCGAAAGGATTTTAGCTCAGGAGCCGGAAGCCTGGACCGAACAGGCAGTACGACAGCAAACCTACGAAGTGCATAAAGATACCGAGTCGATCGTCATGTTGTTCTGCGACGAGAGTTGGCCGAACGGCGGAGATATCTACAGGGAACCAGGTTGGGATAGGCTGGCCGATGTCGCCATGCCCCTGATCGACCACATTATCGAAACCTATTACGCGCCGGGCGGCACGCTACTTCGGGCGATGGCGGCGAAATTAAAAGTTCAGGGCCGCATCCATCCGCATCGCGACATGTTGCGCTCCTTCCACATGGGGCATCGCATCCATGTACCGATTACGACCAATGCGGCTGTTCGTTTTACGATCGACGGCAAGCCATATGCGTTTGAGGTTGGTAAAGCCTATGAACTGAACAACCAGAAAAAACATAGCGTGATTAACATGGGGAGCGAGGATCGTATTTCCTTTATTTTTGACTACGTACCAGCCGACCAGCTGCCGAATACGCAAGCTTGAGCTGTTGGAACAATTTTCATGAATCAGGCGGTACCCGAAAAGAATGCAAACATACAGCGGGCGCTTGAGTTCCTGAAGCGCAACCGGCCGCTTCGCGCCGAGGAGGCGTGCCGAGACTATCTCAATAAGCATCCAGGATGCGCCGATCATATTCGCCTGCTCAGCCTGGCACTGATGAAGCAGAATCGTGCGGTAGAGGCAGAGGAGCAATTGCGTTTTGCGCTCTCCCTGAATGCCGATTTCCCGCAGTTATATGAAGACCTGGGCAGCGCGCTTGTAATGCAGTCCAGGTTTGAGGAGGCTGTGCCCGAATTCGAAAAGGCGATTGCGCTGCAGCCCGCATTGCCGCTGGCGCAGAAAAAACTGGGTCAGGCGCTGACTGCCGTTGGCCGGGGCGAAGATGCCGCTGAAGCGTTTAAAGATTACAGGGACTCTGACCCTGAGCGCGCTGCCATCATCAAGGGCATTGAATTCAAGCAGGCCGATAAGCTTGATGAGGCCTTGGCGGTATTTCGCGACGTGCTCAAAGGGAACCCCAATAATGTCAACGCGATGCGTCACCTGGCCTTGTCCTTCTGGCATGACAAGAAACGGCTGGAAGACGCGGAGGCGTTGTTGCGGCGCGCCACACAGACGGCCGTAGACTTTACCGAAGCGTGGCTAACTCTTGGCGCGTTGCTGCTCGACATGAATAAGTTCATGGATGCTGTTGCAACATATCAAAAAGCGACGGAACTCGAACCCAGGAACGCGCGCGCCTGGGCGGGTCTGGGCAGTGCTCTCGGCCGTGCTATGTATCCCGAAAAGGCTGTGCAGGCATACGAAAGATCATTTGCAATCGATGACGGTACGCCAAGCGTAATGGCAGCGTATGCCTGGGAGCTGAAGACCGTCGGCGATCAGGACGGTGCGGTCAAAGCCTATCGACGTGCGATCAAAGCCAAACCGAACTTCGGTCAGGTCTACTGGAGCATGGCAAATCTCAAGATCTTCAATTTTTCAGATGAAGAAATCGAAAACATGCTGCAACAACTGGAGCGCGACGACCTGACGGATGTCGAAGATGTTCATCTTCGCTTTGCCTTGGGCAAGGCGATGGAAGACAAAGAGGATTATGAACAAGCCTGGCACTTTTATCACAGCGGTAACCAGCGCCAGCGCATGATAGTGGAGTACGATCCCCTCGATATCGAGAAGCGCCAAACAGCAATTAAAACCGTGTTTGATCGACAGTTGATGAACGAGCGAGCGGGCGTCGGCTACGATGCGCCCGACCCGATCCTCATCGTCGGCCTGCCGCGCTCTGGATCAACATTGGTGGAACAGATTCTTGCGAGCCATAGCCAGGTAGAAGGCACGTCGGAATTACCGCTGCTGAACAAAATTGCGGAGTCGATCGGACGATACAGAACCGACGGCGTTCGTTATCCAGAGGCGATCAAAGATCTACGGGACAAGGACTTGCGCGCCTATGGCAAGCAATATATTGAAGAGAGTCAGAGGCATCGGCTAACACAAAAACCGTTTTTTTCAGACAAGCTACCCAACAATTTTCCGTTGGTGGGCTTTGCTCACCTCATACTTCCCAATGTGAAAGTCATTAATGCTCGCCGGCATCCCTTTGACAGTTGCCTGGGTGCCTATAAACAGTTGTTCGGTGCAGGTCAAAACTTCACTTACGACATGTTGGATCTTGCTCACTACTACCAGCAATATGACAGGATCATGAAGCACTGGCACGAGGTGCTACCCGGCAAGGTGCTGGATGTGCACTACGAGGAAACGGTGACCGATTTGGAGGGCCAGGTGCGGCGCATCCTGGATCATTGCGGTTTAGCGTTTGAGGAGAGCTGCGTGCGCTTTCATGAAACGGAACGGCCAGTCAAGACGGCGAGTTCGGAGCAGGTGCGACAGCCCATTTACACCGGTGCCCTTGGAAAGTGGCGTCATTACGAGCAACACCTGGACCTATGGCTTGACCAGCTTGGCTATATCATTGACGAGTTGCCCGAGGTGTCAAGAAACGCCGGACTCAGTTAAATGGCCATATCTCGAGTCCGTGAATGGCGTTGCGTACGTCCATGCTCAAGTTGACCGAAATCAGCATTTCATTCGCCTCCAGGTCATACGCGGTAATGGTAGACGGCGAGGACCCCCCTGCGACAATTCGATCGGACAGAACACAGAGGCCACGGGCAAATCCAGGTCGTGCGACCTCGTCATCCGCTGCATCCAAGTGTTGCAATTCAGTTGGGTCGTAGGTGGGAACCAACATGGCCCGGTCTTCCTCGCCTTCACCACGGCCGGTGTAGCGCAACACGTCGTCGTTGCTGTCATTGAATAACACGCCGTCCCGGAATGGCTGGGCATTGTGGGTACCGGGCGGCATTTGTACCGCCATGAGTATGTCCTTGCCGTTGAAGTGCAGCATGCCGCCAGTTTTTAGCCCGGAAATATACATTCCGTGTTCGGAACAAAACACATTGTTGATGTGCAATTTGTTCAGCATCAATGGACCTTCATCCGACATCGGATCAAAGCTTGCGGCATTGAATCGGTAATTGGCCGTCTGAACGTGCATGGCCCAGTGAAAGCGGTGCTTATCGAGATGAAAGCCCAGAATGCTGTCATACGCGGTTGAGGTCAAATACAATGTGCGCTCGAACACGGCGATTTCATGACAGTGCTTTAGGTATGGGCTGCGCCAGGAATCAACCAACTTGAAATCGGGCGTGTAGGCGAATAGTTCATCGCTTGCGGCGATATAGATTCTGTCATCGTCAAAGGCAATACCGCGCAGGCCGCGGTCCCATCCGCGGCCCTGCCAATCGATGTCGGTGGTGTTCCAGTCGAGCGACTGTTCAACGGTTTGGTGTTCAAGATCGATCAGGTAGACGCCACCATGACTGTCGCCCTGGTGGCTGCCGCGCACAACCGAGCTTGCTACAAGCTTGACTATGTGCCGCCGAACCCTTTCCGCAGGGTCAGCCAGATTGAGCGGGGTCGGTCCTGTGCCCTTATTCTGGCGTAGCGAGGATCACCAAATAGTTCTGCATTACCGGCTTCCCAAGTCCCCACATAGCTATAGCCTGACTGGTCGAACAGATTTCTCACATTCAGTTCGACATCGAGCTGGTTTGGCAATTGCAGGCCGGTCGAGAATGAGCTGTAAGTCCAGGAGGGTGCTATGCCGTTCCTGTTGTTACCGCGAATGGAGCTAAGTGAATTCCATATCTCGGCGCTATAGCTAATGTCGTAATAAAACCAGAGGTCGCCGCCGAGTACGTCGGGCATCGTGTAGTAGATACTCGCGTGGGCAGTCGACTTCGGGGAATTCGGCATCTTCATACCGGTCACTATGTCCGCCGGCTCGGATGGGTCATTGGCCCATACGGCTTCCCCATTGCCATCAATGACGCAGTCGAAGTGCACGTTATCTACATAGTCATTGCAGAAGTTGTCGCTAAACTTCGCGTCTGCAACAAAAAAGTTCAGGGACAAGGCCAAGTTGTCCGTGGCCTGCCATTCGGCTTGTACTTCGATACCCTTGGTTTCGGCGTCACCGGCATTAACGTTGCCCCTCATCCACCATTGGCCAAGATCCGCCCCCTGCTGGTAGTCGGTCCACTCCATGAAGAAAAAGTCGGCGTTAATTGTCAATCGGTTACCAAACCATCTGCTCTTGATGCCAAGCTCGTAATTGTCGAGATAATCCGGGCCATACCGCGCTGGCAATCGTCCAGTGCTGACTGCGCGTTGGTTGTTGAAGCCGCCCAGCCTGAATCCCTGGCTGAACAAGCCATAGATCATTCGATCGTCGTCCAGGTTGTACTTGATGCCGACTTTGTAAATCATGTCGTCGACCTTGCCGATATCTCTGAACGATCCGTCGTTTCCTAAAATCAAATCCGAATAAGGAGGTAAGCCCTCCGGGAATGCGAACCGGCTGTAGATATCGCGATCGTATTCAGACCAGCGAATTCCGCCGTGAATGGTCAATTCATCCGTCAGGTCAAAACTCAGCTCGCCAAACAGAGCGGTTTGTGCGATAGAACGGTCCAGCGTATTGGAGAAACCGATATCGGTTGGCGCAAGCGGGTACGCCACGTTGGGATTGGTCTCGTAGCAGGCGCAGTCGTAGTTATAAAATCCAAAGTTGTTAGCGACATAGGCGTAATAAGAGTTCGCATAGGCCCACGACGACGTGTTCATATAGTCGGGCAGCCTGGCGCCGTAATACCACTCGTCAATGATGTCTTCGTAATAGGCGCCCAGCATCCATTGCAGACGGCTGTCGCCACTCGAGGCCAGGCGCAGCTCCATCGACTCACGCTCTTGTATCTGATCGTTGAAAACGATGCTTCTATAGTAATTGGTGTTATACAAAGGGTAAACGGATCCCCAGTACGCGTCCTTCCACTGGGAGTACGTCATGTTGTCGTATTCGTAGACAATGTCGCGCTCAAACTTGCTCGCATTAAACGACAAGTCGGCGAAACCAAGGTCGCCATCCAACGTGAGAGATGTTGCGACCCAGTCGTCCGTGCGGAACTCTTCCTCAAACCGCGTGACCTTGTAGTCGCCCAGAGCCTCATCACTGTCCCAGACGCCGAAGGCGTCGGTGTTCTCGGCGCTCACGGTCAACAAGGCCGACCAATCGTCACTGATATTCCACAGTACGTGGAGACGACCGCCGTCTACGTCGTATTCGTTGAAGTCATCCTCGACGAGATTCGCGTTGTCGTAATTGCCGGAAAAACTCGTGCCGAAGACGTTGTCGACATAGCCCCCGTCATGGGAGGAATACCCAACCACGCGCAAAGACAGGGAATCACTGACCGGAATATTTAAAATAGCGTTTATTTCGTAGCTGTCTTCGCCGCCGGAGGTAATGCCATAGCGGCCTTCCACCTGTCCGCCAAACGCGCTCATATTTGGTTTGTTGGTAATGTAGCGAATAGTGCCGGTTTGTGAGCTGGAGCCAAACAGCGTGCCCTGCGGCCCCGGCAGATGTTCAACTCGAGCCATATCGATATTGCGGATTCCAACCTGCTGCGAATTGAAGGTAAACGGTTGCTCGTCGAGATAGACGGCGACCTGGGCCTCGGTGCGATACTCGAACGGTCCCGTGGAAATGCCACGGATGACCAGTGAGTTCTGCCCGGGCATCATGGCGGTGAGAGTAACGCTGGGAAATGCTCTGAGCGTCGCTTGCAAATCTCTGGCGCCCATTCTCGCAAGATCGCTAGCCGACAATACGTCGATACTGTGGGGCACATCCTGTAGGTTTATTTCGCGCTTGGTCGCGGTAACGATGATCTCGTCGAGCGTCTTGGACTCCTGAGCTAGCGCAGGCCCTGCGGGGCCCAGCGTAGCAACAATAGCCGCTGCCAGCGGCGTCAACGAAAAAATTCTCTTGGATGATTGAGCGTTCGATATACCATGCTTGGCGGTACGCCGGTTTGCATGAGTCATGTGCAGATCCCCCGATCAAGATGACGTTGATTCTATGTCGCCGCAGAGAACGACCTTACACTCATGGCAGATAGTGGCATGTGATTGTTAGTAGCTCAATGGATGTTGCTACTGATTGATGGACGATCTTCCGGAAAATGACAACGTTGCGAGCGTGCGATTTTTGCCTAGCCTATAGGCCTGTAGCTTTGTCTTATGGTATTTCACACTGTAAAATTGGAATATTCGCTGGTTCAGCCCTTCTTGATGTCGCGGTACTTGCCCGGGGCAATACCCATGGAATTCTTGAAAACCCGCGAAAAATAGTACGGATCACGATAACCGGTTTCCAGGGCGATCGTCTTGATTGGTTTGACGCTCAGGTCCAACAGGCGACAGGCCAGCCGCATCCGTAGTTGGATGAAATACGCCACGGGTGATTGTCCCGTCTGTGCACGGAAGATTTCCGAGAAGTGACTGACCGACATGCCGGCCTCCTGAGCAAAATCCTGAAGGCGCAGGGGCGAGTCCAGGTTGAGCTGCATGTATTCAACAACAGATTCCAGGCTCGAGCGTCGTTTGCCGGAGCGCGGCTCCATGGGTAGCGACTGATTGCGGTACAGCAAAAGCGACAATATGTGTTGCGTAGATTGAGCGGCGTAAATCAGGGTTGGAAGTCCGTAGCCATCATGTAACGCATCCAGGCAGTAGCGGAACAGCCGCACAGCTTCGCTCTGTGCCGAGGCCTCGATCGGCACAGGCTGGCCCACTCTGGGGATGCGTTCGACAAAGTAGTCGATGTCTTCCCCCAGAAAATGCACCCAGTAAATAGACCAGGGATCATCGTCCGCCGCCCAGTAAGTGTGCTGCGTTTTCCTTGGGACGATCAGCATTTCGCCAGCTTGCAGGTGGGCCTTCTGGCCATTCACGACGACATAGCCGTGGCCGCCCACGCACATCATCAGGTGATCCTGTCTGGCCCCGTTGGGCCGGTCACGGTAATGGTGGGCCGCTGTCGGGAACCAGCCAATGTCGGTCGGATAGACAGAGCGTACCAGCGGGTGTTGCTTCGCATGTGCCAGCGCGGGGCGTGGGATCACGAACATGTCCTGACCTGCGAAGCCCTCACGAAGTTTGAGTTTGCTGTCTGCCACGCTGCATTACCGTGTTTTAGATTTTCGTAAGAATATCCATCATTGCGCATTAAATGTCCATTTTCAAAGGCTCCGGATGATGCTTATGCTAGGAAGAATGTCGGAAATCAGCCTGGACAATCACCGGTGAGCAGCTATCGACAGGATCTGTCCGGCGGCGGGCTGGACATCATTCGCCTGCAAAATGACTGTGTGGATCTCGCGATCGCGCCTGCCGTCGGCGGCAAGATTATCGAAATGGTCGACCGGCGCAGTGGCCGCAACTGGCTGTGGCAAAACCCCCATATTCCGCTCTCGAGACCAAGCAGTGACGCCGACTTCAGTCGAGACCACGATTCCGGCGGCTGGGACGAGGTGTTGCTGTCGATCAAGCCCGGAAAGATTCGCTTGGCGAACCATCAGATTCGCGCGGTCCCGGACCACGGCGACCTAGTCGGCTGTGAATGGTCCGTTGCAGATCTGCGGGTGACGGCGGCCGGAGACGTCGTCTGCGACATGACTGCGCTCGGCACCGCTGCTCCCTATCGATTCCGGCGCCGGATACGCTTGCCGAACGGCGAGCCGGTCATCGAACTGGACTATTCGCTGATCAATGACGGTGATGAGCCACTGCCATGCTATTGGTGCGCGCATGCGTTACTGGCCGTCGAGTCCGATGCACGCATCGATTTGCAAGGCGATTTGCCGCTGCGTGTTGAGGATAACGCGACCCGAAAACTGTTGGACGGCGGTATAGCGCAACAGTGGCCACATCTTCATCTGCAAGACGGCAGATCGGTCGACCTGTCCCGCAGCTTCGCCGTCAATGGAGCGCAACGCTTGTTGGTGAGTAAAATTTTTGTTCGCTCACCGGCGACAGGAATCGCGAGCGTCTTGGTGGGCAATAGCGGCGCGCAGCTGACCTTCAGGTTCGATCCAATCGAACTGCCGTGGCTCGGTCTGTGGATCAACAATCGGGGCTGGTCGGGCTGTGGCTCGGAGCCCTACAGGAATCTTGGCTTCGAGCCTGCAACAAGTCCCTACGACTGCGTCAACCAGGCAATCGAAAATAATGCGGTGCCCTGGCTCGAGGCGGGCGGCAAGCGACACTGGTGGCTGAGCGTCGAGATGCGGGCATGAGTATGCCAGCAAAGTTTCGCGCCGCGTTGCACGACTTCGGCGGCGGGAATGCGGACGGCGCTTTACTCGTAAAGGTGCCGGCGCGGGTCAACATCATCGGCGAGCACGCGGACTACAACGACGGTTTCGTATTGCCGATGAGCACAGCGCTCTTCACCTGGGCGACAGCAAGCCCGCGCGATGATCGAAAAATCAGGGTCACATCGCACAATGTCGGCGCAACGTGTCTGTTCGAGCTGGATGGCATTCAACCGGGTGAGTCGTTCAGCTGGGTCGAATACGTGAAGGGCGTCGCCGCGGAACTCGAAGACCTCGGTATCGTACTGTGCGGTGCCGATATTCTCATCGACAGTGATATTCCGCTGGGTGCGGGCCTGAGCTCATCAGCTTCGCTGGAACTTGCTGTCGCCAAAGCGCTGCTTTCGATTGCCGGGGAACGTGTTCCGGAGCCCGATCTGGCCAAGCTGTGCCAGCGAGCCGAACAGCGCTATGCCGGAGTTCAGTGCGGCATCATGGATCAGTACACATTGAACTGCGCCAAGGAAGGACATGCGATTTTGCTGGACTGCCGGTCATTGGAAGTGGCCCAGATTCCGATACCATCCGAGATGGGATTCATTGTGACCGACTGCGGTGTTAAACACCGTCTCCCCGACGGCCAGCTCAATAGCCGTGCCGACGAATGCGTGGCAGCCGTGGAAATACTCGTACGTGACGGGCAGGAAATCGAGTCGCTACGCGACTTGCGGACAGATATTCTTGAGGCGAACAGAACGGCACTCGGTGATGTGTTGTATCGGCGCTGTCGTCATGTTCTAACCGAGAACGAGCGTGTGCAGAGTGCAGTCCAGGCGCTCGAGAACGGCGAATTACAAGATCTGGGTACACTGTTTGACGCCTGTCACGCGAGCTTGCGCGACGACTTTGAAGTCAGTTGCGACGAGCTTGAAGCACTGGTTTCGGCGGCAAATGCCAGCACTGGTGTGTTCGGTTCGCGCATGGTCGGCGGTGGTTTTGGCGGTTGTGTGTTGTCGATCTGCAGGTCCGATGACGCTACAGAGGTGGCGAAAGAAATACGTGCGAACTACGCATCAGTTACCGGAAAGGAAGCCTGGCAACATATCGTCGAGCCTGCGAAACCTGCCCGGGTGATCTCTCGGGCATGAGCAATTCGGATTATTCGCAGCACGAACCCCGAACATATGTCGATTGATTACTCGATGATCGTAAATAACGATACGGCCGACGTCTGCCAAATCGACCCGGACTGCGATATTATTAGACCCTCGTTGCCTTGTTCATGTGATCGAAGGTGCCAACAACAACAATAATTGCGTGTCGTGTTAGGAAATTGACTGGATGACGGTCGAGAAAATTCGCGGCATTATTGCGCCGATTTTGACGCCGTTCGACGATAACTTCCTGGTGGCAACCCATCTTTATGTCGCTCATGCGAAATGGCTGATTGAGCAGGGCTGCGCTGGCATCGCGCCGTTCGGCACGACAGGCGAAGCCTTGTCAGTTGGCATAGACGAACGGATCGCCGCGATTGAGGATTTAATTGACAGTGGCATCGACCCGAAGCGATTGATTCCGGGTACCGGATTGTCAAATGTGGCGGACACTGCCCGATTATCGCGCGCTTGTCTCGACATGGGCTGTGCTGGCGTGCTGACTTTGCCGCCGTTTTATTACAAGGACGTTTCCGAAGACGGGCTCTTTAACTACTTTGAGCAATTGATTGCAGCGATCGGACAGGACGCGTGCATCTATCTGTACCACATTCCACCGGTCGCCATTGTTGGTGTGCCGCCAACGCTGGCCTCGCGACTGCACGCGGCGTTCCCGGATCAGATCGTCGGCATCAAGGACAGTTCCGGCGATTGGAATAATACGCGGGCGCTGCTTGATATTGACGGCTTAGTTGTTTATCCAGGATCGGAATTGCCGCTACTTGAGGCGTTGGCGCTTGGCTCCCCGGGTTGCATCACGGCAACCGCCAACGTCAATGCGGGCAACATCGTCAAGGTCGTAGAATTACATGTTGACGGTGACCACGCTGCAGCGGAAGCGCAGCACGAGACCGTCAAGCGATTGCGGCTAACGTTGCAGGAGTATTCCCCGATCCCGGCGCAGAAGCGTCTGCTCGCAATCGCCACCGGTGACGAGCGGTGGGCCAATGTCCGCCCACCACTGACTGCGATGTCGGCAACGGCTGGGCATGAACTGGCTGCTTTGTTGGAACGCGAACACGGATTCAGCCTCCGCGAAGTGTGAAAATAGGTTTGACCTGCCGATTGGCATGACGTGGCTTATCAGGAGTCTCTCCAGACCGCGATCCACTAACAACGACGATTTTGCTTATTTTGAATTGGTCAGGCTGGGGAGATGGGCATTCGGCCTGTCCTCGCTTCGCGCGTCGGGGTGGACTGTATTCACGGCGTGCCTTGATGGAAGATCGTCAGTTTGCACTTCACAGAGATCGCACCTGAAGATTGCTGCCAGGAAACCGAAAGTCCGGCCATGTGCCGGGCTTCTAACTGGCGCTTTAAGCGCTGTTCGTTTTCTGATATCCAAACCGCTTGACCCATGGTTGCAGGATCGAAAGACTGGATTCAAGCTGTCTTGAGTAGTGCCGCCACCTGCCAATCGATCGGGTATGCAGTGGCTGCGCCACCTGTTGGTAGCTGGGAGTATTGCTTGTTTCGCCGCCGCCCTGATGACGGTATTCCAGCATCGAATCGTGGCTTTCCAGAGCAAGGAAACTAAGCAATGGCGCAAGCTGGTGTTGCGGCTCGGCCACCAGATCTTCGTAACGTAATTGGTGCAGTGGATTGTCGATCTGCTCCATGGACGGCACCGCCACTTGCATAACAGCATCGTAATACTGCGCAGTCTGTTGGATATCGAGAAAGTAGGCCATTGATGCTTCAAGCTCAAAAGCCTGAAAATTACAGCTGATGCAGACATCCATGGGGTGGCGCAATAGAAATATCACCGGCGCTTCCGGAAACAACCGGTGAATCAGGAAAAGGTAGGCCAGATTCAGCGGCAATTTGTCAATCACAAGGGAGCGTTGCGGTTGACGCCGGTGGCGTGACATTTCCCGTCGGTATATTTTACGGGCGTCAGTAATCTGCGCGTCGTTGAGGTCGGCCAGCGCCTCCAGTGTACCGGGCTCCGCCCAGTCCTGGTGAAGCGAGGAGAACAGGCTTTTTTCTTCCAGTACTTCGACTTCCGGGTGAGCCCAGAGCATGCGATCCAGCAACGTGGTGCCGGACCTTGGAAAGCCAACGAGGAATGCAATACCGCCGGTGTCATTAGTGGCCGGCTTTTTCCAAGTTTTCATCGGATTCTCTTGCAGCCACTCGTGAATCCGGGCCAGGGTCTGCAGACCGTGCGGGCCACGCGGGTCGGGGAGTGAGCCTGTGTGACCCTCCTTTAAGATTCGGTTGGATTCACTGAACGCATCGAAGGCTTCGTCCCAGTCCTCCTGGCCTTCCAGGCACTGACCCAACTGATTCCAGGCGATGCTGCGGTTGATGGGGTCGTTAATTCCCGGGATCAAACTGCGGAGTCCTTGTGCTGCCTCCGGATATTTTCCGCTGCGTCGATCCAGCGTGGCGCGCGTCATTTGTGCCGTCTCATTGACGGGATCCATCAGCAGCGCCTTGGCTGTCCAGCTTTCAGCCTCATCCAGTCGGTTTTCGCGCTCCAGCACTGACGCCAGGTTTGCGGCCACCTGCGCATTGTCAGGCTGCAACGTCAGGATGGCCTGGTAGTGATCGATAGCTTCGGGCCTGCGCCGCAACCGAGTCAGGCAGGTGGCAAGTTCGTAGCGGGCAGGCACTGCGAATTCATCCTCGCCCAGGGCCGCTTGCAGTGGCGCCAGCGCCTCCTCAAGCCTGCCCGCTGCCCGCAAAGATCGCCCTAAATTGTAGGCCGCGTGCAGGTGCTCCGGATGGTTGCCATGGACGGCTTCGAGGTCATTGACCGACCGGGCGATGTCGCCAGTCTCAAATGCGGCGCAACCGCGCAGATACAGTGCCTGGATCAACCCCGGACTCTCGGCCAGGATTTCATCACACACACCCGCACACTCTGCCGGCGAGCCGGTTCGCAGATAGTGCAATGCCCGCTGCAGAGATTCAGGCAAATCCATGCTTAGAGATCGATGGAATACTGCCGCCGGACCTCCGGCCCCAACGCTTCCTTGAGCGGATCGAGGTGCGCCTCGAAATTTCGCCACTGCTCCAGACCTTCTTTGTAGATCGGCTTGCGGACCTGCTCTGCGCTGGGCGTGCGTATGGCCCGGTCGGTTTCGTAAAACCTCAGGCACTGTTCTTCGAAATCCAGTTCGCAATAGTCCAGCAGCGCGCGAATTTGTGCGTCGGTGTCGGCCACCATTTCTTCGTACTGCACGCGGTGCACGCGGCCGGGCAACGCCTCGTCCCAGTGGTCCATCACCCTGGCGTAATCACGGTAGTACTTGCCGATGTCTTCCAGGCCATAAGTGAAAGTCTGACCGCGGGCGAACAACTGCTTGAAGCCGGAAAAACAGCCGCCCATCGGGTGGCGCCTCGCGTCGATGATCTTGCTGTTGGGCAGAATCAGGTGGATCAATCCGATGTGCCGGAAATTATTGGGCATCTTATCGATAAAAAATGGGTCATCAGTAGTGCGCTGGATGCGGGTGGTTTCCAGGTAACTCTCGCCCAACTCCCGGACCTGGTCCTGGGTCAGCTCGGCAAGTACTTCCGGATATTTTCCGGCTGGGTTTTCGCGCTTCTTGTCGCCCAGCTTGCGCGAAATCGCGATGATGTCCATGAGTTCAGCTGTGCCTTCAACCTGTGAATGGCTGGCCAGGATCTGCTCCAGCAAGGTCGATCCGGCGCGTGGCAAACCGACGATGAAAATTGGATCCGGCGCGCCGCAACCCCAACCCTTGCGTTGCTCAAAGAACGCCCTCGGTAATGCCCGAACTTGCCGCAGTGAATCCAGAACATTGATTTTAAGGATGTGGCGATGCGTGAGTCGACGGATGGCGTTGCCGCGCCCGTAAAATTTGAACGATTCGTCGTATTCCTTGCGGTCCTCCAGTGCTTTCCCCAGTGCAAAGGCCAGATGCGACTGGTCATCGGCATCGCCGCCCTCGGTCGTTACCTGCTTGCGCATGTTGTCGATGTCTTCGTCACTGAAGCGGAAGGTCTTGAGGTTGGCCAGGCTCCAATAGGCTTCGCCCACCTCGGGGCTCAGGCGGATGCATTTGTTGTAGGCCTCGATGGCTTCGTCCATCCTTCCGACTGCATGTAGCGTGTGGCCGTAGCTCATCTGGGCCCTGGCCTGGTTGGGGTAGTCTTTCAGTACTTTTTCGTAAATCTCGAGCGCCCCCGACTGGTCCCCGATGCGATTCAGGATGTACGCTTTGAGGGTCAGAAAATTGGGATTGTCCGGTTCCTGCGCCAGTAGTTTCTCAGCCTCGTCTATGGCAGCCTCCGGCTTCTGCCGGCGCATCAGAACTATTGCGTAGCTGTGTCTCGCCGCATGAAAATCCGGCGCCAGTTCCAGGCAACGCTCCAGCAGATGGCTGGCATCTTTCAATTGCCCGAGTTTGATGCCTATATCGGCCAGCACCCGAATGGCAGTCACGTCAGCAGGGTGCTTTTTCAGCAAAGCGCGAACAATGGGTTCCGCCTTGCCCACTTTGTCATCACGCAGCAGTCTGCTGGCCTCGACCAGTTCCGGATGCGGGGTGGAGAGTTCAAAATGCCGTTGAAAAGCCTGGCGGCTGCCGTCTTCGTCACCGGCGACCGCCAACTGATGGCCGAGGCTTTGCCAGGCCGCCGCATGCTTCGGGTCAATCGTGACCGCTTTTCGCAGGGTCGTGATGGCATCATCACCCCGCCCGACGCCACCCTGGCATTGTGCGATTTCATGCAAAAAATCGGGAGAATCGGTGTGCCCGTCAAGCAGTGGCGCCAATACATCCAGCCCTTTTTGCGGCATTTTTTGCAGGCGAAAAGCAGTAGCAAGTATCCGTTTGGCCGCAACGGTATCGGGATACACTTTCAGAATCTCTTGCGCTTGCTCGTGGGCCAGCTGCGGATCGTGAGCGAGCAGATCAGCCGCATTCTTGAGGGCGATCTGCGGGTCAGCTCTGTCGGGTTTATCGGCCTTTGGCATAGATTACATTATCCATGAATGTGCCCGGACGGGAAGCAATTTCGGATTGTGGCGTACATACCACATATTGGCATGTATATATCTTTATATTCATAGACAGTTGGAACCGAATGGCACATAATTGTCAGTATTAAGATACAGCAATATCAACAGTTGGATGCAGGGGAAATACGTGAAGAATTTCAAACGCAATCGCTTGGCAAGAGCAATTTCCTTGGCCCTGGCAGGTTCTGCCGTAGCCGCAATCGCTGCGTCGCCAGTGCTGGCTCAGGACGCTATGCTTGACGAAATTATCGTCACGGCCGCAAAACGGGAACAGAATCTCCAGGATGTGCCTGTTTCAATCCAGGTAATGAATAACCAGCAACTGGAAAATCTAAATGTCCGGTCATTTGAAGATTACATCGATATGCTGCCTACCGTTTCCTATGACTCCTCCGGGCCCGGCTATGCCAAGATTTATATGCGCGGCATCGCGAGCGGCGGCGACGGCAACCACTCCGCTTCCATGCCCAGTGTTGGCTTTTACCTGGACGAACAACCGGTGACCACGATCAACCAGATCCTGGACATCCATATGTACGACATCGCCCGTGTCGAGACGTTATCCGGCCCGCAAGGAACGCTCTATGGCCAGGGCAGCCAGTCAGGCACCATTCGTATCATTACCAACAAGCCGGTCATGGGTCGAAGCGAATTCGGCTATGACATTGAAGGCAACACAATCGACGATGGTGGCACGGGCTACAACCTGAACGGTTTCGGGAATATTCCGATCGGCGAACGCGCCGCTGTCAGGCTGGTCGCCTGGACCAAAGAAACGGCCGGCTTTATCGATCTGGTGCCCGCCACGATGGACTTCCCCGGCGGAACGCCGATTGGCCCCGGGCTCCCCGGCCCCGGGTCGCTGCCCACTTCGACAGATAACTTCGCATTTGCCAGGAAAGACTACAACACAGTGAGGACGTCCGGCCTGCGTGCCTTGCTGAAAGTGGATCTGAACGACAACTGGTCAGTCACGCCGGGCATCATTTACCAGGATTCTAAGATTGAAGGCACCTGGGCCCACAATCCGGAAGATCAGGGCGATTTGCAGAGCGGCGCGATGTGGGATGCGTTTGCTGATGATGAATGGTATCAGGCGACGCTGACGCTGGAGGGCAGTATCGGAGATATCGACCTTGTCTATGCGGGTGCCTATCTGGATCGGGAAAATATCAGTGAGTACGACTACAGTGACTACACGGAATACTGGGCCACTTACTCGCAATATACTTCCGGGGGTACCTGGTGCGTTTACTACAGTGATCGAAATGTAGGGGCTGTAGGGGATGGCTATTACGAATGTGCCATCGGAACGCAATATGTCGGTGGCTTTGAGCAATACAAGCGCCAGAGCCATGAATTGCGCCTCCAGTCCTCGGCGGACACTAGCCTGAGGTGGATTGCCGGCGCGTTTTTTCAGGCACAGGAGCACAATTTTGACCTGCAGTGGATCGTCCCAGATCTTGATACCAACTTGACGGTGGTCGAGTCCCCTACCGGTGATCGCAAATTCGGCGGCAACACGGTATGGCAGACGTACCAGGTACGTGACGATGAGGATACGGCATTTTTCGGTGAGTTAACCTATGACTTCAGCGATAAAGTTACCGCCACCGTTGGCGCCCGGTACTTCGAATACGAGAATTCACTGTACGGATTTAATGGTTTTGTCCGGCATTGCACCGGCCAATACATTGACGATGTATTTGTCGTAATCCCTGCAGCAGATGGCGGTGAAGTACAGTATCCCTGCTTCGACACCCGAATCCTGGATGACGTGGCCAAGGGCGATGACTGGGCCTTCAAGATCAACGCGGAATATTCCCTTGGTGACGACAAGATGATTTATGTGACCTGGTCCGAAGGGTTCCGGGCCGGTGGTGTGAACCGCGCACGAGTGCCCGGCATCCCCAAGTACGATCCTGATTTTGTCACCAACTACGAATTCGGCTGGAAATTGTTGCTTGCCGATGGTCGTCTACGATTCAACGGTGCGGCCTATATTATCGATTGGGATAATTTTCAGTTTGGCTTCCTCGATTTCACCGTTTCCAACCTGACCATTGTGCAGAATGTCGGTAACTCGCAGACCAGGGGTCTCGAGTGGGATCTGACTTTTGCAGCCAATGACAACAACGAATTGACGTTCGCAGGCTCCTATAACGACGCCGAACTTGAGACTGATTTCTGGCGCACGGACGATGATCGAGTTGCCGGTGAGCCAGCAAACGCACCGGCAGGCACACCGATGCCCTATGTGCCGGAGTTGCAGTTGACCGGCATCTGGCGAAGCGAATTCGAATTGGGATCCATGCCCTCTTTCTTCCAGGCCGCTGTATCTTATACGGGCAAACGATGGAATGATCTCGATACGCTAAATGTCCCCGCCAGGCGGGAAATGGATGCATACACGCTGGTGAATCTATCGGCGGGTATCCAAAGGGACAATTGGTCTGTCGGGTTATTCATCAATAACGCATTTGATGAGCGTGCCGAAATCGATTTCTCTGATCCGGGTTATGGCACCGCCATTCCGGGCTACGTTCCGCCGGGAACCGCCTGGACCACCATGACCAACCGGCCGCGATCGTATGGCGTTCGATTTACTCAGAGATTCGGAGATTAGTCGATTCACAAAAACGGGGCCGGATTTATCCGGCCCCGTTCTTTGTGGGTTTTAAACCGAAATCCCGGCCGTCTGACGTTATCTAATCTGGCTGAATTCGGCTGATCATCGCTACGGGCTCGCCTTCGCTGACTGGCGGCGTTCCAATCACATAGTTGACGACACCAGAGAACGGCGCCCGAATTTCCTGAATTTCGTCGCCGAAGAAATCCACAAGAACGCCCAGCGTGGCACCCTTCGCTATGGTATAGCCATCCCTGACTGCGGCCCGAAAAATACCATCCTGCGGGCTGCGAACAACCTGGTAGTCGATTAGCCAGGTAATACCCTCGTTGATTTCTTCGGCTCCCGGTATCATCTTCAGATGCCGCAGCACGTTCCAGATGCCGGCTTCCGCCATGTCGACCCAATAATCGTCGTTCGATCCCATCTGTCCCGTTTCCGTCGTAATTGCGGGAATACCTCTCACCAGTGCGGTCTGATCGGTATACAGCGAGTCGTCTATCGAACGAAGAGGAGCTTCGTCGATGACGATGTGATCCAGACCAAAAGACATTGCGAGCCCTTTTGCAGCGGCATCGAGTTCTGTCTCACCGGTCAGTGGCATGTACACGTATGGCCGTAATAACTCATTGCCGTCGCCCGCGTGCAGATCAATCAGGTAGTCCGCCTTTTCGATGACTTCCTGCGTGATAGTGTGCGCGATTCGTTGGCTGAGCGAACCCTCGGGGTCACCTGGATACACGCGATTCAGATTCTTGCCATCCGCCGGGCTGTAGTAAATGGTGCGACCCAGAAAGGACGGTACGTTGGCGATGTGCACCATAATAATAGTTCCGCTGAGTTCGCCCGGATCCAGCGACTTGCGGATTCGCTGTAAAGCCGTAATGCCTGGGTACTCGTAACCATGTGTACCAGCAATCAATGCCAGTGTGGGACCATCGCCACTCCCATGTGCAACAGTAATCGGAATCATAGTGCCTGCATCGATTCCTGGCGGAACATTCAGGTATCCGGAGGACTGATGACCGCGTTGTGCTTCGACCGTGCCGACTACAAACGATTCCGCGAATACCGGCTGCGTGGTGGTAAGCGCGATAAGAAACGAGAGCACATATTTTTTCATTGTTGATCCTTCGCACCCAAAAGGGGGCTATACGCAAGGCAATGTCAAGTCCCGAGCAGACTTTCCAGACCGACAGTGACACCTGAATCCAGCGAGCCGATTTCGCGCAATGAAGTGATCTACTAAATTCGGACACCGAGTTGAGGCGGTAAACTGCCATAACGAGGTGAACGATGACAACAGAAAAGAGAAATCGAAGCAATTACACGGAAGATTTCAAGCAGGATGCAGTGGCGCTGGTCACGGAACAGGGTTACAAGATTTCGGACTGACGGCGAGGCTGGGTGTTGCAAATGTCCTGGATGAGCTACCGCCGCGGCTGACCCATCAAGGCACAGGTGGCTTGCTACTCACAATATGACTGGTTGGCGCGTCGCTACTTCCTGATCCTTTCGCTAAACTTCGATTAAATCGTTGTAAGGCTGCTAGGATAACGCGTCGGCTTCGGGCCGGCGCGTTCATTTTGGTACCCGGTCAATGCGAGGGTCAGAGGAGTCAGCATGAATTGCTCGGCAAACACCCTATCCGGCTTCTTGTTCGCCGGATTGATTTCCGGCAGTGTCCTGGCACAGGACGTCGAGCGTCGGCTGTTTCAGCCCGAAGACGTGCATCGGATCAAGCACGTCGGTGACATTGCGATTTCTCCCGATGGTGAGTGGATCGCATACCGGGTGGGTACGACGAACGTCGACAAGGATGAGAGTACCTCGGATTTATTCATGGTCAACTGGAACGGATCGACACGCATCCAGCTGACGCACACCGAGGACAGTGGCGAAGGACATCCACGGTTCAGTCCCGATGGAAAATACCTCGCATTTGTTGCCGCACGCGGTGACGGAAAGTCAGACGAGTCCGATGACCCCAAGGGGAAAAGCCAGGTCTGGCGCCTGAACCGTTCTGGCGGTGACGCGGAGCGCCTGACAGAGATGCCGGGCGGCGTGTCGAGCTTCGAGTGGTCTCCGGACAGCACGCGTCTCGTGCTGGTTTCCAGGGACCCCGAGGAGCAGGAAGAAGACGCTGCAGAGACCGAAACCGTTTCACACGACACGCCGAAGCCGATTGTCATCGATCGCTACCAATTCAAACAGGATGGTCTGGGCTACCTGGGCGATCGCTATCAGCGACTGTATGTCTTTGACTTGGAATCACGGGAAGCGTCACTTCTGACCCCAGGTTCGTACGACAGTACCCAGCCTGCCTGGGGGCCGGACGGCGACATCATCGCTTTCAGCAGCAAACGTCAGGGTGATCCGGACCGGCACGAGAACAGCGATATCTATGTCATCGAAACGTCTGCGAACGCGTTGGCCCGCCAGGTGACTACCTGGGAGGGACCGGACAGCAACCCTGTGTTCAGTCCGGATGGCAGGCAGATTGCCTATCTGCAAGACGGGCCACCCAAGTATTCGGGTTACGATCCAAGCCAGATCGCTGTGATATCGGTTAAAGGCGGCGAGCCTTTTTTGCCAACCAGTGAGTTGGACCGCAATATATCGTCACCGCGGTGGTCGCCCGATGGTAAGACGCTGCATTTCCTGGTCGCCGACGATCGTACTCAGACGCTGGCGAGTGTGCCGTCCGAAGGCGGCAACGTCGAGCGAGCCTATCCGGCTGACACTGTGCCAGGCGTCGTAAGGTCATTCGCCATCGGTCATAACGGTGTGGTCGCAGTTACGACATTCGGTCAGCGGCCCGCAGAGATCTATCGGGCGAACGACGGCAAGGCGCTCAGCGATCACAACAGGGAGCTGCGCGAGTCAATCGACTGGGCGACGGTCGAAAGCTTCGACGCCGTAAGCAAAGACGGCGTCATGGTCGGCTCGATGCTGCTCAAGCCGCCGGGTTATCGTGACGGCGTCAGGTACCCAACGATTGCTTATGTGCACGGCGGACCCGTGGGGCAGGACGGCTACGAATTCGATACCATTTCCCAGATGCTGGCGGCACAGGGTTACCTCGTGGTTAACCCTAACTACCGGGGTAGCTCAGGTCGTGGCCGCGAGTTTTCCCGGGCGATCTATGCGGATTGGGGAGGCCTGGAAATTCAGGACATCCACGCAGTGATGGATAAGCTGGTCGAGGAGGGCCTGGCCGATCCCGAGCGGCTGGGCATCGGCGGCTGGAGCTACGGCGGTATCAATACCAATTTCGCCATTGCGACCGACACTCGCTTCGCGGCGGCGGTCTCCGGTGCGTCGGCCTCGAACTACATCGCGGGCTACGGCACTGATCAGTATATCCGGGTGTATGAGAATGAGCTCGGTCTGCCGTGGGAATCACCCGAGTCCTATCTCAAGCTGTCGTATCCGTTCCTGCACGCCGATCGCATCGAGACCCCAACCCTGTTCATGTGTGGAGAGCTGGACTTTAACGTGCCGCTGATCAACTCGGAGCAGATGTATCAGGCACTGCGCAGTCTGAACGTACCGACGCAGCTGGTGATCTATCCGGGTGAGAACCATGGCCTCTCCAAGCCGAGCTACATTCAGGATCGACTGGAGCGCATGATCGAGTGGTATGCCCGCTACCTGGGGACCGGGTCGGAGTGATGCCAGTGATTTCGCTATGCCGGATTGCCTGATAGTCACTGCCAATGCGGAAGAGCTTGCCGAGGAGGTCGCTCGCCTTGCTGATATCCCGATAGCAATCAAAGCCTGCACCTCCGCGGCACAGGCACTCGTCGATTACACGGACGAGTCGGTAGTCTTCGGCAACCCCGATATGATTGCGGAGATACTGCCTGAAATGTCTGCGGTCGATTGGGTCCAGTCCTCCTGGGCAGGAGTCACACCCCTGTTGGCGCTTGATCGCCGTGATTACGTATTGACGGGCATCAAGGATGTGTTCGGACCACAGATGTCGGAATACGTTATTGGCTATATGTTAGCTCACGAATTGAAAGTGGTGCAGCGCATGAATGAACAGCGTGAGCACAACTGGTTCAATGCAGACTCAGGCATGCTGCGAGGGAAACGTCTCGGCATTATGGGAACGGGTTCTATCGGCCAGCACATTGCGAAAACGGCGCATCACTTCGGTGCAACAGTGACCGGCTTGAGTCGTTCGGGCGCGCCTGCGCCAGGTTTTGAAAAAGTAACGCCGATTGGTCGACTACACGATTTCCTGGAAGGGATCGATTATCTTATTGCAGCCCTTCCTCAAACCGCCGATACAGACAACCTGCTTGACGCCGCATCACTGGCGAAACTTCCTGCACATTCCTATTTGATCAATGTCGGCCGCAGCAATGTCGTTGATGAGGGAGCACTGATCGATGCGTTGAAAAACGATAGGTTGGCAGGCGCCGCACTGGATGTATTTGACGAGGAACCCTTAGCGCAGAACAGCCCTCTTTGGGATACCCCCAATTTATCGATTACGGCTCATGTTGCAGCAGTGAGTCATCCATCGCTCATCGTACCAATATTCATCGATAACTATCGCCGTTACACCAGCCAGCGAGCGCTCAAATACGTTGTCGATTTTGACGCTGGATATTAGAAACAGTAAAAAGAAACTTTAGGAATTTCAATGATTATTAGTAATCGCTTAATGTTAATTATACTTTTCGCGACGCTGGCGGGGACTTCTCCTGGCATCGTCAGTGCTCAGGGAGACGAAGATACAGGGCCGCCACCGGCGTGGGTCAGCCTGTCGTTAAAAGAGCGCAAAGCGGTACTGGTATTCGCCGAGAGTTACAAAGACTTCATGAGCCGGGCAAAGACTGAGATGAGCTTTGTTTCTGAAGCCGTAAAAATTGTTGAGGCAGCCGGATTTCGTGAATTGACGTCTGACCGTGTTATTCGTCCAGGAGGCCGGTACTACGACGTCAATCGGGGCCGCACAATTACCTTGATCGTCGCCGGCAAAAAACGCTTTACAGACGGATTTCGGGTTGTTGGTGCGCACATTGATTCGCCGCGACTCGAACTGAAGGGGCGGCCGCTCTATGAGGCCGAGGGATTCGCGCTTTTTCAGACCTACCAGCACGGCGGTATCAAGAACTACCAATGGGTCAATTTGCCGTTGGCACTGGTCGGTCACGTTGATAAAAAAGATGGCACACGTGTCGAGATATCGGTTGGCCTCGATCCTGAGGATCCGATCCTGATCATTCCTGATTTGTCCCCGCACGTCGATCATGATTTTCGCGAGCGCATGAATCGAGATGTCATTGGTGGAGAAGAGCTGGATCCGATCATTGCGACCCTACCGGATGCGGAGCATTCGATATCGAATGCCGTGCTCGCCTATCTTGCTGACGAATACGGAATTGAAGAGCAGGATTTCGTATCAGCAGAGCTCGCGCTCGTGCCGGCGATGGCGCCGAGGGACGTCGGCCTGGACAGAAGTTTAATGGCTATCTACGGACAGGACGACAAGCTGTCATCGTACGCCGCAATGCGCGCAATTATGGAGCAGGGGACACCTGAGTACACGTCACTCGCTTTCCTCGTGGACAACGAAGAGGTTGGCAATGTGAACAATACCGGTGCCAGCTCGACCTACCTCGTTGATCTGATGAGTGAGCTCATTCATCGTCAGCTCGGTGACGCCTATAGCGATTATGAATTGCGGCAAGCGCTGCGCAAAACAAAAGTTGTGTCGGCCGACGTCAACCCAGGCATCCATCCAACCTGGCCTGAGGTCTGGGAGGCCGGCAATGCGCCGCGACTCGGACATGGCGTCAACTTCAAGTTGTACGGTGGCGGTTTCAACGCGAATTCAGAATACATAGCCTGGACTCGAGCGTACTTTGACGATGCCGGTATTGCGTGGCAGACCGCGACTTATAAAGGCCGGGCGTCGGGTGGCACGATCGGCAGTTCACTGTCAAAGCACAATATGGAAGTGATCGACTACGGTGTGCCGGTGTTGTCGATACATTCTACCTATTCGGTGAGTTCGAAAGTTGACGTTCACATGCTCTTCAGAGCGATGACCGCGTTTTATCAACATGGCTCTTGACGCTCAACGCGGGTCCGATCTTTCTGAACGCACCCTCGACGACCTCAGCAAGACGGTCAATTTCTTTGCCGGTCATCGCCGTGGATAACATGCCTGTGCAGGTACCGACAAGAAGAATGCCGTTAGCCAACGCGTAGTCCAGGAACTCTCTGCGCAAAATATCTTCGTTGGCCACGTCGTACGCTTCACGATAGTTGCGCGGTGGGTTCGGCTTCATGTGAATGCGAAACATCGACGCGGTTCCTGTTACGCACGCTGGAACATCGGCCGCTCGAATTGCTTCCTCGATCGCACCTCGCGCTTTCTCACCCAGATCATTCAGTCGGTCGATCGCCGCCTGGTCAAACAGTTCCATTGCGATTCGTCCCGCTGTCATCGTGACTGGGTTCGCAGAGAATGTACCCGAGTGCGGAAACAGTATTTTATCCGCCAGTGGATCCATCACGCTCATCACTGCGTCACTGCCGGCCAGTGCGCCAACCGGGAATCCTCCACCAATCATTTTTCCCATCGCCGTCAAATCAGGCTCGATGTCGTATGACGCCTGTGCGCCGCCATAATCACATCGAAATGTGATGACTTCATCGCATACGAGCAGCACATCATTACTGCGCGTCCACTGGCGAAGTCTTGTCACGAATTCCGGCTCGGCCGAAATTAATCCCACGCGATGCGGCATCAGGTCGACGAGAACACACGCAAGATGCTTCGCGTGTTGTTCGAGAATCGCAATCGCCCGGTCCGGGTCGTTAAACGGAATGATGACGACATCGTCGAGTGCTGACGCCGGAGTGCCGTAGGCGACCGGTACACTGGATGGTGAATCAAGGGCACCCCAATTGGTTGGCCCGGGGTTCTGGCTGACTTCGGCATAGTCGTACTGGCCGTGGTAAGCGCCTTCCACCTTTGCAATCTTGGCGCGGCCGGTGAAAGCACGTGATGCTTTCACCGCGCTCATGATCGCCTCCGTGCCTGAATTCACGAAGCGGATCTTTTTGAATGCCGGCGCGCGGTTGCACATGTGCTCGGCGAACAAGATTTCAGCTTCGGTCGCCATTGTGTACCCGGTGCCACGATGCAGTTGTTCTGTAACGGCATCGACTATCTCGGGCGGTGCATGGCCGTGTATCAACGACGCCATGTTATTGGCGAAGTCGATGCGGGTAACACCCTCGATATCCGTTAGATAACAACCCTCGCCGTGAGCAGCGTATAACGGATGTGGCCTGCGCAACACGGTGTTGCGGCTGCAACCTCCGGGCATGACAGCTAGCGCGCGCTGGTAAAGGCGGGCGCTTCGGCTTGACGCCTGTTTATCTGTCTCGGTCATCGTTATGCGGTCTTTATTGTCAGCTCAGCTTCGGTTCGTTGTTGCACGTAGTCGAAGTCAATGCCCGGTGCAAGGCGTATGACTTCGAGTGATTGCGCCGATACGTCCATGATCGCCAGGTCTGTGTAAATGCGGCGCACGACTCCGATGCCTGTAAGCGGGTACGAACAGGAGCGGACCAATTTGGGACGTCCCTTTCTTGTGCAGTGCATTGTTGCGACGACGATATTTTCGACGCCCGCGACCAGGTCCATCGCGCCACCAACAGCGGGTGCTGCGTCATCGCTGCCCATCGACCAATTTGCGAGGTCCCCGTTCTCCGATACCTCCATCGCACCCAGGACACAGAGATCGATGTGGCCGCCGCGGATCATTACGAAGCTGTCGGCATGGTGGAAGTAGGCCGCTCCTTGAATTGCCGTTATGTGACGCTTGCCGGCATTGATTAACTCCGGGTCTTCGCTATCGGGATCGGGCGGTGGTCCCATGCCCAACAGGCCATTTTCAGTATGGAAAATCACCTCGCGATCGGCCGGAATGCACGCCGCCACCATCTCCGGAATCCCGATGCCCAGATTGACGATCGAACCGTCCGGTATGTCGAGAGCGATATTGAGTGCAATGTCTGCACGCTCCCAACCGAGGACCTCCTGGCTGGTATTGCTCACGGGTAGCTCACGCTGGACGCGACCATCGCAGACTCCTGCAATGGCTCGCCGACTTCTACCATCCGATTCACAAAGACGGCCGGCGTGACAACAACCTCCGGGTCAATGTCGCCGGCCGCAACAATTGAATCGGCCTGAACAATCGTTGTTTTTGCTGCCATCGCCATCACGGGTGAAAAATTGCGGGCCGTTTTATTGTAGATAAGATTTCCCAGTCGATCTGCTCGTAAACACTTGATCAGAGCAAAGTCCGCCGTAAGACCATACTCCATCACGTATTCTCGGCCGTCGAAAGTCCGGGTTTCCTTACCTTGGGCAAGCTCGGTACCGACAGACGTCGGCGTATAGAACGCAGGGATTCCAGCACCACCGGCGCGGATGCGTTCCGCCAATGTGCCTTGCGGCACGAGCTCCAGTTCGATCTCGCCTGCCTGGTATTTGTCCGGAAATACCGTTGACCCGGCGGTCCGCGGAAAAGAACAGATCATCTTCGCGACGCGGCCCTGTTCGATCAGCGCCGCGAGTCCAACATGACCGCTGCCCGTATTGTTGTTAACAACGATGAGATCCGACGCTCCCTGGTCGATGAGCGCGTGGATCAATTCAATCGGACTGCCCGCCGCGCCGAACCCGCCGATCAGCACCGTCGCGCCGTCGAAAATGTCGGCGACCGCATCGGCCGGAGTATCGTGTTGCTTGTTAATCACACCCTAGCGCTCCAGGAATTCGCGTTTGCCCGCAACGCCGTCCCATTTTTCAAAGTCCGGCAACGGATCCTTCTGCTCGCTGATGTTTGGCCAGATTTCTGCGAGTTCCGCATTGAGTTCGAGAAATTCCGCCTGATCAGTGGGAAGGTCATCCTCGGCGTAGATTGCGTCGACAGGGCACTCCGGCACGCACAAATCGCAATCGATGCACTCGTCGGGATCGATAACCAGAAAATTCGGGCCTTCGTAAAAGCAGTCTACCGGGCACACCTCAACGCAGTCCGTGAGCTTGCAGCGAATGCAATTTTCACCGACGACGTACGTCATTTCAGGTGCCGCCGGTTGCGGTCTGAATCTCTGCGCCGGGGGCTTCCTCACCGACGTCAGCAAATAGTCCCGCCTCATCGTAAATGACTCGATCGTTGTAGCCGTCGAACCAAATCGCATCGGGGTTTCGTCCGACGATCGTTATCTTGCCGCGATCCGGTGCGTCTTCGGCACCGCGCAGCAGCTTCAATACGACGAAGCCGTTCTCAGTGCCCGGTATGCCCGCAAGCGGCTGGTTTGAGACCGCCGCGACTTCTGTCTTGCCTTTGTAATGCGTAATCGACAAGCGAGCGTGCGCCTCAATTCCCGAAAGCCCTTTCTGCGATTCGTTCAGTATGTGCCAGACACGTTCGATGGGCACGTTGAATGCTTTGTAGCCGATGATGTCTCTGCCGCAGAAGAAATAATGATTCTCGACGCGGTTGCGGCGCAATTCCCGCTGCATGATACGCAGCGCATCCGAATCGTCATTGATGCCCTTGATAATTGGCGCCTGGTTATCCATCGTCACCCATTCCCGGCTCCCAAGCTGGCGCATGGCCTTGCTTGTGGACTCTATCCATTCAAGGCCGCCGCGAGGATCTTCGATATAGCGACCCTCTTCGTCTCTTTTCAAAAACTCATCCGGGTGGTTGAAGTGCACCATGAACCGAATACTGATCTTGGGGTAGGCGGCATGAAACTTGTCGAGCATGTCGAAAAAGGTTGCGTCGAATCGATCAGGATAAAACGCGAGTTCCTTGGTACCGATGCGTATTGATTCGATGCCGGCATCGGCCAATGCCGACCACCAGGCTGCGATGTTCTTGTTGCCCAGTACCATCGGGTCGCCGCCCGACATCAGGATTTCACGCAGTTTCTCGCGTCCGGTATCGGGGTGACGCCCGCCGTTCTGTGCGACCTGCTCGTTGTGCTGCCGGATATAGTCGGTAAGTTCTCCGATCTGGGCCAGCCCTTTCGGTGCGATCGTGCCATCTGGGCGCTCGACGTCCTTTTTCGCGATCAACTCCTCGCGATAACAAAAGCGGCAGTGCGCGGAGCAGGTCAGCGCGACGTAGATCAGCCCAAGCTCATACTTGTGAATCAGGCCCTCTACCGGGCTGTAATCCATCTGCTTGCCAGGATCGGCAGATCCTTCAAGATTGCCGGTCTCTTTTGGGCTGGCCTTGACCAGGGTCTGCAAAGGCAGGCTGTTCTTTGCCAGCTCGTAGTAGTGCCGCGTGATTTTCACCGGCATGCGGGCTTCGACATCCTGTGGCGTGCCCTTCAATGCCTTCAGTGCCTGTAATTCTGACTCCGAGTACAGGGATTCGATGCCGCCTTCCACCTTGCCGTCGAGGAATTTCTTGATTCCGGTAATGATCTGACGTTTGTATTTGCCGTTTTCGACCGAATCAAGGAATGCCTGTGCCTTGGGTGTTGGTTGATACTTTTCTTTCGTTGTCATATCTGCCGCCGATGATGTGGTTTTTCGTGCCAAGAGATCACATTAAGTCAAAAAAGAACTTCGATTCGTCTACCAGAGCGGATAGCTCGCAGGTCTCGAAAAGTCATTCATTTCAGCGCGTATGTTGCAGCGCGCTGAGGTGTGGCACAATCGACGATATGTCACGGACCTGTGAGGTTTGGTAACGGATATGCAAATCGAAAAAAGACTCTTGCCCAGCATCAGTATGCTGGCCGCCTTCGATGCGACTGCGAGAAAAGGCAGCGTATCGGCCGCGGCTCGCGAGCTGAATCTAACGCATGGCGCCATCAGCCGGCAGGTCGCAGCCCTCGAGTTTCAGCTCGGCGCTTCTCTGTTCGTTCGTTCAGCGCGCGGCGTCAGTCTGACCGAGGTCGGCGCGGCCTACGCCGTGGATATTCAGGCCACGCTGTCGGCCTTGCGCAGGGCATCGCTCAGGGTCATCACCAGCCCGCTGAGCTGCACAATGAATTTCGCCATCCTGCCAACTTTTGGCACGCGTTGGCTAATGCCGAGATTTCCGGGCTTCTTGCAGCAGCATCCCGATATAACCGTGAATTTTGTCACGCGATTGTCGCGATTCGAATTTGGCCCGGAAGGGATTGATACGGCCATCCACTATGGCCTCCCGAACTGGCCGGGCGCCGAGTGCACGTTCCTGATGGGAGAGAAGGCGATTCCGGTCTGTTCACCCGAGCTTTTGCCGCGAGCGAAAAACATGCTCAATAACGACCCACGTGATTTGCCGCTCTTGCATCTCGAGTCACGCCCGGACGCATGGAAAGACTGGTTCGGTAAGCAGGGATTCGATGTACCGGGAAACATCGGCACCATGGTATTCGAACAGTTTTCCATCGCGGCTCATGCGGCCGTGGCGGGCCTGGGTGTGGCGTTGCTACCGCGCTTCCTGATACGCGGCGAGCTCGACAGGGGCGAACTCGTAATCCTGTCTGGTCAGGCAATGACATCTGAGATGGCGTACTACCTGGTTACACCGGACGCCAAACGTGACTACGCGCCCGTGGTTGCACTTCGGGACTGGCTACTTGAGACGATAGAAAGTGAGAAACCATGACTATCAGCACCGCCCTCACACTGATTTCCATTGCGAGCCTAGTCTATCAGTTGAATTCCGTAGCAAATTGACACCGGGAAAGGTAGCGTGCAGTAATCGGCAAAATCATAATGCAGGTCTGAACGGCCATTACCGCAGACACTATCCGACGGTCGTTCCGTGCAATGTCATTTCCCACTCTTTGAATACCAAGGCTTGATTGAATTAATGATCCTGTCCAAACCACCTTACGAGCGCACGCTGTATCCTGAAATCGAACCCTATAACTCCGGGATGTTGCGAGTATCGGAAAGCCACGAAATTTACTTTGAGGAGTGCGGCATTCCGGACGGCAAACCGGTCGTTTATCTGCACGGCGGTCCGGGGGCTGGATGCAGTGCCAATTTCAGACGTTATTTTGATCCGGATGCATACCGCATCGTCTTATTCGACCAACGCGGTTGCGGTCGGTCCAAACCCGGTGGCTCGCTGGTCGACAACACCACCTGGCATTCGGTCTCTGATATCGAGGCGCTGCGCGAGCATTGCAGTATCGATAAATGGCAAGTCTTTGGTGGTTCCTGGGGCAGTACGCTGGGTTTGGCCTACGCGCAAAACCATCCGGACCGGGTGACGGAACTGGTCATGCGCGGGCTGTTTACGCTACGCCGGTCTGAGCTGGAGTGGTTTTATCAAGAGGGTGCCAACCATGTGTATCCCGATTTCTGGGAGGGCTATGTCGCTCCCATTCCTGCGGATGAACGCAGCGACATGATGGCAGCCTATTACAAGCGTTTAACCGGTGACGACAAAATCGCACAGGTCGAATGTGCCCGGGCGTGGGCGCTTTGGGAATTCTCAGCGATCTCATTGTGGCCCGATCCAAGGCGGCACGGCGACGTCGATTCCGATGAGTTCGCCCTGGCCTTCGCACGAATCGAATGCCACTACTTCGTCAATGGCGGGTTCTTTGATGCCGACGACCAGATCATTCAGAACCTGCACAAGATCAAACATATTCCCGCGGTGTTAATTCAGGGTCGCTACGACATGTGCACCCCGATGCGCACCGCCTGGGATATTCACAAGGCCTGGCCCGAGGCCGACTTCCGGCTGGTCGGCGATGCCGGCCACGCTGGCAGCGAACCGGGCATCGTGCATGAATTGGTTTGTGCCACGGATCGATTCGCGGCAAACGCTCAATTCGATACGTCGTCAGCAGGCTGACCGTATTCAGGAAAGGGTCGTGCTCGCAGTTCTGGAATCGGCTCATCGTCAATTTTTTGCTGCAAGTATTTAATTGCCGCTTCCAGCTGTGCGTCATTTCCCTCGTAAGTCGCATGCGGCGGATTGTCGACCTCGATGTCGGGTGAGACACCGTGGCCCTCGACAATCCATCGTCCATCCATGGCATAGACCGGAAATTCTGCGACTCTTGCAATGCCGAAATCGGATAAGGAGTTTCTCCCACTCAACCAGACGCCAGCACCGGCGGTCCGCTTGCCAATTACCGGTGCGATGCCCAGTGACTTTATTGCGGCGGTAAATGTTTCGCCATCGGAATAGGTTCCTTCGTCAGCAATGACCACCAAGTGACCTCGAAATGCATTTTGCATATTCGCGTAAACGTCATCGGATCGAAATGACCAAAACATCCAGGCCTTGCGCAATAGTCGATCGATTATCCAGCTATCAACATTACCACCGTCGTTGCGGCGGACATCAATGATAAATCCATTCTTCCTGCCGCCAGCGTAAAAGTCTCTTGCAAACGTCGCGACGTCCGCCGCGCCCATTGCTTGAATATGCAGATACCCGAGTTCGGAGCCTGCAGCTTCGACTTTGAGTCGATTGTTATGAACCCAGTCGTTGTAGCGGAATTGCCTGTCCTGACCCATATCGCCGGGAACAATAACCGTCTTTATCTCCGCACGCCCTCTTTTGAGTTTCAGGAGAACCTGTTTGCCCGCTTGATTTCGTAAGGAACGGTGGACCACATCAAGCGATTTCGCCTCTATACCATTGATAGCCACAATGATGTCACCATCGGCGGCATCAACTCCGGGTTTGGCCAGCGGCGGTGCTTCTGCCGGCACCTCGGTGTCGTGACGATAGATGTGCCTGATCTCAACACCACGTGGAGTTTGCTTGAGCTCCGCGCCAAGAATTGACGGACTCGGAGCATCGGGATCCGAGGCGACATCTCCGCCACGAACTCCCGAATGCAGTGCATTAAGCTCACCCATCATCTGCGCCAACACATCATTCAACTCACGTCGATCGGTAACGCGCATTAACATTGGTGTGTACTTGTCTTTGACAGCGTTCCAATCCAGACCTCTCATGGCCGGGTCGAAAAATTGCTCACGGTGCATGAGCCAGGCGTCATGGAACATCTGTTGCCACTCCGCCTGGGGGTTGATGCTGAACTGCCATCCTTCAGTCTGTACCGTATTCTTGCTGACGTCTTCTGGATATTCTTCTTCGGCTGGAACGATGAACATCGAAATTTCATCGTTCGACTCTTTCACGACCAGGAGTTTCTTACCATCATCGGATAGCGCAATGTCGATGGCGCTGTCCGTAAACGTCGTCAGCTCCGATTGTGGCTCGAGTTTCAGGAGCTTGATTTCCGAGCCATCGCCGGTTGTCGACAATAAGTACATAAATTCGTCATTAACCGCGATATCACGAAAATCTCCTGCTGCAACTGGAACTTGCCATACGCGGCCCGCTAGGCCTTGCCATTCAATTTTGGTACTGACGTCTTTGGAATCATTGCTTCCGTTGCCGTCGCTGTCTTCGTCTTCTGTCTGCTTCACCGTTAATTCATTCGCAACCAGGAACGGGAATTCGGCATCTTCGGTTAATGCCTGTGCATAAACTTCAGTTCGACTGTCAAACGACGGACCGAAATCCCGGTCAGCCCACACTGAGCTGTTTTTCGATTCGAAATGTCGGTTCGACAGGTAATACAGCCATTCACCATCCCGGCCGAACGTCGGCGCCCATGATTCGTACTTGTCGGACGTTATAAATGCTTGTGTGCCACCGTCAATAGCGTGAAGTAAAATGCGTGGGCGAGCATCGTCTTTGCCCCGATGAGAGACTGCAAACGCTTTACTGTCGAGCGACCAGGCAACGTTACCAAATTGCTGTCCGATGTTGCTGTCGCTTACGATCTTCGTATCGTCCTTAGTCTTCGTATTCAGCAGCCATAGCCCGCCATCTCCGTCGTCATGGACGATCCACTTTCCATCGGGTGACTCGAAGAAGTTGCCGCGCAATGTGCTGCCACCTTTTGTCATTTGCTCACCTGTCGTCGCGCCGCTTGCATCGTAACGCCATAGCTCCAGTTCACCTTTTGCGTCGCTGATCGCATATACCCACTTTCCGTCTCGACTCAATACGGCATTCCGCATTCGAGAGCGAGGTGGTGATCCAATGCTGACAAGTCTCTCCTGATCGATTCCAGCGATCGCAATTCTGCCGCGCGCCGTCACCGCGACCTTCTCCTGATTACCCGCGAGCCTGGCGGCGGTCAGGAACTTCAGTGGCTCATTAACCCATGATTCGCGCATGCCTGGATGATCCGAGGTCAGCTGAATTTCCAGCTTGCGAGAGTCAAGGCTCGATAAATCAAGCAGATGGAGATCAGCACCGAGTTGGTAGACCAACCTGCCGCTGTCGAGGCTCGCGCCGCGAATGGAGAAGTCTTCGTGATGTGTTATTTGAGTGGCGTTTGCACCGTCAGAATCGACTGACCATAGATTGTCGCGCCCACTGGCGTCAGACAAGAAATACAGTTTGTCTCCCTGTGTCATTGGCCGTCTTGCCGAACCCAAATGGTCTGGCATCAATCTCGACGCTTCGCTGTTCGGGGCCGACGCGTATTTCCACAACTTGCCACGCATTCCGCCACGATAGGTGATCGCATTATCGCCACTCCACTGCAGACCGAACTGCGTGAAAAAAACATCTCCTGTATCAGGATCGATCGCACCGTCGAAAGCATCTGCAAGCGGAATAAATGCAACTTCCAGGGTGGCAGGATTGACGGTCTTGAGCGTCATGTTATAGGGAGCACCAACGCGACTGCCTGTGCTGTAGAGCACCAGACCATCGGGTGTCCATCCCTGGATGAAAACGCGCTCGTTCTCATAAGTCAGCCGCTTTGGCACACCGCCGGATGTCGGCATGACGTATGCTTCGGCGACGCCCTCGTAGTCGGAAACAAATGCGATCTGATCTCCGTCGCCCGACAGCGAAGCGTTTGTCTCAAGCGATGGGTGCGTGGTCAGGCGTTCAGCTTGATCGCTGCCAATGCGATACAGCCAAAGATCGCCTTCGGCAGTAAACACGACAATGTCACCGTGCAGGCTCGGCGAGCGGTAATAGCCCTCCATTGCAACGGCGGTATTCGTAGCAAGTAAAACGGCAAGCATGGCAACTCTAAGCTTCATTTCGACCCCTGATGTGGAACTGATGAGACTTCGACAAATAGCACTTCATTGTTTGCAATTGGCTGTGAGTGTTGCCGATGCAGCGCAACTTGACAGCAAAATCGATGGCACGCAACATGGCATTCCAAATGACATACCTAAGAATGCGGTGCTATCAGGCAAGCAAAATATCCTAAATGAATAAACTTGCAATCATTTCTGAGGAGACGGTGCGGAATATCGTCACCCGTCAACTCGCTTTCGATGCAGTTCGTGCCGCATTCGAAGCGGTTGCCGTTGATCGCGCACAGGTCTTCGATGTCGTTATCGGCACTGGCCTCAATCAAGGTGAAGCATTCGCGATCAAATCGGGAAAGGACTGTGAACACGAAGTCATCGGGTTTAAGTGCGGCACCTACTGGGCCGGAAATAATGAGAAGGGCCTGCCGGCTCATGGTTCGACTATTTTGCTGCTCGATCCGAAAACGGGATTTTCAAAAGCATTGGTAAGCGCCTCCTATCTGAATGGTTACAGGACGGCTGCCGCGAACGCCATTGCTGTTTCCAGTCTTGCCCGCTCCGATGCTGCAGTGTTGGGCGTCATCGGTGCCGGTCACCAGGCCGAGCAGGAGATTCGGGCGGTGGCCGAAGTCAGGGAACTTACGCTGATCAAAATTTCCACACGGTCTCAGGAACGCGCCAACTGGATTGCTGATCGCTTGCAGGACGTGGACATCGAAATTCAGTTCACAAGCATGGAAGAGGCCGTGCGCGACTCCGATATTGTCGTCACAGTTACACCTTCAGAGGCGCCACTGGTGCGCGACGAATGGGTAGCGGATGGAACGCATATTTCAGCGATGGGCGCAGACGACGTGGGTAAGCACGAACTCGATACGGCGTTAGTGAAGCGCGCGAGCCTGTTTGCCGACTACCCGGAACAATCGATCGTTATCGGCGAATTTCAGCATGGCTATAAGGACGAACTCATAAACTCAGCCGATGAAATCTGTGCTTTGGGACTGGTCACGCTTGGAAAATCACCCGGTAGAAATTCCGACGCCGAGATCACCGTTTTCGACAGCTCCGGAATCGCAATTCAGGACCTGATGGCAGCCGCCGCAGTTTTCGAGGCAGCAATAGAAATGGATCAAGTCCAGTACATCGACTTTTAAGGAATGCAACGTTGATTACTTTCGAAAATTATAACGTGGCCGAACCAGACGCTCTGGAAACGCCAGCCATGCTTCTATTCCAGGATCAAATGGACCACAACATTCGAAGTGTTTGTGACTTGGTCGGTGGCGGCAAGAATTTGATTGCCCATGTCAAGACGCATAAGTCGGAGGCAGTCGCACGCAAACAAGTGGAGCAGGGAATTACTGGCTTCAAGTGTGCCACCCTGAAAGAACTCGAGATGGTGCTACAGGCGGGTGCAGAGAAGGCGATTCTTACCTACCCGCAGTGTCAGGAAATCAAGATCGAGCGTTTTTGTGATCTGGTGGCGTCTTATCCGGATGCGTGGGTTGCCGCCATCGTTAGTTTGCCGTTTCATCTCAACGTGCTGGCTACGGTTGCTGCACGTCGAGAGCAGACCTTACGTGTGATGCTGGATCTGGACGTCGGCATGCACCGTACCGGCATCGGATTCGGACGGGATGCGGATAAGCTCTATCGGGACATCGACGCGCACCCGTACCTCGACGCATCAGGTTTACACTTGTACGACGGTCACGAAACCTATAGCGATGTGGTGCAGCGCGAGGCAACGGCACAGGGACACATCGAATTGCTGCAGAATTTTCAACAGCAGATCGAGGCTGACGGGATGCCCGTTCCGTGTGTAGTCGCAGGCGGTAGTTGGTCGTTTCCCTACTACGCGCGTACCGAGGGCATGTACGGGTCACCGGGTACATTTATCTATTGGGATGCAGGCTATTTAAGAGATATGCCTGACATGCCGTTCCGCTGTGCCGCCCTGGTCCTGACCCAGGTGGTGGACCGCTATCCCGACGTTGGGAGTATTACTACGGATCTTGGGTGCAAAGGCATCAGTTCGGATCTTCTGCTTGAGGAAAGGGCAACACTGCTTGGCCACGACGCCGCGGAAATGGTATGGCAAAGCGAAGAGCACGCGATGTTCCGGATCGAGGGCGAATTGCCCGCGGTCGGCGATTATTTGTTGGCAGTGCCGGGCCACATTTGCCCCACGACGATTCGCTACCCAGGCATTCACGTGATTGATACGGCCGGCGAAGTGGTCGACTACTACCTACACACCGCGCGCGATCGTCAATAAAAAAAGGCTCACATGGCTGTTTCGAATAGCGTTCAAGACGAAGGACTACTACGGGTAATCGGCACTGGTGCCGTCGGATTAAATGTCGTCAATATGGTGGTTGGGGCCGGCATTTTCGTACTGCCGGGTATTGTCGCCGCAAAGCTTGGGTCAGCAGCGATAATTGCTTACCTGATTTGCTCCGTCACAGTTGCACTCGTATTCCTGTGTTTCGCCGAGGTCGGTAGCCGCATTACCCGAAGCGGCGGTTCCTACGCCTACGTCGAGGAGGCGTTCGGACCGTTTGCCGGGTTTATCGCATCGATCCTGTTCTGGTTCGGTTGGTCCGCGCTGGCGGATGCCGCGATTACGGTCATCATGGTCGACTCGCTCGCCATTCTGTTTCCGATCCTCGAGCAAAACATTCCACGCGCAGTTTTCATCGTCACGGTGCTTATCTTTCTGGCCGCGGTGAATGTTCGAGGCGTTAAAGCCGGTGTAAATTTGTTCATCTTCAACACCCTGGCCAAGCTGGTGCCGCTACTATTGCTGCTGGTCGTCGGCCTGTTCGCCATGGACGTATCGAACCTCGCTATCCCCGAGTGGCCCAGCGCTTCAAGCGTCGCTGCGGCTACGATTATTCTGTTCTACGCGTTTACCGGTGCTGAGGGTGCGCTGAGCACGAGCGGCGAGATAAAAAATCCCGCGAAAACGGTACCGATGGGACTTTTGTTTGGGTTGTGTGGAATTCTTCTGCTTTACGTCGGCTTGCAGACAGTGTCGCAAGGCGTACTCGGTCCGGAGCTCGCGAACAACACGAAAGCGCCGCTAGTGGCCGTGGCAACAGAAGTGTTCGGTGACTGGGGCGGAAAGATGCTAATCGTCGGCGCGGTCATTTCGATTTATAGCACCCTCAGTGGCGACATGCTCGGTGGACCACGGGTTATCTTCGCGTCATCGCAGGACGATAATCTGCCGAAGATTCTGGGCAAGGTTCATCCACAGTACAAGACGCCGTATGTAGCGATTATTTTCTTTGCGATAGTCGTTGCCGTATTCGCGTTGAGCGGTACGTTCATGTATCTGGCTGGTGTCGCAACCGGTTCGCTGCTGCTTATCTACCTCGCGGTTAGCGTGGCTGTTTGGCGCTTGCGCCAGCGCGATGGATTACCCAAAGAGGACGAGTTCGAGCTGCCATTCGGCCCCGTCATTCCTGGTCTGAGTTGTTTGTTCGTCGGCGGGTTACTCGTGCAATTGCCGCTTGACGAGGCAATGACTGTCGCCGCGTTGGTTGCTACTTGTGTTGCGATCTATTTAGTTCGTTCAGTTCTCCGCAAAAGGGGCAAGACATGAAATTCACTAATCCGGTCACCGGTCTGTTGGCCGGCGTCTTGCTGGCAAGTTGTGGTGCTGACGAGAGTTCTATTGAAAACACTCCGAGCACTGCGCTTGTTGCATACCCAAGCGTCGATGACAGCTTTCTTGCGGCCACCGAGTGGCGCTTCATCGGGCCATACCGCGGAGGACGTGTCCTCGCTGTGGCGGGTACTCTCGACGATCCTTTTGTTTACTATTTCGGCGCTGCTCACGGTGGAGTCTGGAAGACCACGGATGCCGGACTCAACTGGCGAAACGTGTCTGACGACTACTTTGAGTTTCCTGCAGTAGGTGCACTTGACGTGTCGTTCTCTGATTCCAACGTGATTTATGTTGGAACCGGCGAAGGCGTGCAGCGGCAGTTCATTTCACCGGGCGATGGCGTTTATAAATCCATCGACGGTGGCGACACATGGGTCAACGTCGGTCTAAAGGAGACCCGACACATCGCCAGAATCCGTATTCATCCAAGCGACCCGGACATCGTGTACGTAGCGGCCATGGGGGACATGTTCGGCCCCAATCCGGATCGCGGCATTTATCGAACGCGGGACGGCGGCGAGACCTGGGAGCAGATTCTCTACAAGGGTGACACCACTGGCGGTGTCGATCTGACGATTGATCCCGAAGATCCTGATGTAATCATTGCGTCGATGAATCACCACGTGACGTATCCGTGGGACGAGGAAAGCGGCGGCCCGACCAGTGGTCTTTTCAAGAGCATGGATGGTGGGGATACGTGGGCCGACATCACCCACAACCCGGGAATGCCGAAAGGCATGGTCGGAAAAATATGCGTTTCCATTTCGCCGGCGCGGGGCAGTCGCGTGTATGCCTTCATAGAGGCGGATGCCGGAGAGGGCGGCATCTACCGATCGGACGATGGTGGGTCCACCTGGCAAAGAACACACTATGACCCCGGCAAGATGGAGATACCCAATTCCTACAACTACATTACCGCCGATACGCAGGATCCGGATGTCGTTTACATTCAACCCATCGGTGGTTTGCTGAAGTCGACAGACGCCGGCAAAACATTCAAACGTATTGAGATGGAAAACTGGGACCCGCACGCGCTATGGATCGACCCCAACAATTCACGCCGAATCATCGAGGGTGGCGACGGTGGCGCATCGGTAACAATGAACGGCGGCGAATCCTGGTCGGATCTGAATAATCAGCCGACCGCAGACCTGCTTAGCCTGGCCGTGGACGACCAGGAGCCCTACTGGGTTTATGCCGCGCAGAACGACAACAGCCACATCGCGATCCCCAGTCAAACCGACGATCCGACCATCGATCGGACGCACTATATTCCGCTGCCTGTGGGTGAAGGTGGACAGACGGCGGTTACGCCTGACGGTAGCGTCATCTATGCCAATGATCGATCCCGAACCGTGCGCATCGATCGGGAAACCGGCGAGGCTCCACAGATCAGCGTCTGGCCCGAATGGGTATTCGGAACCGCGATGAAAGATTTCCATTTGCGATTTTATTACTCGTTTCCGATTCTTCGGTCGTCGCACGGCTCGAACGCGCTCTACACCGCCGCACAGTTTGTATTTAAATCCACAGATGAAGGTCAAACATGGGAACAGATCAGTCCCGACCTCACACGCAACCGCCGGGAGGTGATGGGCGAGATATCGGGCGGGCCCATTAGTTCCAATGCGTCCTCGCTATTTCATTCCAGTGTCATCAGGACCCTGGCGGAGTCTCCGCTCAAGGAAGGTGAACTTTGGGTGGGCACTGACGATAGCAACGTGCAGATATCAAAAGATGGTGGTCAAAACTGGATTGATGTATCTCCGCCGGATCTTCCTGAATGGACCACGATAACGGCGATTGACGTGTCGCACCATTACCCGGGTACAGCCTATATTTCCGGGGAACGTCACAGGGTCAGCGATCGCTCGACGTATCTTTACAAGACCACTGATTACGGCGACACATGGCACCGAATCACCGATGGTATTCATGACAATGATTTTTCATGGGTCATTCGTGAGGACCCGGTTCGTCCGGGATTGCTTTATGCCGGCACCGAAACGGGCGCGTACATCTCCTTTGATGACGGCGGCAACTGGCAGCCCTTGAACGGTAATCTGCCAGCGGTACTGGTAATGCAAATGCAGGTGAAGGACGACGACCTGGTAGTGGCGACCCACGGTCGCGGCATCTGGATTCTCGACAATATCTCTGCCTTGCGAACGATTACGCCCGACGTGGCTTCCGCTCCCGTGCATTTGTTTGAGGTGGCACCTGCCTCTCGACACCTTCGAGGCGGGCGCGGTTGGAGCGGCTTATATCGTGGTGCGAAGAATCCGTCGCGCGGTGTGACAATCGATTATTACCTGGCCGAAGCCGCGAACGGTCCGTTGACCGTCACCGTCACAGAAACCAGTGGCGAGATTATCAAAGCGTTTTCCAGCGACGCGGAGGACGGCCCGTCCGCTGGCGTTGGGATGAACCGCTTTTTCTGGGATATGCGATATCCGGGCACCGTGATGCCGCCGCCCAATGGCGCGCTCGACGGATTCATGAGTGTTGATTACTCGCCGCCGACTTCGCCGGTTGCGCCGCCCGGACAATACAGGGTCCAACTCACGGTGGACGGAAAAACGTTCGAGCAGCCTTTTGAGATTCGGAAGGATCCGAGAATAAGGGCCAGCGACGCAGACCTCAGGGCACAGTTCGACCTGATGGTCGATATCCGGGATCGATTTACGGAAGTGTCCGACACCGTGCTTAAGATCAGGGAAGTCCGCGCCCAGTTCAACGAGCGTCGAGCTGATTTGCCTGAGAATTTCGGCGCCGATGCCGACGCGATCCTGGAAGAGCTGCGGGATATTGAAGGAATTCTAATGATATGGATGGGATCTCCCGAACACCCGATGATGTGGAGTCCACCAGGATTGACTGAAAAGCTGAGCTCGCTCTCGAGCGCTGTTAACAGCGGCGATGCCAGACCGACGGCGTCCATGGTCGCGGTGTTTGCGGATCTTACGCAACGCTTCAAGCTGCAGCGAATTCGATTGAATCGAATCGTTGACCAGGAACTTACGCCTTCGCCTACGCGCGATCTGGAGAAATAGACTGTTATGAAAAGACATTCGTATGTTGAGCTCACTTTGCTCGCGCTACTACTGGCTGGCGCAGGGTCGTCGGCTGTTGCGAAAGAAATCGACGCACTTCGCCCGCTCGAGGTTGATGATTACTTCGCGCTGAAAAGAGTTGGCAGTCCGGTAGTCAGTCCGGATGGTAAATGGGTCGCCTACACGGTCAGTACTCAGGACCTCGAGAAAGACAGTCGCGAAACGCGAGTGTGGATGGTTGCAATGTCTGGCGGTGATCCACTGCCAATGACGGCCAAAGGATCTTCGGCGTGGAGTCCCCGTTGGAGCCCGGACGGTAAACACTTGTCGTTCGTTGCTACCGGTAATGACGGCGACAGTTCGCAAGTATTTACGCTGGATATGCGCGGCGGTGAGCGTGTGCAAATGACCGATGTCGACGGCGGTGTCGAGGGTTACGAGTGGTCGCCCAATGGGAAGCAACTGGCGCTGGTTATTCGTGATTGGCAAGCGGACACAGGACCAGGGCCGTGGGTCATCGATAGTTTGAAGTTCAAGGAAGATTACGTCGGCTATTTGAACCGCCTGCGCGCTCACCTCTACGTTTTCGACATTGACAAAAAGTCCGTTACGCAGATTACATCAGGCGACTATGAGGACTACTCGCCGGCCTGGTCTCCGGACGGCAGCAAGATTGTTTTTGTCAGTAATCGCACCGTCGAGCCGGACGCCAATTCTAATTCCGACATCTGGCTGGTGAAGCCAGATACTCCGCATGACAAACAGGAGTTGGTCCGGGTAACGACGAACCCCTGGTCCGACGGCTCGCCCATCTGGCACCCGGACGGCGAGAGAATTGCCTACATCACGACGACCACGGACCGCGACGACATTCCAGTGTCTTACCTGCAATCAAAGGTCGCGATTATTCGTGTCGGTGACGACGAGCCCGTGCTGCTTACCACGGAGGCACTCGATCGCAAGGCTTACAGTCCGGTTTTTTCTCCGGATGGCAGCCGCATATACGTGCAGCTTGAGGATGATGGCGAGGTTGATCTGGTTGCTGTATCGGTTGCTAATGGCGAACTGACCCGACTGATAGCTGGCCACGTCGCTGTAGGTGCGACCGCGGTGGCACCGGACGGTAGTGTTTTCGCAGTCGTCAGCGAGCCCCGTCTGCCCGGTGAGTTGTTCGTACTCGACGCTGAGTCGTTCGCCCTCTCTACGGAGCGGCGCCGCCTTACGCATGTCAACGATGAGCTGCTGAATTCGATTTATCTGGCGGACGCCGAGGAGCTGCGCTTCGATACGCTCGACGGAACCGAGATCCAGACCTTCGTTTACAAGCCGCGCGACTTCAATCCGCGCAAGCAATACCCGGCCATACTTTGGCTTCACGGTGGGCAGGAGTCGCAGTACGACTACGGCTTCAATTTCCGGGTCCAGCTGTTTGCGGCCAATGGCTACGTCGTGGTGATGCCGAATGTTCGGGGTTCAGGTGGCCGGGGGCTAGCCTTCGCACTCTCCCTCAACAAAGCCTATGGCACACACGATGTCGAAGATGTGATCGTGGCTACTGACT
>JADFHE010000035.1:26740-33804 GCA_022567295.1 Pseudomonadota bacterium | reverse complement strand
GCGCTGCACCCGTGATCATGTTCTTCACGTAATCCGCGTGTCCCGGACAGTCAACGTGAGCGTAGTGACGGTTTGCACTCTCGTACTCAACGTGCGCCGTGGCAATGGTGATACCGCGCTCGCGCTCTTCCGGGGCGTTGTCAATCTGGTCGTACGCCGATACCTCACCACCGTGCAACTCCGCCATTACTTTGGTCAGTGCTGCAGTCAGCGTGGTCTTGCCGTGGTCAACGTGACCAATCGTGCCGACGTTTATGTGCGGCTTATTTCTGATAAATTTCTCTTTAGACATTTCCCTATTCCCGTGCCTAAGCTGAAAACCGTTAAAAATACATTCGCGGCCAGGGCCGTTTATGCTCTATGGGTGCTCCTGCTGGAGCCCACACCCGGATTTGAACCGGGGACCTCTTCCTTACCAAGGAAGTGCTCTGCCCCTGAGCTATGTGGGCAATTCGCCGGGCGAGTAACTCGCAGCTTCAGCACAACCTTCGTTTGATGGAGCGGGTGATGGGGATCGAACCCACATCATCAGCTTGGAAGGCTGAGGTTCTACCGTTGAACTACACCCGCCCTATTAATAAATCATGACTCCTTATATACAGCGGGGTCAGAGCCCTTTCATGATTTTCAATCGTTCGCCTCGCATCTTTGCAGACCAAGTACTACCTGCCATTCTGGCCTTTTATTTGGCGTACAAAAATCCTGACAGTCTGTTCTCTTAAACCGTCCGGATATCATTATTCCTGTCTGTATCGCCGCGTTGCTGGACACTGGCTGATCCTACCCCCAGCCACACCATCGTCTGGTGGAGGGGGTAGGATTCGAACCTACGTAGGCGTAGCCAGCAGATTTACAGTCTGCCCTCGTTGACCGCTTGAGTACCCCTCCGGTACGCAAGCCGGGCATTGTCTAATTACACCGGCCTACTGTCAACCGCTAAACGACTGATTTTTCATATTTCTGCCGTGCGGCCTGATTCTGCTGAAAGCCTTGTCTGAAAGGGCTTCCAGCCACAATCCGACGGTTCTCAGGCCGATTTCGCCCAATGCCACGGTTCGTAGATGAATCCTTGCGGATTCTCGCGTGGATAGCTCATCGAAAATCCGAACGTCGAAGCATTATTTTCAAGCCAGGCGAACGCCGCAGACGCCTCGAATTCCTCGGTCAGAGGCCTTGATCCCGGCGTCGCGATATCGATCGCCCTGCCGCTGTGGTGTTCGCTGTATCCGGGCGCTGCATTGACGTTCAGGATGTCCCTAAGCTCTTGGCCCGCATCGATTTTCTTGCGAATCAGGCGAGCCTGATAATCGACACTTCGAAACCCCGAGACGATCAGAAGCGTGATGCCGTCATCACGGGCTGCGGCCAGCATTTCCTGCCAGCTGGCCGCCGTTTCGACCGTCAGTCGCTGCATACGGCCAAGCAGATTCGGACCGACATCGACCAAATCGACTGCCTCGTCGAAAACAGGTTTCGTGCCGTCGAGACCGTAGTCGTCCGGAATGCCGAGTTCTGTGTGAAGTTCGCGTAGCATACGGAATTGTACCCTTGGGGCAGGCTTCGCGCTGCCAATAAAATTGATCAATGACCAGCGATAAAATTTACGACAAACCGTCCGACGATAAACCGTTTCGCTTCAACGATGAGGTCGCAAAGGTCTTTCCGGACATGCTGCGGCGCTCGATTCCGGGCTACGACGCCACTATTGAGGCAATCGGATCACTGGCGGCACGCTACGTGCTACAGGACACAAACTGCTACGACCTGGGCTGCTCGTTAGGCGCTGCCACAATCGCCATGCGCCAGGGCATCGACACGCCGGGATGCCGCATCGTCGCCGTGGATACGGCTCCGGCAATGACTAAACGCTGCCGGGAGATCCTCGCTGAGGACGACCGGCAATTTACGCCGGCCACGCCAGTTGAGGTACTGCGAGCAGACATTCGCGACATTGAGTTCAAAAATGCATCCATGATCGTATTGAACTATACGTTGCAGTTTCTGCCAATGATTGACCGCAACGCGCTGATGCGGTCGATTTACGATGGCCTGAACGACGGTGGCCTGCTGGTGTTGTCCGAAAAGGTGGTCGATGAGATTCCCGAAATGGAAGAATTGCTCGTAGATCTGCACCGCGAGCATAAACAGCGCAATGACTACAGCGCGCTGGAAGTTAGCCGCAAACGAGCCGCGCTTGACAACGTGCTCATTCCCGAAACCGTTGCCGCACACCGGAGCCGCTTGGCGGAGGCCGGCTTCAGCCACACCGCTGTGTGGCTGCGCTATTTCAATTTCGTGTCCATCATCGCGATTCGATGATCGATACGCAAAGACTTGCTGAGTGCCTCTGCTCCATCGGTCTGGATAATTGGCCGGATGTTCTCACCCCACTGATCAAAGAGCGACTTTCCTCGACAGGTCACGGCGACTTCGACAAATGGCACGATGTCGTGCGATCGTTGCCAGACGCAAAAGGCGATTCGAGCAAAATTCGCGAATTACTATTCAAATTGTCACCATGGCGCAAAGGGCCGTTCGAGGTTTCCGGAGTCAAAGTCGACGCCGAGTGGCGCAGTGACTTGAAATGGGCGCGCCTCAAAGATGCGCTCGGCCCGCTTGCCGGCAGGACCGTACTCGACGTTGGCTGCGGTAACGGCTACTACGCTTTGCAGATGCGAAAGGCGGGCGCTCGAGCTGTGATCGGCATCGACCCGTCGCTGCTTTACGTCATGCAGTTTCTGGCGGTCAACGGATTCGAATGCGACCCGTGCGTTTTCGTCCTGCCGGCCCGCTTGCACGAGCTACCACTGCCTGCCCGGAAATTCGACACAACGTTTTCGATGGGCGTTCTTTACCATCAGCGGGCACCTATCGATCATCTTCGCCAGCTCCGGCAGACGCTTCGGCCTGAAGGACAGCTGGTACTCGAAACGATCTATCTTCCGGGCGACGACGCCTTTGCGGCAACGCCGGAGGATCGGTATGCCCGCATGGGCAATGTCTGGTTGCTACCGACGATCCCTGAACTGACAACCTGGATGACGCGCTGCGGTTACGCCGAAATTGAGGTGATCGATCAATCGATGACAACGGTCGCCGAGCAACGATCTACCGAGTGGATGACATTTGATTCTCTGCGTGAAGCCCTGGATCCGAACGATTCGACCCGCACGATAGAGGGCTGGCCGGCTCCTCACCGAGTTGTCATGACCGCCACTGCACCGTAAATACACGTTGCAAGTCGACCTCCCGAATACGCCGTTTTTTCGCCTGTGGGTTGGGAAGAAACAACGGCGTATTCGGGAAGGCGGCTTGAAAAGCTTGATTTGACGCTAATGTAAGCGTAATTTCAGTACGAACAGAAATAAGAGAAACGACAGATGCAAATGACTCCCGCCGTTGAAAAGTACGTCCTGCACTGGGGCGAAATGGGTACCCGTTGGGGTACCAATCGAACTGTCGCCCAAATTCAAGCGCTGCTCTACCTCTCGCCAAAGCCACTGCGAGCCGATGAGATCGTCGATCTGCTTTCGGTTGCCCGTTCTAACGTGAGCACCAGTATTCGCGAATTGCAGAGTTACGGGCTTGTCCGGATGACCCATTTGTTGGGAGACCGGCGGGATTACTTCGAATCGCTACATGAGGTATGGGAATTGTTTCGCGTTATCATTGAACAGCGCAAGCAGCGCGAACTCAATCCAACGCTGGCAATGCTGAAGGGTTGCGCTGCCGAGGTACAAGCCGAGAAAGAAACCGATCCGGTGACTAAGGACCGCATCAAGAACATGCTCGAGTTCGTTGAATCGACCAGCGACTGGTACGAGCAGATCAGTGAAATTCCGACCGGCACACTGACAAAGCTGATGGCGCTTGGAACGAAGATCACAAAGCTCGTCAAGAAATAGGGTGCAGAGGCCAGGGGCTCACCGTGCACGATGAAAAAAGCATCAAGCTCGTTTACGATCGCCAATGCCCGGTCTGTGATTTTTACTGCCAGCGAATTGACATCGTGAGCTCAGCAGGCGATCTGGTTCGCATCGATGCCCGCGTCCACTCGGAAATTATGGACGAAATCACCGCTATCGGTCTCGACATTGATGCGGGAATGGTGCTGAAAGTAGGTGACAATTTCTATTACGGCAGCGACGCGATACACACGCTAGCGACAATGAGTTCACGAAAAGGCGCCATTAACCACCTCGCGTATTGGCTGTTCCGATCGCAGAAGATAGCCCACATGCTCTACCCGATCATGGCAGCATGCCGCAATGTTCTGCTGAAAATTCTCGGCAGAACACGTATCAACAATCTCCGCATCGAGAATAACGAGCGATTCTAGGGCTGCTCGTCCGTTGCCTGAGCAATGCACGCAGGCCAGACAACCACGTCGCCCTTCTGTGTCTCACGCATTAACCAAATTGACTCCGTCAGAGCCAGTGAATCCGGCCCGCCACTGATCGTATTCGCCGGCCGATTGAAATAGCCTCCCGGCGCATACTGCCAGGTTTCAATTTCGCCATTCAAGCACTCGGAATACTGTTGATTGCCGGTGACCAGATAGCCCTCTCGCACTGCGCTGGAAGATTCCCAGGATTGCGTTGCTCCAGGGGATACACGGACCAGCCACGTCTTCGCGCCATTGCCAGGGTCGTAGCGCAATTCCTTTGAACTCACTCCTACTTTCGCGGTAGCTTGCCATTCCAGCAACCCGCTATCGATAATAATCGGCGAGCGAATAATCGACTCTGGATCAGTGTCGTTAACGAAGTACAGGATGCGGGCACCTTCATCTGCCGCCATATTGAAGCCCAACGAACCGGCAGGCAGGAACGCATAGCCGCCAGTAGTCAGAGCAATATCGGCAATCCTCAGTTCGCCGGTCACCACGAATATCTCCATTGAGCGACCCGGCACTCCACCGCTGGTTCCTTTCCAGTCCTTCGGCAGATCGACTCTATTACTTGTCCGCCGCGTTTGCGGATCGCCCGATAACTGTTTCGCCCGAACACCGGGCAGGCTGGCCATGAAAATATCGTTGAGTTCATCGACCTGAACGAAGGCCGGGTACGGCAGTTGCGGTGGTCCACTCGCACAGCCGCCAAGCAATATCGCAGCAGCCACATATCCCATGGCCGTTGTCAGCCGTGAATTCATTGATGCCCTCTAGGTTGGCATGAACGCGACTCTTGCACATCCTTGTGCTCCGCGGCATAAAGTCATCCTGACTAAAAAAGCCGCCCAGAATCTGGGCGGCATATTAAGCAGAAGATGTATCCGGCTGGGTTCAGATCGCTTTCGAATAGTTTGAAACATCAATGTCGCAACAGTATTCGGCGTGCTCCGTTTCCCGGTTGGCATTCCGCTTCGTCGTCGGCCACAACTGATTGCAGGTATGCAGTTGCATGGGTGACGTGTTGAGAGGGTTCACGTATCGCCCGCCTTCGAGTCATGCATCCGGCATGGCGGTTTGCCCGCTTGCCTTCCTACATCTCATCTCCGTGCGTACCGGATTGGTACGCACGGAATGCTACTACATATAGTATTGGAAGGCGAGGAAACCACTATATTTAGGTACTTTCCGGTATTTTGCCCGAAATTGACGACGAGCAGACGAAGAACAGGTAGCCTTCGGTACGTCATCCGAAAATAAAGCGAGAAGAACTTGGACGATAGTGCAATGATCGATGGACGATCAACCAGCCAGCTCGTCGGCTTGTTTCTGGGACCCGCCTTTTTGTTATTGATGATGCTGGCCGGCGCGCCGGAAGACTTGAGTAACAATGCCTGGATGACTGCCGCTGTCGGCGTATTGATGGCTGTCTGGTGGGCAACCGAAGCCGTACCGATCGCGATCACGGCACTACTGCCGCTGGTCGCCTTTCCGTTATTTGGCATTGCCAGTATTCAAGAAACGGCAGCACCGTATTCGAACAAAGTTATCTACCTGTTTCTCGGCGGTTTTATCGTCGCCTTCGCAATGCAGCGCTGGAACCTTCACCGCAGAATTGCGCTCACCGTTCTGCAGCGTGCCGGTGGCAATGGCCGCTCACTTGTTGGCGGCTTCATGCTCTCAAGTGCACTGATATCCATGTGGGTGATGAATACGTCGACAACCATGATGTTGCTGCCGATCGCCGTCTCGATCATTACCGTCATTCACAAGACGGTCGGCACCCTTAACGACAAAGGCAGAGAAGACTTTCAGTTTTCGCTACTGCTTGGCGTTGCCTACGGTGCAACAATCGGCGGTATGGCGACACTGGTCGGCACAGCGCCGAATGCCATGTTCGCTGCTTTCATGCTTGAGAACTATGGCACGGAAATCAATTTCTCCAGCTGGATGAAGGTTGGACTGCCGCTGTCCGCGATGATGTTGCCTCTCGCGTGGCTGGCACTGACTCGCTGGGTGTTCAAGGTCGACTTCGTCACGTCGGACGAAGGCCGCGCGGCTCTCAAGCGAATGAAGACAGAGCTGGGGCGGATGTCAGTTCCCGAAAAACGTGTGGGAATCGTTTTCCTCTTGATGGCGTTCTTCTGGGTATTCAGACCGGCTCTATCGCAATATCCCGGGCTTTCGGCGCTCGATGATTCGCTCATCGCGATGGCGGGGGCAATATTGCTGTTTGTGGTTCCTAGCGGCGACAAGACGGATCCATTGATATTGCGATGGCAATACGCGGAGAAATTACCTTGGAGCGTTCTAATTTTGTTCGGCGGTGGACTGACGCTCGCCGGCGCGGTATCGCGAACCGGCCTTGCCGAGTGGCTGGGTGGCAGCCTGCACGCTGTCGGCACGTTGCCGCTGGTCATGATTGTCATTGTCACGGCGACCTTGATCATCTTTCTGACAGAGTTGACCAGCAACATCGCGACCACTGCGACATTCCTTCCGGTCGTCGGTGCAGTCGCGATCGAAGCGGGGTACGACCCGATTGTACTCGCGGTACCGGTAACGTTGGCCGCAAGCTGCGCATTCATGTTGCCGGTCGCAACGCCACCGAATGCGATTGTGTTTGGCTCCGGGTTGCTGACCATCCCACGCATGGCGCGAGCGGGTCTTGCGC
>JADFHE010000035.1:19899-26641 GCA_022567295.1 Pseudomonadota bacterium | reverse complement strand
ACTCGCGGTACCGGTAACGTTGGCCGCAAGCTGCGCATTCATGTTGCCGGTCGCAACGCCACCGAATGCGATTGTGTTTGGCTCCGGGTTGCTGACCATCCCACGCATGGCGCGAGCGGGTCTTGCGCTAAACCTAATCAGTATCGTTTTGGTATCGGCAGTGGCATACAAGCTGGCACCAATTTTCCTGAATCCTTAACGGAGTGATCCATTGGCATCCGAATACACGGTAGGCAAGAAAAACAAAGTACGGCAACTCCGCGAGAATGCGGTTTACGATACTGAGACGGTACATGCAATTTTGAATTCGGCTTTGATAGCTAGCGTCGGATTTGTTCAGGATGGCGAGCCGGTCGTCGTCCCGATGTTGTTTGGACGGGAACGCGAAACCATTTTTTTGCACGGCGCCCGCAAGGCTCGCATTATTCACTTGCTCAAAGACACCGGTACAGCTTGTCTGAACGTGACGCATGTCGACGGCCTGGTATACGCGCGCTCGGCATTCAATTCATCGATGAACTATCGCTCCGTAACGGTCTTCGGAAGTGTGCGCTTGATTGAGGATCCAGACGAAAAGCTTCACGCGTTGCGTGTAATCAGCGACTGCACCATGCCAGGACGCTGGGACGAGTTGCGAGCCCCGCAGGAGAAGGAATTGAAAATGACCGGTGTTATTGCGCTCTCAATCGAGTCTGCGTCGGCGAAGATCTCGACGGGGATGCCAGAAGATGAAGACGAAGACTATGAGATCCCGATCTGGGCCGGCGTGTTGCCGTTACAATCGGCGTTCGCGACGGTGCAGACGGACGACCGGGTCATAGCTGGCGTGGAGCCATCAGGAGTGATTAAAACAATGGAAGGTAAGGTCTTATAACAACCCGCCGCTGTTTTCCGCCTCAAGTCTCAGCAACACTTCCTTGGTATCGAGTCCGCCACCAAAACCTGTCAAGTCGCCGGTATGACCGATGACTCGGTGACACGGTACAATGATTGGAATTGGATTGCGGCCGTTCGCAGCGCCAACTGCGCGCACGGCTCTCGGCCGGCCGATCTGCTTTGCAATCGCTCCGTAGGACCTCGTCTCGCCGTACGGAATTTTCTGCAGCGCTTCCAGGACGCTGAGCTGAAACTCGGTGCCCGCAATCGTGAGCGGCAGATCGAAGTCCTTGCGCTCGCCCGAGAAATACTCCGCCAGTTGCTCGCGGACGTCTGTGAATGGCTCCTCATTGTAGATCCAGTCCGGTTCCGGGTCGCGGCGCATAACACCTTTCGGAAACCCGATCAGCGACAACGTGTTCACCTCGCCCGCCAGCAATAACTCACCGATCAGTGTATCGAAGTAACAGTAGTACATCTTTCATCCTCCAGAGTTCTCGCCGGAACTCCATAACAATAATGCCGCATAAGCGCGCCAGGGGCGCCAAACTTCTGAGCGAACCTTGAGCTCGGCAGGTTTCATGCGATCGCGATCAGGTCCATCGAACGCGCGCAGTAAACCGAGATCCGCATGCGGAAAGGCGTCGGGGTCTTTCAGCGCCCGCATCGCGACGTACTGTGCGGTCCATTCGCCGATACCCTTGATGGCGACCAGTGAAGTGCAAAACTCGTCCACTCCCTGCGCGGAATCAAAGCTGATCCGCCCTTCAACGACGCCCCTGGCAATTTGCCGGATCGTGTCCGCACGACTGGCGATGATGCCGAGGTCGCCCAGACGTGCACGCAACAACTTTTCGGGATGTGGAAATAACTGTCGGGGCATGGCATCGCCTTCAAGACCGGGCACCGCAACGTTCAGGTCTTCGCCATAGCGTTGGACGACTCTGCTCGCAAGCGTCGTCGCGGCTGCGACGGATATTTGCTGCCCGAGGATCGCGCGAACCGTTAGTTCGAATCCGTCCCAGGCGCCGGGCACACGAATACCCGGACTCTTGCGCAGTAGTGACTTCAAGAGTCGGTCTCGCGACAAGACGCGCGAGATGTCATCCGGAGACGCGTCCAGATCGAACATTCCTCGAACACGCTGTATGATCGGCAGCAACGCTCGCGTACCTGCGCCATGCACAGTAAGCAAAACGTTTTCACCATCATCGTGCAGATCGATGACGCCTTGCGATCCGTCCAAAATTACGCTGCGAAGGTAACGACCATCCGTTACTACTTCCACACCAGGAATCGCCCTGGCGGCAAAAAATCTCAGAAGGCTTCCCAGGTCGAACGGAGACCGATAGGGCAGTTGCAGCGTCAAACCAGCGGACGGCTCGACGATAGTTCGGCGACCTCGCAGTTCTCGCGGTGTTCGACCGTAGGTATTGCGGAATGCGTCGTTGAAGCGCCGCGTACTGCCAAAACCGGACGCCATCGCGATCTCTGCCATCGGCAGCGTCGTTTGGTCAATGAGGCGCTTCGCGAAGTGAAGTCTTTGCGTATGGGCGACGGCGATTGGACTCGCACCCAGATGTTGGTTGAACAAGCGCCGCAGGTGACGGCTCGTCACGCCTAGCCGCTCCGATAGATTCTCGATATCGCTATCGTCCAGAGCACCGTCTGCGATCAGGCGCAGACCGCGCTGAACCGTAGTCGAGGTGCCCAACCAGGCCGGGGTCCCTGGGGCACATTCCGGCCGGCATCGGAGGCAGGGCCGAAAGCCCGCTTCGCTCGCCGCGGCGGCAGTCGGATAAAAGGAAACGTTTTCTCTTTTCGGTGCATTTGCAGGACAGACCGGTCGACAATAGATTCCAGTCGTTTTGACACCCACAAAAAAACGCCCGTCAAATCGAGCGTCGCGAGATAGCCTCGCAGTTTCGTATATTTCACTTTGTGACGTGTCAGAAATCCGGAGCATACGCAAAGTATACGCGCACTCCGGATTCACACTAGCCAGATTCGGACCTATATGCCCGACTCCGATTATGCCGCATTGTGGGTCACGCTCGCGCCGCGCAACTCAAGCCACTGCGTAATGGCAGTCGGCGTGTCGACGAGTTTAAGCTACTCGGCAACTATTTCTGCGATCGTCGCTGACGGTGCGAGCTCAGTGAAATCGGCGTGGATCTACTCTTCGGCGTTTTCGTGGGACGGCCGACAAAATAGCCTTGTGCCAAATCCACCCCGAGTTCGGACAGCAACACGAGTGTCTCAGCGCTGCCTACGTATTCGGCAATTGTTTGCATCCCCGCTTCCCGGCCAACCTCAGCAATCAATTTGATCATTTTTTGATCAACAGAATTATTGGGCAGGTCCTGCACAAACGTCCCGTCAATTTTGATGTAGTCGAATTGCAGCTTTTGCAGGTAACCAAACGAGCTGTAGCCCGTTCCGAAATCGTCGAGCGCAAATTTGCAGCCAAAATCACGCAATGTAGCGATCTGACGATCAACCTGCAGCGGACGTCGAACAGCCAGGCTCTCCGTTATTTCGAAAACAATGTCGCTTGGCCGCACATTGTACTTTTTGAAGTTTTCTTTGACGTAACTTGTCAGATCATCGTTTTCGAATGCATTTGCGGAAAGATTGATGGAGAACTTGAGTCGGGCTCCGGGGCGAGAGTACTCCGCATAAGCAATCGATGCGTGATGAATCATCCAGAAGTCGATTTCGTTCATGAGCCCGAATCGCACAGCAGACGGCAGGAATGCATCCGGCGAAACGAATTCACCGTCTTCCATTTTCAGCCGGATGAGCAATTCATGATGCGTCGTCTCGCCGGTCGATATCCGGTTGATCGGTTGATAGCGAATTTGGAATTTGTTTTCGTCGAGTGCCTTCCGCAGGCAGTTCATCCAGCCAACATCGGTAACGCCGCGCTGCTCGTGCCCATCGGTCAGAGAGTAGACACGTGCTCGATTGCGGCCCGCAGATTTGGCTTCGCGACAAGCGATATCGGCCTGACTAATCAGCTCGTCATGATGCAGGTTGTCGCCAACCATGATTGCAATACCAATGCTGCAGTGAACATGGAAAACCTGCTCCCCCTCAATGTGCGCCATGCGACGCATATTGACCAGAATGGTTTCCGCGGAAGCCTTGGCGCCAGCGACATTCACATCGCGAACAAGTATTGCGAATTCGTCGCCACCAAACCGCGCGACCATATCGTCCCGCCTGATACTACGTTGTAATTCGTCCGCGACCTTGCGAATGAGCCGGTCGCCCGCCGGATGTCCGCAAGCATCGTTGATGTATTTAAACTGATCGAGATCAACGAAGAATAGTGCGCTGGACCGACCCGTTCGCATCACGTCCATGACCTCTTTTTTCAACTCTTCGGTAAAACGGCGCCGATTATATAGTCCGGTCAGGCTATCGTGATTGGCGAGTTGCTGGAGCTGAGCGTCTCGCTCGCTGAGCGCCGTGACAGTAGTCTGAAGGGCCTCGACGATGTCGGAGATTTCTCGATGTTGTGCCGGTTTGAATTTTACGTCCAAGTTGCCCTTGGCCAGTTCCTTGATGGGCCGCTGCAGGTCGGAGATGGACGCCAGCGCATTGCGCAAAGCGTGTCGTCCGTAGAGCGCGAACAAAATCAGAAAAATGACCAATACGATGATAGCGGAGCGAATATTCGACAGCAGGCGATCATGAAATATGACGAAATCGAGCTTCATTTTTACGAAGCCGAGCAACTCAATCTTGGTTGAGTCAGCTGGACTGGCGGCGTCGAAGCCGAACAGCCCGTCATCGGGAATGGATTCAATCCAAACCGGCGCCAGGATTTCGAACTGCCTCGGATCGAGGAGGCCACCACGCATCACGTACGGCGCTTTATCACCAACAACGTCGATCGCCTCTTGTAACTGTGTCGCCGACAGATCATTTATGGGATCAACATCCTCGGAATTGTCAACGGAGTGCAAAACACTGCCGTCATTCGCAAAATAAACGATCTGATCGATTTCCGGGTAGCGATCGACGAAGTTGTCCAGACTTATTCGCGCCTCCTGGTCGTCCGCCAGATAGAGCGGTGAGCCGAGCTCATTGATTTGTTCGGTCCATTGCAAAGCCCAGCGGCTGTAGTTGTCGTGCAAGACCCATTGACCGCCCCAGTAGATGGTGACAATTGCCAATCCTCCGACGAGCGCAGCGCTGAACACCTGTATTGAAAGGATCTCGTGTACGAGTGCGCGTTTGCCACCTTTAGCATCCTGGCCCCGGCGGCTAAACAGCTTCGTAATGCCTCCGGTAAAAGCAGCGAGTCGTGCTTTCACCGCCTCACAACTTTAAGGCTATCTCGCGTCACCACCCGAATCGCTGACAGCGGGCTGATGGCGGGAACGTTTTGCAGGCCTTCGACGTGAATTTTTCGAATAATGCTGGCAATGGTCGCGGCAATGTCCTCGGCCTGTGTGGCAATGCTGATCGTCGCTCCCATCGCCAACATGGATTCATTGGGTACTGCGACAGCAACCTGTCCTCGCCTTGCGGATTCCAGGATCGCCTGCAACGACCGAGTGCTAAGAATGCGATTATCCGGGAACAGCCAGAAGCCATCGATATTGTGAACCATGCGCCGGAAAAAGTAGATTGTTTCCTGGTCCGAATGCGCGACCCTGATGAGCAATTCAACATCGTGCTTCTGTGCTGCCAATTGTGCTTCGGCTATTAGTGCATCGTGCCCTTCACCGATGATAATGCCGATGCGCGAAATCGCAGGATCGATTGCCATCCACGCAGCGAGCTGGGCATCAAGCGGTGCAAGCGGCGCGACACCACGACTATTGGCAGTAAGCAGGTTGTAATCCTGATGATTGAATACTTGACTGAAAATGACCGGCGTATCGGACATCGCGACCGATGATCTGGCTGCGCGCAATCCGATGGCGACAACCGTGCGTGAATCCGAATCGTTAATCGCCCGCAGAACGGAGACGGGTGGTCGACTCCGGTCACTGAGATCATAGACGTTGAAGTCATCGAGGTGATGAGCCAGAGCGTTCGCCACATCCAGGTAAGCCGGCTGACTGCTCGTCAGCACGATCGCGACAGGTGGTAACAGCGGCGGCTCGGGCGGCTTGATGGGTCGCGGCTCGACCTTTGCGGGCATGATCTCAGGCTCGGTGACAGGCTCGATTTGCGGTGCAAATATCGAACAGCCACCAAGGGCCAGGAACGCGAGGAACGCCGCGCCGCGGCTCACTATTCCATTAGAAGCGCCAGTCCTTAGCATTGAAAACATTCCCATATCCAGCCACAAAACGCACACATCGAAAATAATCCCCGATAATCACGTTTTGTAGCCAAATTTGACGATATTTACTGTGCTGCAGGTCCCTAAACCGCCACAACGCTAGGCGACAGATTTAGCCCTCTGGGCGAGAACGATCCACACACCGCCGAGCGTTGCGGCCGATGCAGCCAGTAATCTCGCTGTGACGTCTTCGCTCATGAAAATGACGCCGCCTAAAGCGGCAATCGCGGGAACGGTCAACTGGACGGTCGCAGCCCGGGTCGCGTTGAGGTTTTTCAACGCCGTATACCAGATCGCGTAACCGACACCCGAGGCAATACCGCCGGATGCCGAAGCCAGCAAAACGCCGTTGAGCGTCGCCGCATAATCAGCGTGGAAAATCAGACTCACGGCAATGACCAGAGGTACACAAAACATGAAATTGTTCGCCGTGGCCTGTAACGGATCCGCAACATCTTTGCCAAGCAGAGAATAAGCACCCCAGGCAATGCCCGCGCCCGCCATCAGCATGGCACCGACAGGGTTCGGCGCCGTTACACCCGGCGCTACCAAGTAGATCAG
>JADFHE010000035.1:0-19799 GCA_022567295.1 Pseudomonadota bacterium | reverse complement strand
CCTGTAACGGATCCGCAACATCTTTGCCAAGCAGAGAATAAGCACCCCAGGCAATGCCCGCGCCCGCCATCAGCATGGCACCGACAGGGTTCGGCGCCGTTACACCCGGCGCTACCAAGTAGATCAGGCCTGCAAAGGCAATGCTGAACCCAACCCAGGACACACCGCTGAAGCGCTCGCCCGCACACAGAGCCACACCAAACATCGTCAATTGCACAGCTCCGAACAGAATCAGCGCGCCGGTGCCGGTACTCAGCGTGATGTAGGCGAAGGAGAAGAACACCATGTAGACGAATAGCATGAAAACCATCCGCCAGTCGGCAGATGCACGAGACTGCTGTCGCCACCGTGGCGCCATAAGGATGGCAAGGACAGCCGCACCGGCCACAACGCGGACCGTGGTGAAGGATGCAGCATCAATAAGATCTGCACCCAACGCCAATCGACACAGAACAGAGTTCGCCGCAAAGGCCAGCATGGCCGTTGCGGTGAGCGCCGCCGCTTTGGCGTTCAAGTCGACATCGCTAGCTGAGCAGCAAGCTCCCCGCCATCCAGACACCGTACCCCGCTGTTACCAACGTTAACAACGCCGTGCCGCCGTTGATTTCGATTGCCCCGAAGACGATCAGAAAGATGGGTACATACTCCAGAAAATTCTGGTGTCGCCGGACCTTCTCGGCCAGAGCCATGTTGGCGGGCTCGCCAAATAAAACGGAGAGGCCTGTCTTGCTACGAAAAGAACCGGCCTGAAAACTCAGAAACAGGGCAAAAAGGGCGAATATGCTGGCATACATTAGAGTTATTGGGATTTGCATGACATCCTCTTCCGCGCTAACGGACAGATATTGTACTCGGAACAACCGACCACCGATGATGTCCGACAAGGCATGTTTTTCCAGGAATCGACTATGCTATTGAATACATTACGAAACACAGCCGTTTGCTGCGGTTTGTTGCTGCTATTTTCGGTTAATAGTCGGGCAGACGACTGGACACAGAGGAGTTTCGATGTTGCCGGAGGCGGTGTGCTGACGATGGAATACCCTAACTATTGGGGAAAGAAACCGAAATACGAGACCTTCGACGCCGTTACCGACATCCAGTTCGGACCGTATGGCCCTAGAGAAAAACCCTTTTTCCTCGTTCACCTCCAATCGTTTCTCGCTGTCGATCCAATCAGCGCCAAGGACCTGATGGAGATAACGGAGGTTGAAGTCACCAAGCTCAAGCAAATCTCTTTTGAAACCGACGTCCCGATTAACGATTTACAGGGACCACATAATACCGCACACTATTTTTCGATCACCGACCGTGAATCGAAAAGAGGTGAATTCGACTACCTCACCATGGCGGTTATCGCTTCCGGTAATCTCCTCACCAAGTGTTACTTTTTCTCCAGCGACGGCGCGCCCGACTTTGGCGCTGACGCGATGCAGATGATGCAAAGCATCAAGTACACGGCACCGGTGCCAAAACCAGACAAGAAATAACAGCAGACAGTAGCTTCAGTGGTTGGGTTCTTTGACCCGTTTGGGTTTGACAGCGCCAGCGATGCTCCAAGTGAGCTGAATCTTACTGGCCGTGCCGACGATGAACACGAGATGGACAAACCAGGGTATATCATTCCAGATAATCAGAACCGGCAGCAAGAAACAGAACAGTGCCATCGCAATGCGGCCAGATTCAAGATGCGGAACGGTCAACTGCGGAAAGCGAATCCGGGTCGAGATCATGTAAGTCTCGAGTAACACCAGCGCCGGCAGGTATGGAAGCCAGTACTTCGGGAAAAATCCGGGAATGAGCAGCCACAACCAGAGCAGGGTCATGACCATGAAAAGCAAGTCCGCGAGACCATCGAAATCAATATCGGTCGCCGGCGGCGCACCGCGACGCGCAAAAATACCGTCAAGGAGGTCGGTCAATGAGGCGGCGATATAGAGCCCGAACACCCACCACTTAAGCTCATACCAGGCCAGCACCGTTATTGGCACAACACTGAAGACCCGGGCCCACGTCATCATGTCGGCGATTTTTCTTGCTGTGTTTTTATTCATCGGTCGACGTCAGCGTACCTGATAATGGCAAGCCGGGCGCAGCAAGGGCGAGCGCCAATCGATCCGCAACTGACAGCTCACTCCCCGTCTGGCTCCGAATCCGATGTAGACTTACCACAGACAGATACAGAGGTTCAGGTCATGTTGAACAAAGTGTTTGCGCGGTTGCGTCAGACGGACTGGCGCATCATCATGGGCGTTACGATTACCGCACTCTGGATTATCGCCGGTATCACCTACCTGCGCGGCGGCAACTTCAGCCAGGCGACGATTTACGATATTCCACTGCAAAACATTGGCAGTTTCCTTGAGGGCGCCTTCGCGCCGCTGGCCTTCCTGTGGCTGGTCATCGGTCTCTTTATTCAGCAGAAGGAACTGGCCGACAACACAGAGGTGTTGCGGCAGACGTCGATCCAGTCTGAAAAGCAGACTCAAGCGATCGCAGCAACCGAGATGAATGCTCGCCAGGAAACGTTTTTCAAGATTTCCGAGAACGTAAAACGTCAGCTGGGCGGGATTACCGGCATGTTGTTCATTTCAACGATGGGCGCAACGGAAGGGCAAATTGTTGCGAAAGAGGTTATTGCGGAAATGTGGCACCTGCTGGCACGTGACGACGACCAGGTATTTTCCCGTGAGATACTGTTAGCCGACGATGAGACGTTCGGTGGCTACCAGGCGTTGTTTTACAAAACAGAAATTCGCCGCCGACATACGAAAAACTTCATCCATACGTTCGATCGATTGATGGTCATGGCGAAAAACTGCGATACCCACAATGGAATCATCGCCGATTCGCTCGCACAAACTGCGCACGGACTGCTCTACAACCGCATGCGAGAGCATCGGCCAGACGATCTTATAGTGGAATGCGCGCCGATCGACACGACTGATTACGAACAGGTGCTGGAACAGACTCAGACCTGACGCCACAAAGGCATTTTGCTAGCGGTGTGATCTGCTGGACCAACCCCACTTTTGCACGCCGATTATTCGGCGTCCGATTGCACCGTCGCTTGCTCATTTTCGACATTCGTCATCGCAGGCATTATGACTGTAGATCCTACCGATATGAAATTTGGAGACAATCGTCTTGCTGCTGATTTTGTCGGGTGCTCCCGGAGCCGAAACACGAAAAGCGCTAAACCGTATGCACAGCAGAACCATCCGATTATCATGTAACCAAAGGTCAGTGAACTCTCGAAGCCCAGATACAGTCCGGCTGAATTGAACAGTAGACCTAACAAGAACCACACCATCGGAAGTCTTTCGAAGATCATGGTAAATAGACGCATGACTTACCTCACCGGTTGAATTGATTTACATAACAGAATATGCGGATAAAGCCGTGTCATTTATGTGGTGCCATTCACAAAAACAGGATTTCTTGCACCTGGTTAGGGAATGAACTGAGAACCACGTCACATAGTAAGGCAACCATGCGCAGGGCTGACTTACTCGACACCTACTGATGGAGGATTGGAATGACTTTGATTGTCCACATTGGGTTGCGATTTCAACCGGTCGATTCCAGTTCGAAACAGCCAAATGGTGTTTGGCGCCATTTGGCTGATAGAGATATGTCTGCATGAGAAACCAGCGCCCCAGGACGGGGCACTAAGTTTCTGATTATATTGTGCCGGCACGAGGACAAATCGGCAGGAAAGCCGATTTGGAACGCGAAGCGACCCGAGCGTAGCGAGGGCGAGCGCCAGGGATGGCGCGAGTCAATCGAAGCAGTGAGGTTCGGTGCCGGTTTCAAACAAGAAAGGGGTCCCGTCGGGACCCCTTTCTTGTTTGGTGCCGGCACGAGGAATCGAACCACGGACCTACTGATTACAAATCATTCTCGCAACCGCATAGTAACGCGGCATACAGCAAATTTCTCTTAGAATACTGCCGAGATATGGCCACCTACCTATGCGGTACACAGGCTAATTCTTAGAAGAAAATCCCCTGGTTCGTAGTTAGGTCACTTAAACGTAAGTAGTTGTTATAAAAGAAAGCCGTTGGTACGCCTGTTGCCTAATTCGCACCACTGTGCATAACGATGCAGGACTCAATCACGCAGAACTCCCGCAAATCTCCACGGGTTTCACTTTAGTCAACTGATATGTCTGATGAAGCACCTGCTTGAGTACGGCACGACTCGAATATCCACTCACGCTAAAAAGAACCTTTCAGGTAAACACCCCGCTGAACGGTCCGGTACAGGGCGATAATTGTGGATGATTCTGCTATCGCACAGATTTATGCGACAAAATAGGAATTCGCCACACACAGGTTGATTTTTTCATCCAACAATTACGCCTTGTTGCCACTTAACTTGTCAATACCGACCAAGGTCATCCGAAAAACGGGCATTTCAGTTCGCGTCGCGACTGTAGACGATGCGACCGCCGAGCACTGTGTGTAGTACGCGCGTCTGCAACAGCTCTGCATCCGGCACACGTAGAATGTCGTGCGAGAGCACGACGAAGTCGGCAAGCATTCCCGGCGCGAGTCTGCCCTTTAGGTCTTCCTCGAATGCCGCCCAGGCATTGTTGCTGGTATAGCTCGCGAGCGCCTCGGCGCGCGTGAGGCTTTCTTCAGGGTAGAACGTGTCACCATTGGTCATGCGTCGCGTCACCGAGCCGTAGAAGCTCGCGAGCGGGTCGATGTCTTCCACCGGCACGTCGGTGCCGTTGGTCACAACAGCGCCGGTGTCCCACAGCGAACGCCACAGGAATGTGCTCTCGCCCGCGCGCTTTTCACCGAGCCGTTTGGCCATCCACGATCCGTCGGAAGTCGCGGACACACCGTGCATCGAGGCGATAACACCCAGCTGAGCAAAGCGCGGCACATCATCGGGGTGCAGATGCTGTGCGTGTTCGATGCGCCAACGCAGTCCGTGCGGATTTGCCTGCCCAACCCACAGCTGTGCATAGAGGTCGAGAACTTCCCGGTTGGCGCGATCCCCAATCGCATGCGTGTTCAGCTGGTAACCGTTCGCGAGTGCGAGCCGCGCCGTCTCCTCGATCATCGCCAGCGAATCCACCACCAGCCCGTAGTTTTGCGGCTCGTCGTCATACGGCTCGAGGAGCCAGGCGCTGTGCGATCCGAGCGCACCATCGACCATACGCTTGATGGAGCGCACAGTCAGGAAATTGTTCGCATACCCGACCATGCGGTACCGCGCCAGGTTGGCAGCAAGACTCGCGTTCGACTCGTAGCCGACCATCGCGTACATCCTTACCAGGAGCTCACCTGCATCCGCCAGCTCGCGGTACAAATCGATGGTGGCGAAGGGAACGCCCGCATCGTGAAAGCTCGTGATGCCTTTTTCGAGCGCCTCGCGCCCGGCACCAAGTGCCCACTCACGATAGATGGCACGCTGCGCCGCCGGATCCCGTGTGCTCGCGGCCCGTGATTGTGCTTCGAGCACGAGATCCGCCGCGCGGTCCACGAGCCAGCCGGTGGCCACCCCCGCGGCATCGCGTGCAATGGTGCCGCCCGGCGGATCGGCACGCATGTCATCGATGCCGGCCAGTGCAAGCGCCGCGGCATTGGCCATGAAGCCGTGACCACTTGCGTGCTCAAGCAAAACGGGGTTGTTCGGCGCCGCGGCATTCAGCGAAATATTCAGCGGCACACCGTCGACGTTATCGCGCGGCACGGACGACCACTTCTCCTGGTGCCAGCCGCGGCCGATAATCCACTCACCCTGCGCCGCGCCTGCCGTAGCCTCGCGCACCTGAACGACAATGGCATCCCAGTCGCGCGCCCCGCGCAGGTCGAGCGTACCCTGCGATTCGCCAAGCGCCATGAAGTGGCCGTGCCCCTCGATGAATCCCGGCACCACGAGCTTGCCGCCCGCATCAAGAACGCGCGTATCCGGGCCAACCAGAGCGCTGATCTCCGAGTTGCTACCGAGCGCGGTGATGCGATCACCGCTAACCGCCAACGCTTCGGCACGCGGCCGTGACGGATCCATGGTCTCGATATTTGCATTCAGCAACACCAGGTCCGCCGGCGGCGCGGCCGCCGCCACAACCGCGAACATGCCGAGCAGGAGTACGCTGCAGCGTCGCCCCATCATTGGATTTACGATCACGGTTTTGATTTTCATGAAGATAGTCCTATGCCAATTGCACACATCACCGCGCCGCGTCCTGCAGCGAGTCTTCCGGTTCTTGCACATGTCGCGCAGTTCGTTCGCCTCTAATGGCTCGGCGAATCCTCCTGCCAGCCGCGTAACCAGTCGCGCTCCCGTGGTTCGGGCAGCAACTCCGAAAGTGTTTCGCCCGAGTAGACCACGCCATTCTTGACCACGTAGCTGATTGCGGTGCTGTTGCGGATATCCTCGAGGGGATCGGCGTCCAGGATCACGAGGTCGGCCATCTTGCCTGGCTCGATTGTGCCCAGGTCCTGCTCCAGGCCGATGATGCGGGCCCCGAGCACAGTGGCCGCACGCAGCGCATCGTGATTGCTCATGCCACTTGCGAGGCTCCAGAGCTCCCAGTGGAACCCCAGGCCTTGGCGTTGCCCGTGCCCCCCCACGCCCACGTTGCCGCCGGCGCGGATCACGGCGCCCGCCGATTGCGCGAAGCGCGGAAACTTAAATTCGTCGTCGTGTAGCCACTGAGCCCAGATAAGCTCGCGCCGGCGCGCCTGGCGATCCAGGAAAGGGTGCGGCGTCAGGCCGGCGAGCTTGGGGTCGTCGTGAACGGGCATCCGTGGGTAATAGTACTCCTCGGCGCCTATCGCGCCGTGGGTGATCAGCAGCGTGGGCACATAGCCCACACCCGAGCGCGCGATCAGTTCCACCACATCCCGGTACAGGGGAATCGTGAAGTAGTGTTGGTGGGTTGTATAACCGTCGATGATCTCGGTAATGCCGGGTTTGTTCTCGCCGTTGCCCTCGGTATGCGCTGGCACACCGGCTTCCACCGCGGCCATCAGCAGCAGTTGGCGCTTGCGCCGGTCACCGAAAGCGTACTCCTTGATGCCGTCCAGGCCGTTGGCCGTCGTGTAGCGCCGCACCAGGCCACGCGCATCCTCGAGATCCTTCAGGTCGTCCACGTTCCCAGGCAACAAGATGCCGCCGGTACCGAAGAATCGCGGTCCGACGAACTCGCCGGTCTCGACCAGGTCTGCGTAGTCCACCAGCGAGGGCCCTGCCGCCCCCGTGTCGTAGCCGGTAGTGACGCCGTAAGCGAGGCTCGAGACGAACTCCCAGGGCTGGATCAGGCGGGTCTCCTGGACAGAACCCTGGTGATTGTGAAGGTCAAGGAAACCCGGCACGATGGTCTTGCCCGCGAGCTCGAGCCGCTTTGCTCCGGCGGGAACATGCAGCGTGCCGCGCGCCCCGACTGCCGCAATGCGGTTGCGCGTGATCAGGATATCGGCGTCCGGCAGAATCTCGTCGCCGCGCATTGTGATCACCCGTGCGCCGCTCAGCAGGATATTGCCCTCGGGCACCTGGCGCGGCAGTTCGATCTTGATCTTCGTCTCCTGCAGAGCCTTCGAGTCGAGATTGTAAAGAAACAGGTTATCGCCCAAGGTAAAGACCGCCTCGCGCCCGTCACGGCCCCAGCCCGCGAATTCGCCGCCGATGTCGCTGATGCGCCGCACCGACTGTCCGGGGCTCGGAGATTCCAGCGAGACCTCGACCGGCTCCTCGCGCGTGTCGGGCAAGCTGACGAGATAGATCTGCCGCTCGGCCTGCACCAGCAGGTGGTGGCCATCCGGGGAGATCAACGGAGAGTTGAACGGCGCGCCGCGCCCCTCGTCCTCGTCGGGCCAGTCGTTGCTGTCGAGCTGACCGGTCGCGTGTACGCGAAAATCGCTGCCATCGAAGCGCACGGACACCAGTCCGCCGCGGCCCGGCGGCAGGTCGGGATCCGGTTTCTGGAAAATGAAAATTCGTTCGGGATCCTGCGTGAAATGCGGCTGCCCCAACCCGTGCAGCGGCATCACCCGGTGCAACTCGCCGCCCTCGGCCGGTATCCATGACAGCTCCGCGCGTGGACGGGAGCGAGGGTACATGGCCTCACCGTAGCTGAGCAGATCTTCGATCCAGGCCTGCCGCGACATCGTGAGGACGGCTATCCGCCGCCCGTCCGGCGAGAAAGTCGGCCAGCCGTAGAACGCAGCCTCGCGCGTGAGACGCACGCGGCGTCCGTCAGCGTCGACACTGTAGACATGCCCAGCCTCCGCCATGTCCTTCCAACTCGCATAAACGATCTGGCGACCGTCCGGCGACCAGGCTGGCTGAAACTCACCCTCTTCGACGCCGGTCAGGCGCCGCGGCTTCCCGTCCGGCAGATCCATCACCCATATCCGCCCGAGCGCCGAGAAGGCCACACGCTGCCCGTCCGGCGAGAGTGCCGGCGAGGAGATGCGTCGCGCGCGCACCGGTCCATCGGCAAGGCGGCGATCGGTCTTCACCGCTGGCCCCAACGGCTGATCCACCTCGACGCTGAATGGGATCGGGCTTTTCTCGCCGGAAGGGATGGCCAGTTTCCACAGCTTGCCCGCCAGGGTTGTAACCAGTGCTTTCGAGTCGGGCGTGAAGCTCGCGCCGGGCATCAGATCCCAGCTCGCGTGGTTCGCTGTCTGGTCGTCGAACTCGGCGGGATGGACCAGCCAGCGCTCCGCCCCGTTGGACAGGTCCCGCAGCCTGAGCCCGGTGCCCGCGTGAAAGCGACTCGCGTAGACGAGCCAACGGCCGTCCGGAGAGAGAACGGGTCGCAGTCCCCCGCCCTGCATGTTGCTGAGCGGATGGATGTCGCCGGAGTTGCGATCCAGCACAGCCAGCTGATACTGCCCGATCTGCGGATAGTAGTTCTGCAGCTCCTTTCGTTTCTGCGCAAAATAGACGAGGTGTGCGTCGACACCGAAGGCCGCACCCACAGCGGTCAAGCCATGATCCTTGCCGTTCACGAGACTCGTCGGTGCGCCGCCAGCCAGCGGGTAGAACAGCAATTCCATCAATGAATTTCGGACCACGCCGGTCCGCGATACTACAATTCCCGTGCCATCCGGCGTCCACTCGGGCGAGACGAAAACGGTGTCGGTGTCTTCGGTCAGTCGCCAAGGCTCGCCGCTCCCGCCGGCGTCCATCAGCCATATGTTCTCGGAACCGTCCCGGTCGCTTACGAACGCAATGTGCCGGCCGTCGGGCGAGAAACGCGGCTGGGTATCGAACGCCATCCCGCGGCTAAGGGCCCGTGCCTCGCCGCCCTCGATTGGCAGCAAATAGAGATCGCCCAGCAAGTCGAAAACCAGCGAGCGGCCGTCGGGTGAGACATCCGTCGAGATCCAGGTGCCTTCGTCTGTCGAAAAGCGGATCTGGCGGGTTGGTTCAAGCGGAAGACTTTCTGCGGCGGCTGGCACTGACGAGAGGCAGAACTGGCACATCGCCACTATCAGGATGTCAGCCAGACCCCGACTTAGCGCACGCATGCAAAACCCTCTTTAAACATTGCTTCGTCGTTCGCTGACCGATCCTCAGGAAGCCAGCCGCAGCTCATTGCCAATCAGCTTAGCGGAAGGATACGCGCATACTCACCCCCAGCGTTCGAGGTCTGGAAGTATAGACGGCTTCGCCGCGGCCAAAAAAGGTCTCGGGACCGAACGACCTGAATAATTCGGGTCGCTCGTCGAACATGTTGTCCAGGTAGACGGAGTATTCCCAATCGCCGACGCTCCACCCGGACCGCAGATCGGTGATCGAGTACGCAGGATTGCGAACTTTTGCGCCGTATTCATCGGAATCGTCAAATCCGTCGCCGTCTGCGATCTGATTCCAGGATTTCCCTGCGTAGCTGTATTGCAGGCGCGCGAAAGCATCGCCATCACCCATCGGCCAGTCGTACTCGAGGTATGCCGCGAGTTTAAGGTCCGGTGTTAGTGGGAGGCGCGAGCCCCCGGCGAGAAAGAAGGGGTCGTCCGTGGGGTCATTGGGGTTTTCCACGATAACGTCTTTGTCTATTTCCGCCTTGAACAGGTAGGTCGTGACCAGACCCGTGGACCACCTGTCGCCGATGACAGCACTGATGTCGAGATCAATGCCGTCCACGATGCCGTCACTCAGATTGGCAACAACCACCTGGAACGGGTAGAAGGTGTCTCCTGCTCCGTCGCCATCCGTGTCGATCAAGGTGAAGTTTTGCGGATCGACCATCTCGAGTTGCATGTCTCTCCAGATCTGGTGATAGAGGGTGACATTCAGTTGTACCCGCCCGTCGCGCCAGCGCGACTTGAGGCCCGCCTCCCAGTTTTCGAGGATGTCAGAGTCGTACTCGCGCGAGAAGGTCGGTATCAGGCCCTTTTGCTCGGCGCGATCCCGATTGACGCCCCCCAAGCGGAAGCCTTCTGAATAGAGCGCGTAGAGCATGCGGTCGTCGTCGACAAAGTACTGGAAACCGATTTTGGGCAGCCACCCGTCATCATCGCTGTCTCCGACCACGAATGTGGGAATCGGGTGTGTCGCAGGTACCCGATCGAAATAATTGCGCTCCACAGAAGTGTCGTACCAGCGCGCACCGGCCAGCAGCTTCCAGTGCTCGTTCAGGCTCCAGGTTGCCTCGCCGAACAAGGCCGTGTCCTTGCGGGTGCTCTTCTCGGCGTTTTGCCATTTGATGTCGGTCGGCTCAAGTGGCGGGCGACCATTGAATGCTTCCGCCGCCTGAAACTGGGCCCAGGCCTCCATGCTCGTGAGGTCCGTCACATGGGTGCCGGCCTCCCAGTGCTGGTCCGACTCCTGGTAGAAAAAACCAAGCGTCCAGTCGAGCTCCGAACTCGAGCCCGAAAGCCGGGTCTCGTGGGTCCAACGTTCGTCTTTCTGGTCGTGACGGAACCAGGCGATGGGATCACCATCGTCCACGTCGAATCCGAAACCGTTCAATTCGCATGCCGTCGCGTAGTCATAGAGGTTGTAAGCCGCATAGTAGCCGGTGAACGCATCCGAGCCGCAGGTGCCGCGTCCGTAGATACCAAATGCGGCGTGGTAGTACGCCATGTTGTTGGAGGCGTCGAAGACATAGGCCGAGTCACGCTCGAAATACGACAGAGAACTGGTCAGCTGCGCATTGCCCAGCTCGCCCTCAACTGTAAATTGGAAATTGTGCCACGAGTCGTCCCGGAGTTCATCGACGAACTTGACGGTCTCGAGCTCACCCACGCTCCTGTCGAAATCGTTGAACCCGTGGGTCTCCAGGTCCTGCTTGTTGTAGATCCCGGTGACGGCCCAGTTGTCGTTGACAAACCACTTGGCCGAGATGCGTCCTCCATACCAGTCGACGTCGTTGATGCCCTTTCCTACGACGTTTGCGTTCGACTTGGTGCCACCGTAGGGCGTTACGCCCGCCACGTTGTCGATGAAGCCGGCATCCAATGCGGCGAAGCCAACCAGCCGCACGGCCAGACGGTCTTCTATCACAGGGATGTTCAGCATCCCATCGACGTCCCAGCCGAGATCTCCGTGCTCGAACTGATGCACACCGGCCTGGACGTTGGCGTCGAATGCGCTCGGGTCGGGCTTGGCGACAATGTAACGCAGGGTTCCAGACTGGGAGCTAGCGCCGTAGAGGGTGCCCTGCGGGCCAGCGAGGGCCTCGATGCGCTCCAGGTCCACCGGCCGGACAGCGGGCGTCTTCGCCCCAGTGGTCAGGGGTTGCTCGTCCAGGTAGACGGCCGCGGAGGACTCGACAATGAACGGAGATATCGAATCCGCGAGGCCGCGGAACACGATTTTGTTGGAGAGGCCACCTTGGCCGACCACTGTCATTGATGGCACGAAACGCGCCAGATCCGTCATGTTGCGGATGCCTAGTTTCCCGATGTCGCTGGCGTTGAAAGACAGCACTGCCTGTGGAACGTCCTGAGTGTTCTCGTCGCGTTTACGCGCGGTGACGATGATTTCGTCGAGTTGTCTTTGGCCCGCGCCATCCTCCTCCTGTGCCACCGCAACGGGTGCGGCGGTAGTGGATGCAACGATCGCGGAAACGGCGCTCGCGAGCGCACTGCGCTGCGGGCAAGTGGGGCTCGAGGTCTTCATTTGAAACTCCCTAACGTGGACTTGGGTAGGTTTTGGAGATCAATTGTTTGGAACCTAGCATAATACTCTTGCCCGGTCCGGTCCATACGGAACTGTATGGTGGATATTTGCCAATGTTTCGGTGGCGAAATAACGCGGCACGATCACTCGCGCCATGGTGGAATTTATTTAGAATAGGTGCGTCGTCAAAAGGATCACCGTATATGCAGGTTGCTGCCATAACACAGGAATTCGAGGCTGCGTTCGCGCGCTTACGCGGTGGCGACGCCGAGGGCGCGGTTGCGCTGTGCCGCGAGACGCTGGTGCGCAGTCCCGACAGCATCGATCTGCTGACGTTGCTTGGCGCCAGCCTGAATTCACAGCGCCTTGCGGATGCGGCGCTCGAATCGCTGCAGCGAGCTCTCGAAATCGCGCCCGGATTCGCCCGCGCCCATGAGGAAATCGGACGATCATTACTGATGCTGCACCGGGTCGATGACGCAATCAGCCACTTTGAGCAGGCACTCGTACTTTCCCCGCGTACGGAAAGCGTGGAGCGCCGCCTGGCGCAGGCGCTGCTGCTTGCCGGGCGTGGCGAAGATGCCGATCTCCTGATCGAGCAGAGTTTCGCGCGCAGCCCGCAGCGCAAACATCTGCTGGCTGCTGCCGAGCACCAGCGCGCGGGACGCTACCGGGAAAGCGAGCCGCTGTTGCGCGAGGTGCTTGCCGTAGATGCGGATGAAGTGAACGCGATGCGAATGCTGGCGCGGGTTGCTGAGGAGGCCGGGCACCTGGATGAAGCCGAGCGGCTGCTACGATGTGCCGTCAAAGTGAAACCTGGATTCGACGACGCGTGGCTCAATCTGGCGCGCGTGCTGAAGGACAATGACCAGGTCGAGGAGGCGGTCAAATGCAGCGCTCAGGCAGCGCTCGTCAGCCCGCGCAATCCCCTCGCGCATTATCTGCACGCGAGCATGCTCGCGCTGATGTGGCGCTATGAGGACGCGATCGAGGCCTACCGCGAGTCCATCCGATTGCGGGCGCACAATCCCGCGGCATGGGTGGGGTTGGGGAATCTGCTGAAGACCTTAGGTCGTCAGGAAGAGGGTATTGCGGCCTACCGCGAGGCGCTGAATCTGCGGCCCGGTTTCGGTGAAGTGTGGTGGAGCCTGGCGAACCTCAAGACATTTAACTTCAGCGACGCCGATTTTGCCGAGATGGAGCAAGGCCTCGAAGATGCGACTGAAAACGACGATGTCCGGGTGCATTTCCTGTTCGCGCTTGGCAAGGCGCTGGAAGATCGGGGTGATTTCGACGCCGCGTTCGCACGCTACGCCGAGGCAAACAGCATCCAACGGACGCGCGTATCGTATGACCCGGTCTTGACCGAGGTCAAGCACGATCGCATCCGCGACACATTTAGCGCAGACGTTCTCGCCGCGGGTGTGAAGCAACCCGCGGACGAAACGGTGCCGATCTTTATTGTCGGTCTGCCGCGATCGGGCTCGACGCTGGTGGAACAGATCCTCGCCAGCCATCCACTGGTCGACGGGACTGCGGAACTTCCGGATGTGGCTCGGGTGATCGCGGAAATATCACGCCGTCAGGCGAGCGGGGGCTATCCGGAGGCGGTGACACGATTGAGTGCACCGGAACTGCAGGAACTCGGCTTGATGTATCTGCAGCGCACGCGCCGCCACCGCAGCGGGAAACCATTTTTCACCGACAAGATGCCGAACAATTTTTCCAGCATTGGCCTGATCCATCTCATTCTGCCGCAGGCGAAGATCATCGACGCGCGACGTCATCCGCTCGACAGCCTGCTTGGCTGCTACAAGCAGCATTTTGCACTGGGTCAGACCTTCACCTTCGATCAGCTGGAACTCGGTGAGTTCTATCTCGAATACCGACGCATTATGGCGCACTGGCATGCGATGCTGCCGGGCCGGGTGCTGGAACTGCGCTACGAGGACATCGTGCGCGAACAAGAGGCAATGACGCGGAGGCTGCTCGACTACTGTGGGTTGCCGTGGGATTCGCGCTGCCTGCGTTTCCATGAAACGGAGCGGGCGGTGCACACCGCGAGTTCGGAGCAGGTACGGCAGCCGCTCTACGACAGTTCCGTTAACGGCTGGCGGAATTTCCGCGACCATCTGGGGCTGATGACAGAGGTGATTGGCCCAACGATCGAAGCCGAGGGCTGGTCTGTTAAATGAAATCTCGGCGCACAAATTGAAGTGTCGGGGCCGCACTGCATCCACGAAATCGAAAAGGAAATTCAATGGGCTATCTCCTGCGTCCAACGCGTCTTCGGTCGACTCGCCGGGGGTCTGCGGTACTGTTCGGTAGGCTGCTTTCGCTGCTGTTTGTGCTCCTCGCGACCGCGCAGATGACCCTCAGCGCCGATCGCGGCGACGACATCGTCATGCAGGAAGCCTGGATCCCGATGCGCGATGGCGTGCGTCTCGCCGCGGATGTCTATTTCCCCAAAGGAAGAGAAACGGGTGCCGAACATTCCGGCGCAACGCTGCCGGTGCTGTTGGAATACCTGCCGTACCGCAAGACCGAGAGCCGCGCCTCCAGCCTAGCGCTGTACTCCTATTTCATCCGGCGCGGCTACATCGTAGCTCGCGTTGACATTCGCGGCACGGGCAACAGCGAGGGCCGCCTCGTCGAGTACGAGTACAGCGAGCAGGAGCAGCAGGACGGCGAGGACGTGATCGCCTGGCTCGCGCGGCAACATTACGCGAACGGTAAGGTCGGCATGTTCGGGCTGTCCTGGGGTGGTTTCAATTCCATTCACATGGCGATGCGTAACCCGCCTGCGCTCAAGGCGATCCTTGCAATCATGGCGGCCGACGACTTGTACGAGGACGATGTGCACTTCATTGACGGCGGCATGCACGTCGACTCCTATGAAATGCAACTGGACCTTGCAAACGCGATGCCCGGGGCGCCGGACTACGTCATCGATGAGGACTACTTCCATAACCGCTTCGACACGCCGCCCTGGCTGCCCCTGTATAAGCGTCAGCCGCGCGCCGGCCCGTTCTGGGATCGAACATCTCCGAAGGCCCATTTCGACGCAATCCGCATCCCCACTTTTCTGATCGGCGGCCTGCTCGATGGCTACCGCGACAGCGTTCCTCGCATGCTCCAGCACGTGCAGGCGCCGGTGAAGGCGATCATGGGTCCCTGGGCGCATGCCTGGCCGAACTCGGCCTACCCAAAGCCCGCGATCGAGTGGCGCCACGAAGCGGTGCGCTGGTTCGATTACTGGCTCAAGGGCGAGGACACCGGGATTATGGCGGAGCCGCGCTTCGCCGTGTATGTACGGAACTGGCATCCACCGCTCACAGACCTTGAGACCGTACCTGGTGAGTGGCGCTGGGAAGAAGGCTGGCCCATCGAGCGCATCCGCACGCGAACACTCTATCCGCGCATCGACCGTGGCCTCGGTGACGCAGTCCCCGCGGGTGAGGCCCAGTCTCAAACGCTCGACTATGTAGCTACCAGCGGTGCCGAGGCGGGTGGACCGGTCATGTGGTGGGGCGATCCCACGCCGGACCAACGCCCCTCGGACGCCTTCGGGCTGGTGTACGAGACCGAGCCGCTTACGGAAGACATCGAGATTCTTGGTTTCCCCCGGGCCTATCTCAATGTAACTTCCAGCGCGCCGGTTGCTAACTGGTTCGCAAGACTATCGGATGTCGCACCAGCTGGCGCCGTCACCCTTGTGGCCGGGGCCGGATTTAACGGCACGCACCGCGAGTCTTCGCAAGCACCGACGCCGCTGGTGCCGGACGCCGAGGTGGCGTTGGACATCGACATGCACTTCACCTCCTGGGTGTTTCCTGCCGGCCACCGGATACGACTGGTGGTGAGCAACGCGCAGTGGCCGATGATCTGGCCGACGCCCGCGGTAATGAGCACAAGCTTGCGTCTCGGCGGGCGCGAACCCACGCGCCTGGAATTGCCGGTGGTGCCGGACGCCGAGCGCCCCGTACCCGTGTTCCTCCCGCCTGCAGAGGATCCCGTATTGCCGGGCTTCGAGCCGATCGATACCAGAACCTCCTCGGGCTACGGCGAGATCACCTCGATTCAGCGCTTTCCCGTCACTCGCAGCACTCGTGTCGTCGCCGAAGGCAGTGGTGGTAGCCACTACCCCTGGGGCATCTCGCGTTCCAGCGAGTCGATCATTCACGAGACGAGCGATACGCACCCTGAAGTCACGTCGGTGACAGGAGAGCACTCAACGACAGTGGAGTTGCCAGGGCGCTTGCTGCGTTGGGAAGGCAGCACACGCTTTGAGAGCGACAGCGAGAACTTCCACTACATCTATACGCGCCGCCTGTTTCAGGACGGCAAGCTGCTTCGCGAGAAGAGTTGGGCGGAGACGATACCGCGGGATCACCAGTAAGAATGGGCCGGGATCACGGCGATGGTGTGAGCAAGTCATGAAAACGTTCCAGCAGGCCGTGCAAGGCAAAGCGGTTACCATTATCGCCGAACTGACGCTTCAGAGTCATTCGGATGCAGACGATGTCGCCCGTCAAGTTGACCTGCTGGGCCCTTGGGTTGACGCAATCCAGGTTACCGACAATGCCTGGAGTGATATGCAAATGTCCGCCGCGGTAGCGGCTGCACTGGTGCTGCGCCAGGGTGTCGATCCGATCGCTGTCTTGACTTGCCGCGACCGGAATCGCATTGCCCTGTGCGGCGATCTGCTGGGCTTGCGAGCTCTGGGCGTGACTAGCGTCCTGCTGTTGCGTGGCCTCGAGATTCCCGAAGACCACCCGGACGAGACCAATATGGTATTTGATATCTCAAGTCGAGAACTGGTCGCAATGGCGGCTGGCCTGGGGAATCTTGATCCTCCTGTGCCGGACAAAGATTTCTTTATCGGAATCGGCGCGCGAGTCCTGCGACCGGCAAAAGGGTGGGCCGCCAAGTCACTTGAAGAACGGTCCAGCGCGGGTGCACGATTTATGCAGACACAATTATGTTTCAACCCGGATATCCTGCGCCAATATATGCAGTGCCTGGTTGCAAAGCATTTGACCTGGAAATATTCAGTGATTGTGTCATTGGCACCGCTGCCATCAGCAGACAAGGCCCAATGGCTGAAAAAGAATCTCAGCGGATCACGTATTTCCAACGCCGTGATCCGTCGCCTGGAAAAAGCAAAGGACCCGGAACGGGAAGGTATAGAAATCTGCGCGGAGTTAATGAGGGAAATCGTACAGATTCCAGGCGTCACCGGCATCAATCTGATGACTATGGGAAATCCTGAAAGTATCAGGGACGCGATCAAGATATCGGGTTTGCGCTAATAACTGTCCGAGTTTGAGAAGAATAAAGAAGCTTTCCCCAAAAGACCCAGAGTATTGGAATTGCACATGCTACACATCCTATTAATAAGTATAACTTAGGGGACTTTTCGATGATTCGGTGTCTCGCCTTTGCTTTCACCGCCATTTTCAAGTCCAGGGCAAGATTGGTTGCCGAGAGCCTCTGCCTTCGGCAGCAACTGATTGGCTTTGAGGTATGTGCGCGTACTGTCGCCAGATACATGCAGCGTGGTACTGACAAATTAGTTCTTGCGCCCAGCCGCTCTCCAAATGAGATGCTGCCTACAGCGCAGCTACACAATTCCAAGACGCAAAAGCGCACTGCCTGAACAACCGGTAGTGCTTTGCCTTAACCGCGTGCCGTCCCAGATTGAAAAGGTTGAAAACCGCTGCGTGTACGCCCAGGAATAGTTGAGCTTGCTCAATCGATTTGAACCGCCGCATGCCCCGCTCTCTTACCCGGGTCGGTTGATGCGATAGCTCAACCCGATTGTTGGCATATTGGCTGGTGTCGTGAACAACGTCCGGCATCAGTTGTCGGTGGGCGACACCATAACTTCGCAACTTATCTGTGATGATCTTTCTTGGCTCTCCGCCGTGCGATTTGAGCAGGCGTCTGAAGAATCGTTTCGCCGCAGCCCCATCCCTACGAGTTTGTAGCAACACATCAACCACCTCACCGTCCTGATCAACAGCTCGCCATAAATAGTGCTGCTTGCCATTGATCTTCACGAATACCTCATCAACATAGAAGGTATCGCCGTAGCCTTGGTGTTTACGTTTCAATCGTCTGGCGAATTTCGGTCCGAACTTTTTGCACCAGAGTCGAATAGATTCGTAGCTTACGGTTATGCCGCGCTCGGCGAGCAGATCCTCGATATCCCGGTGACTGAGATTGAATCTGTAGTAGAGCCAAACGGCGTAGCTGATGATATCGGGAGGGAATCGGTGGCGTTTGTAAGTATTCATCCCCAAATTATCGATCAGTGGCAGTTAACTTGTCAGTACCTCATCCCGGCGACGTCAGATCGACTCGATAGCGTCCCTCGCGGCACGTGCGCCGTCCTCCAGCGCCCGCGTGTGACTCATATAGCCAGTGAGTTCGGAATGACCGAACCGAATGCGGCCGAAACCACGCCTGACGACTTCTTTTGGCGCCGGGCTCCCGTCCCGACCAAAATGAAAACCGGGTTGAGGGGAAATGTACGCATGGCCCCAACGATTCAGGACAATTCCGGCAATGTCTCTTTCCGCATCAAATCCGTGCGCCGCAAACATACGTGTCATCTGCTCGATAATTTCCGATTCGTAGTCCGCGTAGGACTTGCTCAACAATTCGGCGCGCCCGACCAGGCCCTGTAACTCTGGCGGGTAGTCCGGGTTAATGAACGGGACGTAAAACGTCATGACTGTGGGTTTGTCCGGGTCAAACGGTTCCGTATGTGACCCGACAACCATTGGCCGACGAATGGCGAAGAAATTGCCGAAGCCGTCAAACCAGCGACCGGCCGCAATGCCCAGTTTGTCCAGGAATCGCCAGTTTCTTAATGCGACGTTAACGACCAGGATCGGCGAGTGATAGAACTGGCTGTATGCGTCGACAATGGATTCCGGCATATCGCTAACGATGTTTCTTGCAACCCATCCGCCGATGGAGACGACGACCGACTTCGCCCTGACTTTCCTTACCTGGCCGCCTTCATAGTACGTCACGTTGACGTGATCCGCGTTTTCGGCCGCTCCCGCGTGACTAACGTCGATTGCCGTTGCGTTGAGTCGAATCCTGACACGATTACTCGATCGATCCAGCGAGTCGAACCGGATCGGATTGACCAAAATCTCCTCGAACGAGTTGCCGTTCTCTATGCTGTCGTCGATCAGGTAGTTGACGATATGCCGGATCAAGCCGGTATTGCCGCCCGGGAAACTGTGTAAAACAGGCGCGTCGTTATGTTCCGGCTGCTTAAAGCCGGGAAAATCGAAATAATATCCCCAGTAGGCGCTGATGGCATCGCAGCCAAGCCCGATGATGCTAGCCATGATTGGGTCGTAATACGCCGCAACCTCTGCCGGCATTCCAAGCACTTCTTCGTAATACGATTTCAAGGTCATCGAGTCGAGCCACGGACCAGTGTCCCGGCCTTCTGGCGCCCCGACTTCGATTTGCCGCAGACGCTTGAATGCCCGTTGTACATCCTCGCTCCAGGGTGTGGATGCGAGACCTGATTGCCAGAGATCTTTAACCCAGGGAGTTCCGGCATCGCGGAAGAAGTGCCCGACGTCAACGCTGTCGTGAGACCAGTGCAGGTAACCGTAGTTATCGAATGCGATGCGCATGCCGGCAGCCGAACCGCCCGGCTCTGCATATTGAAA
>JADFHE010000034.1 GCA_022567295.1 Pseudomonadota bacterium | reverse complement strand
CGTGGCGAAACAGGGCTGGGCAATTTCTGCGGCACGATTGAAGAAATCAAGTCCCGCGCCTTGGAAGAGACACACTTGCCGCCGCCGGAGACACCCGTGTTCTCGAGTTAGGCTGGCATCATGCTGATAGATCAGTTGAACACGCTCAAAGCCGAGTGGGATGCGAGTCAATCGGGCGTTCTGTCCAGAATACCGCTATACCATCAGATCTACACCGCGCTCAAGGACGCGATCGTCAACGGCACGATCACGTTCGGTGACAAAATGCCAACCGAGCAGCAGCTGGTCTCGGTGTTTGACGTGTCTCGTATCACGGCGAAAAGAGCACTGGATGAACTGGCCGCCGAGAACCTGATTGTCAGACACCGCGGCAAAGGTTCCCACGTTACTTACCGCTGGGAACCGAGTCCGGTAAAGGGACCGTTGATCGGCTTGATCAAGAACATGTCCGAACTGTTTCAGCACAGCTCGACCAAGGCCATTTCAATCGAGAAAACGACGCCACCTGCCGAAGTTCGAATCGAACTTGGGCTCGAAGGCGGAGAAAAGGTACACAAGGTCGTACGCGTTCACTGCGACGAAGACGGCGAACCTTACGCATATTACGTCAGCTGGACCGTAGGAATCAGCAGGGGATTTACCAGGCGCAACATGCAAGAGCATTCGCGCCTGGAAATCATCAGTCAAAACGGTATCAGTCTGACTCACGTTAAGCAGACATTAAGCGCTGAACCCGCCACGATAAGAGTTGCCGCCGCACTCGATGTGGTGCCAGGCGCCGCGTTGCTGTCATTGACACGGCGCTCGTTTGACGAGACAGGACGACTGGTCGACCTGTTGCACGGTCTCTATAACCCAAAGCGCTTCAAATACCTGATTGAACTGAGTCTTGAATAGACTCGGAATGTAAAAAGGTTATAATGATATGACATTGTTCAAAGGGGGACGTAACATGTTTAAGAGAGCAATCGCGGGGGCCAGTGTGCTCCTCGCGGCAATATCGTTCTTGATGCCAGGTGCATCGATTGCGCAAGTCGGCGCAGCCACCATCGAAGAGATTATTGTTACAGCACGTAAACGTAACGAGAATCTTCAGGAGGTGCCGATCGCGATTGCGGTATTCACTTCGGAAACGATTGAACGTGCAGGCATCGAGCGACCGGCTGACTTCATTTCTCTGATGCCCAATGTCACGATTGTTGACACAGCAAATATCGGCGACACACAAGTCAGCATTCGCGGCATCGTATCGACACGAGATGCAGAGTCGACCTTTGCTTATGTCGTGGACGGCATCCTGAGCACGAATCCGAACAGTTTCAACGAAGAACTCGTTGATGTGAAACAGATCGAAGTCCTCAAGGGTCCGCAGGGGGCTCTGTACGGGCGCAACGCAGTGGCCGGTGCAATCCTCGTGACGACGAAGGAGCCCGGCGACGAATTCGCCGGAAAAATCAAAGTAGGTGGCGGTACCGATGGCCTGTCGAAAGTCTCGCTGCGCTTAAGTGGGCCGCTAGCAGATACCGTGCGTGGCAGCATTGCCGCCAGCTATCGCGAAATCGATGGTGTTTATTCGAATATCTACGAGAATGCCCCAACTGGCGTCGACTACCTGCAGGATACAACCCTGCGCGCGCGGCTGATAATTGAGACTAACGACAGATTGACCTGGGATTTGCGCGCCGGCTACTCGGAGGTTGAGGGTGGTGCGATCAACTTTAACGCGGTATTTGCAATTCCGTTTTTTGAGACTGGTTTCGGTCTTGGGCCGACTTTCTTCGCCGACGTCAATGATCATAACTTCATTTTTGCTTTTAACGTTCCCGGAGAGAACAAGCAGGAAACGCTGGAGTTCGCCGTCAAGGCGGACTACGAAACAGATAACGGCGATTGGACCTTTATCGCCTCATTCAACGATCTGGATGAATACCTGTTGTCCGATGGCACAAGCGCGACATTTTATGGTTACGAGTTGACCCCGGCCTGTCAGGCCGATCGGGCAACGCTGAACAACCAGCCGGTGGCTGACGGTGGTGCCGGTCGGGTCGATTTGTTTGGTGAGTTCTTCCAGCCCTTTGGGGTTTTTCCACCCGGTATCGAGTTTGCCGGCATCTATGGGCCATATACGCCAAGCGCCTGTGATGGTTACCAGTACCAGGAACGCAATCAGCAGGATTCCAGCTTTGAGATACGCTTCACTTCCCCGCAGGATCAGTCGATGCGCTGGATCGCCGGCATCTATGCTACCGAAATTGATCGCGAAGTTGTCGTGGCGTACGGCGCCGACACGGGAGCCGGCTTTCTGCGGCAACCGTATATCGACCCCACGGGCCCGAACCCGACCGACCTGTTGTTTTGGGACGATTTCGACACCAGCGTTATCGCGGCATTCGGCGAGGTAAGCTTCGATATCGGCGATTCGAGCGAACTGTCGCTGGCGCTGCGCTGGGACCAAGAGGATCGCACGGTTCGCAACAAGGTACCCAACGTGTCTGCTTCAGGCCTCAATATTAATAACCCCGCTGGTCCGATTAATCCCGGGTTTGTAAGTAATCCGGGTGGTATACCCGATCGCAGCCGGACGTTTGATCAAATTCAGCCGAAAGTGTCCTGGCGTTGGTCAGCGACTGATTCGGTCAACGTGTATGCGAGCTGGGGTATCGGTTTCCGCAGCGGCGGATTTAACTCGCTGGGTAGCTCTGACCTGCTTGAGTTCTGGTTCAACAGCGGCGTGCCGGCGGGGCTCTACCTGAACGCGGTCAATGCCCAGTTGGTGATCGGAGATGAATATGAGAAGGAGGTATCCAACAGCTTTGAGCTAGGTGTTAAAACACAGTGGTTGGATCGTCGTCTGCGACTGAATGCCGCGGTCTTCACAACGGATGTCGATGACAGCCAGTTCTTCGAGTTTTTTGCGGGCCCATTCGGCCTCTTGCGCGTTGTCACGACGATTGACGAAACGACGATCAGCGGTTTCGAAGCCGACTTCAACTGGCTTGCGTCGGAGAATTTGTCGCTCTTTGGCGGCGTAGGATTCCTTGATTCCGAGATCAAGAAAAATATCAATCGGCCGCTGTCAGTTGGTAATGACGTGCCGCAGGCGCCGGATGAAACCTACAATCTCGGCGCGCAGCTGGATTTCCCGATGGGCAACGACATGAATGTCTATATGCGGGTCGATTTTCAGCACGTCGGTGACATGTGGTTCCACACGCTGCAGGGCGAGGCGACTCCGACAATCTGGGATGCATTGTTCGGACTTGGCGGTCTTATCACGCAGGATTTTTCGAAAGCCAGGCGCGACGCCTACGACACCGTTAATCTTCGCATTGGCGTTGAAGGAGAGCGTTGGTCGGCGACGGTATGGGGACGGAACATCACGGACGAGGAGTACCTGGAGGAAGTGATTCCAGCGGTTGAATTCGGCGGATCGTTTATACATCCTGCCACTACGGCCACCTACGGTGCTGACTTCAGTTTCCGGTTCTGATACCGAGCTCGTTTCATCGACCAGTATCGCGGCATTTCGTGGCGTAAAGTTGCTGCGAAACGCCGCTTGCTTTTGTCATCGCGGAAAATATCGTGACTCAGGACCTGTCATCCAACTATAAGAAAGTTTTCGACAACCGACTCGGTTTCGGAGAGCGGCCTGCCCTGATACTGGTCGACCTGACGCTGGCCTACTTTGACGAGAGCTGCCCGCTGTACGCTGGCGTCGAAGATGCGCTGGCATCAGCAATTCGCATTCGCGATTCGGCGCGGGACGCCAATATTCCCGTGATTTACACCAATGTCGTTTATCGGGCCGATGGATCCGATGGTGGTGTGTTTTTCAAGAAGGTTCCAGTACTCGAGAACTTCGTCGCCGGGCATCCGATGGGAGCGTGGGCGCCGGGAATTCAGCCTGCAGAAGATGAAGTCGTTATCTCGAAACAGTACCCCAGTGCCTTCTTTGCAACGACGCTGGAGTCGACTTTGAAAGACTTGCGGATCGATACGCTCATCATCACAGGCTTGACCACCAGCGGCTGTGTACGTGCCACTTGTGTCGATGCGATGTCGTATGGATTCATTCCGATTGTTGTTGCGGATGCCTGTGGTGATCGGCACAAGACACCACACGAAGCCAATCTCTTCGATATGAATGCCAAGTACGCTGATGTCGTTAGCGAGGCTGAAACTATAGATTACCTGCGTGCAAAGCATGACGACACCAGTCATTAACATCGTCGAAGTCGGGCCGCGAGATGGGCTGCAAGGTGAGCCCGAATGTCTCACAACGCAGGCCAAGGTCGAATTTATTACGCGCGCTGTCGATGCCGGCATCAAGCGACTGGAGGTCGCAAGTTTTGTGCACCCGAAAAAGGTGCCGCAAATGGCAGACGCCGAGGCGCTGCTGGCGGAGCTGCCACTGTCAAGCGACGTTTCCTACATTGGCCTGATCATGAACGAGCGTGGCCTGGACCGTGCGCTCGCAACGCCGGTCCACGAAATTGGCATGGTCATTGTTTCGACGGACACCTACAACCAACGCAATCAGGGCGTTCCTACAGATGAGTCGATTGACGCCTGGGTGAAAATCGCTACTCGCGCCAAAGCGAACGGCAAGATTGCGAACGTGATGATCTCTGCAGCGTTCGGCTGCCCTTATGAAGGCGAGGTTTCACCACGGCGAATTGTCGAAATCGCGAAACGACTGCTGGCCGCAGAACCGGCCGAACTCGGCATCGCTGACAGTATTGGTGTCGCTGTGCCGAATCAAGTGAGCGAATTGCTGGGCATGCTAAAGGAGGAATTCGGTCCAATTCCGTTGCGTTGCCACCTTCACAATACTCGAAACACAGGAATCGCCAACGCGCAGGCCGCGATCGAAGCCGGTGTCACCTACCTGGATGCAAGTATTGGCGGTATCGGCGGCTGTCCATTCGCGCCGGCGGCGACAGGCAATATTCCAACGGATGATCTCATATACCTTCTGGACCGGTCCGGTATCGATTCCGGCGTTTCGCTTGCCAAGATTATTGATGTCAGTCGCTGGCTGGAAAAGCAGTTGGGGCATGGCGTTCCCGCCATGCTACCTAAGGCCGGACTGTTTCCAAAAGACAGGGTATAAGGGCGGATTTATGTCGGCGTCTCGCATTCATCACATCAATTTTATTGTCCGTGACCTGGCGCTGGCCGCTGAACAGTTTCAGCTTGTCCTCGGACTGGACCCGTTTGAATTTATTGATCATGCGCCGCGGGGCGCCAAGGTCGCGCGCTCGCGCATCGGCGATACCTGGTTCGTATTGGTCTGCCCTTTCGATCCGGAGTCAGTACCGGGCCGATTCCTCGCTGCGAATGGCGAGGGCTTCTTTCTACTGTCCACGGCCACAAGTGATCTTCAAGCACAGCTGAATCGACTTGCGTCCGACGGGCTGACCCCGATTGACCGACAACCCAGAATCGGTATTCTCGATTGGCGGGTCGCCGATATCGCTGAGATCCACGGAGTCATGTTGCAATTCACGGACGACAGCGATCCAGGATCGTGACCTAGAAAATTCCTTCAAGCCCGTCCAGATCATTGACCACGCGCCAGTGCCCGCCGGTCCTTTCAACCCTGGTTTTCCATTCCTCGAGCCGGCTCAGGTATTCGCGGGGATCAATATTGTCGGACCGCAGCTTAGTGACATTAAGAGCGATGACGTTAAAGCCCTCAAGCTCAATTTCAATATCGCGCACATAGCCGTCCTTGAGGTCCTCCTTGAGGTCCGAGAAGATCAGGATCGTTTTCCTGCCGGTGTTTTTCTCGTTAAGAAATTCGACGGCCTGCAACAGGCCACCCGTGATATCGGTGTATGACGATGGTTTCGCGTTTTTCACAAACTCGCTTACCTGCTGTGCAAACAGACGCTTCTGCCGGTTGACGGCACTTGGCCGGTCGTCGAACGAAGCTTTGGCGATTATGTCTTTTTCGCTGAAACTACCCGTATCGATGCGAGCGACCGCGAATGAATCCGACTCATTCAGCTTCGAGAGCGTGTAGCGAATAATTTGCTCGGCCTTAGTGAGTTCTTCAGCATACGTCCCGGAGGTATCGAGCAGCATGTACACGCCGATATTCGTTGGCGCCTCGCTCGAGCACGACACCAGCAGAACACACAGGGTGGCTAAAAGTCCTGTTCTCATTGTCTTACCCTCCTCGCTACAGCCGAACTCTCGGCATCTGCACGGCGTGCCACGCGCTCCTCAAGCCACAATGGCACGAACAAAGGCAGATCATAGACTTGTTTCAGCAGTACGCCAAAATAAAGGCATATGTTGCCAAGCAAACGAAATATCAATGACACCACTCGTAGCAGGGAAATTGCCATCAGCCCGACCACAGTACGCAACGAATGCACGAATGTTTCCAGTGGTATCGCGACGAACGTCAAAGCAAACGGCAGGATGAATCCCAAGCCCATCTGTGCCGCCGTCGTGATCCACATATATTCGCTGGTCGCTGTCTCGCCAATGTCGCCACGCAGCAAGGCGCTCGTTGCGAGTTCGTCGTGCAGCAAGACCTCACGCATGTACGCGAGACCCGCCTCAACGCTGGCCAGCAGAAACAGGATGGTGAAAGTAATGTAGAGCATGCGCACGCGGGTCTTGTCCGGCAACGCGCCGATCACGGGGAACAAACGCGTAATTCGCAGTGACTCCATCAGGAACAGGCCCATCGAGATTTCAACCAGGATGATGACCAGGGCCGCGATATCCGCCATACGATAGCCACCGATTACATTCGTACCGCCGACCATTTCGGCCATCGGTCTCGCAATCAGTGAGAAGTTGATTGTCGCGCCGCCGATTGCGATGACTAAAACAAAAGCAGAGACAAAGAAATTCACGAGCGACGACGACGACAGCACTGAAACAGCACGATCCTGTCCATGCACAATGTCTTCGTACTCCTGCATCAGCCGGTCGATCGTGACCGATCGGCTCAAAAGACTGTCGACGTTCTTGCCGACGGCGGCCAGCGTCTGCTGGATCTGTCGCCAGCCGGGACGCATGTGGCGCAACAATTTATGACGCTTCCCACTGGCTACGAGATAGGCAGCCATCGCTTCCTTGTGCGCTTTGACGAGCGACTTGTGAATGTCGCTCAAGATGTCGCCGATCTGGCTGCGTCCTTCCTTGGCGTCCATCTCAGCAACGGCTTTGACCGCCTTGACCCAACCCGGTGGATCCGGTGGGACATCGACCGCTTCCTGGTGATCTTTCTCGATGCGACCGATGGATTCGCTCAAAGAGCGATGCAACGAAGAGTAGTTGGCGAGATCTTTGCGAACCGTGTCGTTGATGCGATCGAATTCACGTTCGATGATGCGTTCTTTCGCCTCGCGGCCGGCCGCCAGCAAAACGTCGCGGTTGCGTGTCTCAAGACGGCTTTCGGATCGGGATACCGCTTTCGAAGCAATCCGAAAGCTGCGGTGCAGGCCGCGCATCGCAGCCTCGATGGCCTGATGTGCTGTGTTGCGAATGAGGTACAGTGCGGCAGTAATCAGAACAATCCAGAGTAGTGCAGACGCGACTGGCCAGGGCGTAATGTCAAGCATAAAGCTCATGATGGTAACTCCGCTGTCTTAAGTTAATAACCGTAGACCGGTGGTTTTGCGAAGCGCCCGCTTGGACGCCGTGCCTTTTCATCTTCCTGTGGAGCGTTTCACAGTGTAGGTCATAATGCCACGGGTATGTGACATAACGAACTATGGCTCTCTCATTACGTCAAAATTTCCTGTGAAAACAGGACTCAGGCGACCCGTTCGCCAGCCATGCAGACTGTCTTGCGGATCAATCTATCAGACCGCGCTCTGAACAATTAGAATGGCCCCTCATGCGGGTCGAGGAACTCCAATGGCAGGTGGCTTTGCAAAAGACGGGGCCGTACAGGACCAGATCGATGCGACGATCGAAGACGCGGTCACACATGCGCGTGAGCAGTTACCCAGCGGCGAGAGTCTTAAGAACTGCGCAGAATGCGGTGCCGGCATTCCGGAGGCGCGGCAGACGGCTATTCCCGGTGTGCGCCTGTGTATCACCTGTCAGGCGGAGCAGGACAAAAAGAATGTAGCGACCAGCGGGATTAATCGGCGCGGCAGCAAGGACAGTCAATTACGGTGACTGTGACTTTATTTTGTTGGTGACCGGGTACAGGGTCGGAATTTTCTGTTCTTTGTCGCGACACGCATCGGCGATACTTTTCATTTTCGCCGTATCGGCGAGATCCGGATCATCAATTTCCACGCTTACGTGATCCGTCGCATAAACCATCTTCATGCGGTGGTCGCCGAGCGAAATGATGTCGTTGTTCAGTAATACTTTACTCTGAACACGTCGAGAATTAACGAATGTTCCATTCTTGCTCTTGAGATCGATAAGCACAATCGAGTCCTGGTTTCGTATCAGCAACGCGTGCTGCTGGCTGACGAACTGATCGTCAATAACGATGTCGCTCAAGTCCGAGCGACCAATCAAGGCTCTTTCTTCAACCAGCCTGATTTCTCGCACTGTCTCTCCTGCCTGGGTGAGAATCAATTTTGGAGTGTCATCAACCAGCGGAGAATCCGGGTCCACAATGTCGTCCAGCCGAATGGGGTACTCATCGGCCTGCTCTATAATCGATACGGCTATCGCGTCCAACTCACCCGGCCAACCGCCGGACAGCGAATATAGTTTTTCGCATACGTCGACCGAAAAAACGTCATCAGGCCAGTCGACCCCGCCGGAACGCAGCTTGGCATACAGATACAGCAATGCTTCCTTCGATGTCATGGGCCCTAATTCGAAATTACCAGCTACGCGCTCGGTAATTGCATTCATGCTCGGTGATTCAATGATGTGACTGATGTCGCGATCGCTCACGAGCACAAGTCGCAACGCATTTTTATTATTGGTTGTTAGTGACGCAAGTTTGCAGAGGGCACCCAGTGCGCTCGGAAACATTTCGTTTATGTTTTCCAAAACCAGAACCGGCGCCTGATAGGTTCGCGTTTGTTGCACCACAAACACGGTAAGCATACTCAGCATTTCATCGATCGAGTTGAGCGAGACGTTGTAGCCAAATTGTTCGAGTATTCTCGATAACAATTCAGGCGTCTTCATGCGCGCACCGTCAACGACGGCAATGGCGACGTCCCCTTGCACGTCCCGAACAAACTGATTGATTACCACTGATTTTCCGGACAATCGCGGTCCGTGCAACAGGGCGATGCCCCGCTGATCTGACAATATCGCTCTAAGAAATTTTAATGCTTGTTGCTGCGACTCATAGCGGATGAATATCCGTTGTTCTCGCAGCCCAACACTATCTGCACGCATTTGTTTTGCTCTTGTTCCGCAGGCCCTCACCCACAGTTTCTGAGGCCACCTTCGCGCAAATAATTAGCTGCGTCTAGATGTCTCCAAAAGGCAACAGGTACGTGTCAGACAGGGAAAATTTGACTTAGTCGAGTATTGAACTTCGTGATTTCCGCGCTACGGCGCGGCTTGCGTGCGCTTTTCTGATCTAGTGGAAGACGATGTCCTCCAGTATATCGTGAATCACGTGAGTCTTGATTTCCACCAGCATCAGTATTCCGTCGACGATTATGCGCTCGAATCCATGCGGTGGCCGGGGTAGCAAATCCACCAATCCCTGCGGTAGATACTGCTTCGCGATTCCGGGAGGTAGCGGTTTGCCTCGCGCGAGGTTTTTCGCAATACCCGGTGGCAATCCTTTCGACTTCTTCCTGCCATTGCCGTGTGCCGCGGGTCCGCCATGGCCCAGATACCAATCGGCGATGATGCTGACCTCGCCTTTCGTAAAGACGGCGCTAATGCTCACCTCTGCAACGGCATGCGATGACAGGAACAACAACGGCAGTACGAAGACCAGTATTTTAGCGATAGTCCGTTTCATTTGGACGGCTCCATTTCGGTGTTGATTAGCCCAATGTAGCGGTCGAAGTCACCACTACGCTGTTAACCCGGTCACAATTCAGTAAGCGACCGAGATTCTCTCCCAGGTGTGCTGAGCACTTTCTATCTCGTCCACTAACGCGACAGCGAAATCCTCCATCGAGATTCTGCTTTTGCCTTTCTCGTCCAGCAACATTTGATCGCCGCCGATGCGAAAAACGCCAGTGCGCTCGCCCGGCCCAAATTTCTTCGCTGGACTGATGTAAGTCCAGCGCACGTCCTCCACAGTCCGCAAAAACGCCAACGTCAGCACGTGCCCGTCGATTTCCTGCTCGACGCTCGCCGGCATCATCGCTCTCGCCAAACCACCCAGCGTGTCAGCAAAGGTAACACTGGGTTTGACTTCCAATGAGCCGGCACCACCGACGTAGATCAGACGAGGCGCATCCGCACCGAGATCGCGCAGGACGTTCACTACTATTTCGGCGGCGACCCGTTGAACCGATTGCGCCGGCTCCCTGGAACCATCGGCACTGCCGCGAACCGAGACGACAACAATGTCGTGATCGCCAACGAGCGCACGTACGCTGTCCGTATCGAGTACGTCGCCTTTTACGGCGACCAATTGGTCATGCCGCCGTGAAATTCGCGACGGATCACGTGAAACCGCGGTCACGAAGTGGCCGCGATGCAAAGCTTCCGTAACCACCCGGCTGCCAACGCGCCCGGTTGCGCCATAAACCAGGATCCTGCATTCGTTATGCGTTACGTTTTGCTTATTATCCGCCGTTGCAATGCCGAGAGCGAAAAGCGCTCCGGCCAGGCATAACAATAGCGAGCTTAGTCTTGCAATCACTGTGTATTCTCCCTAGTACTCTTCGTACCCGATCTCAGGGTGGCCCCTGGGAACGGCCACTCGAAACCAGATAAACGGTAGCAGAGGATTGGGTAGCCAATACATCCAGCCCAGACTTGAGATATTCGTTCCGTCTTCCAGGCGCAGATCCATCCATACATAGAGAAACTTGTAAAAACACAGCCCGGGAATAAAATTGGACTTGAATCCGTCGGTCCGCAGATATTTCTTGCGAATGTAGAAATTCCCTTCAAATGGCGTGATGCCCCAGCCCAGCGGCCCGTCGGCAATCACTGTGCCGCTGCTGCGGAGTTTTATACGAATGTTCTTCATTGATTTGCGGTCTCCAGAACCGAATCGATACTGGTTCGAATCGCGGCAGCCCAATACGGTGCGAGAAATGCTGCCTTTCTCTTGTGACTTGGCTTTTTGCCATTATCCGAAACGTCGTGTGGTGGCAGGTCCCGCAGATCGAATCGGATTTGCTGAGCATGATCGACAACAATGACGCCGGGCGTGCCGTAGATTTCATAGGCGGCCGCGACGTCATCACCCTCTGGCAGCACCGTGAAGTCATAACCAGCGTCTCTTATGAATTCTACAGGATCGCCTTTCTCGATGAAGTTGATTGCCAGGATCTTCACCTGATCCCCGTACTCGAGACGGATACTTTGCAGATGGGGCATCAATGCTTTGCAGTAGGGGCACCAGGTCGCCCAAAAGAACAGGACAACCGGCTGCTGCCGGACTTCTTCGCTCAGGCGCGTAGTCCGGCCGTCGGCCGACAAAAGCGTCCAATCCGGGGCCATCCCGGCACTCAACGCCTGAGAGCCAGTTACCAGGAAGCCAAGAATGACGCCGATTACAACGCTGTTTTTCATACTGCATTAGGACCGGCAGCCGGCGACGCATATTACAGCGATAGCAAAACTTCAGTTCATCAGAAAACGATCACGTATTCGTCGGACCACCCTCAGGATCATTGACTGCGACAGCGCGATGCTGTGTTCCATCGGCAAACCCGCCGAGACGCAGCACATATCCACTATCAGTGAGGTACATCATGAAAAAGATCCTACTATCCGTGGCCGGAACGTTGCTGAGCTTTGGTTGCCTGACGGCCTATGCCGGCCCGGACAGGGCCGACATCAAGATCATGACCCAGAATCAGTACCTGGGCGCAGATCTTGGTCCGGTCATAGCGGCTACTCCAGCGCAGTACCCGTTTGCAATCATCAATGCACTGCAATCAATCGCGATCAACAATATTCCTGAGCGAATCGCATCGCTGGCGGAGTCGATCGCCGATCGACAACCGCATCTCGTGGCGCTACAGGAAGTCTATGCATTCCAATGCACTGAGGTGAGTCCGGGCGCGTGCGCCTACTTTGACGGCGCGTTTAACGATCATCTCGCGTTAACTGAAGCCGCCCTCAGCAACCTGGGGTCGGACTACAACGTCGTCGCCGTGTTGCAGAATCTGACCATTCCCGTATTGCCCGTATTCCTTCCCGGAATCACAGGCCCGGCAATGATCGTCAGCGTGATTGACCGTGACGTCATTCTTGCGCGCGCCGACGTAGACGCCAGTCCGGCAATAATTCCCTGCGCCCGGCCGGGTCCTGGCGGAATCGGCTGCCAGTACCAGGCCGTGGCAACGGTCACCACGCCATTGGGCGAGATCACGGTGGAGCGAGGCTTCGTGGGAGCACATGCCGCAGTTGATGGTGAGAACTACCTGTTCGTGAATACGCATCTCGAGGTGCGGATGCTCGGCAGCAATGTTGAATCAACGGTCCTGCAACCACTTCAGGCATCAGAGCTGAACGCAACGCTGGGGGCCTATATTGCCCACAGTCCGGAACCTTCCCGCGTAATTCTCGCAGGCGACTTCAACTCCGGACCAGCCAGTGTACCGCTTCCTCCATTCTTCATTCCGCCGGCATACCAGCAGTTGTCGTTTGCGTTCACCGACACATGGACTTTGCGGCCGGGAAACGCCGATGGCTTCACGTGTTGTGAGGCGGCCGATTTGCTCAACGCTCCGTCCAGTAACGACGAACGCATAGACATCGTATTCTCGCTCCCGGCGCCAGCGAAGGTTAAGGCGAATGTTATGGACGCGGAATTGACGGATAAGACGATCTCAGGCCTGTGGCCTTCTGATCATGCATCGGTCATTGCGGAACTGACCTACGACTAGGTTCAGGGTGGCTGTCACTTCGGAAAAGTGACAGTCACCTTGGCGTCGATACGGCTACCACCAGGTGGCGTATAGCGCAGCCAGTATCAGCGAGACGGCGACAGCGGCTGCATTAAACCCTTTCGAGGTCGTGAAGTCGATATCGGCCAGGTCGATCGATTTCTCCTGCTCCCGGTTGCCCTGCAGCATGGAAATGGCAATCGCAATAGCCGTGCATAGCAGAAACACGAGCCCTACCCTGTCGATGAACGGCAGTTCCGGCCATAGCATTTTGAACGCGAATGACAGCAAGGCAGATCCGATGGCCGCTGCTAATGCTCCCATGGCCGTCGTCTTCTTCCAGAACATCCCGAGCAGGAAGATGACGACGATGCCTGGCGTGAAGAATCCAGTGAACTCCTGGATGTATTGAAATGCCTGATCGAAATTGCCAAGCAGTGGTTTGGCACACAACATGGCGAGCACTATCGAAAAGACGGCGACTGTCCGGCCAACAGCAACAGGGTTCCTCTGTTTCTCCCTGGCAATCATCGATGCATAGATATCCATCGTGAAGATCGTTGAAATACTGTTGATCATTGACGCCAGCGAGGAAATGATCGCTGCCAGCAGTGCCGCGAATACCAACCCCAGGATGCCGGCCGGTAGAAGTGACATTGCTTCCGGATACGCCTGATCTGGTTTCGCCAGTCCCGGCGACAGCACGAAAACCGCGATTCCGGGCAACACGACAATCACAGGCATCAGCAATTTGAGAAACGCTGCAAACGCGATACCTTTCTGAGCTTCGCGCGTACTCTTCGCCGCGAGCGCCCGTTGAATGATGTATTGATTAAAACCCCAGTACGACAGGTTCATGATCCACATGCCGCCAATCAAGACCGAAAGCCCGGGCAAACTGACGTAGTGTGGGTTGTCGGGGCTCAGGATCATGTCGAATTTTTCCGGCGCTTTTTCCATCAGCAGTTTGAAACCGGCAATCACGCCCTCGCCGTCTGATACCTTGTCCAGCATGATCCACGCAATCAGGAGGCCGCCGAGCACCAGTAACACCACCTGAATAATATCGGTGAACGCAACGGCCTTGAGACCACCGTAAAGCGAATAGCCAATTGCGAATACACCAAGAAATACCAGGCCGTACATCAGGTCCACGCCGGCTACCGTTTCAATAGCCAAGGCGCCGAGCCACAAAATCGACGTCAGGTTTACGAAGACGTACACGCCGAGCCAGAAGAACGCCATGACCATGCGCACGTTGTGGTCGTATCGCTGCTCGAGGAACTGCGGCATCGTGTAAATACGATGTTTTAGAAAAATCGGCAAAAAATACTTGCCGACCAGGATCAGCGTGATCGCGGACATCCATTCATAAGATGCGATACCCAGACCAATGACGTAACCCGAACCCGACATGCCAATGATCTGCTCCGCCGAAATATTGGCGGCAATCAGGGACGCGCCGATGGCCCACCACGGCAGAGAGTTGCCGGCCAGGAAATAATCCCGGGCATTTTTCGTATGCCCTGCTTGCTCGCGAGAAACCCACTGCGCAAGAACAAAAAGTGATACTGCGTAGGCCAGAACGACCATCACATCGATAGTGGACAGCATTTACGTTTCCCCCAATTCTTGTTGTTGTGCTGCGGATATTATATATGTAGCCGATTGTAATAAGCTCGCTTGCAATTCCGATGCTCAGGCTCACTAACATCTCCCTGCGCCGCGGGCGCAAAATCCTCATCGAGAACGCCACTTTCCAGGCACATGCCGGGCAGCGCGTGGGCGTGATCGGTCCCAATGGCTGTGGCAAGTCATCACTGTTTGCCATGCTGCTTGGCGAGCTTGAGCCCGATGACGGTGAATTCGCGCTGGATCCGAAGGACGAGATCGCGCACGTCGCCCAGGAAAGCCCGCAGGGCAGCAGCTCGGCCGTTGCCTACGTCATGGACGGCGATCGAGAACTGCGTGACGTGCGGTCGGCGATCGTCGCCGGTGAAGCGGGGAAAGACAGGCCGGACCTGCACGAACTTTACGAGCGCATGGAGGCTATCGACGGATATACCGCAGAATCACGCGCGTCAAGATTGCTGCATGGCCTCGGTTTCGCCGCGGACGAGTTTCAAAAACCGGTAAAGGAATTTTCGGGTGGCTGGCGCATGCGACTCCACCTCGCGCGCGCATTGATGTGTCGCTCCGACATCCTGCTGCTCGATGAACCAACCAACCATCTCGACCTCCCGGCTATCCTGTGGCTCGAGCGCTGGTTAAAACGCTACGAGGGAATATTGCTGATCGTTTCACATGACCGCGATTTTCTCGATCAGGTATGCACCCGCATTGCGCATATTGAAAATAGGCAAATCAACCTCTTTACGGGCAATTACAGTCAGTTCGAAGCACAACGCGCCGAACAACTCGCGCAGCAACAAGCGATGTATGCGCGCCAACAGAAAGACATCAAGCACATTCAAAGTTTTGTGGACCGGTTTCGTTACAAAGCATCGAAAGCGCGCCAGGCACAGAGCCGCTTGAAAATGCTGGAACGGATGCAAAAGATCGCCCCTGCCCACGTTGACTCGCCGTTCCGGTTTCACTTCATCGAGGCGAAGAAGCAGCCGCAGCATTTGCTGGGGCTTACTGATGCGTCTGTTGGCTACGGCGAGGACGTAATTCTCGACAAGATAAACCTGAACCTGTCCGCCGGTGATCGTATTGGGCTGCTTGGCGTTAACGGCGCGGGTAAATCGACCTTGGTCAAAGCGCTGTCGACGGGCAGCACAATGCTCAGTGGTGAACGCGTACTGAGCAAAGACACGAAGATCGGCTATTTCGCGCAACACCAGCTGGAATTGCTGCGTCCTGACGATACGCCGATCGATCACCTGCGGGACTATGCACCCGGTGACCGTGAGCAGGAACATCGCAACTACCTCGGGAGCTTCGGCTTTAGTGGCGAACGAATTTTCGAGCCAGTGGGCCCGTTCTCCGGCGGTGAAAAAGCACGCCTCGTCCTGGCGCTGATGATTCGCCAGGGACCGAACCTGCTGTTGCTTGATGAGCCGACCAATCACCTCGATCTTGAGATGCGCCAGGCACTCAGCGTCGCGTTGATCGAATACACGGGCGCACTCGTCGTCATCTCACATGACCGCCATCTGCTGAGGAGTGTCTGCGACGAGTTACTGATCGTTCACGACGGTATCGTCGACCGCTTCACTCAGAGTCTGGATGACTATCCTGCGTGGTTGAAGGAACACGAAGAAATAAGCGAACTAGCCTTCGCAATGCGGCAGGACAAAGTTGCGAAGCCGATCAATAAGAAGCAGCAGCGACAGAAACAGGCGCAGCGACGCCAGCGTTTGAAACCACTGTACGACAAAATCAAGGAGGTCGAGAAAAATCTCGTAATCAGCCGTTCAAGACTATCCGAATATGACGAGCGCCTCGCGGACGAGACGATTTACACGGATGCTGATCGTAAAGATGAAGTCACGCAACTCGTTCAAGACCAGGCGGCAGCAAAATCAGAGATTGACGCGCTCGAGTGGGACTGGCTCGAGGCGAACGAGAAATTGGAGCAAGCAACATGAGGATCTGGGTAGATGCCGACGCCTGTCCGGCCGTCGTAAAGGAAATTCTTTTCCGCGCAGCCGCTCGGACCGGCGTTCAATTAACACTCGTAGCCAATCAGCCGCTGAGCACTCCCTCCTCACCCAACATCAATACGCTGCAAGTGCCGCAGGGATTCGATGTGGCGGACGATGAGATCGTAAAGCGAGTCGAAGCCGGAGATCTCGTCATTACCAGCGACATACCATTGGCCGCGGAAGTCATTGAGAAAGACGCTCATGCCCTGAGCCCGCGCGGCGAAATGCATACGAAGGAAAATATTGGTGCACGCCTGAACATGCGTGATTTTCTCGACACGATGCGATCCAGCGCCGTCGAGATGAGCGGCGGGCCCGCCGCTTTCAGTCAACGCGACAAACAAGAATTTGCCAATAACCTCGATCGCTTTCTAACGAAACACGCCGCGAACGACTAGGCCGGATTCGGCTCCTGCCGTAGCGCTACCCTGCGCGACGTCGCGCCTGCATCGTTGCACGCGCGTGTTTTCCGGGTCGTGGCTTACTCCGCACGTTCGTCCCAAATGATTTTGTCCGACGCGACACGCCACCACGAGGCGGCTTGCCCTTGTGGATAGGCTCCGCCTTGATCCGTTTGTCGATTTCGTAACCCGGCACGAACTCCTTCTCGATCTCATGTTGTAGAAGTTTTTCAATATCTTTGAGTAACTTCAGTTCATCGACGCAGACGAGCGAAATGGCCGTGCCATCCTGCCCGGCGCGCGCCGTGCGACCGATGCGATGCACATAGTCTTCTGCCACGTGCGGCAGTTCGAAGTTCACAACATGCGGCAGCTTGTCAATATCGAGGCCACGGGCCGCAATGTCGGTTGCGACCAGCACTCGAACCTGGCCTGCCTTGAAGTCTCGCAGGGCTTTCGTACGAGCGCCCTGCCCTTTGCCGCCGTGAATCGCGCTAGTATCAATGCCATCGCCATTCAATTGCTTGGCCAGCCGGTTTGCGCCGTGCTTGGTGCGTGTAAATACGAGTACCTGACGCCAGTTGCCTTTGCCAATCTGTTCTGACAACAACTCACGCTTGCGCGCTTTATCGACCGGCATCACGATTTGCTTGACTCGATCCACCGTTGTATTGCGCCGCGCAACCTGAATCTCGGTCGGCTTATTCAACAGTTTGTTGGCGAGAGTCCGAATTTCCGTCGAAAACGTCGCCGAGAACAACATGTTTTGACGTTTGGCGGGCAGTTCTTTGATGATCTGTTTGATGTCGCGAATGAAGCCCATATCGAGCATGCGATCGGCTTCATCGAGCACGAACATCTCTACAGCAGACAAGTTGATGTTGCCCTGCCGCACATGATCCAGCAGTCGGCCCGGTGTCGCGATAACGACATCGACACCGCGGCGAATTTTCGTGATCTGTGGTCGCGGGCTAACGCCACCGTAGATTTCCATGCTGCGGATGGGACGATACTTGCCATAGGTGTGCACGCTCTCGTTAACCTGCGCCGCGAGTTCGCGGGTCGGTGTGAGGATCAGTGCACGAATGCGGCGCGGGCCGTCAATTTTCCTCTCCAACCGCTGCAGCATGGGCAGCGTGAAGGCCGCGGTCTTACCGGTACCCGTCTGGGCGCCCGCGAGAATATCGTGGCCTTCGAGAATATGGGGGATAGCTTTGCACTGAATCGGGGTGGCTTCGTTGTAGCCCTGTTCTTCGACAGCACGCAGCAGTTCGGCCGACAGGCCGAGTTGCTTAAATAACATTGATTTTTCTCCGGGTCGCCTGATCCGACGCGTCTGGCGACGTGCGGTTCGGTCCAGGCTGGAATTTAATAAGTGACTCCAAGCGTGCAAGATCGCAGGGTTGGAGAGTGCGGCGCAGACCGAGGTGCGCCAGAACGGAGCGCACTGTACCAGATCGCGCGAGAAAAGAAAGGACTAATTCGCCAACCTCGAGGCGAACCTGTCTATACTCCTTGCATCCGCTCAATAGCGATGTAGGTGTTTGACTCTGTGAGTCTTTTTACCGGGTCGAGATAGCTCACGGCGTTATCGCCAGGGTCGAAAATACACGAGGTACAACATCATGATCACTCGCAAACACTGTGTCTTGTTAGCGCTGGTTATTGCCGCACCTGCGATGGCCGAAACAATCGCTGTCATTGGCACGGGTAATGTCGGCGCCGCACTGGGTACTGAGCTAGCGCTGCAGGGTCACACAATAATTTACGGTTCTCGCAGCCCGCTGGGACTGAAAGCACTGGACCTGGCCGGCAAAACCAAAGGCAATGCCTCAACATCGACACCGGCCGAGGCTTCTGCCAACGCCCGGATCATAGTGCTTGCGGTGCCCGGCATGGTCGTCGAAGAAGTTGTCCTCGGCCTCGGTGACCTGTCCGGCAAAATCATTATTGATGCAACGAACCCGCTCGTCATGGAAGAGCCATTGAAGTTTTCGTTCGGTGTAGAAACATCGAATGGCGAGATCGTTCAGGCGGCCGCACCCGACGCCAAAGTCGTAAAAGCATTTAACACGATCTCATGGCAGCAGATGATCGCCCCGGAAGATTCCGACGGACCATTGTACGTTCCGATCGTCGGCAACGATAAAGCGGCAAAAGAAAAAGTAGCAGAGCTCGTCACCAAAATGGGCCTGGTACCGTTCGATTTAGGACCGATTGAGGTCGCTCATTGGACAGAGTACAGCGCTGTTGTCTCACTGAATAACGAGTTTTCGGAACGCACGAACTTCGACCTGGTATTTAGAACAATCAACTAGGCGGTTGAAATGGTGCCGGATAGGTGATTCGAACACCTGACCCCAGCTTTACGAAAGCTGTGCTCTACCAACTGAGCTAATCCGGCACAGGTAAGCGGCGCGCAGTATAGCCTCGTGGCCAGCGCTCGAAAAGGGGTTTTGTAAATTATTCGGCGACGCTGCGCACATGGATGAAGAGCTCGACGCCCTCGCATCGGGTGCCCTCGGGAAATTCGGGCAGACCATTGATCTCCAGGCACTCTTTAATGAGGCCGCGTTCTGCAAATAAATTCAAAGAGTTATAGAGGGTCGCCTTCGATACCTTGCCAGAATTTCAGAACGCGACATACGCGACTTCCCCGTCTTTTTAGTGCATTCCGCCCTGATTCTAACAGAGCCATCGTCTGCACCCCGAGGGCAAAATGATCCGCGACGAGGAGCTCACAGTGACCATTCGAAATCAAGGATTTACGCTCTACGAACTGCTGTTGACGCTGGTCCTGGTCGCCATCATTACGAGCATCGCAATTCCCTCGTTTTCCAACAGCTTGGCGCGGCAGCGACAGCGCGTAGAAATAGATGCCCTTTTCCACGCCGTCCACCAGGCGCGGAAAGAATCCATTATGCGACGCAAAGTGGTCTCGCTTTGCCCGAGTCTGGACGGCCGTACTTGCTCACCCAGCGAGGACTGGTCGAGCGGCTGGCTGCTATTCGAAAACAAGGATCGGGACTCGCCGCCGCGCCTCGATGCCGGCGAACCGCTGCTGCTCCAGCACCGTGTCGGGGACAATGTTCAGATTTCCGCCAATCGCAAGGGGTTTACGCTCAGAGCAACGTTTCTCCGGGCGACAAATGGCACTTTTGTGTTCTGCGACCCAAAAGACCGCATTGTGCCCAAGGCCCTTGTAGTTAGCTATACCGGTCGTCCGCGTGTCGCACGTCACAAGACCAATGGTGAGCTCTATTCATGTGTGGATTAAGTAAAAAAGCGCGCCCCAAATTCGACCGTTTATCGGTGGTACGGCGCCGCTTGTCGGTTGCTGGGACGGGTGTGGAAGCAACGATTTATAGTAGACAGCATGAATCCAAGAAACCAGACGGGCTTTACGCTTTACGAGCTTCTGACCACGATGATGATCATCGGTGTTGTGTTGGCGATCGGGGTGCCGAATATGGCGTCATTCCGGCAGAGCAGCCGCATGACCAGCACGGCGAACGACCTTCACTCCAGCTTTCATCTGGCGCGAAGCGAAGCCGCGCGCGCGAAAACCAGTATTACGATTTGTGCCAGCGCTGACTCCATGGCGGCCATTCCCACCTGCGGCGGCGAACTGGAAGCGGGCTGGATCGTTTTCGAAGACCGTGACGGTGACATCGTGGTTGATGCCGGCGAGCCGATCTTGAGACGATTTCCTCCCGTAGCAGAGGGCATCGTTATCAATACCACCGGCCCGGACGACTATTTCTCGTTTGCCTCGACTGGGCTCGGTCGCGGCAATGTAACGGGAACACCACCGGTTTCGACCGCGGTGATCTGCGACGAGCGCGGTAACATCCGAGGCAGCGGCGGCAAATCGGCTGCGCGTGTTCTCGTTGTTACGCCGTTGGGCCGTGCAACCGTGCTCGCTGACGAGGCGCAGATAGCCTTCCACGGTGGATGCTAAGAAATGAAAGCAAGGAATACAGGGTTCTCATTAGTCGAGGTGCTGATCGCGCTGGTCGTCATGTCGGTCGGCATGCTCGGTATTGCCGGACTGTATGTACAAAGCCTGCAGGCCGGACGAACATCAATGTTTCGACATCACGCCGTCACGATCGCGGGTGATGTGGCAGATCGCATTCGTGCGAACCCGACAGCGGGAATTGCCTACACAGCGGCAGTCGGCGCGGATAACAATTGCATAGCCGGTGGCATTGACTGCAACCCCGTTCAGATGGCGTCGACCGACATACTGCTGTGGAAAAATCAGGCGGCTGGTGCGCTCCCTACTGGCGACGTGGCGATCGTTTTCAACAACGGCGTCGTGCCGCCAACGTATCAGATTACGGTCAGCTGGACCGAGCCCGGTGAAACTCCGACATACATAATCACAATCCCGGTACTCGGATTTTGAGGGCCTTAGGCATGCGACAAAACGGTATTACGCTTATCGAACTCATGGTCGCTTTGGCTATCGGCTCGTTCCTGATGATCGGTGCCGTGCAGATATACAGCCAGAGCCGCCAGGCTTTTGTCGTTAACGAGTCGATAGCTCGTGTACAGGAAACGGCACAATTTGCGATGGATACGATCGAGGCGGATTTGCGCATGGCCAGTAACTGGGGCCGGAACAGTCGCGGCCTGTCCGTTGAAGGTCGCGCTTTAAATGGCGATCCGAATCCCTCGGGTGTCCCGCTGCCGGCCACGGACTGCGCAGTGAACTGGACTCTGGATCTCGCCTTGCCCATTGACGGCAGCAATAATGCGTACACGTTGGCCTGTGCCGCGACGGGTGGGAGTCAGGCGAACTCGGATGTCATTACGATTCGGCGTGCCAGCGTTAACGCGGTTCCGCTCGAGGCCGGCCGCCTGCAGATACAGACCACCAGAATTCAGGGACAGATATTCGCCGATGGCGCGATTCCAGCCGGGTATACCCCCGTCAACTCGGCAACCCACAATCTGATTGTGACCAGTTATTACGTGTCGCCGTCATCCACACTCATCAATGGCGTACCTACTTTACGCCGCCACCGATTAATCGGCGGTGGTGCCGGCGGACCGAGGATCGTCGATGAGGAAGTCGCCCCCGGCGTTGAAAACCTGCAGCTACAACTCGGAGTCGACGTCGACCAGGACAACACGGTCGATCGATACGTTAATCCGGGTGACCCGATTTATAACCCGAACGCTGTCGGCTACATTCCTGGCGCACGCGTCATAACGGCGCGTGTCTGGCTCATAGTTCGCAGCGTGGGCATTGAAGCGGGCATCCGGGATAGTAACGACTATGAGCCTGGAGATATCGACCTGGGCGTACAAAACGATAGTTTCCGGCGTATGCAGGTTTCAAAAACGATACTGCTACGCAACGCAAGAACATGATTTTGAGAATAATTATGAAAACGAATTTTCAAGCAATAATGAACCGGGAACGCCAGCAGGGCGCGGTGCTGATTGTCGGCCTGCTCCTGCTCGTCGTCATTACGGTACTGGCCGTATCGGGCATGAACACGGCGACGACGGAATTGGCTTTAGCACGTAACGACCAGACCTATGAGAACGCGTTTCAGGCCGCCGAAACGGGTCTTGAGAACGCAATGGCGCAAGGTTTTTATAGCACGGTAGCCGATATTGTCGTGACGCCACCCGCCACAACATACGAAGTCATATCAGTAACGATCCATTATGAGGAAGCGACGCTGGTACCTGACCGAGCCTTTAGTCTTGGATCTGGCAGCGGCATCGCTGCGTACCATTTTCTCGCGACGTCTCAGGCGGAGTATCGTATGTCGCCCGGAAATGTCACTGACCGCGACGCATCTGCCGTTCACACACAAGCTTTTTATATCGTTGGCCCTGGATCGCCGACGCTATGACCCGAGCGAATGGACAACACGAAAGAATTGGAGTGACTTCAATGCGTATCAAAACTCTCTTCATCGCTGCACTGGCGACCGTGAGCTTCGCCGCGTCGGCGGAGAACTACATTATTAGTCAGGCGTACGAGATCGCCGTAGACGGCCTGCGCTTACCGGGTAACGTGGTCGGCAGTGTGTCGTTCAAGGACTGCGACATCTGCGAAATGCAAACGGTTCGGGTTACCACCGACACACGTTACTTGTTGAATAATCGGGACGTTTCTCTTGCGGATTTCAAAAAGGCGGTCAGTTCGATCGTCGATAAAAAGTCCAACATCGCCACCGTCATTCACCATTTGGCATCGGATTCGATCGTCGCCGTGCACGTCGTCAAGTAAAAGGAATTTGGGATCATGACTATCATGCGAAGACTGGCCTGCCTCAGCGTACCGCTGGCACTGGCAGTTGTCACAGTTACACCTGCGCTGGCCGACGACACGGAATTGTTGCTGACGAGCGCACAGTCGAGTGACAAACCGAACGTCAATTTTATTCTGGATACCTCGGGCAGCATGAATACGCTCGAGCATACGATCGCCTTTTACGACAGTGCGCTGCTGTATCCTGGTACTTGTATTTCGGATAGTTTCTATTGGAGCGACGCGGGAACTCCACCCGCTTGTACTTCCAAGCGAGAGATCGTCAACACGAGCTTCGTCTGCGCCTCAGCCGCAGGCCAGTTGAATGCCGTCGGCAGCTATACGGGCGTGGTAGCGCAATACCGATTGAACGGGCCCAAATGGCAAGACCTCAAGGCCTCAACCGGTGCTTCTGATTTTACGACTAGTACTGTCGAATGCGCGGCAGACTCGGGCATTCACGGTGACGGCACGGCCGGCTTGGTTTACGCCAGGTTTGGTAAGAGCCAGCCCTTGTATTCGAGCAATTCCAACCAGGAAATTGACTGGGAAAGCTCTCCGACAAACCAGTCTTATACGTTGTACTCCGGAAACTATCTGAACTGGCGCGCCAATCCACCAGAGGCCGATATCAAACGCATTGATATTGTAAAGAGCATAATGAAGAAAGTGCTCGGTGCCTACGATAACGTCAATCTCAGCCTCATGGAGTTCAACAATAATGAAGGCGGAATTGTCACCCATGCCATGCAGGATCTCGACGCCAGTCGGGCAGATTTATACAGCACGCTCGACTCGATTACCGCCGTTGGTAATACGCCACTCTCCGAAACACTCTACGAGTCCGCACTATATTGGCAGGGACTTCCTGTGCATTATGGTGTAACCAAGACGGATCCGGATGCCCTGTCGTCGCTGGTTCCGGAGATCTACAAAGCACCTACGGCAGCTGGGGGCGCTTGTTCCCGCAATTTCAACGTCCTGTTGACCGACTCGCTGCCCAAAAATGACGCCGGCGCTCTGCTTCTTGCGCCGACCTTGCCGGGGTGGGAGGCCGCGTTGGGCAGAACGACTTGCGACGACTATGTCGCAGAGGGAGATTGTCTTGACGATATTTCCGAATACCTGTTCAATCACGACATCGATCCCGTTACCCCCGGGCTGCAGAATGTCAGAACATTCGGCGTCGGTTTCCTGTCACCTCTGGATTCGTTGGCCCGGATGAAGGAGACGGCGGAGATTACCGGCGGCGAGTTCTTCCTCGCAGACAATCCGGAGGATCTCGCGGTTTCCCTGCTGAGTATTTTCGATGAGATCACCGAACAATCGCTAACGTTCGTAGCACCGGCAGTTGCCGTAAACGCGTTCAACCGGACACAGAACCTGAACGATCTGTACATGTCGGTATTCCAATCGTCGCTCGGGACGCATTGGCCGGGTAACCTGAAGAAATATCGCATCGTTGATGGCGTGATTACCGATGCGCTCGGTGCGCCGGCGGTTGACACGACGACCGGGTTCCTTGCGAATACCGCAAAGAGTTTCTGGACGGTTGGCGCCGCAGACGGCAGTGACGTCACAATAGGCGGAGCCGCAAATGTGTTGCCCGACCCGGCTACTCGCAGGCTTTTCACAAACAACGGCGGCGGCGCGGACCTTACGGCGGGTGTCAATGTGCTGACGGAATTTAATGCCAGTGCTTTCATCGTGGACGATTTTGGCTTAACGGGCAGCAGCGGTGAACCAACGGTCTCCGAAATAATTAGCTGGGCAAGAGGCGAAGACATCGCCGACGTCGACAATGATCCGACAACCACTACCCGATACGTCATGGGCGATCCTCTGCATGCACAGCCGGCCGCGGTTGACTACGGCACGGCCGGCGCAGCCGACGTTATCGTATTCAGCGCGACCAACGACGGTTATCTGCATGCAATTGATGCCGACACAGGCGTCGAGTTGTGGGCGTTTGTGCCGAAAGAGCTGCTGAGAAATTTCGCCAGTCTCTTCAGCGATTTGTCCGGAAAATACAAACAATACGGAATCGACGGTAGTATCACGCCGGTTATATTCGACGAAGACCAAAACGGACAAATCGACGGCGTCAACGATTTCATTTACATCGTTTTCGGCATGCGACGCGGTGGCGCAAGTTACTATGCGCTGGACGTAACCAGCAAGAACTCGCCCAGGTTGTTGTGGAATGTAACCTTCCCTGAGTTCGAGCAAACCTGGTCTGCGCCCGTCATTGCGCGCGTAGACACAACAGAACCAGGGCTGAATTCGAACAAAGCGGTGGTCATAGTCGGGGCGGGCTATAACTCGGTGCATGATGCGCAATTCACACCGACCGAAGACGATATTGAGGGAGCGGGCATTTATATGCTGGACCTCAAGACCGGAGCAAAGATCTGGCGTGCCGGTGTGGACAGTCTGGCTAATCTGACGCTTAATTTTCCGGGTCGTGAAATGACGCGAGCATTTCCGACAAGCATTAAGACTATCGATATCAATGGCGATGGTTTTGCTGATCGCATGTACGCTGCCGACGTCGGTGGACAAATATGGCGATTCGATATCTTCTCCGGACAACTTGCCGATAATTTGGTCACCGGCGGAATCATCGCGCGATTCGGTTTTGAAGGAGTTACGACGCCGGCCGGCGAGGGTCCGCCCAGGATTTATAATTCCCCCGACGTCGCCGTATTTAGAGCTCCGCTGCAAAACCGGCGCTACATATCCGTCAGTATCGGATCCGGCTATCGGGCTCATCCGCTCAACACGACTGCCAATGATCGATTCTATTCCCTGCGTGACCCGGACGTATTCAATCAATTGTCGCAGGCCGATTACGACTCCTACATCATAGCGACGGCCGCCGATATGGTTGAAGTCAGCGGACAGCTGGGAGCGGTCATTACCACCGCGGACCGCGGATGGAAGTTCACTATGCCCACCGATCAGATGGTTCTCGCCAACTCGGCAACCTTCGACGATTCCGTTTTCTTCGTCGGCTTCTCGCCGGTAGCGACTTCGGATTCGGTGTGTGACCCCACCCTGGGCAGAAACTTCCTGTACCGGGTCAGCGTCGTCAATGGCGATCCGGTCGACTATCCGGATTCGCTCTTGCCTGCCGATAGTGACGCAGCGCGAACCACCGCGCTGGCTCAGGGAGGTATCGCGCCGTCACCGACGATATTGTTCCCGAGCCCCGATGATCCGAACTGCAATGGTCCACATTGCATGCCGCCACCGCTGGGTTGCGTGGGCGTTGAGTGCTTCGATCCGGGCTTTGAGAACAACCCGGTGCGCACGCTGTGGACGCAAGACGGAATCGAATGATGCCTGCTCGTCAATCCATGCGTGGTGTCACGCTAATAGAACTGATGATCGTCATCGTTATCATCAGCATCCTCGCCGCTGTCAGCTATCCCAGCTACCGCGAGTTCACTGCCAGGGCAAAGCGCAACGAGGCAAGAGCCGCATTATTGCAGATCGCGACCAATCAGGAGCGCTTCTACTTGCAGAACAATACGTTCACAACGGATATGACGGTGCTGGGATTTTCAGCCAGTCCTTTCACGTCCGACACAGGCTCTTATGTGATCACAATTACGGCGGCCGACGCGAGTAATTTCACGGCCGTGGCGGCTTATCAGCTAGGCGGCACTGAATCGACGAAGTGCAATTCGTTTCAGATCGACGGGCGCGGCATAAAGTCGTCTGCGCCCGATCTCAATTGCTGGACGCGAACGAGGTAGTAGGAAGCGCGTTTATGCCCTTTGGGGTACCCTGCGCGCGATTGTAGGAGCGCGCCCTGCGCGCGACGCGCAGCTGCAGCCGTCAGGCTGCCCAAAGAGTCGCACTCTAGGGAGTGCTCCTACAGAGGGACGTCGCGCCCAGGGGGCGCTCCTACGAATCTTTTCCCGAGATAAACAGGGCATCGATAATTAACAGTGCGGCGCCGACAGAAATGCCGGCGTCAGCGACATTAAACGACGGAAATGCCCAGCCGCCAAACCATACCTGGATAAAGTCGGTCACGTGCCCCAGCACGATGCGATCGATCAGGTTGCCGATGGCCCCGCCGAGAACCATCGCAAGCCCGGCCGCAAGCACTGTCTGGCCGTCATTACGGATGCGCCACAGCCACACGGCGATGACAGCGCTAACGCCTGCCGCAAGAACCACAAAGAACCATCGTTGCCAACCGCCAGCCTGCGCCAGGAAGCTAAATGCCGCGCCAGTGTTCTTCTGATGCGTCAGATTGATAAATGAATTGAGCGGGACTTTGTCGTACAGCGGTATCCACTCAACAATCGCCCACTTGGTGACCTGATCCGCGATAACAATAGCAACAGCAACAACCATCCACATTACGAAACGTGCATTGGTCACATTGGCATTTGTTGGCTTACTCAAGATGCTGTCCTGTCACGCCGCCGTCGCGGCAAGAATCGATCGTGCATTTTCGGTGTCCTTCTCCATTTGCGCAACCAGTTCGTCGACCGATTCATATTTTTCCTCATCTCGAAGGTGCGCGATGAAATCCACGTGTATGTATTCACCGTATATGTCGCGATCGAAATCGAATAAATGAACCTCAAGCAGTGGCTTCACAAGGTCAAATGTCGGCCGTGTGCCCACACTTGCGACAGCATCCATGCGACCTTCTGGTAATCCCGATACTCTTACCGCAAAGATGCCCAGCACCGCGCTTCGTCGCCGTCTAAGATCCACGTTCGCAGTCGCACACCCCAATGCCTTGCCGACCTTCCGGCCCTGTACGATTCTGCCGGACATTCGATACGGCCGCCCCAGCAGCAGTGTCGCACGGGCGAGGTTGCCGTCCGCCAGCGACTGGCGTATCGAAGTACTACTTACGCGCACACCGTCCTTGATAATGCTTGGCACCTGATCTACCTCAAACCCCAGCGCTCTGCTGGTACGTCGAAGATCTTCAATACTACCTTCGCGTTTGCGCGCGAATTGAAAATCGTCGCCGACAACAACGTGGCGCGCGTTCATTCCGTGAATCAGGATCTGGCGGATAAAGTCGCCGGCACGGATTCCGCGCATGGCGGAGTCGAATCGGGGACAATAGAAAATATCGACGCCATATTCGGCCAGTACATCGAATTTTTCCCGAAAACGCATGAGCCGCGCTGGCGGGTTTGTGGCTGCGAAGAATTCTTTCGGCGTCGGCTCAAAACTCATGACGATCGACGGCACGCCTAAATTCCGTGCTGTTGAGATGACGCGGTCAAGCAGCTGCCTGTGGCCGAGATGCAGGCCGTCGAAACTGCCGATGGTCACAACGCTACCTTGCGCCAGCAACGCATGCGGCAGGTCCGCCGGATGTCTGACGAGCTGCAACTTAGTTCGCTTTTAATCTGAAGTGCGACAACCGCGTACCTGTCAATAGCAGAGTGGCGAAGTATGCAGTGGCGCTGATGCCAACGGTAATTGCCAACCACAATACACGTCCCGCAAACGAGGCAGCAATCCACCACTCCAGCGGGCGATAGAGTTGAACCAGCGACGCATACATCACGCCGTTCGCTACCGCAACTCTGGCCAGCAGTGCCGGCCAGCCGCTGGCATGCACCAAGACCTGAGCTCGCCTCAGGCCACGGTAGAGTAATACTGCGTTAAGAGTAGCGGCCACCGAGGTCGCTGCAGCCAATCCGGCGTGGGGGGCGGCAAAACCGGTCGTCGACAGGTACCACGCCAATGCAATGCTCAGGACGAGATTTACTAACAATGCGACTAACGCAATGCGTACGGGAGTCCTGGTATCTTCACGGGCGAAATACGCCGGCGCAAGAATCTTGACCAATGAAAATCCGATCAACCCGGCCGCATAGGCGCGAAGTGCCAGTGCAGTCATGCGAACAGAGTGCTCATCGAATACGCCGCCGAAGAACAGCGCGGCGACGAGAGGATCGGCCAGTTCGAACAACCCGATGGCCGCGGGCACTGCGATCAGCACGGCGAGCTTCAATGACCAGTCCAGCGTCCGGGAAAATGTCTTCTTGTCCTCCCTGGCCCAAAGTCTGGAAAGATAGGGCAACGTCACCGTACCGAGAGCGATGCCGAATATTCCCAACGGAAACTCCATCAGTCGATCCGAAAAATACAGATAGCTGATGCTGCCAACGGGTAGCAGTGACGCGATGATGCCACCCAGCAGCACGTTTATTTGTGCGGCTGACGAGCCGAAGATCGCCGGTAGCATTAGTTTGAACGCTCGCCTGACGCCTGCATGACGAGGCGCCCATTTCGGACGCGGCAGGGCACCTATCCTGGCGAGAAAAGGGAGCTGAAACAATAACTGAACAATGCCAGCAACAAAGACCGCATAGGCCAATGCCATTATTGGTTGATCCAGCCTGGGCGAGAGCCAGACCGCGGCGGCGATCAGAACGATATTGAGTAGTACTGGCGTAAACGCTGGCACAGCGAAACGGCCGTAGGTATTGAGTATGCCCCCGGCAAATGCGGTCAGCGAAACAAAGAACAAATAGGGAAACGTGAAACGCAACATCAACGCGGCCAGGTCGAAATCACCGCCCTCGCCCACGAATCCAGGAGCAACCAGCAAGACCAGAAGTGGCGCCGCGATAACGCCTGCCAGTGTCACGACGAACAGGACTATGCCAAACGTTCCCGATACTGAGTCGATGAATTCGCGAGCGTCGTCGTGATCATGCTGCTCGCGGTAGCGCGCCATAACCGGAACAAACCCAGCCGAGAAAGCGCCCTCGGCAAAAAAGCGGCGCAGCATGTTCGGGATCCGGTTCGCCACCAGAAATGCATCCATCAGCAGTCCCGCACCGAAGTAACGCGCGAATACCACGTCTCGCAGCAGGCCGAGAATTCGCGAAATCAGTGTCATGCCACCAACGATCGATGTCTTACGAGCCAGCCCCGATCCAGAGGCGATGTCCCCGGACTTCGCGGAGTCGTTGTCCTGGTCGTTTGTTGTGCTATTTTCGGTGCTCATGATTGCGACGAGTTTAGCCCAAAAAAGTCATATAATCAGTCGTTTAGGTGGACCCAAAAGGGCTCTGACCCGTTTCCTTGAGTAGTGGTTGACAATCCACTTCAGGCCACGAATAATACGCGGCTCTTTGCAAGCAGGACACGGAAAAACCAGTGGCAAACATCAAATCAGCCAGAAAACGCGCCCGCCAGGCCGAAAAGACCCGCCGGCACAATATGGGCATGCGTTCTCTAATGCGCACCAAGATCAAGAATGTCGTTAAGGCATGCGATGCCGGCGATAAAGACGCTGCGGCGGCCGCCTACAAGGACGCCGTCCCCGTCATCGACAGCATGATCAACAAGGGCATCGTCACCAAGAACAAAGCCGCGCGTCACAAGAGTCGTCTCAACGAGCGAGTCAAATCACTCGCTGTCTGAACGCAGAAGCTCCGAACATTAAAAAGCCGCCAGCAGGCGGCTTTTTTGTTTCCGCTACAGAGCCTCATTACCAGCAGTCGTCACCGCCGGCGCTGTTGCTCTTTGTAACCGCTTGATCAAGTGCCAGGCTGCCGCAGTCCGTGTCCCGGGCCAGCTGCCCGTGGAGCGGCGCAGCCGTTGCCGTGTAGGTGATCGCCGTAACGTTCGACAGGGAAATTGAATACACGGCATCCGCATCACCGGCAGCGACGGAGTTACCGGTATCCGACAAGACCCACGGATTCGCAGCAAAACCCAGATTGGTCAGATCTCCTGCGTATGTCTTGTTATCCATGAAGAACTGCTGTTGGCGGTCTGCAACCCGCAGCAACGCAGACGCGGCAGTCGTACGCTTGGAGCTAACGACATATTGCGTGTACGACGGGTAGGCGATCGATGAAATGATCGCGATAATAACGACGACGATCATCAGTTCCATCAGGTTATAACCCAATTGGCGGCTCCTTGGTTGCAACGTCTTGTGCATATTATTGCCCTTGTAATGGTGTTTGCACGGCAGGCTGCAGGTCTGCATCTTCCTGCAGGTACCAGTACGTGCGCCAGCGTGTCGTTGCGTCGATATCATCCACCGTCAAGTCCGGTCGCAGAATCTTGTTCGGCGGTAATGACACGACTTCTGCCGGGATGCCCGCGGACGTCAGGTCCGAAAATCGATCGTTGGCAGATGTTGGCTCATCCGGATAGTCTGGATTGTCGTCGCTGGTGTCGTAGTTGATCACTGCCGTGGCATCCTGGAGTGACACAGCGTACAGGCGTCCCGCGCCTTCTGCCGGTGCGCAGGCCGTGGATGATCCCGCCAGCTGCGGCAGATACGAGGTGAAGAATACTTTACCGGTCAGCGTCAGGGCCGTCGCCAGAATTTTCTCTCCGGGTTCTGCCATTTGCAGCTTCCAGCCATCGGTGAGATCGATAGTACAGGTGCCGCCTTGCAGGCAGTTGCTCGTAACGTCACCAAGATCTGCATGTTGCAGACCGGTGTTGACGCCAGTGCCAACTGCCGTGTGATGATCCTTGATCATGTAGAACCAGTTCTCGACAGTACCGCCATAATCAAGCGGGTCGGCACGGTCGCCGGAACCGAGCAGGACACCATCGAACAGCCCGTTACCGTCTAGGCTCTGCACCAGGTCCGGGCGATGAAAGAAGCGACGATCAGTAGCGATACCCGATGCGCCTGCGGAATGTCGTCCGACGGACGCAAGCAGCGTGAGCTTCCAGCTCGAAACGTCGGTCCCTATAAGATCGGCGCGCCAGATATTGCCACCGGTATCGCCGACCACGATTCTGTCTGTAAATCCATCACCATCGGTGTCTGCCACGGTCAGCGTCGACGGAATGCTGTCGACCAGTCCGCTGTGTGCATAGGTATTGAACGATCCGCCGCTGCCGCCGCGTGCTTTCCAGATCAAAGCACCGGTTTCTGCATCGACTACATACAGTGCATTGCCTTCGGTATCATCCGTGCCAACCGCGCCGCGTATATCCTTGTTGAGATCATAGCCGCCGGCAAAAAAGAGGGCAACGCGCGGTCCACTCGGCGTATTCACGAAACCGACACGTGGCGTTGAGAACGTGTAGCCGAGTTCGGCAAAGTCGCCGCCCTTCTCGATCGTCCACATTAACTGCGGTGCTTCAGGATAGGTAACGTCAAACGCATAATAAGACTTGCCGCCGCGACGCATGCCGATGTAGAGATAGGCTTTGTCGCCATCGCTGGCAACAATGCTGCCATCATTATTGACGTCTTGAAGATACGCGACAGGCGCACCGTCCATCGTGTACGGGTGGTCACTGCCGGAGCTGTTTTCGCGCAGCTGTTTTTGTACCGACATCGCAGCGCGTGGCATGAACGCCCAAACTTCTTCGCCGCTTTGCGCGCCGCTCGTCGTCATGTTGCGCAACATGCGCACCATGCCGTCATTCGATCCGACGACCAGGAAAATAGCAGGATTACTGATGAAATGACGGAATACATGGTTAAGCAATTAAAGGAAGAGGTGATTCCTAAAATGGAAAAAATCTCAGGAAAAAAACTGGATGAAGAAAAACTCAAGGAGATTTTAAGGAATTCAGCAAAAGCTGAAGATCTGATCGGTAAAATCTTCGACACTCCGAAAAATGTTCCCTCACCGATTGATGCTTATTTTGCAGGAGTGTATTACATAGGCCCTATTAATATTGGTTTTAGAGGAACATCCGAAGCTGTTGAGTATTACGGTGAGCTGTACAAAGAAATTTTAGAAAGAGTAGATAAAGGATTAGGTCCTGTCACTCCCGAAGGCGAGTTAAAGGATGAACAGTTCCGGCTTGTTGTAGAAGGACCGCCTAACTGGACAAGCTTCCGTGAATTTTGGAAATTGTTTTATGATTACGGTGCGGTTATAGTTGCTTCTTCTTATACTAAGGTTGGTGGAATGTATGAGATGGGTTTCCGTCACGATCCTGACCGACCATTAGAAAGTTTATCAGAATATTGTATGACCTGCTACACCAATTTGAATCTTCCGCAGCGAATTGATCTGCTGGAAAAATATATAACCGATTATCATGCAGACGGATTCCTTGTTAATTCAATAAAAAGCTGTAACTCTTTCTCTGCCGGTCAGCTATTGATGATGAGAAGGTTGGAAGAAAAATTAGAAATACCCGTAGGTTTTATTGAATCTGATCTCGTTGACCCGAGGTATTTTTCTTATGCAAATATTAAAAACAGGTTAGAGTCGTTTTTCCAGATGCTTGAGCAGCGGAAAATAATTTTAGCACAATAACAACTATAAAGTGAAAAGTGAATAAATATTATCTTGGTGTTGATTTAGGATCAACAACCTCAAAAGCAATTATAATTAATGAGAAAGATGAGATAATCGGGAGAGGTATAACAAATACAAGAGCCAACTATAAAGTTGCTGCCGATATTGCCCGCCTTGAAGCTACGTTCGATGCAAGATTTAATTTGCTTGAAAGAAAACTTGATGATGAAATAAGAAACCATCCGGAAAACCGCAAATACATTAATGATATAAAAGCTGTGTTCAAATATCTCCAATTTAAAAAACGGCTTGAGTGTCTTCACTTACAACTGAAGAAATCAGTTAACTCATCATTCTCAAATGGACTTCAGGAAAAACTCTCCGGTTTTGTAGAAGAAATAGTTTCCGCAATTGAACCTCTTATACGTAATGAATTCTTTCATGGGGACCTTGGAAGCAAAAGTCAGTTCTTCCGTGATGTGATCGGTGAAAAATATCATGCGCAGGTTGAAAAATACGATAAAGATTTTTTTGAGCCACTTATGCTTGCATTTGATAAAAGCATAACTCCGG
>JADFHE010000033.1:20419-34480 GCA_022567295.1 Pseudomonadota bacterium | reverse complement strand
GACCATCATTGCTCCGGTCGCATCCCTCGCTCAATGGGCTGAGCCCGATGAAGGGGAACTTATTATTCGTGGCGGCTGGTTATTCGATAGCGTTAGCGATACACGGCGACGCAACAGCGCCATCATTATTCGAGATGGGAAAATTGCAGAAGTAGACGCGGATGTCGAACAGCGGAGTCTGGGCACTGCCAACGTCATCGAACTGCAGGACTCCAATACCATTCTACCTGGCATGATCGATCTGCATGCGCACTACAATCTTGACCTCGTCGATATCGGGCGAGTCGAAGAAGTCATCTACAACGGTATTATTTTCCTGGCGAACGGAGTGACTTCGACCTGGTCGGCGGGTGAGTTTTATCCCGACCGCGTTATTGCACAGCGTGACCTGATTGATGCTGGAGAGATGATCGGACCGCGATTGTTCGCGTCCGGTCCCTATTTCGGCGCATTCCGCTGCGAATACAGTATCAAGACGGCGGCAGACGACTGCATCGCCTGGCCAAACGATATCACTGCAGACGAGATTCGAGAAGAAGTCGACAAATGGGCTGCAGAAGGCGTCATCAGCATCAAGATCAAGCAGGCAACGCCCGGCGAAGCCAGGATACTGATCGAGCAAGCGCATAAGAATGGCATGACGACGGCAGGGCATCTGTCGAACTACAACGTTGAGTACGACGTGCATCTGCGAGACGCCATATTGATGGGACTCGACCGGGTTGAACACCAGCTCACGCTTGGAAGCGGCGGCCCCGGAAGTGCAGAGATGGACGAGATGATCGAATTGATGCTGGCGCACCAGGTTTACTACGATGCCAACCTGCAAATGTACGGCGGGGTTAATCTGCGGCGACAACATCTCTCTGAAATGGTCTGGACCAATGAAGCGAAGTACTTCACGCCCTATGCACAAGGATTACTCGAAGAACGCGGCCCACCGCCTCCGGAATCGGATGCGGCAGAGTTCGCACAGCGAGTTCTCGAACTAAAGACATTGTTCGAATCCGGTGGCGAGAACCTGTTGATCGTTGGCACCGATGAGCCTGTTTATACGAACCTGTTGCCGGGTTTCGCCTATCATCGCGAACTGCTCGCGATGACATACGCCGGGTTGCCGCCTGCCGTAGTCCTAAAGGCCGCCACAATTAATGGTGCGACCGCGCTTGGTATAGACTCAAGACTCGGCTCGATAGAAGTTGGCAAGCTTGCCGACCTTGTAGTCGTCGATGGCAACCCGGTCGATGACATCAAGGCCGCCCGCCGCATCAGGTTTGTTATCAAGGACGGTGTCGTTCACGACCCGGAACTGCTGCTCGAAACGGCCGAAGGAAAGATTGGGCCAAATGACTCGGATGATCACGCGGCCTGGGAACTTGAGGTCAAGCCGCTACGTAAAAAATAGGCACTGGGCACAAGTAGAATCTGGAAAATGAGACCTGCAGACCGAAAGCTCGGAATGGACCGCCGTATCTCGCGCAGAGACCTGCTGCATGGTATGGGCGCGTTGGCGGCAACTTCATTTGTACCGGGGCAGGCTTTCGCCGACGAGATGCTTGCTGCTGAACGTGCTGGCGCAGGTATTGCTGCTTATCCACCGGCTCTTACTGGCTTGCGGGGCAACCACATCGGATCTTTCGAGGTCGCTCATCAGTTGGCCCGAGAGGGCAGGCGGGACTGGGGTCCGGTCGAAGAGCCAGATAACGGCCTCTACGACCTGGTCGTAGTCGGCGCCGGTATCAGTGGTCTCGCGGCAGCGCATTTCTACCGTCAGTCCAATCCGGATGCGCGCATCCTGATTCTTGATAATCACGACGACTTTGGCGGCCATGCCAAGCGCAATGAGTTTGCCGTTGGCGGCCGTACGCTGATTGGCTACGGCGGCAGCCAGAGTCTTGAATCACCCGCGGGATACCCCGACCTAGTCAAATCGTTGCTGCGTGATCTCGGTGTAGACACCAAACGATTTGATACGGCTTACGACCGCGACTTTTACAAACGAAACGGACTCGGTGCGGGTGTCTTCTTCAACCGTAGTGATTGGGGTAGCAATCGCCTGGTGCGTTTCGGCCTTGGCGATCTGGACGATTATCTGCCGCTGGCGCCGACGGAGTTGACGGCCAGACAAGCGGTAGCCCAAATGCCGATATCCGATGTGGCGCGTGGGCAATTCCTGGAGTTGCTAACGACGGATGAGGATCGCTTGTCTGATATCCCGCTCGATGCGAAAGAAGAATATTTGTACACGATCAGCTATAGAGATTTCCTCAGCAAGCACCTGGATGTCAGTGAGCCAGAAGTATTTGCCGTGCTGCAATATCTCACCTCCGATTTAAGCGTTGGCATCGAGTCGACGTCTGCTGGAGATGCGATATTCTATTTGGCCCTGCCGGGCGGCAAAGCGCTTGGTATTCCAGAATACGAGAAAGGCGAACCCTACATTCACCATTTTCCCGATGGCAATGCATCGATTGCACGATTGTTGGTGCGCGCGATGATTCCGGCAGCGGCGTCCGGATCGACCATGGAGGATATCGTTACAACGCGCTTCGACTACGGCAAGCTCGATAGTGCGAACGCACCCGTTCGTCTACGCCTGAACAGCACCGTGACAAACGTTGCGCACGACGGCGATGCAAAGTCGGCGAAATCAGTATCCGTTTCCTATGTCAAGAACGGCCAGGCGTATAGGGTGAAGGCGAAGCATACTGTACTTGCCTGCTATAACTCGATGATTCCGTCCATGTGCCCTGACCTGCCAGCGCTGCAACGCGAATCTTTGGCGAAGCAAGTCAAGTCCCCAATCCTCTATACGACGGTCGCCCTGAATAACTGGCGGGCGTGGAAGAATCTGGGTATCGGTGCCGTTGTCGCGCCGACCAGCTACCACGTCAATGCGATGCTCGACTTCCCTGTTAGCCTCGGCGATTACAAGTATGCGAGCGAGCCTGATGACCCGATCATCGTTCATATGGAGCGCTTCTGTCATCGTCCGAACGAGGGGCTGAGCGTACGCGAGCAGCGACGTCTCGGGCGTCACGACTTGCTCGCAACGCCATTTGCTGCCATCGAGCGCAATATTCGCGAACAGTTGGCAGGCATGCTTGCGGATGGGGGCTTTGATCCAGCGGCAGACATTGCGGGGATTACAGTCAATCGCTGGGCACACGGTTATGCGGACAGCTTCGACACCCTTGGGGATCCGTGGTATGGCGATAAGAACAACGAGCGCTATCCGCACGTAATTGGCCGCAAACCTTTTGGCCGTATCGCCATCGCGAATTCCGATTCCGGGGCGAGCGCGATGCTCGAATCGGCGGTTGGACAGGCGCATCGAGCGATTAAGGAATTGGAGTCATAGACGCATGTTGGACAAGACAAAACAGAATTGGAGATCCCAGGCCGATGACCTCGATATTGAGAGCCGTGCGTTTATCGATGGTCAATACCGGGACGCTCTAGCCGGAGAAACCCGGGCAACCATGAGCCCCGGCGATGGGCGAAAGCTCGCAGATGTAGCAAATTGCGGAACGGAAGACGCCGATCAAGCCGTCAAGGTTGCCAGGGCTGCCTTCGAGAGCGGCGTCTGGTCGTCGATGGCACCTGCTGATCGAAAAATGGTGCTGGTGCGGTGGTCCGAATTGATCGAGGATCATGGCGACGAAATCGCGCTGCTTGAGTGTCTCGATGTCGGCAAGCCAATCGCCGACACGACGGGTGTCGATGTGCCATCCGCCGCCCGCACAATTCGTTGGAGCGGCGAGGCAATCGACAAGGTGTACGATCAGATTTCGCCGGCGCCGGCCGATTGTTTAGCGCTTGTTCAACGCCTGCCGCTGGGTGTTGTCGCCGCGATAGTGCCGTGGAATTTTCCTCTTTCCACTACTGCCTGGAAGCTCGCACCGTCTTTGGCGACGGGGAATTCCGTTATTCTCAAGCCGGCCTCGAATACACCGTTGTCGGCATTGCGCATCGCAGGATTGGCTAGCGAAGCGGGCCTGCCGGATGGTGTGTTGCAAGTGTTGCCGGGACCGGGCGGAAGCCTTGGCCGGCACCTCGCACTGCACAATGATATCGACGGGTTGACGTTTACGGGTTCTACCGAGGTCGGCAAGCAACTCATGAAGTATTCGGGTGAGTCCAACCTGAAGCGCACCTTCCTCGAGCTCGGCGGCAAGGGACCGAATATCGTATTCGCCGATTCGAATCTCGACAAGGCGGCGACGTTTGCCGCGATCGCGGTGTTCTACAACGGTGGCCAGACCTGTACCGCGGGTACGCGGCTGATCGTTGAAGAGAGCATTCGCGAGCGATTCGTCGAAATGGTGGTTGCGAAGAGCCGGAACTGGATGCCCGGTGATCCTCTGGACCCGACGACGACGATGGGTCCCATGATCGATGCCGGGCAGCTGCAGACGGTAGCCGACTACGTTGATATCGGCCAGCAAGAAGGTGCCTCGCTGGTGGCCGGTGGCCATCAGATCATGGCGGACTCAGGTGGCAGCTATCACGAACCAACCATTTTTGACGGCGTTAACAACAACATGCGCATTGCTCAGGAAGAAATTTTCGGTCCTGTAATGTCGGTTATTGGATTCAAGGATGCCGAGCAAGCGGTAGCGATCGCGAATGACTCAATCTACGGTCTCGCCGGGGCCGTGTGGAGCAATAACATTAATACGGCGCACAAGGTTGCCGCTGCGGTGCGGGTTGGAACGATGGGCATCAATAATTATTTCGGCGGTGACATGACGGTGCCGTTCGGTGGGTTCAAGCAGAGCGGCAATGGACGAGACAAATCGATGCACGCGTTTGACGACTACACCGAACTGAAAACCACCTGGATCGAGTTCGACTAGCAAGACAGTTACGGCTGCTTCGCTTTTCTTGAGCTCGCCTCCCACCGATCAATCGGATGCAGTGGTCCAATCGGGCAATAGTGTTCTTTGGTTGGCTTGCCGGTGATTCGCGCATACAGGTCATGCAAGGCTCGCATCTCGCAGCCGGGGGTCGCGATCAATCCTGATATCAGGAACGAGACGCCCAGGTGTCCGAATATGTAAAGCTCCCAGATCCACACGGCCCGGGCAAGCGCAGCGGATTCAAGTTGTCCACTATCAAAATAACTGACGCTCGCGATTGCTACGAGGACCAACGCACTAACGATGGCAGGCCACTTCTTCCAGGCCCGCGAAAACCCAATGTTGATAACGTAGCTGATCAGGAACATCGAGGGCAGAAATCCGTTCCAGACAAGGGCGCGAACGTGACCGTCGTTATCGAGCAGGTCCGTTCTAATTCCCAGTAGTTCGATGATAAACCAGATACTCAATGCGCCGAATACCAGTCTTACCAACCGGCCTATCGGGCCGGGTCGGGCCAAGGTGCCGGGTTCGTCGAGCTTGAGGTCCGTCGTTGCCATTAGTGAGAAACAGCCTCTTCGCTCAGATCGAACGGTGCCACGTCGACTGCAACCGCATCCAGATTCTCAACGGCAATCGACTCGCCGTTGCGATCAAAGAATTCGGTTCTGAACGGGAAACGAAACCCGTCGACCTCGCGAAAGTCGCTTTGCCGGATACTGAGTGCCGGGTTGCCGGACGAGTCCAGACTATCTTTCTGAATAAGATCGCCACTGTGGCTGTCGACGTAAATGATCCAGACGGTCCCACCTTCTTGTCGCAGTTCCAACCTCCATGCGAGCACGTCATTGAACTTGCGCATGCCTTCCATCGACACCTCATGCCCTTTGTCAGGCCACTCTACAAACAGTCCGTCGAACTCGAACGTACTTTCAAGCAACTTATCAATCTCCGGTGGTAGCACGCCGCCATTACCGATGTTTCGCTTAAGCGTATTCGGCCGGCTTGTCTCGATGTCCAGCTCGAACTCCTGATCATCGATAGTAATCGTTCCGGCCATTCGTACGCTTTGAATACGTTTCAGGTTCTTATACCCACCGCGCCCCATAATGTGTTGTCGCACTGCAACGTTGCGCGGTTGCGCAACGGAGGATATCTCGGTGCCGTCTGCAAGCAGATCTGCTCGCTCAACGTGGCCGCTTGACTTGTCCGCTCCGGCAGGCGCAGCAAGCATTTCCACCAGTTCCAATGCCTTGACCGCGAAACGCCCGGCGTCGAGCACACGGTCTTTCGGAAAACTGCGGTAGCTTCCCGAGGTAACGCCGAGCTGGTGTTCGTAGTAGTCGGGTTTTGGTGGCAATAGCCCGTCCCACAGGGCATCCGGTCCGTAGACCGTCCAGAAATCCCAGACATAGTATTCGACTTCCATCACTTCGCTGAAGTGCTGGCCGATGATTCCTGTGTCCTCCCAGTAGTGGTGGATGCGTGGGCCGCTGAGCAAAGGGATGGTTTCGGCAACGTGTTTTTCTTTCGCTCCCAAGGCGGGTACGTGCACGACAAACGTGACCAGGCGATCATCGTCTTGGCGTTCGGCAATAAACGCATCGTTCAGATCCGCCATTCCACGCAAGCAGATCCCGCAAGTGGGCCCGCTCAAGAACATTAGCCGAACCCGGCCCTGGTTGGCGTTGAAGTCGTCCTTCAGTTCTTGCAGGTCCTGATCGATAACTTTGTAGGTTGCCGCCGTTTCACCGACAGTCTCCGGGCTCTGTAACTCAGTATCATTGCTGCACGCGGCGAGCAGTAATGTGGTCAGAATCAGCAGGATACTCTTCATTCTCTCAGCGCCTCGGGTGTTGCATCGACAAGAATCCATTGCAGGTCATCGGCAAAAAAGGCGACGACAATCATTAGTGCAGCGGTCCACAGCATGACTTTGAGCCAGGTCGATGGTCCGGCAGGGCAGGAACCGTCTTCGCAGGCTGGTTGGGGCCGATACACGCGCCAGAACGCCCAGGCAAGCATGATTGCTGCCACACCGAGGATGTACGGACGAACAGGTGCCCACCGTGCCATGGTCACTGCACCGGATACGCCGAATAACACGACGGCCCAGGGGCCGATGCAGCAAAGCCCGATGAATGAGGCGAAAACGCTGATACCGATGGCACCGCCGGTGGTTGTCGCCAGTTGTTTCTCTTCGTTCATTGTCGCAGCGCTCAGCAGCAACCGTCGCCAAGCTGGATCGGCGGACATTTGACCGATCCATAGGAACAGAAAACGCAGCAATCACCGGGCAGCGGGCGAAGCATTTCAGAGCAGCTCTCACACTCATAGAAGAATTGGCAGGCGTTCGTTGGCATTTCCTCGGCCTTCTCATGCCCGCAATGCGGGCATTTAATCGTTGATCGCAGTTCGACCATGTTTCGGCGGTCACCTTTGAAAGGATTTGCGAGGTGCTATAATAAAGCCTGTAGTTACTACAAGGTCAAGGAAAAATGCGCATAGGAGAATTAGCCGCCGCCTGCGACTGCTCGGCGGAAACGATACGGTATTACGAAAAAATCGGCTTATTACCATCGCCTATAAGGCAGGACAACGGTTATAGATGCTACGAATCATCACATCGAAAATGGCTCACGTTTATCTTGCGCAGCAAGGCTTTGGGATTCAGCCAGCTTGAGGTGCGGCGATTGACCGATCTTGCAACGGCGCCGAGTTCAGCTTGTCAGGATGTGCATGAACTGATTCTTGAGCATATTCGTGGCGTGCGTGTCCGGTTGCGGGAGCTAAAGCAGCTGGAAAAGTCACTGCTGCGCCTGGAGGCAAAGTGCATCGATGAAACGCTGCATGACTGTCCAGTCATCGACGAACTAATGAATTGAAGCTCCTTATCGGGCGAGGAGAGGGGCGGGGACCTGGTTACGACGTTCCAGGCTGATCAACGGCCCGTGACTGAGCGTCACGGCGAATTGTTTCCCGTCTATCGTAACCCAGGCGTTTTCCAGCCCAGCATGCTCCGATTTGATTGATGCATTACCGATGATTTTGTTCATTCCCCATGACCAGCTCGAACTATTGACCGTGCCGACTAAAGCGTCATGATTGCCAGCGCCGATAGTGAGTTCGGCGCCATCGTCCGGCGGGCCGGTCCCGTCGATCTCAAAAGATCGCAACGTAAACTGACAGCCGTTTTTCTTCTGCTCCAGGAGAGCGTCTCGGCCGACGAAAGGCGCGGCGTCCAGGTTTACAAGCCACCCCAGACCGAGCTCGTAAGGCGATCGTTCAAACCCGGGTTGGGGCTCCAGTTCCGTTGCACAATCCCAGCCAGCAACAATGAAGCCACCTTCAAGCCGGCAGGTTTGCAGGGCGCTAAGACCATAACCCGGCAATTCAATGTTCATTGCCGACCTCGCGAATTGAATATTTTGCTTGAACGCATCGGCCAGGCCCGGCTCGAACCAGCATTCATATCCCAGATCGGCGGTAAATCCGATACGCGATATGCGCATGTTGCCACCGGCCAATTCGTAATCACGCACTTCGAACGGCTTCAGCTGATGAATCCTGTCGACGCCCATATGCAGCAATGCCGATGCAGACTTAGGCCCTTGCACGGCGATGCCGGCCCACGAATCGGTGCACTCCGTGAACACCACATTGCCGAGCTCAAATCTGCGACACAAGGATTCAAAATACGGTGAGTGATCGACGTCCGACGGCATCAGCAAGTAGTCATCATCAGCATACTTGTAGAGAATGGCGTCATCTTTGAGGCTGCCATCCTCATTGCAAAACACAGTGTATGTTGCCCGCATGGCGGCGACATCGCTCACAGGGCGAGTCATCAATCGATCGAAAAAAGCACCGGCGCCCGAACCACGAACGCTGATCTTGCGAATAGGTGAAACATCGAACATCGCACAACTGTTGCGAATCGCATGATACTCACTCTCGGCATCACCATAGTCATGCGGCAAGGCAAACTGGTTCCAGTTGATGTAATGCTCGTCTTCTGTCGAAGCGGCCATGAAACGCTCGAAACCTGGTTCGTCGCGGCGGTTGAGGAAGTCGAAAAAAATGCTCTTTCTTAACATGTTGTTCGGGCTAAGGTCGGCACTGTGCTTCTCCCTGTCATGTGACGGCGGATCGGACTTGAAACTGCGATGCTTTCCAACTCCCGGTCGCGAGGATGTCATAAAGAACTTCAACAGCATCCCAGACGTCAACATATCTCAAATACAAAGGGGCGAAACCGAAACGCACATTGGACGGGGCCCTGAAATCGCAAAGAACACCACGCTCGTGCAATGCACGGACCAGCGGATAACCATCGTCTTTATCGAACGAAACCTGGCTGCCCCGATGCTTCGCGTCACGTGGACTCACAAGCTCGAAGCCGAATTTACCGCAGCGGTCTTCGACGAGCTCGATGAAGAGATCGGTCATACGCATCGACTTTTCACGAATTGCGTCCATGTCGGCGCGCAGCAGGATATCGATTCCGATTTCCGCTAGCGACAGGCTGACGGTCGGCGGTGTGCCACTCAGCATCTGTCGAATATCGCCGATGGGTTCGTAATCCCGGTCAAAATCGAACGGGGCTCTATGGCCGAACCAGCCGGTTAGCGGCTGGAAGTATTTGCCATGATGCCGTTCGGCCGCGAAGAGTATGGCCGGGGCGCCAGGCCCGGCGTTAATGTACTTGTAGGTGCAAGCAACGGCGAAATCGACGTTACATCCGTTTAGATCGACAGGCATCGCCCCGGCGCTGTGGCAGAGGTCCCACACGGCGGCGGCACCGACGGCGTGCGCACGTTCGGTGATCGAGGCCATATCGAGAATGTGCCCGGTCTTGTAGTGCACATGCGTGATGCAGATGGCCGCGACGTCCTGGTCAATAGCGTCCATCATGTCGTCGGCCTCGGCAAAGCGAATCGAGTAGCCGCGTCCGAGATTCGCAATTAGACCCTGCGCCATGTAGTTATTGGTTGGGAAATTGCTGCCTTGCATGACGATAACGCGCCGCTCTGGCTGGATCTTCAGGGCGGCGGATAATACTTTAAACAGGTTGACGCCCGTTGAGTCCGTCAGCACAACCTCATTAGGCTTGGCGCCGAGGAGCGGGGCGATCTTTCTACCCAATGCCGACGGCATGTCATACCATCCTGCCGTATTCATGCTGCCGATTAGCCCCTCGGCCCATTCGTGCTCAATGACGCATTTCGCACGCTCAGCTGCAGCATGTGGCATCGCGCCCAGCGAGTTGCCATTCAGATAGATTCCACCTTTCGGTAGAAAGAACTCGTCACGGAAATTAGCGAGAGGATCGTTCGCATCCATTCGGAGAAAATCATCGCGTGTTATGGTGGTCATAATGTCCTCAATCCCCTGAACTACCGGGCTTTCTCATACTATTGACTGAAAGGCCTCTGGAGATCAACAAAGTTGATTAGGGTTTCTTTTGGCATGGGTTGGTTGCCGTCAGGCAATATGCAAGTGCTTTCGTTTTTGCGTACTGTGGGCTAATGATATTGATCAAGCACCTGTCACTTCTGGCTGCGTTGTTCATTGTCGGCTGCGGAATAACATTTGAAAGCCCAACGACAGGTGTTGAGAGACACGCCAGTCTAACCACGAAAAAATTGGTTATTGCCCATCGAGGGGCAAGCGGCTACCTACCCGAACATACGCTCGTCGCCAAGGCGATGGCCTATGCGCAAGGTGCCGACTACATCGAGCAAGACCTGGTGATGACAAAGGACGACCAGCTCGTCGTATTACATGATCACCTCCTTGATACGGTAACCAACGTACGTCAGGTCTTCCCCGACCGCGCTCGCGACGATGGCAGGTTCTATGTCATCGATTTTACGTTGGATGAAATTCAGCAGCTTTCAGTCGTCGAACGTTTCCAATGGGAAAACAGCGTTGTATCACCGGTATTCAAAAATCGGTTTCCGCTGGGCAAATCTTCATTTCGCGTTCATACGTTCGATGATGAAATAGAACTCATTCAGGGCCTGAACCTCTCAACAGGCAGGTCGGTCGGATTGTATCCGGAGATCAAGAGTCCCGCTTTTCATCGCGAAGAAGGCAAAGACATTGCCGCAACTGTTTTAAATGCGTTGCAAGCGTACGGCTATACAAAACTGTCGGACAAAATCTATCTACAGTGTTTCGATCCGCACGAATTGTTGCGGATTCATGATGTACTGATGCCGGCAATGAATATGGCGCTGCCGTTAGTGCAGCTGTTGAGTACGTCACCCCGTTTCAAATCGATATTGAACGAAGTCGGCATGGTCAGAGTGTCCGCCTATGCCGCCGGCATCGGACCGTCGATTGATCTGCTCGTAAAGCCTGATTCCAGTCCGTCTGATCTGAGGGTGTCAAACCTGGTCGAATGGGCTCATGCCGCAGGTCTGCAGGTGCACCCGTACACGTTTCGTCGGGACGCCGGGCAAATCCCACAGTACGCGGCCGACTTTGAAGACCTGCTGCGTATTTTTCTGGATCAGTTAGGCGTCGATGGTGTGTTCACTGATTTTCCTGACCTGGCCGTGCGTTTCATCGAATCCGAAACGTGATTGGTTTCCTGAAGCCGCCCACCCACAGTGATCCGCTGCCAGATGACGAAGTTGACGCGACGTATCGTCGCCTTCGATTGCAGGTGTTTGTTGGAATTTTCCTCGGCTATGCCGGTTACTACCTCGTAAGAAAAAATTTCTCGCTCGCGATGCCGTACCTCATAGAGGAGGGCTATTCGAGGACGGATCTTGGACTGGCGCTCTCGGGTGTGGCCATTGCGTACGGGCTTTCCAAATTCATCATGGGCAATGTTTCAGACCGGAGTAACGCCCGGGTTTTCATGACGTTGGGGCTGTTGTGTTCTTCGCTGGTCATGATATTCATGGGCACGGTGCCGGTCGCCACCAGCTCGGTCAGCATCATGTTCGTTCTGCTGATGATGAACGGTTGGTTTCAGGGGATGGGCTGGCCGCCATCGGGACGCGTGATGGTCCACTGGTTTTCGCCGGGCGAGCGCGGCACCAAGATGGCGATCTGGAACGTTGCGCACAACATCGGTGGTGGCATGGTCGGCCCGATTGCCATTCTGGCTATGGCCGTTTTCGCGGATTGGCACTCTATCTTGTACGTTCACGGATTTTTCTCGCTGGGCATCGCCGTCGTCATTTTTCTGCTGGTTCGTGATACGCCTCAGTCAGAAGGTCTCTGCACGATTGAGAAGCATCGCGACGACTATCCGAAAACTTTCGAGTACGGCGACAGCCACGAGAAGGAACTCTCGGCACGGACCATCTTTCTTGAGTATGTGCTTAACAACAAGTTCTTGTGGACGATCGCAGTTGCAAACGCGTTCGTCTATTTCGTGCGCTATGGGGTGCTCGACTGGGCGCCAACTTACTTAAGCGAGGTAAAAGGATTCTCATTCGAGCAGTCGGGATGGGCATACGCGTTCTATGAATTCGCGGGGATACCTGGCACGCTGATTTGCGGCTGGCTGTCGGACAGGGTTTTCAACGGCCGCCGCGCACCCGTGTCGATAGCATACATGTTGCTGACTTTAATCTGCGTCGTCACGTACTGGCAAAATCCTCCCGGAAATCCAAACCTCGATATTGCCATGCTGATCGGAATCGGCTTTTTCATCTACGGGCCGATCATGCTGATCGGTGTACAGGCACTGGATCTTGCGCCGAAGAAAGCCGCTGGGACGGCGGCAGGTTTCACGGGATTGTTCGGTTACGTGGGTGGTGCCGTGAGCGCTAACATCGTCATCGGAATGGTCGTCGACTCTGCGGGATGGAATGCAGGTTTTGCGCTTATCGCCGGGGCCTGTGTTGTGGCGGTGATCCTGATTTCCTTCACTTGGCGGGCTGAGCAGCGTGCACCATCGCCGCACGCTATTTAGGTTATTGATACTATCAATTGAACTGTTTCAGCGTAGGTCCACTCTGAGTCTAATAAGAAGTGAGTATGAATATTCAGGACAGGACAGTCGGTCTTACCCACAACCTGACCAGCAGGATCACCCTACTTTTGTTCTGCGCCACAGCGACATTTTTTCCGGGCTGGGCGATTCCAGGCGATCCCACGTCGCAAGCCGCACCCGTGCCACACACGTACATGTCGGAGACGCTTCGCACGTCCCTGAAGAAGGTCGTTGTATTACCGGGCACCGCTCCGGCGGAAGGGGCGATTACCGGTAGCTATGAGAAAGGTACGCTTGGCCTGCTGGATGGTATGGACGCCGGATCAAGAATTGGGGACGGCGTAACGAAGGAAATCGCCGGTATCCCCATCAGTATCCCGTTTCCAATCCTGACTATTCCAGGCGCGATTTTCGGTGGAATATCCGGAAAAGCCAAACGGGAAATTCAGGAATTTCGGGATGCGCTTACGGCCGACCTCGCGCGGGCAGCAAGCCAGCCGCTGACAAACGAAGCTCTTGCATCGGACGTATTCTGGGGTCTTCGCAATATACCCAGTCTCGATTCAAAAGTTTTTGCACTAACGACACCCATTCCGGAGGATACGGATGCAATCCTGTATGTGAGTCTCACCGACGTAATAATCAACGTTGATGGCAGCGATGCCATCATAACTACATCGGCAAGCGCGACATTGCGCCGCATGAGTAACGGCGAGCATGTATTCGGGAAAACGGTTTATTACGAGGACAGAGATTCGTTAGCTAACTGGACCAAGAACGATAATGCGGCATGGCGGGACTATGCCAACTTCGCACGCCATTACATCGGGCGAGAAATATCGGCTCAGGTTTACGAAAGGGTTGAGCTCCTGCATGAGCTGCAACCGACGGAAACCGACACCGTCAGCCGGGTCAAGAAGAATGCATGGCAAGGTGTCAGCCGGTCACCGACACCGACTCTGGCTTGGAAAATCACGATGCTCGAAGACGCTTCGTACGGTTCGGAGGCCAACTTGTTGGACCAATCCGATATTTCTTACGAAATAGAAATATACGATATGCATCAGCCCGTTTACGTGGCGAAAAACATTGCAGAAACCCGTCACACCGTCGCGGTAGAACTCGAAGCATGCAAAACGTACAGGTGGTCGGTGCGGCCGTCCTACCACATTGGCAGTGACACAAGATTTGGTGACTGGATGAGGTTCGACTCCAAGACAATTACTGGCAACGGCAACGTCG
>JADFHE010000033.1:0-20320 GCA_022567295.1 Pseudomonadota bacterium | reverse complement strand
GGTAGAACTCGAAGCATGCAAAACGTACAGGTGGTCGGTGCGGCCGTCCTACCACATTGGCAGTGACACAAGATTTGGTGACTGGATGAGGTTCGACTCCAAGACAATTACTGGCAACGGCAACGTCGGTACGCAGGCGTCAGTAGTGGCGGCCTATATCCAGGATTTTGCGTTGCTCGAGATCAAGTGCGGTCGCAGGTAACTGTGGCAAGCACTCAAAATCGCCTAACCGCGGCACATCTGCTGCTGCGTTGGCATGTCGTCGCAAATATCACGTTCTGTTCGCGCTTTCCGTAACGCGTACGCGTACCACTCGAATTCATCCAGGAACTTGACGATTCGTTCGTCGTAGGCGTCATCCAATGGTCGGCCATCGGCGTCGAAAGCATTGTGAATTTGAGAGATCGGAAACGCACTGGGAATGCTCGGAGTACCGAGTTCGGCGAGGATGCCACGAAGATTGACCAAAGCGCGGACACCGCCAAACGGTCCAGCAGAATAAGTGACAATCCCGCTTGGCTTATAGTGGTATTCACTTTGGAAATGGTCCAGCAAATTCTTTAACGCGGCCGGAATGCTGTGGTTGTACTCGGCACTGACGATGACAAACCCATCTGCGGCGACAAGAATCTCTGCAGCCTGTTGCATGCGCTCCGGTGCTTGCCCAGGCTCGTATTCTTTGTACATCCAGTCAAGCAGCGGCAGGTCGAGCTCCTGCGAATCAACGAGCGTGACATCGTGCTGTCGCTCTTCAAGTTTGCGGACTACAAAGCGTGCTGCTTTGATTCCCTGCCGGTCACGACGAGCGCTGCCGTAAATGACTGCGGTTTTTAGTTGAGAAGTATTAGACATTGATTTGCTCCTGTCCGGTAGCAAAATTTACTCATTAGTCGGGCCCTGGTCCGAATGTCGCATTGTCATCAAATTTTACACCGTGCGCCAACGTCTTGTGAACGGGACATCGTTGAGCGATCTGGGAAAGGCGTTTTCGCTGGGACTCGTCGAAATCGCCTTCGATATGAACATTACTGGTTATCTGTTCAATAAACCCTTTCTCAGGCACATCACAATCTTCGCAATCGTCAGCGTGAATGCGCGAAAAGTCATACGTCGTACTGACCGATGTCAACGCCAGCCCCTTGTGGCGGCAATACCAGGCTATTGTTACGCAAGTGCACGCAGCTAGCGAGCTCAGGAGCAGCTCGTAAGGGTCTGGACCGGTATCGGTGCCCCCGGCGGCAAGCGGTTCGTCGGCAAGCCACTCATGTCGACCATTCGATAATTGTACGGCCATGCCCTGATTTAATTTCGCGGTTATACGTGTCATGTCGTTCTCCATGAAGATGTTATAGCGGGTTAGTTTGCATTCTGGAGCCGTGCAAATTCAATTTCCGTGTATCGCGGAGTAATGTGTTGTGGGCAGTTCCAATCAAATGCAGCGACGTCGATGTAAACTATGCGCTCGATTTGTGCGCGGTAGTCAGGTAATTCGACAGCTTCGAGGTCTTTTTCAGCAGCCACTTCTGCGTCCAAAACACGCATGTGGCCCAGGACTTTGAGTCGCCGCCGATTCGGATAGTCCATCAATATTAGCGACACGCGATCGTTGTTCGATACGTTGCCGACGCTAAGCAACTGCCTGTTGCCGCGGAAGTCGGCGTAGGCCAGGCACTGCGGCCCTATAACGCGGAGGAACCCCGCTGGACCGCCACGATGTTGCACATACGGCCATCCGTCTTCATTAACGGTTGCCATATAAAAAGTATCCCGTTGCGCGATAAAACGAGCCTCCTTCTCGGTCAGTTCGTCGTTGGGTCCGGCGATCGCAGCAAAACGCTCGTTATGCTCACGCGAGCCGTACTGTTCCTGAGCGGTCTTAACGCTGTCAGTAAACATGATTTCTGCGAATCGATGTGCCATACGGATTTCCTCAAAAAAAGAGGTGGCCGCCAGGGGGGGGCGGCCACCAACGGTGTGTCGCGTTATCTGCTCGCGACAGAGGGGGACTGAACTTTTCGATTTAGAAAATCTCGCATCAAGTCGGCAATTTCCTGACCGTGTGTCTCCAATGCGAAGTGACCGGTGTCCAGCAAGTGGAATTCGAGATCTACAAGGTCGCGCTTGTACGGTTCCGCTCCGGCCGCCGGGAAAATCTCATCCTTATCGCCCCATACAATTAGCGTGGGGGGCTGGTTTTCGCGCAGGTATTTCTGCCACTTAGGATAGAGCGGCGGATTACTACCGTAGCTGTAGAACATTTGTAGCTGGATATCCTGATTGCCTTCACGATCGAGCAATGGTTGCACATGATTCCACGTGTCGGGACTGACCATACTGATGTCGGCTACGCCGTTGGTGTACTGCCACTTCGTCGCTCCCAGTGTGAGCAAAAAGCGCAGTGCGTCATCGTTGCTCATCTCGGGCTGTTGGTACGCGGCCTTTACGTTCGACCACCAGGGATTGTCCAGCCCCCGGTTGATCGCGGCGCGATCTTTCCAGTACTCACGGATCGGTTCCCAGAAGTTATTGTCGATACCCTCAATATAGGCATTGCCGTTTTGTACGATCAAAGCGTCAATACGTTCCGGTTGGTTTGACGCGATGCGGAAGCCGATCGGAGCGCCATAGTCCATCAGGTACAGGCTAAAGCGATCGAGCTCGATCTTGTCGATGAACTGTTCGATGAGATTCGCCACATTGTCGAACGAGTAATCAAACTCGTCGACGGCAGGCATCGAGCTGAAACCATAACCAGGGTAGTCAGGTGCGACGAGATGGTACTCGTCCGACAGCTCTGTGATCAGATCACGAAACATGTGCGAGGACGTTGGAAATCCGTGCAACAACAGGATGGTCGGGTTGCCTGGGTTGCCTGCCTCACGATAAAAGATGTCAACGTTGTCGATCGTTACCGTTCGATAGGCGACGCCAGCCGCATTCTCTGCTCTCGCCGTCGAGGTCGCTAACGCGATGCCCATTGCGACGATGATCCATAGCGAAACCGGCATGCGTGAGTTAACTGTTTTCATGGTTGTTCTCCTCATACCGTGTTGATCGGCTGGCCATGGGTGAGGCCACGATTTCCCGTAATAACGAGAAACAGCATGACCAGCAGCAATACGGCCTGAAACTCGAAGCCGCCCATCGGGTGTGTTTCGCTGGGTACAAAGTTCCAGCGGCCCCAGTGAACGATCGCAATCGCGCCAATAATTACCGGAACGTTCATCGCCGCGCCAACGCGTGTCGCGAGATCGGAAAGCGCATCACCGCGGAAACCGCCCAGTAGAACCAGCAACCCGCCGGTCGTTTCTGCGAGCGCAACGAGTACGACCTGCAGGTAGGAAATCGGCAACATCTGTGCGAACCCTTCGAGGTTCATAAATTTCAGCGCGCCGTGGAAGATGAAAACGCTGGCGAGCGCGGTGCGCAGTAGCCAGTGTGCATTTGTAGTCAAGTATTTCACGTTAAGTCCTTTTCAATTATTTGCAGTATTTACTTCGCGTCATTTATCTTCTGTACAGCCTCTTCGGTTGTCCAGACGGTGTTGGCAATAAAGCGGAAGTTGACAAGTGCGGCCTCATAGCCGTTGCCTTCTTCAACGATGGCGGCAGCGGTTGCGTCTGAGACGACCGCAACTTCGAATCCCTGCTCGAGAAGTTCGCGCATATGCGATTCAGTGCAGAGGTTGGCCGACATTCCGCCGAGGATGACCTTGTCGATGCCGCGCTTGCGAAGTTGCAGCACGAGATCGTTCGTTTCCGGGCCATAGACCTTATGCGGACTCGAAATGACGGTTTCACCATCATCGATGTACTTCTTGTATTGCTCGAGCCAATCTGCGCCGGAGCCTTCGAAACCCTCCGTTGACAGCGCGCCTTTACGATCGAACATACCAATGTCGTGCATCAGGGCCTCGAGCGCGCCTTCGAACTGCCAGCCGTGATCGGTTGGGTAATAGTAGTGTGGCGAGATGAAAACAGGCATGTCGCTGTTCTTGGCCGCCTCGAACAACGAGTCGATGTTCTCGACCGTGTTGTTGTCGGTGACGCTCTTGCCAACGACGCCCCAGGTGACGCCCTCAGGACTGAGGAAGTCGTTTTGCGGGTCGGTGATCACCAGCGCTGTGCGGCCGGATACTATAGTAACGCCGGGATCCGGTAGTGCCGCGTTGACGGTGCTTATAAAACCGATAGCTGTCAGAACTACAGCAATTATTGTGATTCGTACTTTCATGATTTTCTCCATTTGTCAGTTTTTGAATTACTGGTCCGAATTCGCCTCTCCGAGGCTTCAATCGGGATATCGTTGGCGCTCATATCGCGACGGCACATGTAGCCGTCCTCGTCAAACGCCCAGTGTTCATTTCCGTGTGTGCGGAACCATTGTCCGGAGCGGGCGTGCTGCCACTCGTATTCGAAGCGCACAGAGATGTGGTTATCCGTGTACGCCCAGAGTTCTTTCATTAGCCTGTAGTGCAATTCGGTCGACCACTTGTCTTTAAGAAAATCCGCGATTGAATCGCGGCCCCTAAAAAAGAGATCGCGATTTCGCCACTCCGAGTCGATCGAATACGCCGCCGCGACGCGCTCCGGGTCACGTGAGTTCCAGGCGTCTTCAGCTGCCTGCACTTTTGCCAGGGCGCTTTCCCTGGTGAATGGCGGTAAGGGTGGTCGTTGCATGGTGTTGGTCCTGAAATAATGTTGCTCTTGGGTCAATGTTTATCTACCTGTCGTACTGCAGTTAGCGTGCCAATATTTAAAATCAAAGAAGAATCAAGTAGTTATCAATTTCCCAGTAACCACAGAAAATTGAGGTACACAGAAAACTGTGGTCTAATACTCAGGAAACTGAGGTTTGACTATGAATGTTCCGGATTGGGGTTGGCTTGAAGAGTCGACCATATTGATTGCGATACTCGACCACTCGCTGACCTGTCGCGCCCTATCGCAGTACTGGTGTCGACAGCTGGGTCTCGCCGAACTTGGCGCTGCAGGCGCGCCGCTGGACACGTTGTTCTCGGATGGCGACAACGCGGAATTTCGTCGCGAGTTGGAAAATGTGTTGCACGACGGGGAGCGACTTCAAGATCGACATGTGGAGTTTCCGGGCGAGAATGGCCCGAGATCCGGGCGACTGTCAGTGTGGCGGGCTGAATACGGCACTAATAAAGGTCACTTTCTGGTCGTTTTGGTAGCCGACTCGACCGAGCTGGAAACAGCAATACGCGATCTCACCGAAGTGCAAACGGAGCATCAATTGATTCTCGATGCGGCGGGTGAGGGAATCTACGGTCTCGACCAGAACGGAAACACGACATTTGGCAACGCCGCCGCGGAGGATATCCTTGGATGGTCCGTTGACGATATCCGAATGCAGCGTGCTCATGACGTCCATCATCACTCCTACGAGGACGGGTCTCCGTATCCGCTGGAAAACTGTCCGATTTATGCAGCACTGCATGACGGTGAGGTACATCGCGTTGATTGCGAAGTGTTTTGGCACACCAACGGCGAATCTGTGCCTGTCGAATACACCAGCACACCGATACTCAAAGATGGCAAACCTAACGGTGCCGTCGTCGTGTTTCGTGATATTTCGGCGCGACGAAAAATTCAGAAGCAACGCGAGGACGCGTACGCAGAGATCAAAATGCTGAAGGAGCAGTTGGAACTGGAACGTGACTACCTGCGAGATGAAGTTGACGTAAGGGTCAACTTTGGTGAAATCATCGGTCAAAGTATGGCGTTGAAAAGAACGCTCGCCAAAGTCGAGGCGGTCGCAAGTACGTCGGCAAGTGTTTTGATTCTCGGCGAGTCCGGTGTAGGCAAGGAGATGATTGCGCGGGCTATTCACAATCAAAGCGAGCGTGCTGACAAGCCACTCATTAAGGTCAATTGCGCGTCCATCCCGAAAGACCTGTTTGAAAGTGAGTTCTTTGGACATGTGCGGGGCGCATTTACCGGCGCACACAAGGATCGCATCGGGCGCTTGCAACTCGCGAACGGCGGTACGCTGTTTCTTGACGAGGTCGGCGAGATTCCCATGTCACTGCAGGGAAAGTTGCTCCGTGCCTTACAAGAGCAGCAGTTTGAACGAGTCGGTGATGAAAAGACCACAACGGTCGACGTGCGTGTTGTTGCGGCGACTAACCGAAACCTTGAAGAGGAGATGGCCGCAGGGCGTTTTCGTGAGGATCTCTACTATCGCTTGAGTGTTTTTCCAATGGAATTGCCCCCGTTACGTGAGCGTGCCGAGGACATCGTGCCGCTGGCGGCGCATTTCTTGGAGGCGATTTGCTTGGAGTTGAACAGGGATACGCTGGCATTGACGAAACACCACTGCGCCATGCTGCAAAAGCACCTCTGGCCCGGAAATATTCGCGAACTCAGGAACGTTATAGAAAGGGCAGTTATCCTGACAAGGGGCGAGAGATTGCGTCTCGACCTAGCGATGGGGAGCGCAACGAAGGCCAATACAGAGCCCGAGGCCCCGGCATCAGATGCACAACAGTTCTTGACCGAAGAAGAATTTCGCAGAAAGGAAAAACAGAATCTTGTTGCGGCGTTGCAGTCAGCCGATTGGCGAGTCTGGGGGCCGGACGGTGCAGCCGCATTGTTGGGCATCAAGCCGTCGACTCTTTCGTATCGCATGGACGCTTTCGATATCAGGAAAGGTTGAAAGGGGTCAGGGTCCGATCACCGTTTCTAATGGCAGTCATACACGCAGAAAATCGCAGATCTCGTCCATCGATAGCTCGGCCTCGGGAATCTCGAAATACCATTCGAACGAATGCCACATGCCTTCCCATACATGTAGCCGGACATCGACGCCTGCCTGACGCATCTTCGTCGAAAGGCGTGCGCAGTCACTCAGGAATCCTTCACGCGTACCGGTAGTGATCAAGGTCGGCGGAAAACCGGGGGAGAAGTCCGCGTAAAGAGGCGAGACGAGCGGATCCTTGAGATCGTACTCTCCTGCATACGCTGCAGCGGGGCCCTCAAGGTGGCATTTGTAGTCCATGGTCGGGTCGAACCCGGCAGGTTGACGTTGCGATTCTCCCGATGGTGTCAGGTCACACCACGGTGAAATCAGAGCGGTCGCCGCCGGCAATGGAATGCCTGCCTGCCGGGCGCGCAACACGACGGCCAGCGTCAGATTGCCGCCCGCCGATTCCCCCGAAACCACGATTCGATCCGCAGACAGCTTATCCAACAAACCCTGATATACGGCGAAGCCATCATCGATTGCCGCCGGGCACGGGTGTTCCGGTGCGCGGCGATAGAACGGCGCATACACCTTGATACCGAGCCTTGCAGCCATGCGCGCGGCGATCGGCAGATCAGCATAGGGACTCCCAACGACATAGGCGCCACCGAAAAAGAATAATGCGGCTCGATCATCATTGTTCGAATTGTGGTTCGTTGGTGTAATCGCCAGCACTTTCACGCCGCCGATCTCGATCTCGTCCAACGATTCAACGTAGTTGGCAATTATCGTCTCGTTAACACCCGAATCCGCGCCGTTTTCGGCCCGAAGTTTATCCATGTCCTCCAGCGACCAGGGCTCGAGAGGATCCGCGGCAGCATAAAATTCCTTGGCTTCGTTGCTGATCGTTTCAGGTATTTGTTTTGGCACAATCGCACCCCAATCTAGAGATCTTCCGGAAGAATAATTCCAAGTTCGTCTCGTTGCTCACGCCACAACTCAATCATTTCGTCGAACTTCTCCGGCTCAACCTCAGCGAGGTTATTGGCTTCACCGGGATCAACTGACAGGTCGTGCAGCTCGAAAAATTCTTCGTCAAACGGCGACTCAAGTGTTGATATCTTCCATCGGCCCTGTCGCAGATACGCGCGGCCACCATGAAAAAGCGTTGTCACATAATCGTCGTCATGCACGGTATCCGTCTCACCGGCAAGAAACCGATTAATACTTTCACCGAGGATCGAATTAACTGACTCATCGTCAGGGTAGTGTGCACCAGCAATCTCGAGAAACGTCGGCGCGAAGTCCATCACGGTCAGATAATTCCTATCGATCACGCCGCTGGCAGCGACGCCCGCACCGGCAATTATCATTGGCGCCACGATGCCGCCTTCGCGCGTATAGCCTTTATGGCGTTGAAACGGCGCGGAACCGGCTTCGGCCCATTGCGGACCGTAGGAGACAAATGATTCCGCGGTTCCCATTTTTTCGTAGCTATTGTCGAAGTTTTCCTGGACGTACTCTACGAACGGACCGCTATTGTAGAAATCTTCTGCGGCAGCTCCATTGTCCGACATGAAAACAATCAACGTATTGTCGTACAGACCATTCGCATTCAGATAATCGATCAAGCGACCGACATGGTCGTCAAGGTTGTCAACCATGGCCGCGTACAATTCCATCTTGCGCGACTCATGGCGTTGCTGTTCAGCCGTCAGATCGCTCCACGGCGTAACTTCCTCATTGCGTGGCGGTAGCACAGATTCTGGCGGAATAATGCCGGCTTGTTTTAACGATTCGAACCGACGCTCTCGCAGCGCGTCGTAACCGTCATCGAAGAACCCTGCGTAGAGATTCAGATACTCAGCGGGTACCTGCAATGGCCAATGCGGTGACGTGTAGGCGGCAAACGCAAAGAACGGTTTACCATCGTTCTTGTTCTCTTCGATGAACTCAATCAGTTGATCGGTGTAGACCTCGGTGGAGTAGCGGCCGACCGGATACTCGGTCAGGTCTTCGTCCAGCCGATAGGTCGATCCCCCTTCAAAGAACCCGACTGCATCGAAATGCGTACCAGCGCCGTCAAGCAGATTGAAAGAACGGCTAAATCCAGCAGCGTTAGGGCTATTTTCGGGCTCCAGACCGAGATGCCACTTGCCGACTGAATAGGTGTGGTAACCCGCGTTATTTAAAAGGCGCGGAAATGGCACAATCCTGTCCGAGAGACTGGCTTCATAGCCTTCGAAAGGAACGCCGGCCAATCCAATGGTGCCTTGTCTCGCCATGCCGGCAACGTGGTTGTTATTGCCGCTCAATAACATTGCGCGAGTCGGCGCACACATTGGCGCGGTGTGAAATTGGGTAAACAGCATTCCCTGCGCGGCAAGGCCATCGATATTCGGTGTCTGTATTTTGCTGCCGTATACGCCAAGGTCGGCATAGCCGAGATCGTCTGCAACGATCAAGAGTATATTCGGACGATTGTCCGGTTCGCTGGTCGTCGATGCGTTGTCGCCGGAGTTACTGCAACCCGTCACGAGGCCGACGAGGATGAATATCAGAACCTGAGATTTTCGAATGTTCATGTGGTGTCTTGATTCTTCTTTTGATTCCGATCGTACACTTTGTGTGCGATATCGTCAGGAATTCCGTTAGTCTATGTGGCATCAATCGCAACACAATTCAACGGAGCGAAGTATGGCGATGATTAGGCGTCAAACACTTTCTGCGACCACGACTGCGGCAATCTTGTTATTGGCAGCGCATAGCTCAGTTTCGATGAACGCGGATGACGAAGTCAATCGAGAACACAATTGATAGAACGCCTTCCGTATCACCTGTGCAATTTCTTCCGGGATCGCTCGATCAAAGGTGAACCTCTTGCTTTGATTACCGTGCTTGAAACGGAAGGATCGACCTACAGCAAGGCGGGCAGCCAGATGCTGGTCGATGCAAGCGGCGATTTTCAAGGCATGCTATCAGGCGGCTGTCTTGAGGGTGATCTGGCCGAGCGATCGAAGAAAATAATCTCCAGCGGTGTGGCCGAGGTGGTTACCTACGATCTTCGATCGGACGATGAGGTCTTCGGCCTCGGCGTTGGCTGTGAGGGCACGTTGCGAATATTAATCCAGCCACTCAACGCCGAGACAAACTATGAGCCCTTTGCCAGCCTGGTCAGCACGCTCGAACACGCTCCGTGCACCGAGATTTCGCTCACCGATGGCCTGAATGACTTCGGCGTTACCCGGATTCTGGCGCCGTTGCGGCTCCTGATTCTGGGTGCCGGACAGGACGCCGAACCACTGGTGCTGTTTGCCGTTGCTCTGGGCTGGGAAGTCGCCGTTTCCGACCATCGGCCAGCGTCCGTTGAGCGACTGAATTCAAGCCCGGCGGCCACCGTCGAGTGTGTTCCATTCAAAGAGATTGCAGCGCATTTCGACCTGGAGAGATTCGATGCAGTCATCGTCATGAGCCACAACCTGGAAGCGGACAGAACCTATCTGTGTACTCTTGCCAATTCGCGCGTCGGTTTCATCGGTTTGCTTGGCCCGCCACATCGCAGGGACAGACTGCTCCGGGAAATTGGCGATGATGCGGACAAACTCGGTGACCGCTTGCACGGCCCGGTCGGGAAGCAGATTGGTGCGCGTGGGCCGGCGGCTATTGCGTTGGAAATCGCTGCGGAACTGCAGGCGAAATTTTCATTCGGCCGTTAGTCCTGATTAAGACCGCGAAGGTCCTCCGGCAAGTCGACATCGATGCTCGCCGGCGGGAAATCCAGTGTCCTGACGATGAAGTCACCACTATTGAGAATTTCTTTTGCACCCGTATCGCCAGTAAGTTCGCAGAGTATGTTGAATGCGCTGGTCGGAAACAAAATCGGCGGACCATGAGTTCCGTCGTACGATGACGCCACGATTTCATTGTTGGCGCCGGACCAGTTGTCAATAATGTTATTCAAGTGTGCCGCTGTAACGAGAGGCTGGTCAGCGAGCACGATCAATATCGCGTCTGCACCGTGCCGGCTCTCGCGGACCCCTGCGGCTATGCTCGCTCCGATACCCTCGCGGTAGTCGCTGTTGACGACGATTCTGTCACTCATCCCTGCGGATGCCGCGACTACGATGTCCTGGTCATGTCCGACAACAAGGTTGACTGATCCCTCACATGCACCTTGAGCCGCCAACAGTGCGTGCTGCAGCAGTGGTTTGCCGTGCAAATGCTGCACAAGCTTTGCTGCGCCGAAGCGCGAGGACTTGCCCGCAGCGAGGACAATGATACGAATAGACGGGCTGGGCATTTGCTGATTCATTGTGGGGGAAAGTTTGTCCCAGGCCTGTTCGCCCTGCAAGCTGTTTCACGTGTAGAATCCTGACGATGTATCCGATGGCACACAAGGACACATTTACTTTCTGCGTGGTAGCAGGATGACCTGGATTGATACTGTTTCGTACGAGGACTCCGACGGCGAGCTCAGGAAGTTGTACGATCGCATCAAGGGTCCCGGCAACAACGTCGACAACATCATGCTGGCACACAGCCTTCGCCCGCATTCGATGCAGGGTCATATGACGTTGTACAAATACGTTTTGCATCACCCGCGCAATACCCTGCCAAAGGCTTATCTCGAAGCCATCGGTGTGTACGTGAGTTCGCTGAATAAATGTGAGTACTGTGTTGAACATCATGTCGCGGGCATGGCGCGTTTGATTGGGGATAGCGAGCGTTCTGACGCTATACGACGTGCGCTGGAAAGTCGCCAGCCGGAAGATGTATTTCAAGGTGCGGAGTTAGCCGGTTTGCAATACGCGAGCAAACTGACGCTCGCGGCCGACGATATAACAGAGCAAGACATAGAGGCGCTGCGCGAGTCCGGCCTGGATGACGGCCAGATTCTGGAAGTCAATCAGGTTACGGCCTACTTCGGTTATGCGAACAGGACCGTGCTGGGGCTTGGTATCAATACGGCCGGCGACATTGTCGGTTTATCGCCCGGCGATTCGAATGATCCCGACAACTGGTCCCATGCCTGAAGCATTCAACCGTTGATTTTCTGCGTAATGACGCGGCGCTAAAGATCAACCAATTCGGCTGCTCGCGCATCTAAGTTACTGAAGTTCCGGCAAGATACCTGTGTCGGAATTGGTGTAGTCTAATTAATCATACTATCTGCGTACCCGTGTATGTCCCTGGTCACTGAACTCAAGCGTCGCAATGTATTTCGTGTCGCCGCCGCTTATCTGGTGGTTGGCTGGCTATTGACCGAAGTATTGACGACGCTACTGCCGACATTCGGCGCGCCCGCGTGGGTGGCGAACGCGGTCATCCTGGTATTCGCGTTCGGGTTCATCCCAGCCGTAATTCTTTCGTGGGTCTATGAGCTGACGCCGGACGGTATTACGAGAGAGAAGGATGTCGCTCGCGATGACGATACTGTTGCGGTGTCAGTTCGTAAGCTTGACTACGTCACAATCGCCGGTGTCGTGTTGGTTGTCGTATTTGTTGCTTTCTTCAGTGCCAGCCGGTCGCCGGATAATGCAGATACAGCCTCGGTCGCCGTATTGCCATTCGTCAACATGTCGAGGGATGAGGACAACGATTATTTTTCCGATGGTTTGACCGAGACGCTGCTACACATGCTGGCGCAAATTCCTGACCTTAAAGTAGCCGCACGCACGTCGAGCTTTGCGTTCAAGGGCAAGAATATGGATATCCGCGAAATAGCCGATGCATTGCAGGTCGCCCACATTCTCGAGGGCAGCGTGCAGCGGATCGGCAATCGGGTTCGCATCACGGCTCAGCTCATTCGCGCCGCAGACGGGTATCACGTGTGGTCGGAGAAGTTTGACCGAGACAGCGATGACATATTCGGCATTCAGGATGAAATCGCGTTAAAGGTCGGCGGTGCTCTATCGGCTTCGCTCCTTGGAACGGGCGGCGACAGGGCAGTTGCCGGAATCGGCACAGAGAACGCGGATGCTTACGATCTCTACTTGCAGGCTCTCAAACAACGCGCGACTTTTTCTTACGGCGGGCTTGAGGCTGCCGAGGGGCTGCTGAAGGGTGCCTTGACGATCGACCCGAATTTTCTGGATGCCAAGACGGAACTGGCAAGCAACTACTTGCATCAGTTCGAAACCGGCTTAATGTATCAGGATGATGCATTTGCGGCAGTATTGGCCATTACCAACCAGGTCCTGGCAGTACGTCCGGACGATGTCGGCGCCCGTGCGATTCGATTGTTCGTTAAAGCCCTGCCTGGATCTATGGAAGGTCGTGTTGGCGCATTGCCTGTCGCGGTCAGTGAGCTCGAAGGCCTCGTCGCCGAAAATCCGCAGGAATATCAGGCACGAATCCTTTTGAGTCGCATGCTGCAGGTCCTGCAGCAAAACGACAGGGCCCTGCAGCTGCAGCTTGAGGCGCTGGAACTCGATCCGTACAACGCCCGCATTCATTACGAGATCGGGTCGTTGTATCTGGAGCTCGATCAACTGGAAGAAGCCCGCGCGGCACTCCAGACGTCACTCGACATCGAACCGTCGCAGCCGAACGCTTATCTGCGACTCGGAGCCGTTGGATTGAAACTAGGCGATGGCGTCGACTATTTGCAGCAAAGCCTCAAAGCTATGGAAGTCGACTCCAGAGACTACGAGATCCCAGGCTTGATTGCGGCGTTTCTTTACCAGCTGGGCCTCATCGAAGAAGCGGACGATTTTCGTAATCGAGTTTTTGCGATCGCTCCAACCAGTGCAATTGCTTATCGAATCGATTTACTCCGTGCGATCAGTACGAACGACGAAGAAGCCAGTCTATCTGCTGCCCGAAGGGCGATTGAAAACGGCATTGAAGATCGGCAATTCGCCTTTGGCGGCGCGGTCCAACATCTGTTGAGAACTGCGGCTGTTAACGGCACGGTGGATGACGAGAGTTCTTATCTCGAGCAACACGCGCCCGGTATACTTGATGTCGACGCCACGGTAGTTCCCATCAGGTTTTTAACTGCGCAACTGGTAGCGTTTGATGCCTGGTACACAACGCTGGCTCGAGATGAACTGCTGCGCCGAGTTGCAAGAATTCAGGAAATTGCTGCCGCGTACGGATTTGATCTGCTGCAAGATCCGGGAACGCGAATCAGTGTCATGGCACTACAGGATAATGTCGATGACGCTATCGAATTGGCGTTGTCGGAAATATTCGTTCTGTCGGTACTTATGGACCAGAACTGGCGAACCCGTTATTCGCAAGCGCAGTTCGTGAATTTTGTTGCCGACCCTCGGATACAGGTGGCGATGCAGAAGTGGGAGCAAGAAGAAACAACCGTGCGGGATCGAGTAAGAATGTACCTTGCGGATCTGAGCGCTTCATCGTAGATGCCGTTCGGAGCCCCCCGGGGCCCACGATTTACCGAAAAACAGGGAATCAAATGAGTATCAGTCTGGATGGTCAGGTGGCCATAGTTACGGGTGCAGGTCAGGGCCTCGGCCGTTGTCATGCGCTGGCGCTCGCAGAGCGGGGCGCGAAAGTCGTCGTTAACGATCTGGGCGATGAGAGCGGTATCTCTGCCAACGCCGCAGCGGTCGTGAACGAGATCGAAAGTTCTGGCGGCGAGGCGATAGCCAATGGCGCCAACGTGGTGAACTTCGAGCAAGTCGAAAATATGGTCCAAGTCGCCGTGGAAAAGTGGGGTCGGATTGATATTCTGATTAACAATGCCGGTATTCTTCGCGATAAGACGTTCCACAAAATGTCGATGGACGAATTTCGCCTGGTTATCGATGTGCATCTGATGGGCTCTGCGAACTGCACCAAGGCGGTCTGGGAGATCATGCGGGAACAGAATTACGGCCGCATCGTTTTCACGACTTCAAGCTCCGGCCTCTACGGCAATTTCGGACAGGCGAATTACGGCGCTGCCAAGATGGCGCTGGTCGGGCTCATGAATACCTTGCACCTCGAGGGCGTGAAGTATGACATTCGCGTCAATTGTTTGGCGCCGACTGCAGGTACGGCTATGACAGAGGACCTGTTTCCCGAAGCGATCTTCAAGTTAATGGCCGCGGAGGCGGTTAGTCCGGGTGTTGTCTTTCTGGCGGGGCCGGACGCGCCCAGCCGCAAGGTACTCAGCGCGGGCGGAGGCAGTTTCGCGGTATTCAAGGGCCTCGAAACGGAAGGCCTTAGCCTGGCGCCAGACCACGTCACAGCAGAAGGTGTCGCCGCGGCGTGGGATACTATTAATGACGAAACAGGGATTCGGGAGCTGCAGAGTGGCTTCGAGCAGCCCACCAAGTTTGCAGCGCAGGCCGCGAAGAAACTCGGTCTCGATCTGAACTAATAACTGAAACAGAGATATCGCGATGAGAGCAGCAGTTATTGTATCGACGGCACGCACGCCGATTGGTAAAGCGTATCGGGGCGCATTCAATAATACCGAGGCGCCGACGCTGGGTGCGCACGCGGTTAAACACGCTGTCGAGCGCGCGGGACTGGATCCGGCAGAAGTCGATGACGTCATGATGGGTTGTGGGATGCCACAAGGCACGCAGGGTGGCAACATCGCCAGGCAGATCGCGTTGGCTGCCGGCCTTCCGGTCACCACGGCGGGCATGACGGTTGATCGTCAATGCTCCTCTGGAATGATGGCGATCGCACTCGCCGCAAAAACGGTGATTGCGGACGGCGTGGACATCGTGGTTGGTGGCGGTCTTGAGTCGATTAGCCTGGTGCAAAACGAACACCTGAATCTATTCCGCGCCAAGGACCCTCGATTGCTCGAAGTCCACGAACACGTTTATATGTCGATGATCGATACCGCTGAGGTTGTCGCGAGTCGCTACGGCATTTCGCGTGCGGCGCAGGACGAATACGCCGTGCAAAGCCAACAGCGCACTGCCGCAAGCCAGGAGGCGGGCAAGTTTAATGACGAAATCGTGCCGATGCCGGCTAACAAGGGGATCATGAACCGGGAGACGAAAGAAATCAGCTATGAGGATATTATCCTCGAAAAAGACGAGGGCAATCGTCCCGGCACCAATCTCGAAGGTCTCGCGGCATTAAACCCGGTGCGTGAAGGCGGCGTTATTACGGCAGGCAACGCGAGCCAGCTGTCGGATGGCGCGTCAGCATCCGTCATTATGGAAGCAAAGGTCGCCGAGAAACGCGGGCTGCAACCACTAGGAATTTATCGCGGTACGGCGGTAGCCGGTTGCGAACCCGATGAGATGGGCATTGGTCCGGTTTTTGCGGTGCCGAAATTGCTGCAGCGCAACGGATTGACGATGGACGATATCGACCTGTGGGAACTGAACGAAGCGTTCGCCGTGCAGGTACTGTACTGCCGCGACAAACTCGGTATTCCCAATGACATCCTCAACGTCGATGGTGGCGCGATTTCCATTGGACATCCCTATGGCATGTCGGGCGCGCGCATGGTTGGACACGCACTGATCGAAGGCAAACGCCGCGGCGCCAAGTACATTGTTTGCACCATGTGTATTGGCGGCGGACAAGGTGCTGCGTCTCTCTTTGAAGTTGCCTGATGCGGGCACTGGTTTGCAAAGAATACGGGCCGCCCGAGTCATTGATCATTGAGGACCGGGATGACCCGGTTGCCGGCAACGGCCAGATCCTGATTGATGTTGCTGCTGCCGGTATCAATTTTCCAGACGTGCTCGCCATTGCTGGTAAGTACCAGGTCAAGACACCCACTCCGTTCGTACCCGGAAACGAGGCGGCCGGTGTTGTATGCGGAGTTGGTGAAGGCGTCACCCGATATTCGGTCGGCGACGAAGTCATTATAAATTCGACGGGCGGCGCGTTCGCAGAAAAATGTGTCGCAGACCAGAATAAGACCATGCATCTGCCGGACGGGCTGAACTTCGAACAAGGAGCCGGATTTACGGTCACGTATGGCACCAGCTACCACGCACTGCGGCAAAGTGCCGACCTGCAAGCCGGGGAGACCCTGCTGGTCCTGGGCGCCGCGGGCGGCGTTGGCATTACCGCTGTTGAAATTGCGAAAGCGATGGGTGCGAGAGTCATAGCCGCGGCGAGCAGCGATGAGAAACTCGAGTTTGCGAAAGAAGCTGGCGCAGACGATGTGATTAATTATTCGACGCAGCCGCTCAAAGAAACTGTCAAGGAAATGACCGACGGCAAGGGCGCAGACGTTGTGTACGATCCTGTTGGCGGCGAGCTTACCGATCAGGCGTTTCGGGCAACGGCCTGGCATGGCCGTTACCTCGTCATCGGCTTTGCCAGCGGCGACATCCCCAGATTTCAGGCCAATATTGCGCTGTTGAAAGAGGCCAGCATAGTCGGCGTTTGGTGGGGGACATGGGCCGCCAAGAATCCTCAGCTGCAGGTTCAGAACATGCAGGAACTGACGACCTGGATTAAGCAGGGGACTCTGACGCCGCGCGTAACCGAGTCATTTGAGCTGCAGGATTTTGCCCGGGCATTCGCGGCGATTACAGAACGGCGCGCCCGCGGCAAGGTTATTCTGCGGCTGCAGTAGGCCGCTGCTGCAACGATGCCAGTAACGCCCTGATGTTTTCGTCATCGGGGAAGTCGCTCTGCATTTCCAGAGCGACCTGCAGGGCCGATTCGATGTTTCCGGCATCGCGCAACATGGTCGCGAGCGCCCAACCGATATCAAAGTCATCGGGAAATTGCTGCCTTGAGTTCGCTAGTTCCGTGAGCGCAACTTCGGTACGTCCCAATGAATTCAAGGCGACTCCAAACACGTACGCGTAGCGCGCAGTGTTGGTATCCAATTCCATGGCTTTCTGTAATGACTGCAATGCATTTTCGCCGTTGCCGGTGCGGACGAATGCCAGCCCCAATAAATGGTAAAACGCCGCATTATCTGGATCGATTAGCAACGCGTCCTCGTAATGGCGAACGGCTTGCGTGTTGTTGCGCAGCATCATTTCGAAACTGGCCAGAGCGGCGTGTGACTCAGCACGGCTGCCATTGTGCGCAAGAGTCTGCCGTAGTTCATCGGCAGCGCGTTGAAATGCCCGGGCTTGGTGTATCTCGAATAGATCTGCCAGTTCGGCGTAGGTGCGGGCAGCTTCGAATCGCACGCTGCGTACCGGATCGTCGAGCAGACGCGTCCCTTCGATCATGCGTACTTCCGGCGGCATTTGCTGTAATGCCCGCAGTGCGCCGATTCGAACCAACGGGTCAGGATCATTGAGCGCGGTTCCTAACGCTGCGGTCGCATCGCTGCTCAGAGGCTGCTGGAATCGTGTGAGCGCTGATGCGCGCACAATACCGGCGTTCTCGACGTTATTAAAAATCTTCAGAAGATCATCGTTGACCTGGCCTGTCCTGGCCGCTGCGAATGTAATGGCACGGTCGTCGGCGGCGGAGGGAACACGAAAATAGTGATCGCGGCGAGCGTCGACGCCCATGTAGGTGCGCGCCTTCATGTGGCAGTCAACGCAATCCGCTACGCCACTTGATTGTCCGCGATGGTCGGTCGTAGCGAACCTGCTCGGCAGGTGACACTGGGCGCAGACAGTGTTGCTGTCAGATCCGGTAAGCAGCTCGCCCGAATGTGGATTGTGGCAGTCGCTGCACGTCACACCAGCCCGGTACATTTTGCTCTGCAGGAAAGAACCGTAGACGTAGACCTCGTCCTGAATCTGTCCGTCCGCGAAGTACAGACCGTCATCAAGTAAGGACGGCATATGCGTTTGAGTTAGCAGTTTTCCGTATTCGTATTCCGGTGCGACGACGGAACGGCGCGAATGGCATCGGCCGCACGATTCCGGCTGTTGCTGCGGATCGCCGTGCATCTCGGATCGTTCTGCGATACCCGTTTCAACATTCATGACCCAGTTTGCATCTTGTTGATCGTCCAACGAGAGCACCAGGCCGTGCAGGTCATCGAATTTCTGGCCGGTGGCCTGTTGTACGTGCTTGCTGCCTGGACCGTGGCATGCCTCGCAGCCCACCGAGATCTCCGACCAGGTCGTCTCGAAAGTGTCGGAGCTTGCGTCGTAGCCCATACGCAAGTCTGTCGAATGACACTCCGCGCACGAGAAATTCCAGTTGAAATTCGGCCCGGTCCAGTGCAGTTCATCGCCGGGCTCTATGTACTCATCCGGATAGAGGTGAAACCAGCGCTGGCCACCTTCGCTAGCCGGTGTTGTGTCCCAGAGAAAAGGCAGTGCCTGTTTGCGACCACCTGGAAATTCGACCAGGTATTGCTGTAGCGGCTCGACGCCAAAAGTATGAGTCACTTCGAAGTCCTGTAGTTCGCCCGATGCGTTTTCGGTTCGGACAATGTATTCGCCGTCGATGCTTAGAAATTCCGTGCGCGTCGAGAAATAGTCGAATGTCGCGTTCGAAAAATCGCCGAGCACCGTGTCCTCGGTAGCGATCTGCATGGCGGCCTGGTGGTGCGAAGTCTGCCAATCGCGGAATTGCGATTCGTGACAACTTTGACACTTGTTGCTTCCGACGAATTCGGGATCGGGCGGCGCGGAGATATCTGCCGGCGGGGATTCGCCGCAGCCAGCGCTAATCAGGAAAAATGCAACCAAAACGTATTGCATGTGACGAGTCGGGTTCTTAACTAGTGCCATCAAATTCGGACTCTGCTTCGGTATCACGACGATGGTATAGGAACCGGCAAGAGACCGCGGCGGGTATTGTGACCAAATCGTGATATTCCCGCGATACGGATGTGATGCGGTGCCGATACCGTAGGCGCTTCCGACAACAATGGAGTTTGCAAGATCATGAAAACGATAAAAAGGCTGGGTGTCATCGTATTAATTAGCGCCGTGTCGCTGTTCGCGGTAGGTGCGTCTGCAGACGGGCGCACAACAGGCAGGAGTACCGGACCGGTCGTCTTTGTGGAGTCGCAAGGATTGTTTTTCGACACAATCGTGCTGGGCGAGCTGCCTCCAATTGGCGAATTTCAGCTACTGAAGCCGGGTGGTCCGTCCGGACTGGCAACTGAATTTGGCCCCGGTGACGTAGGGTATCTCGGTGGCCGCTGGTGGGTCGATGCTAACGGGAACGACGTCATGGATGACGGTGACGTGTATTTTCTTTGTCCGTTACTTGGCCCAGGGCGCGGCTCGATGTAGAGCAACTCAATAAATGGCCGGGCGACACCCGGCCATTTATTCTCGCTAAAATTGCCGACCCAGGACTTTGCTTGCATTTTGCAAGTGAGTGATCTAACGTAGTGTCACTTGCAAAATAAAAGCAAAAGGGGTCTGCCGTGTTTCGTCTCTATGGGTTCTTTACCCAAAACTCGCTCAAAGCTCTGTACGTACTGGAAGAATCGGGTGTCGAATTCGAATTTGAGTTTGTGAACCTTGCTGAAGGTGAGCAAAAGACCGAGGAATTTTCCCATAAAACACCGGTTGGAAAAGTACCCGTGCTTGAGCACGATGGTGAATACCTGTTTGAGTCCGGTGCCATTTGCCGTTACGTCGCGAACGTTACCGACTCTCCGCTGTATCCGGCCGACAAGATGCAGCGCGCGCGCGTTGATCAATGGATGGATTTCTTCACCTGTCATCTTGGCCGCTGGTTTTCAACGTTGTATTTCGAGGCAGTCATCAAACCGAAGTTCAATCTTGGCGAGCCGGAT
>JADFHE010000007.1:74106-90361 GCA_022567295.1 Pseudomonadota bacterium | reverse complement strand
TCCGACCATCATCGAAACCATACGATATACGTTGACTGCCGTGTTACCTGCCGATCTGGGATTCGATGCAGTCAGCCGCGCAACGCCGCTCGATCAGATGAAGACGGGATTGAGTAACATGCAGACCTTCGATGAAATCCACAATAATCCGATGATGGGGTCATTTGGCGGGCGAGGTTGGGAGTGGGTATCGAATTTCGTCGCCCTCGGCGGCATCTGGCTGATGTTGAAGAAGATTATTCGCTGGCAGATTCCGGTCGGTGTCGGTCTCGGTTTATTAGTGCCAACGACGATCATGTACATGATCGAACCCGGTTCCTCCGCAAGTCCTGGCTTTCATCTTTTCGCTGGCGCAACCATTTTATGTGCGTTTTTTATCGCGACTGACCCGGTTTCGGCGGCCACGAGCCCCAGAGGACGCATGGTCTACGGACTCGGTATCGGCTTCTTGATCTTCTGTATACGTCGCTGGGGCAGTTACGCCGACGGCGTAGCGTTCGCGGTACTCCTGATGAACATGGCGGTTCCTGTGATCGACTACCTGACCCGCCCGCACATTGTCGGCCATGACGACCACGGTGATAAGAATGGCTGATCGTCCGATCTGGAAGAGTGGCGTAACGCTGGCGATTATTGCCGCGATTTGTACTTCGCTGGTCGCTCTGACATGGCAGCTAACCGCGGAGCGCATCGAAACCAACGAGAAGGAATGGCTGGAGCGCAACCTGCAACCAGTGCTTGCCGGACTATTCTTCGACAGCCTGATTACCGAGTCGATGCTGACGATTCCCCCCCCGCATGACTTGCCGGGCTCCGGGACGGCGATCATCTATCGCGTCTATGCCGGTGAGGCTCCTGCCGCCGCTTTGTTTGTCGTATCTGCGCGGGATGGATACGCCGGACCCATCAGGTTGCTGATCGGGGTCGCGATGGACGGCACGGTGACTGGCGTCCGAGTGCTCGAACACCGGGAGACACCGGGGCTCGGCGATCGTATTGAAACTGCCAAGTCGGACTGGGTACTGCAATTCGATGGCCGGTCATTAGAAAATCCTGAACTTGGAAAGTGGGCGATCAAGGGGGATAACGGTGCGTTTGATCAACTGACGGGAGCATCCGTTACACCGCGCGCAATCATCAAGGCCATCAAGAAAACATTGATTTATTTCGAAACCCAAGGTGACGCTATATTTGTCGCGGTCGCGGAGGAGAACGAATGACGCCCGAGGGACTGGCAGAACGCTTTAAGAATGGGCTTTGGCGAGATAATCCCGGACTGGTGCAGCTATTGGGCCTGTGCCCATTGCTCGCTGTCACGGCGACGTTCGTCAACGGACTCGGGCTCGGCATCGCAACACTGGCGGTATTGATGGCATCCAATGCGCTCGTGTCTGCAACGCGACGCTGGATTCAACCCGAGATACGCATACCGATCTATGTCCTGATCATCGCCAGCCTGGTCACCTGCATTGAACTGATATTCAAAGCGTACTTTCCGGACCTCGACCGCAGGCTCGGCATTTTCATCCCGCTCATAGTGACCAACTGCGCGATCGTCGCCCGAGCCGAAGTTTTCGCTTCGCGCAATACTGTCGGCTCAAGCATCCTCGATGGCTTCGTTATGGGCACGGGATTCGCCTTGCTGTTGATGGCGATAGGGGCATTTCGCGAGCTGATCGGACAGGGCTCGCTGTTTTCCGGCATGGATTTGTTGTTTGGCGGTGATCCGGTGCGCGGCATAGTTCTGGCTGAGAGTGGCTGGTTATTGATGGTACTGCCCCCGGGTGCTTTTTTTAGTCTGGCGCTCGCTATAGCGGCAAAGAACGCGATCGACCGTCGCCACCGAGATTCTCAGACTTCCATTTCTCGCGGCGCACGACCGCTGAATCGATAACTCCTCTCGTGAATACCGAGAAGCGCACGGCGATCTACAACGTTCTTCGCGAGCGTATGCCGGCTCCGACGACTGAGCTCGACTACCGAAATCCGTTCCAGTTGCTTATCAGTGTGATTCTTTCGGCGCAAGCGACGGATATCAGCGTCAACAAGGCTACCGGCAAATTGTATCCGGTCGCCGGCACACCCGAAACTATCCTCGCGCTCGGCATCAACGGTCTGAAACCGTACATTCGAACCATTGGTCTGTATAACAGCAAAGCTAAAAATATCATCAACACGTGCCGTCTCCTGATCGAAAAACACAACAGCCAGGTTCCTCGCTCTCGACCGGAACTCGAAGCACTTGCCGGGGTTGGACGAAAAACCGCCAACGTCATCCTGAATACGGCTTTTGGCGAACCGACCATTGCGGTCGATACACACATATTTCGCGTTTCGAACCGTACCGGACTCGCCAGGGGCAAGACGCCGTTGGAGGTAGAAAAACGGCTCGTAAGAATGACGCCGGATGAATTCAAGAAAGACGCGCATCACTGGTTGATTTTGCACGGACGCTATACTTGCAAGGCCAGAAAGCCGCTTTGCAACGAGTGCCCGATCATTACGTGGTGTGAGTACAAAAAAAAGGTCCTTGCATGATTTTCGGCCAGGACAGAAACGAGCTGCGAAAGATGTACCAGGATGCGTGGACGAAACATTGCGACAAGACACCGATGACGCCGCTTGAAATGCAGATCGCAGCCGTCGTCGAGTGGCACCCCGAGTATCACGACGACGTCGCTAACAGTAATCTGGACAAGGACTACACACCCGAGGGCGGCCAGACCAATCCATTCCTGCATATGGGCCTGCATTTAAGCATCCGCGAGCAAGTGACAACGGATCGCCCGCCCGGGATCATGAGTGTTTTTGCGGCGCTATCCAGCAAGACCGGTGATGCCCACGAAGCCGAGCATCAGATGATTGACTGTCTTGCGGAAACTTTGTGGGAGGCGCAGAGTCAAAACTGCGCGCCGGACGAACAAGCATACCTTGCCCGTCTGCATCGCCTAACTCGCTGACTTGTGTAATAAATCCAGCGATTTGAAGGTCTGGTCTGATAACTCTGAACGGGATGATCATGAGCGACCCGCAGTCACAATATCCGGTACAAGGCGCAGGCCTTGGACTACGCAGACCATTAGCTGACAAGCTCATGGCTGATCCACCGGCCGACGTCGATTTCATGGAAATCGCGCCGGAAAACTGGATTCATGTTGGCGGTGCTCTCGGCAAGAAGCTGCGTTTTTTTACGGAGCGATACCCGTTCCTGATTCATGGCTTGTCCCTGTCCATCGGCTCCCCTGCCCCGCTTGACGAACAACTGGTCCGTGACATCAAGGAATTCATGGTGGAACACAATATTCGCCTGTATTCCGAACACCTGAGCTACTGTGGCGACGATGGCCACCTGTACGATCTGATGCCTATTCCATTCACGGAAGACGCCGTTCGGTATGTTGCCGGCCGAGTGCATCGCGTCCAGGAAATACTGGAGCAAAGAATCGCGCTGGAAAACGTTTCTTACTATGCACCGACAGATTCGTCGATGACCGAGAAAGAGTTCCTGCTCGCGGTTCTCGAAGAAGCGGATTGCGACCTGATGCTGGACATCAACAACATCGTCGTCAATAGCATTAACCACAATTACGATGCCGGTGATTTCCTGCGCGACATGCCGGCGGCGCGTATTCGCTATTTTCACATTGCCGGACACTACGTTGAGGCCGAAGACCTGCGAATCGATACACACGGCGCCGCAGTAGACGATCAGTCGTGGCAGTTGCTCGCGGACGCTTACAAACTGTACGGGCCCGTACCGACATTACTTGAACGAGACTTCAACTTTCCGCCACTGGAAGAGTTGCTGGATGAGGTGAGGCGCATCAAGAAACTGCAGGGCGACAGCAAGTCGCTACAAACTCCCCATGGATGAAAGCCGGTCATTCCAGGACAAGCAGTACGCATTTGCGGCTCACATTCGTGATCCCGAACACACGGTTGCTCCGGAAGGCATTGAGGATCGCCGCATGGCGATTTATCGCCAGTTGTTTTTCAATAACCTTTACAACTTGCTCGGTACATTTTTTCCTGTGCTACGCAAAATCTGCCCGGACGACCGGTGGCGCCATGTGATTCGCGAGTTCATGAAATTACATAGAGCGAAGACGCCGTACTTTCTAAAACTGCCCGAAGAGTTTCTGGCGTTTTTAGAACACGAGTATCAAGCACTGGATGACGATTTTCCATTCCTGACCGAACTCGCACATTATGAATACGTCGAACTCGCATTGCGCGTATCGGTCGACGAAAACGACCTAAACGATGTTGACCCGGACGGTGATCTGCTGACTGAAACGCCCGTGAAGTCTGTGCTGGCCTGGGCATTCGCCTACCACTATCCGGTGCACCGAATTTCAAAGGATTTCCTGCCTCGAGAGCCTTCCGAAGAGTCAACCTACCTGGCCATCTATCGGCGCAATGACGATCAAGTCAGTTTTCTGGAACTGAATGCCGTTACGGCGGGATTACTGGATGCTGTTGAGAACAACTCAGCGTCATTAAGCGGCGAGGCGCTATTACGGGAACTCGCGGTCAGGATTCACCACCCGGATGTCGATGCTCTTATTGAACACGGTGCCAACGCCCTCGACGAAATGAGACAACTGCAAATACTGACCGGCACGCGCAGCGCCGGCTGACGGAGATATGGAATGGAAAGGTTAGTGAATCTGAAGCATCAAGTTGTCGGAGTACTGGATCCTGCAGGCGACTGGGTCGCCCTGCTACCGATTCGCCTGTTAATGGCTTACGAATTTGGCAAGGCCGGTCTGATGAAATTCAACGGCAACAACTGGTTTGCCAACTATCAGGATAACTTCCTGTTTCCGTTCAATTACGTACCGGTCGAGATCAGTTGGTTCATGGCCACCTGGACGGAAATACTGGGCGGGTTCTGCCTTGTCTTTGGATTATTCACGCGCTTCTGGGCATTCAGTCTGATCATCGTATCGATTGTCGCCATTTCGGGCGTTCACTGGCCGGATGACTGGAACAGTCTCGCCGAATTATGGAAGGGCTACGCGATCACCAACAAAGGGTTTGGCAACTATCGCGTACCCTTGCTGTTTATTGCGATGCTGGTGCCGCTGGTATTTATTGGCGCCGGCAAAGTGAGCCTCGATAGCATCCTCGCGAAGAAGTTTTCATCATGATGGATGACGCGTTTTCCTGGGTTCAGACACTCTCGTCGATCTTCGTATTTGTCGTCGGGGCTTTCCTGCTCACGGTCATCGTACTGTTCGTCATCGACGTAACGCAGACGAAACACACGGTGCGTCGGAATTTCCCCGTTATCGGCCGGTTTCGATATCTGTTCGAGCATATGGGTGAGTTTTTTCGGCAGTACTTTTTTGCTCTGGACCGGGAGGAAATGCCATTTAACCGTGCGCAGCGATCGTGGGTGTACCGAGCGGCCAAAGGTGTCGATAGTACCGTCGCATTTGGTTCAACGCTTAACCTGACCTCGCCCGGGACGGCCATATTCGTCAACTGTCCCTACCCCACTCTCGAACGCGATGCCGTGCCGACCGTCCCTCTTATCATTGGCCCATTCGCGAAGCATCCATACGAGGCGAAATCAATCGTCAACGTTTCTGCGATGAGTTACGGCGCCATATCAAAACCGGCGGTGCTGGCTCTGTCGCACGGCTCGCGAATGGCTGGACACTGGCTCAATACAGGCGAAGGCGGATTATCGCCATGGCATCTGGAAGGCGGCTGCGATGTCGTATTCCAGATCGGAACGGCCAAGTACGGCGTTCGTGGTGAAGACGGGAAGTTCAGCGATGACAAGCTTCGCGAGATCGGCAACATTGAGCAGGTAAAGATGATTGAGCTGAAGCTGAGTCAGGGCGCGAAGCCTGGTAAAGGCGGCATCCTGCCAGGCGAAAAGGTCACGGCCGAAATCGCAAAGATTCGCGGCATTCCGGAAGGTGAGGCATCCATAAGCCCAAATCGTCATCCGGAAATCGAATCGGCCAGCGATTTGCTGGATATGATCAATTATCTGCGCGATATCACGGGCAAGCCCGTTGGGTTCAAGGCTGTCATCGGCGCCTACGGCTGGCTCGACGAATTATTCGACGAGGTGAACAGCCGCGGCATCGAATCAGCACCCGACTTCATTACGGTTGACAGCGGCGACGGTGGTACGGGCGCGGCGCCAATGAGTCTGATTGACAACGTTGGACTTCCCATAAAGGAGAGTTTGCCGCTGGTTGTCGATATGTTATGCCGGCATGGACTGCGCGACCGGATTCGCGTCATCGCGAGCGGCAAATTGATTAATCCGTCCGACGCAGCCGCCGCTTTATGCATGGGCGCAGACTTTATCAACACGGCGCGAGGCTTCATGTTTGCGCTTGGCTGTATTCAGGCGCTGCAATGCAACAAGAATACTTGTCCCACAGGTGTAACCACTCATAACAAACGACTGCAGCGCGGACTGGTTCCGGAAAACAAGGCAAAGCGAGTGCAACGATATTCCGAAACCATGCGCAAGGAAATTGGCATCATTGCACACTCCTGCGGTGTCACCGAACCCAGGGGGCTGAAACGCTTTCATTGTCGAATTGTTCAGAGTGACGGCCGGTCCATCCCGATGAACGAGCTGTATCCGGACGTAACGCCCTGATGAGTTAGTTTGTCAGTATCGACGGTGACGTTGGCAAACTGGTGTAAAACGAGCCAGTTGACGAAGAATCAGTGCTCGTCGATCTGGAAGGACTACTGGACAAGGAATAACATCAGCGCTTTTTTGGAACGTACAGATCGGTCAGCGTACCTTCGTAGGCTTCCGCCGAGAAGGCAACTGTCTCGGATAGAGTTGGGTGCGGGTGTATGGTCAGGCTGATGTCTGACGCGTCCGCGCCCATTTCAACGGCCAGACAAATTTCCGATATCAGGTCGCCGGCGTTTGGACCAACGATTGCGCCGCCGAGTACACGGCCTGTTTTCTTGTCGAACAACAGCTTGGTAAATCCTTCCGGGCGTGCGATCGATAATGCTCTGCCACTGGCCGCCCAGGGAAATTGGGTCTTTTCGTATTCTATACCCTGGGATTTTGCGTCTAGCTCAGTAAGGCCCACCCATGCGATTTCCGGATCGGTATAGGCAACTGAGGGAATAGACCGCGCATCAAAATAGCTTTTCTCACCCGCTATGACTTCCGCTGCGACTTTGGCCTCATGCGTCGCTTTGTGCGCGAGCATGGGGCCACCCGCGAGATCGCCGATCGCAAAAATATGCGGCACATTGGTGCGCAATTGTTTGTCGACTGCAATTATTCCGCGTGGATCGACCTTAACCCCTGCCTGCTCAGCATCCAGCGTGCCGCCGTTTGCACGGCGGCCGACAGCAACGAGTACGCGGTCATAGACACCAATAGACGGCGCCTTGTCGCCTTCGAAGCTGACTTCAATCCCGGGTACCGTCGCACGCATTCCGGTGACCTTGGTTGATACCAGGATCGCTTCGTAGCGTTTCCTGACAATCTTCATGAACGGACGCAGCAGGTCCGGGTCGGTCTCAGGCATCAGCGAGTCTGTCAACTCGACGACGCTCACATCGATACCCAATGCGCTATACACGCAGGCCATTTCGAGCCCGATGATTCCACCGCCGACGACCAGCAATCGCTTCGGCAGTGGCGCTAGTTCCAACGCACCAGTTGAATCGATAATTCGCGGGTCATCCGGCAATCCCGGCAACACAGCCGGCTCAGACCCTGCTGCGATGATGCAGTTTTCAAAATCTATGGTGTCACCATTATCGAGACGCAAGCGATTGGCTGACTCGAATTTAGCCTCGCCCTGGACGACGTGAACCTTGCGTTGCTTCGCCATCGTCGCGAGGCCACCGGTCATCTTTCCAATAATCTCATCTTTCCATTCGCGAAGTTTTTCGGCATCGATTTTTGGCTTGCCGAAAATGACGCCATGATCGGCCATTGCTGCCGCTTCATCGATAACCTTCGCCGCGTGCAGCAATGCCTTCGACGGAATACATCCGACATTCAGGCAGACACCACCAAGCACTGGCGATCGCTCCACCAGGATTACATCGAGCCCGAGATCGGCCGCCCTGAATGCCGCCGTGTAACCGCCAGGACCTGCACCAATAACGACCAGCTTCGCGGACAGTGTCGTGTCGCCCACTACGGAATCGCCTTCAGCAGTGAATCAACGTCGCCCAGGGCCTTGCCGAGGAACGTCGTAAATCGCACCGCCTGAGCTCCGTCGATAACCCGGTGGTCGTACGATAATGCCAGCGGCAACATCAGCCGCGGCTCAAATTTGGAGCCATTCCAAACGGGCTGCATCGTCGAGCGCGATACGCCGAGTATCGCCACTTCAGGTGCATTCACGATCGGTGTGAATGCAGTACCCCCAATACCGCCGAGGCTCGAAATCGTAAAGCTCGCGCCTTGCAGTTGCGGTGCTTTGAGTTTACCGTCACGTGCCAGTGCCGAAAGCTCGGCCAGTTCCGATGCAATTTCGTAAACATCTTTCTTATCCGCATCACGAATCACGGGAACAACGAGCCCTTGTGGCGTGTCTGCCGCGAATCCGAGGTGGCAATATTTCTTGTAGACCAGGCTCTTGCCGTCATCGGACAACGACGAATTGACCATTGGAAATTCTTGCAGTGCAGCAACACATGCTTTCATCACGAAAGCCAGCGGTGTCAACGAAACGCCGCGCTCCTTGGCCGGGCCTTTGAGTTCCTGACGTTTCGCTTCCATCGCAGTGATGTCGGCGAGATCGTGCTGCGTAACGTGCGGCAAGTTGATCCAGCTCGCCTGCAGCCGCGGACCGGATATCTTTTGAATGCGTGTGAGTGGCTGAACATCAATGTCACCAAACTTCGAAAAATCGATGCTGGGAGTCTTCGGTAATCCGCCACCGGCCGGTGCCGCCGTCTGTCCCGTCAGGATCGCTTTGACGAATGCCTTGACATCATCGTGAAGAATTCTGTTTTTCGTCCCCTTGCCGGTCACCTGAATCAGGTTCACACCAAGCTCGCGAGCGAGCTTTCTGACCGATGGGCTCGCATGCGCCGTGGAAAATTTCGCTTCGTCGATCACTGGCAAAGATCGCGGCGTCGCGGCAGGCGCCGGTTGTGGTGCAGGTTTTGACTCAGGCGCCGGTGCGGCCTTCTCGATTTTCTGTTCAGCAGGCACTGGTTTGTCGTTCGTCGCAACAGCATCGATAACGCCCAGCGACGATCCTGCCGATACTTTGTCACCGACGTTAACGAGAACAGACTCAATGATACCGGCAACCTCCGCTGGCACATCCATCGCTGCCTTGTCCGTTTCCAGCGTAACAAGCGGGTCTTCGACCTCGACTCTATCGCCAGCAGCAATATGCACCTCGATGACTTCAACTTCGTCAAAGTCGCCGAGATCGGGCACAACCAGCGGCTGCTTACCGCCTGACTTGGTGGATCGGTCGTCCAATGATGCCAGCAGCGTTGTTGCCCCGGATGGCGGCGGTGCGATCGCCGGCGTAATGACAACCGTGTCGCTGACAAGCATGGTTAATTTACCGATAACCTCGCCCGTTGACACGGTATCGCCCACGCTAACTGATAACGCCTCGATCACACCGTTTTCAGCTGACGGGATGTCCATGGAGGCTTTGTCGGTCTCAACCGTGATCAGACCGTCTTCGCGTTCCACCGTGTCGCCGACGCTCACTAGAATCTCGATCACCTCGATATCATCGAAATCGCCAAGATCGGGAATCACTATGTCGATCGTATTTGCCATGTTCGCGTCCGCTGCGGCCTTACAACGTCACCGGGTCGGGGCGATCCGGATCGATGCCGTATTTTTTGATGGCGTCGGCGACCGTCTGTTGGTCGAGAACGCCATCGTCGGCGAGCGCCTTCAATGCCGTTATCGCGATATAACGTTTGTCGACTTCAAAGTGCTGGCGTAGTGCCTTGCGTGTGTCACTGCGGCCGTAGCCATCGGTACCCAGTGAAATGAATCGACCGTGTACCCAGCGCTGGATTTGATCTGCAACTATTTTCATATAATCGGTCGCGGCGATATAGGGACCTGGGCGTTCAGCAAAGCATCGTTCGATGTAACACTTGCGATGCTTTTCCGCCGGATGTAACTGGTTCCAGCGCTCGACCTCCAACGCATCGCGTCGCAATTCGTTAAAACTCGTGACAGACCAGATATCCGTCGGAATACCGAAGTCCTTGATGAGCAATTCAGCGGCACCCAGAACCTCGCGCAAGATGGTGCCCGAGCCCATGAGTTGCGCCCGGATTTTGCCCTGTCCACCAACGTTCAAAAGATACATGCCGCGCAGAATGCCGTCTTCGACACCCGCTGGCATGGCCGGGTGCACGTAGTTTTCGTTCATGCAGGTGATGTAGTAAAAGACATTCTCTTGCTCACCGATCATGCGTCGCAGACCGTCCTGAATAATGACGGCAAGTTCGTATGCATAAGTCGGGTCATACGATCGGCAGTTCGGAATGGTCGACGCACTGAGAAGGCTATGGCCGTCCTGATGCTGCAGTCCTTCGCCAGCCAGTGTCGTTCGACCGGCGGTGCCGCCGATCAGGAAGCCGCGTGCCTGCTGATCGCCGCCCGCCCATATGAAATCACCGATGCGCTGGAAACCGAACATCGAGTAGTAGATGTAAAACGGCACCATGGGCACATCGTGGTTCGAGTACGACGTACCCGCCGCCGCCCAGGAACAGAATGCGCCAGCCTCATTGATACCTTCCTCGAGAATCTGGCCCTTCTTGTCTTCGCGGTAGTACATGAGCTCACCGGCGTCCTGTGGCTCATAGAGCTGACCCTTGGACGAGTAAATACCGATCTGGCGAAACATGCCCTCCATACCAAAGGTGCGAGCTTCATCGGGAACGATCGGAACGATGTGCTTGCCGATCAGCTTGTCCCGCGTAAGTGCAGTCAGAATGCGCACAAACGCCATAGTTGTGGACGCCTCGCGTTCACCGGTTCCTTCGAGTTGTGTCTTGAACGCCTCCAACGCCGGTGCGGGTAACGGCGTTGACTTCGCGCGCCGTGCCGGCAGAAAGCCACCCAATGAACGGCGGCGTTCGAGCATGTACTCCAGCTCAACACTGTCGGCTGCGGGTTTGTAATAGGGGATATCTTCGATGTCCTTGTCCGATACAGGAATGTTGAAACGATCGCGGAATTTCTTGAGTTCGTCGAGATCGAGTTTCTTTTGCTGGTGCGCCGTATTCTGGCCCTCACCGGCCGACCCCATGCCAAACCCCTTGACGGTTTTGGCCAGAATGACTGTCGGTCCAGCCTTGTGTTTCGTTGCCGCATGATAAGCCGCGTACACTTTTTGCGGATCATGACCCCCTCGATTCAGGTGCCAGATTTCGTCGTCGGACATATTGGCAACCATTGCCGCCGTTTCCGGATGTTTGCCGAAGAAGCTATCGCGCACGTACTTGCCGTCCATGGACTTGATCTTCTGGTACTCGCCATCCACGGTCTCCTCCATGATCTGGCGCAACTTGCCCGACTGATCCTTCGCGAGCAGTGGGTCCCAATTCGAGCCCCAGACAACCTTAATCACATTCCAGCCTGCGCCGCCGAAGGCTGCCTCGAGTTCCTGGATGATCTTGCCATTGCCACGCACCGGCCCATCGAGACGCTGCAGGTTGCAATTAACGACGAAGATCAGATTATCCAGACCCTCACGTACCGGCATTGTAATCGCGCCCATCGACTCCGGCTCATCCATCTCGCCGTCGCCAAGGAACGTCCAGACCTTGCGATCACTTTCAGGAAGCAGGCCACGATTTTCCATGTAGCGCATGAAGCGCGCCTGATAGATCGCCATCATCGGTCCCAGTCCCATCGACACGGTCGGGAACTGCCAGAAATCCGGCATCAGCCAGGGATGGGGATACGATGACAAGCCACCGCCGCCGACCTCTTGCCGGAAACGGTTCAACTGAGCTTCGTTCAGACGGCCTTCAAGAAATGCTCGTGCGTAGATGCCCGGCGCGGAGTGACCTTGCAGGAAAATCATGTCGCCAGCTTGCTTTTTCGAGTCTGCACGCCAGAAATGGTTGAAACCGACCTCGTACAAGGTCGCCGACGAGGCGTAACTTGAAATGTGGCCGCCGTACTCTGTGCTTTTGCGATTGGCCTGCACCACCATGGCCATGGCATTCCAGCGAATGTAGGCCTCAATTCGCCGCTCGAGAGAACGATCACCCGGGTATTCGGGCTGGCGTGCGGTCGAAATCGTATTCAGGTACGCCGTATTAGGACTGTAAGGCAGATACGCACCCGAACGGCGCGCATAGTCGATCATATGGTTGAGAAGAAAATGCGCTCGCTCCGGGCCATGCTGCACCAATACCGAGTGGATCGATTCCAGCCATTCGGTGGTTTCGGCCGGATCAATATCATCAAAAGGATCGAACTTACTCATGGTCTGTCCACCGGGCGCCCGCCAGTCTTTGCTCTGGCGCGTCGCGTGAATTTTTTGGGGTGTCCTGCTAGGATCACCGCTCCATTGCACCGGACCGTGCGATTGTCGCTGCGGCCGACATCTTCAGGGTTTGTGCCGTTAGGGTCAAGCGAAATGGACCCATAGAACAGGTATAAAAATGAACCCGCCTGACTTTCATAAAATGCGTATCTTTCAAAAGCTTGGCCGCGTTGATGCCAAGTCACTCGAGAGCTGTGACCAGTTACTATTGATACTACCGTCGAAGCCCGATGCCAGCCATTTTCGACAGCTCCCGCAAGGCAGTAAATTGCAACGAGTGATGAGGAAATCGGTAAGCGATTCAACACCTGCCTTTACCTCACGACTGTCCAACAAGAAACAAACGCAAATCGTCGCTGGCGCGTTGTCGAAGAACGCCAGCGCATTCGAACAACTGACCTTAGGCCGCCAACTCGTCGCCGCCGCAAGTCCTGAAAAAGCGGGCAGCCTGGGTATCTGCGTCATCGGTTTTGACAGCACCGAACAAGCAAAGATCTGTAACAACATCCTGGCAGCAGCGCTCGCCTCCGCATTTGAGCTGCCGTCATTCAAGAGTAAGAATTCACCTCCAGGAATAAAGAGCGTGCGTCTTATTGGCGTCGATGAACGCGTGGATACTGCGAGAACAGAGGCGGAGGCGCACGGCAACAATCTCGCCCGCTGGCTGACGACAATGCCGCCGAACAAGATGGACGCGGTCAGCTACGCGGACCTGATACGAAATCTGGCGCAAGCCAGGGGCTGGACCTACAAGCGATTTGGCACGAAGGAACTGTTAAAGCTCAGTGCGGGAGCGTTTCTGGCTGTGGCGCAGGGTAATAACAACGACAGCGCGTCAATTATCAGGATTCGCTATCGTCCGGGCAGGACAAATGCCAGGGCTGATCTGGGACTCGTAGGCAAAGGAATCATTTTTGATACCGGTGGTACCAATCTCAAATCGTTCGAGTCAATGCTCGACATGCACGGCGACATGCAGGGCAGTGCCGTCGCGCTGGGAATACTCCTGACTATTTCCGAACTGAAATTACCGATCGCCGTTGATTGCTGGCTGGCCCTAACAGAAAACCGTACCGGACCGAACGCCTACAAGTCGCAGGATGTGGTGACAGCCGCCAACGGCAAAACGATCCAGACCATTCATACGGATGCCGAAGGACGCATGGCCCTTGCCGACACCCTCGTGCTTGCGAGTCGCGACAAGCCCGGCATCCTGTTTGACTACGCCACATTGACCGGCACCTGTGTCAGCGCCATCACGACACGATATTCCGGCGTATTTACGAACCGCCCAGAGTTGCACCCGCGCCTCAAGCGGACCGGGCAAAACTGTGGTGAGCGAGTCTGGCCGTTTCCTATCGGTGAGGAATTCATGGAAGCTCTCAAGAGCGAGACAGCAGATTTCATGCAATGCTCACCGAAAGGCGCGGGTGATCACATCCTCGCCGCGAGCTTTCTGTCCGAATTCATCGAAAATGATACGCCGTGGGTTCACATGGACCTTAGCGCAAGCGACAATGACGGTGGACTTGGGCACGTCGGCTCCAGGTTCACGGGATTCGGTGTACGTTACACGATGAGCGTTATTCTCGACGAGAACCTGTTCAAGGCTAACTGAGGAACCTCTGATCAATTATTTCATGACTGCGTTGCGTGCCCTGTTGCGCCAAGACAAGGCGCAGCGCGAAGGTAATGGCCATCGTCCTTGCCGAGAGCCGCAACGCGGTATTTACGCAACAGGTGCGCAACCCATAAATATCGATCTTTCGATGTTCTGGCCGGGACGAATCGGCCGCGAAATAATTGATCAGAGGTTCCCAAAGTGACAGACGAAGTAGTGATGGCGAACCGCTTCCGCGGTTTTCTTCCCGTGGTGATCGATGTCGAGACCGGCGGATTCAATTCCAAAACGGATGCTCTGCTGGAACTCGCCGCGGTGCTTCTGGAAATGGATGAAGAAGGCCTGCTACGGCGTACCGAATCCATTCGTTATCACGTAAAACCATTCGAGGGTGCCAACCTGGAACCCGCCTCATTGGCTGTGAACGGTATCGACCCTTATCACCCGCTGCGCCCTGCAATCGATGAGCGAGACGCCCTGCAACGCTTGTTCCGCGAAGTACGGCGAGCGGTGCGAGAGAACAACTGCAGCCGCGCCGTGTTGGTCGGGCACAACGCGCATTTCGACCTCGGCTTCATCAATGCGGCGATTGAACGCTCGTCGATCAAGCGCAATCCGTTTCATCCTTTCAGTTGCTTCGATACCGCGACTGCCTGTGGTATCGCGTTTGGTCAGACCGTACTGGCTCGTGCCGTTATCGCTGCGGGCCTGGAGTGGGATGAGGATCGGGCGCATTCTGCGCTATACGACGCGGAAATGACCGCGGATGTGTTCTGCGAGGTAGTGAATCGCTATCGCGATATTTTCGAATTATCGAGGAAAAACGCGCCGCCGCAGACGAAGTAGGAGCACGCCCTGCGCGCGATACCTGCCGACCTTGTTAGCAGCCTATCGGCTGCCGCTGCGCTTCGGCCGCAGGGCGGCCTCCTACGAGTCCAGAAGCTCTTTCAGCTCACCCGAGTTATACATCTCGATCAAGATGTCGCATCCGCCAACCAGCTCACCTTTGACATAGAGCTGCGGAAACGTCGGCCAGTTCGAGTAGATTTTCAATCCCTCGCGGATTTCCTGATCTTCAAAGATGTTGATGTATGAAAAAGGCTTGCCAATATCATTCAAGGCGGCGACAACCTGACCTGAGAAACCGCATTGGGGAAAATCGGGCGTGCCTTTCATATAGAGCAGCACATCGTGTGATTTCAGTTGATCTTCTATTCGAGCATTAACGTCCACGTCATTTATCCTGTAAATACAATACTGTCGAAGTTCGTTATCTGGGGGCGCTTTAGTTTTCTACAACTATTTGATTGTTGACAGACTTTACGCCTTTCGTTCCTTTCGCGATTCGGCCCGCCTGGTCACGTGTCACATAATTACCCACAGCACCCGTCAACGTTACCGATCCTTCGTAGGTGCGAACGCTGATATTAAAGACACTGACGGTAGTGTCCGCAACGAATTGCCCTTTGATCATGACTGTAATAGCCGAATCGGAGGCAACGACCGCCGGTTCCCGCTCGTCTTTGCCCAGCTGGTAGCCGCCAACCGCCGCGCCACCGACAACCAGCGCCGTGCATGCTGACATCAAGACCAGAACCAGCAGCGTAGCAACTAATCGCATGGAGAATCTCCTTTCTCGGCCGCAATTGTAGCGTTATTTGCTTGACCGCGAGCAACGAGTTCATCCATGACCTGCCACTGCTCAGTGATGGACATCAAGGCCCAGGCTGAAATCTGAGCGAGGCTCCGACCGCAACCCAGGCAGCGTTTATCGTCATCAAGGGTGCAGAGTAAAATGCAGGGTGATAGAGGTCTCGTCTCCCTGTCGCTGACCATAGTATTTGTACCAGTCATCATTTCTTTCTAAATCAACTCGTTACGAATTCTTCTCATTTGGCGCCCGCAATCTCTATAATACCGACTGCGGTTGCGACCGCATACATGGCCCGCACGCGATTTCCCGAAACAAATCCATAAGCATAAATCCTCGGAGAAACGAAAAATGAATCCCTTAAAGAGCATTGGTGGCACTATTATCGGTGGCGTCGTACTGGCGGCACTGATCGTACTTTTCCTGCCGGGCGAACACATCGTCGGCGTGACGATGAAGTCCCTCGTT
>JADFHE010000007.1:58362-74009 GCA_022567295.1 Pseudomonadota bacterium | reverse complement strand
AGAGAAACGAAAAATGAATCCCTTAAAGAGCATTGGTGGCACTATTATCGGTGGCGTCGTACTGGCGGCACTGATCGTACTTTTCCTGCCGGGCGAACACATCGTCGGCGTGACGATGAAGTCCCTCGTTATATGGCTGCATGTTCTGTCTGGCGTTACCTGGATCGGTTTGCTTTATTATTTCAATTTTGTGCAAGTTCCGGCGCTTGGCGAAGCTGCCAGTGATGAAGGCGGCCCGGGTGGCGCCGGCATCGCCAAGTATGTCGCACCTCGCGCGCTGTGGTGGTTCCGTTGGGGCGCACTGGCAACGTGGCTGACAGGCGTAACCTACCTTCATCTCAATGGCCAACTGCACCAGGCCTTTACGCTCGGGCTATTGGGCGACGCGCCCAACCCATATGCAAATATGATCGGTGTCGGCGCATGGCTCGGAACTATCATGCTGCTGAACGTATGGGTATTGATCTGGCCAAATCAGAAGAAGGTGCTCGGCATGGTTGAAGCGACAGCTGAAGAGGTTGCCAAAGCAAAGAACATCGCTTTTATGGCTTCACGGTCGAACACTTTGATGTCCATTCCCATGGTGATGAGCATGATCGGCCCAGGCCACGGCTGGATAATGTAATCACTAGTAGTTCGTAGTACGCGTTGCAATCGGCTTCGCACTGTGGGGGGTGCTGCTACGCGACTGCGCGGATGACGCGCTCCGGCTCCGACACGCCGTACCCTTGTGCGTAATCAATGCCCATGCCGCGGAGCATCGTAATGATCTCCTCGTTTTCGGCGAATTCCGCGATAGTTCGCTTGCCGGTGAGGTGACCGATTTCGTTGATTGACCGCACCATTTCGCGATCGATCGGATCGTGCAAGATTTCCTTGACAAAGCTACCATCGATTTTTAGAAAATCGACCGGGAAGTGTTTGAGATATCCGAACGACGACAATCCGGTGCCAAAATCGTCAAGCGCAAACATGCAACCGAGTTCCTTCAAAGCATTGATAAAGCGATTCGCCTGCGCATAGCTCGCTATGGCCGCGGTCTCTGTAATCTCAAAGCATATCTTCGTCGCATCCAGGCCACTCATCTTGAATTGCTCGATGACGAACGGCAGGAATTTCTCATCAGCCAGACTTAGTCCCGAAAGATTGATTGAACACATCGTCAGGCGCTCGCGCTCGTCCGCTTCCGACACTAACCAGCGGAAGGCGCTACGAATCACCCAGCGATCGATATTCGGCGTAATGCCATACCTCTCAGCGGCCTCGATGAAGAGCCCCGGCGAAATAATGTCGCCACTCTCGTCACGCATGCGCACCAGAATTTCATAATGGGCGCCGTCTTCTTCGGTCTGCAAAGGTTTGATGGTTTGGCGAAATAATTCGAAGCGATCTTCTTCGAGTGCATTGTTGATACGTGCAGCCCACTGCATTTCTCGGCGCCGGCGCATAAGGTCAATATCGTTTTCCTGAAAACTGTGGATACGATTCCGGCCAGCCTCTTTAGCAGCGGCACAGGCGCTGTCAGCGGCGCTTAGCATCGTGGCGACACTTTCGTTATCAGCCGTAATGGGTACAACTCCGATACTCACGCCCAGACGGAAGTTTCGTCCTTCCCACACGAATTTGTATTCGCCAATAGCCACGCGCAGTGTTTCCGCGGTGTTCATGGCTTCGTCGAGACTACAGCTCTCCAGCAGCACACCAAACTCATCTCCGCCGAGACGTGCCAGCGTATCGCGCCAGCGAATCTTGGACTTCAAGAGTGCGCCCAACTGACCGAGCAACGCGTCGCCGGCGCTGTGGCCGCAGGAATCGTTGACCATCTTGAACTGATCGAGATCGAGATACAGCAAAGCGTAGGATGTTTCTCTTGCGCGCGCACTTTTTAGTGCGCGTTCCAGACGATTCTCAAGCTCGCGACGATTTACAAGGCCCGTCAATATGTCGTGGCTCGCGTGGTAGCTCAAGCGGCGATTTAGCTCACGCGATTCGCTGACGTCATGAAATACCAGTACGCCGCCCGTGACGCTGCCTTTACCGTCACGAATTGGCGATGCCGTGCTTTCGATGTATAACTCATTACCGTCTCGTCGAATCAATAAGGTCGGACGCACGGACTTGATTGCGCGGTCACGACGTATCGATACGGTGAGAGGGTTTTCCAGCGGTTCGCAGGTCTCTTCGTGGAAACCGCGGAAGATTTCATCAATGGGGCGGCCGCTGGCATCATCAACCTTCCAGCCGGTTAATTCCTCTGCAACCGGATTGATGTACTCAACAATGTTGTCGGCGTCGGTCGTGATCACGCCGTCGCCGATTGACTGCAACGTTATTTGCGCGCTTTCCTTTTCACGGAATAGTGCATCTTCGTAAAGCTTGCGTTCAGTAATATCAACCTCGACGCCAAGCAGTCGCAACAAACGACCGTTGTCATCGAGCAGCGCCTTCGCACGACTCTTCATCCAGCGCCACTCACCATTCTGATGCTTCATACGGTGTACGGACTCGAAAAACGGCGTGTTGCCTTCCAGATGCTCACGCATTAACGTTTGAACTCGTGCGATATCATCGGGATGGACCAGGTGATACCAATCCAACGTCACATCTTCGTCATCCGCATCGTAGCCGAGCATGGTTTTCCAACGACGTGACAAACTAATTCGCTTGGTATCGCCGTCGAAATCCCAGATTCCATCGTTCGCGGTCATCGCGACCAGCGTATTGCGCTCCTGCAACTCATCGAGCAGTTCCCGGTCACGAACGCGCTCCAGGCCAATAGCGAGAGACGAACCAAACAATTTGATCAGGAGATGCAAATCGGCATCCCAGCTTTCGACTGCGCGCTCATTGGCAAGCCCGAGGAATCCGGCTATTTCGCCATGCACTGAAAAGCCGATGATCAGTGTTGCGCCGATGTGAATTTCGTTCAGCCGACCCAATTCGCTATTCGCCGACTTCGGGCCGCCGACAGTGTCTGCCACCTCAATTACTCGCAGATGACCGAGACGCTTGCAAAGCCAGGGCCAATCTTCAAGATCTTCGCCCTTTAGTACGCCGGGACTGCACTGCGCGAATCCGTTGCACGATGACAGTACGGCTTCTATCCGGTTTCCATTCTCGCTGATCAGTGCAACAAAGGCCGAGTCGGCGCCCGTGGCCTCGGGCAGCTCATCGATAATGGACTGCAATTGTTCGAGATGTTTGTCCGCATCGAGGTTCTGCAAACTCACGGCAATCTTGGTCTGCAGGGCATCGATAGCGCCGCGGGTTCTTTCGCCGGCACGTGGGCGCCGATGCTGAATTCCCGTAGAAGTAGTGGTGTCGGACGGATGCGTCATTACGGGAAAACATTTTGACATGTTGCCGAAGGAATACAAGGTAAGTCGCTGTATTTTTTTGCATTATGTCGACCCGGCCTACGCTGTAATTGGCCCTGTTTGGCGCCGCTCGTCAACGATTTCCTGGCCCGGGCGTTATTGCCTCTAAGAACAGATGATTGCGCACAAGGAGAGACACATGAACCTCATCGATAACAACCTGCCGGGAGTGGCGGGCACACGGAAGATGGCAATCTGGACGACGATGTTGCTAGTACTCGTTGCACTTGCAGCGTGCGGCGGTGGTACGAACGCTGTTAATGATCCTGTTGCCAATGCAGCATGCGATCCCAATGACTCGGCTACGTTCGCAGAATGCGGCACAGTAATGGTCGCGCTGACCGATGCTGACGGAGATTTCCTCAACTACGCCGTTGACGTACTTTCGTTACGGCTCGAGACAGCAGACGGTCGGACTGTCGAAACGCTGCCACGCACGACACGAATCAACTTTAGCGATTATGTCGATCTCGCAGAGCTCGTCGCAGTCGCAACGATTCCTCCCGCGACTTATGTCTCTGGCACCATTCGCATTGACTATGCCGACGCAGAGGTATTCGTCGAAGCCAATGGCGAGGCGAAAGCGGCCGTGGTAACGGACATGGATGGCGTTGCCCTGGGTCAGACAGAACTCAGAATTACCTTATCCAATCGCGATCAGCTCAATATTGTGAAAGGACGCTCAGCGCTGTTGCAACTCGATTTCGACCTCGACGCTTCGCATACAGTTGACATCGTACCGACGCCGGCCACGGCAGCCTCCGAGCAGTTTATCGTTGCTGAAGTCGCGCCCGTGGACGAGAAGGACATTCGCGTGCGTGGTCCGTTGGTCGAAGTCAGCGAAGACGAGATGACCTATACGGTCGCTATACGTCCATTCCACGATCGGGACGGCGACTTCGGCCGCATTACGGTGCATGTAACTAACGAGACCGAGTTTGAAGTAGACGAGATGCTTTATGTCGGTGCTGAGGGCTTGCGTGCGTTGAGCGCTGCTGGCCCGAGCACACCAACAATTGCACAGGGTACATTGAACGTCGCGGAACGAATGTTCACGGCGAATATCGTTCTCGCTGGTTCCAGCGTACCGGGTATTGACAGAGATGCAGTCGCCGGCAACGTAATTGCCCGCGACGGTAATTTGCTGACCGTGCGCGGGGCTACGATTATCGCCTCTGACCGTCGCGCTCATTTCCACGACGATGTGACGGTTGAAATCGGACCCAACACCAAGGTGTTCAGGGACGGCCATCGCTTCAGCGACTTGAGTATCGACGCTATCTCGGTTGGCCAACGTGTCACTGTTCGCGGCACTATCTTGCAGACCGTAACGGACGCTCTCACGCCGCAGATTCATTTCGATGCGACTGACGGTGCCGTACGCATGCACGTAACGCACCTGCTGGGTATCGTCAACACGATCATGCCGGGACAAACCGATATTACGCTACACGGAATCGATCGTCGCCGGGTACAGATTTTCGACTTCACTGGAACCGGCATGTCCGCTGATACGGATGCTGACCCAGACAACTATGAAGTTGCGACTGGCGATCTCACTCTCGCGGACTTTTCCACTGGCAAACCGATCGTTGCCTGGGGCTTCCCGAACGCATTCGGAGCAGCACCGCTCGACTTCTTCGGCCGCACCGTGATCGACTACACCAATGTGCGTAGTGCGCTGGGCATCGGTTGGAGTACTGCTGGAACTGTCGCTCCGTTCATCAGCATGGGAAGCGACGGCCTGATTCTGAATAACCAGAACGAGGACATCGGTCTGCGGCATTACATCGATAATGGCCTTATCCTGATCGATCTGACCATGCTCGATTCCAACACGACCATCGTGCCGCCGGCCACCGATCGGAGTTTGTTTTATATCAAGACGGCTGACAGCCTGCGTGAGTACTCGAACTTCGATGACTTTGTTAACGATCTGAGCACAAGTCTCGACGGTGCGACGACAGCACGCTCGATGCACGCACGCGGCCTGTACGATTCAGATACCAATACGTTCACCGCGTACAAGATTGGCGTTTATTTGCTTGAGTCCTGATTCCAAGACGGCGCGACTCCCCTGCGCGCGCGGTCTTGACGGCTCTGCCCGCTACCGGAAGGTGGCGGGTTTTTTTTGATATCGACAAGAAGTCAGCTCGATACGCTACCAGCGCAGCGGTGATACATTGCCTTCTGCGAGCCAGCCCTCTGCATCTGCGTGATCCAACATATCTTTGATGCGATCACCGGAATCCGGGTGCGTCGACAGATAGGTGACAAGGTCCAGAAACCTATCATCGTCGATGTCCCAACGTTCGAACAGCCGCCAGGCTTCGTTCACGTGACCATACTCGGAATTTAGGACAGCCAATCCGAATTCATCTGCTTTTGTCTCCTGCCGCCGACTAAATCCGCGTAACGTAATATCTGCAACCTTGATACCGATTCCAGCGACATCATCGCCAGTGATGACGGTAAAGAATAAAGACAAGACAATGCCCCGCCCCAACGCACGAATATGATCGCGATTCTTGAAGTGCCCCAGCTCATGGCCGAGAACAAACGCAAGTTCGTTTTCGGATTCAACCTGATCAAGCAGCCCTTGCGTCACGATAATCAGGCCACCCGGCAACGCCATCGCGTTTGCTAGTTCGGAGTCATCGATTTCAACGCGAAATTGGTACGGTGAATCGGGCCAATGACGCGCGAGACGATCAACCAACAACTGGGTCTCGAGCAGCCGCTCGTCCGCAGGCGATACCGCGACCAGATCTTCCGGCAACCAGCCGTCAAACAGCTCGGCCTCATCCTCGACAGAGATAAATTGCATCGCAATTTCGATCATAAAGATAAGCGCAATTGCAATAACCACGAAAATCGCTGTCAGCCCGACCAGTAGCGTACCGGCCTCGACCAGCGGGTGCGTATCACTAACGTTGATGCCTTCCTGTGCTTGCTTCGCGACAAACCTCATCGCGAACTGGAAAACCTGCTGCCGAACTTGACCGCCGTACCAAACGCCAGCATCTCAACGCCGGCGATTCCCTTACCGTCGCGGCCGGCGTTCGCAAGCCGGGAGGTTTCAAGGCGAACGTTGATTACAGCGTCATAGCCTTGTGCACGTGCTTCTTCAAGCATGCGCAGGATCGCCTCGCGGCGCGCCCGCTCCAGCAAGGGTTCATAGGTTTTTATTCGACCACCGATCAGTCCTCTCAGGCCCGCGATTACCCGCTTGAAATAATCCAGAGAAATTACGATGCTTCCCACAACCAAATGCGAGCGACTGACATTCCAGTCATCCGGCATGGTACTGAACGACACCACTGGAAATCCGTGCGCATCGGCTTCACGTTTGCGAATACTTTGAAAATGGTTCTTCTCTATCGTGCTGCCAACGAAATACGCTATCATCAGAATCAGCAGCGGTAGCCCGAAATTCAGGAACATATTTATTTGTTCGAAAGTGTCGTCCACGTCATTCGACCCTTACGGCAGTCCCATAGGCAAATAACTCAGCAGCGCCCTGCGAAATCGAACTCGTCGCAAATCGAATATTGACAACCGCGTTCGCTCCCATCGACTCCGCCTGTTCAACCATCCGTTCCGTCGCTTCTTTGCGCGAATCCTGCAACAACTCGGTGTAGCCCTTCAGTTCGCCACCGACGATATTCTTGAGACCGGCCATAATGTCTCGGCCGACGTGTTTGGCGCGCACCGTGTTTCCCGTCACTACTCCGTAGAACTCGACTATCCTGCGACCGGGAATGGTTTCGGTATTGCTGATTATCATAGTGACTCCTGCCGCAGATCAGATGCGTTACATCATAACATTGCTACACCAGTTACTTGTGTACACTGCGACAATGACTGACACCCATCGGATAAGCACCTATCCGGCTACCGAAGAACGAATCAACATCATTTCGCATGCGCTGGGATTGTTGCTCTGCACTATCGGCCTTGTGTTCCTGGTCATCAAAGCCGTCGCATACGGGCCGCCCGTACACATTATTAGTGCCGCCGTATTCGGTGCGAGTCTCGTGACTCTGTATGCGTCATCGACGATTTACCATAGCGCGACAGATCCTGCTCTGCGACGAGCACTGCGAACTGTCGATCACGCTGCAATCTACGTACTGATCGCTGGCACTTACACTCCCTACGCCCTGATTACGCTCGAAGGTACGGTCGGCTGGACCGTACTTGGCGTCACATGGGGAATGGCCCTGACGGGTATCACATTGAAACTGTTTTTCACTGGCCGCTTCAACGCTTTATCCACGGCAATGTACGTATGCATGGGATGGATCATTGTTTTTGCTATCAAGCCACTCATCGCAAATCTCAACCCCGACGGCCTGACCTGGCTATTTGCTGGAGGTGTTGCGTACACCGCCGGCGCGCTGTTTTACAGCATCACGAAAATGCCATTCGGTCACGCGACCTTTCACGTGTTTGTCCTGATCGGCAGCATTTGCCATTTTGTGTCGGTTTACTTTTTCGTGCTCGCACCCAGTAATTCGTAAGGGCCGCCTTTCTCCAGTGCCCGCTGATAAGCCGGGCGCGCCTTGATGCGTTCGAGATACTCTGCAAGCTTGGGGTAGTCGTCCTGCAGTGACGTCCGGACCGACGCTGCTTCCACTGCGAAACTCATCTGAATATCAGCAGCGGTCAGTTCATCGCCGCAGAACCAAAGACTCTTATTGAGCGTCGACTCCATGAAGTCGAGATTGCGCTTTACGTTTCGATCGAGATATCCATTGCGAACCTTCGCCGCTATTCCCTTCGCGATTGGCTTGGCAAAAAATGGCATCGGTGCCGTTTCAATCCGGCTGATGATCAGCGAGAGAATCATCAACGACATGAAAGTGCCTTCAGCGTAGTGCAACCAATAGGTGTATGCCAATCCGCCAGGTGTTCCCTCAACAGGCCGCAACCGGCCGTGGTCGTATTTGCGAACCAGGTATTCGATGATCGCACCGGATTCGGCCAGCGTATCGTCGCCGTCGGTAATGACCGGCGCTTTGCCCAGAGGATGTAGACTCAGCATTTCCGGCGGCGCGAGATGGGTTGCAGGGTCGCGCTGGTATTTCTTGATATCATAGTCAAGACCAAGCTCTTCAAGCAACCAGAGAATGCGCTGCGAACGGGAGTTTTCGAGGTGATGGATAGTGATCATGGCTTGCTCTTCGTGGCGTAGACCGAATCAGCATCATGTTGTGATGCTTACGTGAGATTTGCCAGGAATACTGTCATCGGCAAGCAACAACCACTGGTCATGAGAATACCCGTTGCAACCAATTATTGAAAATGCGCTGTGATAATTACGTGAAGTTTCCGGTCTATTATCCCAATAACGGGGGGAAACGAGTGCCCAAGCGTCGAATTTTGATCGTCGAAGACGAGCAGGACATCGCAGAATTGGTCGCGCTGCACCTGAGCGCGCTATGCGATGAGACAGTTATTGCCGGTGATGGCCACGAGGGCCTGAGGTTGGCGACGTCCGATCAATGGGCCGTAATTATCCTGGATCTGCGGCTGCCGGGCCCGGATGGTCTCGAAATCTGCCGTGCCGTACGTCGCGAGCGACCCTACCAGCCCATCTTGATGCTCACGTCCAAATCGGCGGAACTCGATCGAGTACTCGGGCTCGAAACCGGCGCCGACGACTACCTGACAAAGCCGTTTAGCGTATTGGAACTGGTCGCGCGCGTGCGCGCGCTGTTCCGGCGAATTGAAAATATTCAACAAATGCAGATTGCTGCAAATGATGCAGTGATCCATGCCGGGCCGCTGAGTATCGACGCCACCAGCCGTGAGGTCGTGCTCGACGGTCAGATCATTGAACTCACGGCGCGCGAATTCGATCTGCTGAATCATTTCGCCAGAAATCCTGGTCGTGTCTTTCGCCGCGCCGACCTTCTCGACAAGGTTTGGGGCTACGGTCACGAAGGCTACGAGCACACCGTTAATTCACATATCAATCGCTTACGTGCCAAGATAGAGGAAAATCCGTCGAAACCGGAAATGATTGTCACCGTTTGGGGCGTGGGCTACAAATTTGCTGCCTGAACTGATGCGTACTCTGTTTGCAAAACTATCTATCGCGCTGATCACAATTGTAGTCCTGATGGGTACCGCGTTTTTCGTCGTCGATCGAGTCAACACGCGTGTCTACTACGAAGAATTGACGCAGCAACTCAATGCCCCTATTGCGATGTATGTCACCGGGCAGCGGGATCTCATTACGGCAGGCACGCCGGACCTCGACAGCTTGGCTGATCTCGCCAATCACGCAATGGTCATTAATCCGACAGCGGAAATTTACCTGCTCGATACTGAAGGCAACATTCTCGGGCATGGATTGCCGCCCGATAGCGTAGTACATGACAAGGTTGACCTCAGGCCCATCAGGTCGCTTATCGACGGTAGCGCTACGATGCCGATACGCGGCGACGACCCACGCGGCTCATCACGGAAAGTTTTCTCCGCATTCGAGGTGCGAACCGGGAACCAGCTCGAAGGCTATCTGTATGTCGTGCTTGGCGGTCAAAAGTACGAGGAGCTAGCTAATGATATCGGCAGTTCGTATGTCGGCAGGGCAAACTTTTATATTGCAATCGTAATCGTCGTGCTCACGGCGGTCGTCGGTCTGCTGGTGTTCGGACTGCTAACGAAACGGTTGAAGAATTTGAGCTCTGAAATGCAGCGCGTCGGCGCCTCCGGGTTTAAGTCGCAGCCGAATCTCGCGTTGCCGGACTCCGGCGGTGATGAAATCGACCAGCTGACCCGGTCGTTCGTTACGATGTCGGACCAGATACAATCCCAGATCGAGCAATTACAGGAAAACGATCGACTGCGACGGGAATTGGTCTCCAACATTTCGCACGATCTGCGGACTCCGCTGTCCGCCGTGCAAGGATACCTCGAGACACTGATCATTCGCGGCAACACACTTTCGGACGAAGAGCGCAGCCGCTACCTGAATATCGCCCGTAAGCACATAACGCGGCTCGGCGTACTGATCGGCGACTTGTTCGAACTGTCCAAACTCGACTCCGCGAGCGTAACACCCAACCTCGAAGCATTTTCACTGCCCGAACTCGTACAGGACGTCGCTCAAGAGTTCCAGCTGGAGGCTGAGAACAAGGGCATTACAGTCGTTATCGACGCGGCCGAAGATTTGGCGTTTACACTGGGTGATATCGGCCTTATCCAGCGGGTTCTTGAAAACCTGATGCGCAATGCCATTCGCTTCACACCCGATGGCGGCACAGTCACACTGTCAATTCGCGATCGCCAGCAAAACATCGCCGTCTCCGTCTCCGATACCGGCAGTGGGATACCCGACAAGGAAATCCCGAGAATTTTCGATCGTTTTTACCGCGCCGTTTCCGGCGAAGAAACGAAATCTGATTCCTCAGGCCTCGGACTCGCCATTGTGAAGCGAATTCTCGATTTACACGACAGTTCGATCACGGTCGAGAGCAAACTCGAACACGGCACGCGATTCGAATTCGAGTTGCCGATCTACGAGGAGGCTGCCTAGTCGCCGAGCTGGTCCCACAAGTAACTGTAGATCAATGCCTGCAATCGGGCCGCTTGAGTATTGTCTGAGGCACCGGCGTGACCGCCGACTGTATTCTCGTAGTAGTACAGGTCGTGTCCCAATTCTTTCATGCGTGCAACCATTTTTCGTGCATGCGCCGGATGTACTCGATCATCACGCGTTGACGTCGTAAAGAACGCTTTCGGATAGTCCGCATCTGCATCGATGTTGTGATACGGCGAGTACTCTTTAATGTAATCCCAATCATCAGTATCCGGGTCCCCGTATTCGTCCATCCAGGACGCTCCAGCCAGCAGATGATTAAAGCGCTTCATGTCCAGGAGTGGTACCTGGATCACGACCGCACCCCACAGGTCCGGTCTTTGCGTCAGCATTACACCCGTTAACAAGCCACCGTTGGACCCACCCCGCACACCCAGATGCTCGGCACTGGTTGCGTCATTTGCAATCAGGTCTTCCGCTACCGCCACCATATCGTCATAGGCACGCTGGCGATTCTCCTTTAGCGCCGCGTGATGCCAACGAGGTCCATACTCACCACCGCCACGAATATTCGCTACAACGTACGCACCGCCGCGGGCAAGCCATGCGTGGCCGACAGTCCCGCTATAGCTTGCTGTGCGGCTAATCTGAAAACCACCGTATCCGTACAGCAAAGTTGGCGTTTCGCCATTCGCCTCATAACCTCTGGGCAAAACCAGGAAATACGGAATCTGCGTGCCATCCTTACTGGACGCAAAGTGCTGCTCAACAGACATTCCCTGCGCGTCGAAAAAAGAAGGCAGCGCGAACAGAGGCTCGATTGAGTCGCCGCCGTCATTCGCAACATACAGGGTGTCAGGACGCAAGAAGCCCTCGTAGTTAAAAAAGAATACATTGGAATCTTCGGCAGCGCTCACGAGACTGATACTGCCGAGCATCTCGGTCTGAATCTCGGCCCGAAGCCACGCTCCGTCGACCAATTCGTAACGCGACAGTCTGCTGGTTACGTCTTCCAGTTGATTGAGTATCAGATAGTCCCGTGTCCACGTGACACCACCGCGTGGAATTGCAGTGCGTACTGTCGGCACGTAAATTATCTTGAAGTCGCGACCGCCATCCATGAACGTATCGAAATCGATGGACATGAGTGTGCCTTGAACAAAGTTTGTGTCGGCCGGCTGCCAGTCGCTCTTGAGTTCAACAATCATCTGTCCATTCATGAGACCGTGAAACGACGAATCGTCAGGGATGTCGATCTTCTGATGGTTGCCGTCTGCAGCGTACACATAGCGAATCGCCGTGAAGAATGTCGGCGTGCGGTGCACAACGTCATAGGACTCGTCGCCGTCCCAACCACGATAAACGGTGACCGAAACATCGGTCTGCTCACCTGCAAATACCTCTTTCGCTTCCTCGATGGGCACGCCTCGCCGCCACAACCGTGAAGTTCTTGGGTAACCTGAGTCCGTCAGCGTGTCATCACCGAAGTTGCTGCCAATGAACACGGTATCTTCATCGATCCAGCTCGTATCGGTCTTAGCTTCTGCTACGAAAAACCCTGCATCGACAAAAGCTTTCGTCTCGCTATCGAATTCACGAATGACCACCGCGTCAGCGCCACCACGAGAAAGTCGCAGCAGGCACCTGCGGTACTCGGGTCGCAGACATGAACTGCCTTTCCACACCCAATCCTCACCCTCATCCTCGGCGAGCGCGTCGAGGTCCAGCACGATGTCCCACTCAGCCTCATCAGCCACGTATTTTTCAAGTGTCGTCCGGCGCCAAATACCGCGTTTGTTGGTCGCATCTCGCCAATAGTTATAGATGTAGTCGCCCATTAACCCGGGTGATGCGATACGATCCTCAGAGTCGTAGATCTCCAGGTTGCGGTCGTAAATCGGCTTAAACGTCGGCAAAGCCTCGAGATAGCCCAACGATTCTGCATTTTGCTCCTCCACCCAGGCCAGCGCCTCTTCGCCCTCGACTTCTTCCAGCCACAAGTAGGGGTCCTCAACGCCCTGCTCGGTGGAACAAGCCGAAAGGATGGTAAGAACCAGTAAGCTAATAGTTTTCTTGAACATAAATGCGGGCCTTGGAGTGAAAATAAGGGCGGATTCTAGCATCCGAATCCGGTTCACAAGCAACTGCAAGAGAGATCAGACAACGGATAACTATGGATCGTTCACCGCGACCTGAAATCGCGTGGTTGAACCGTCGCCGAGACCGCCGTTGCCCTCAAGACTCGCCGCAAAAGAGACCCCTATCTATCTGATAAATAAACTAAATACTGGCCTGGTTGGGGACATATTGCGGACGGTATCGGGCTCGATTCTGATGCACATACGCGACACCCGTCACATAAAATATCTCCACATTATCATTGACTTGCAATATTCGGGGGCTATACTGCCCGCAGCTAGAATGATCGGCTGAATTTATGTACACCATTTCGAAGTTCCTTAGTACCTCGTCCTGATTTTCATAAGTTTCAAGCAGCATCTCTTGCGTAACCGCCTTCGTAAGAAGGTAATAACTTTTGACAGATTAGGAAAGATAAATGTCTACAGTAACTGGAACCGTAAAATGGTTTAACGAAGCCAAAGGCTTTGGCTTCATCGAGCAAGAGTCGGGTCCCGACGTATTTGCTCATTTCAGCAACATTCAAGGCAGCGGATTCAAAACGCTGGCCGAAGGCCAGAAGGTCGAGTTCACTGTCACTGAAGGCCAGAAAGGGCCTCAGGCAGAGAACATCGTACCGCTCTAGTCGATTAGACGGGTAGCGATACGAAGCTGTATCGGAGGGGCGAGGCCTGCGGGCCTCGCCTTTTTCTATGTCGGCTCATGATCTTCATATCACCTCCTTTCATTTCGAGTAATCTAGGCGCCAATGGCCGATAACAACGACTCATCCGCCAGTTTCCTGCATCGCGCACTCGGTGTATTCGGCTACAGTCGCCGAGCTCTGAATCTCGTATGGACCACAAGCCGGCCGCTCACGATCACGCTCGCGTTACTAACACTGGTTGGCGGCGTGTTGCCGGCCGTGATTGCCTATATCGGACAACTTATCGTCGACGGGGTTATTGCCGCGGCCCAGGCAGCGGATCCTGATACTCGCGGTGTCTTGATACTCATCGGCCTCGAAGCGCTCGTTGTAATCGCCGTTGCTGCGACACAGCGAGGCATATCCGCCAGCCAATCATTGTTGCGCGCCCTGCTCGGCCAGCGCGTTAACGTAATGATTCTCGAAAAGGCGATGACGCTGGAACTCGCTCAGTTCGAGGACTCCGAGTTTTACGACAAACTCACACAGGCGCGGCGCGAGGCATCCAGCCGGCCACTGAGTCTTGTGAATCGAACTTTCGGGTTAGTGCAAAACGCCATCTCACTGGCGAGTTATTCAGTATTATTGTTCGCATTTTCTCCGTGGGCTGTTGTCATTCTTATCGTCGCAGGCCTGCCGTCATTTTTCGCCGAAGCCAAGTTCTCCGGCGACGCATTTCGCCTGTTTCGCTGGCGCTCCCCCGACACACGCATGCAGTTGTATCTCGAGACCGTTATTGCCCGCGAAGACGGCGTAAAAGAGGTAAAGCTATTCCAGCTCGGACCGCGGTTGTTGCAACGCTATCGGGACATCTTCACAAAATTGTTTGTTGAGGATCGCAAACTAACGTTACGGCGAGACACCTGGGGCTTCTTGCTCGGTTTGGTGTCCACCGGCGCTCTTTATGGCGCGTATGTCTGGATCATCATTACGACGATCGCCAGCGTAATTACTCTGGGTGCGATGACAATGTACCTGGTGCTGTTCCGGCAAGGACAAGCTGCAGTCTCGGCCATACTGATGTCCGTCAGCGGCATGTACGAAGACAATTTGTATTTATCCAATCTTTACGAGTATCTGGAACAACCGGTACCGGTTCGGCGTGGCCAGTCCGTTCGCGGCCCAGACCCTGAGCGCGGATTGCAGTTCGAAAACGTATCATTCACCTACGCTGGCGCGAAACAAAAGGCGCTCAGCAATATCAGTTTGCAGATCAAGCCGGGCGAGAGCCTTGCGCTCGTCGGCGAGAACGGATCGGGCAAGACAACGTTGATCAAGCTCCTGACTCGCCTCTACGACCCAACCGGAGGACGCATCCTGCTGGACGGTCTCGATTTACAGGAATGGGACGTCGAAGCGCTGCGGCAACGAATCGGTGTAATTTTTCAGGACTTTGGTCGCTACCAGTTTACGGTAGGCGAGAATATTGGCGCTGGCGACGTACGCTACATTGATGACAAGGAGCGGTGGAAAAAAGCAGCAGTGACGGGATTGGCCGCTCCGTTCATCGAGGACATGCCGGATAGCTACGATACGCAGTTGGGACGATGGTTCAAAGGTGGTAGAGAACTGTCTGGCGGGCAATGGCAAAAGATTGCATTATCGCGTGCATTTATGCGCAGCGACGCCGACATCCTGGTACTCGATGAACCAACCGCCGCGATGGACGCATCGTCAGAAGCGGAAGTGTTTAAACACTTCCGGAACGCGAGCGGCAACAAGATGACGATTCTGATATCGCATCGTTTCTCGACTGTTCGGGCAGCCGAGAAAATCATCGTCATTCATCAGGGCAGAATTCTTGAGCGCGGCAATCACGAAAGTTTACTCGCAGAGGGCGGACAATACGCGCACCTGTTCAAATTACAGGCGCGCGGCTATCAATAAAGGGAATTGA
>JADFHE010000007.1:22480-58262 GCA_022567295.1 Pseudomonadota bacterium | reverse complement strand
CAAATGTTTCAAACCGGACAAATAGCGGCACCTCTCATCATGATTCTGACCATCGGCATCAGCCTGATCGGTCTGTTTCGATCGCCGCGAATTATCGACATGTGCCTGTTCCGGCCGTATCATTTTTTGCGGAAAGGCCAGTACGACACAATGATATTAAGTGGTTTCGTGCACGCCGATGTCGGCCATTTATTGTTCAACATGTTCACGTTTTATTTTTTCGCGTTCCCGATGGAACGGTTCATTGGCACAATTCCGTTTCTCATCTTGTACTTCTTTGGTCTGGTCATCAGCCATACATGTACCTGGTACAAGCAACGCAATAATCCGGGTTACGCATCACTCGGCGCCTCCGGCGCAATCTCGGCCGTATTATTCGCGTACATCGTCTATTTTCCGACGCGGTCGTTGTTTATATTTCCGATCCCCATCCCCATTCCCGCATTTCTCTTCGCCATCGGTTTCGTCGGCTATTCTTATTGGGCGTCAATCCAAGCCAGGGGCCGCATCAACCACGATGCGCATCTGTGCGGAGCGATCAGCGGCCTGATATTCGTAGCGATGACGGACCCAGGGGCGTTCTCACGACTTTTCGCCTGAACCCAAAGCCGACCGAATTTTCGCACGCAGCTGTCAATCGAGCCAGCGGTTCGCATCTTCAAAGAGCTTCACGGCCTTGTCCACATCGTATGGCCGTTCCGTCAAATTTTCCGTCTCCCATTCGCTGCGAGGCGTCGCGAAGAAGTCGCCGCCATAGACGTGAATCGCTCCAGTGAGTTTCGACGTTGGATTGGTCACAGAGTGAATGATGTCGTCACCGAAAGGACGAACATCAGCCGGTCCCAAGGACCTGGCACCGGCCGCCTCGATGCGATTCTGTGAGTCGTCTTTGAGCCGGCGCCAAAAAATGTTGTCTTCACGCCCACAGTAGACACCGATAACCGCCCACATGTTGTGGTTGTGCGGCATGATCGTCATGCGTGGCGCCCAAATAACGTTGAGTATCGTAAGCTCATCCGAGACGTGAACTCGCTGGATACCGCCCTGCTCCGGCTGACCGAGCATTTTCTCTAGCGCTGCAGTATCAGCGACAGCACGGGCCACAATTTCCCGAACGGCCTTTGTCGGCGCAGAGTCCGTAACTGCTGCTTTGCAATCCGCAACAAATTGCTCCACGTCCATGCTCTTCTTCCTGTACCCGCAACCAGCAGAAATAGTACACGTTCTGCAGAAACTGGTAGGCTTCAATTTGGATCGCATGAGGACCGGCCAATGAAGCTCTTGATCACTGCTCTGTTACTTTCACTCACCGTTGTTGTGCAGGCCGCCAACGAAATCGATTCGAAGGTGGCAATTGCGCTGGCGGCAGACTCGCGGCCGCAGGCCGATCGCGACCGCGACCACAATCGCAAGCCGCTCGACACCCTGAAGTTCTTCGGCTTAAAGGATGATATGCGTGTACTGGAGTTAATACCTGGCGGCGGCTGGTACACCCGGGTCCTCGCGCCCGTGCTTGCCGAGAACGGCCAACTCTATATCGGCCTGAGCACGAGACGGGTTGAGGAGAACATTATTGGAACACCGGGATTCGAAAAGGTTGAGGTGCTGGCGACGAGCGACAATATGCGTCGGCTGCAGGGCAGCCGCTTTTACGCGATGGACGAATTCGAATTTGGGGTCTCGGGTCTGGATATGGTCCTGACGTTTCGGAATGTGCACAACTTTGACAGTGATTCCAGGGCTCGAATGACTCGCCAGGTGTTCAAGGCGTTGAGGAGCGGTGGCCTCTATGGCGTCGTCGATCACACGCGCCGTCACATGGAAGCGGCGGACGGCGAGAATCGTCGTCGCATCGACCCGGTGCGGGTGATCAAAGAACTGCTAGACGCAGGATTCGAATTCGTCGACTACTCGGACCTGCACTTTCGCGCTGACGACGAACTCGAGTATGAAGTCGGTCGCCGGTCAGTGAGCGGCAACACGGACCGCTTTACGATGTTGTTCCGCAAACCCTGATCAAGACGACAATCGCCCTAGTCTGACGTAATTGTACCGTCCGGCGACATAACATATAGCTCAAGATCGAAGCCGATGTAGAAACTTCCCGTCTCATCGGGATTTTCTGCGACGTTGATGTCCTCAGCCTTTACGCGGCGCTGCATGTACTCGCTGAGTATCTTTGCGATACTGGGTTTCTCTGCTGCGTATACGATGTTCATTACATTCTCCTTGTGAACGTTCCTCTAGCGTTCACCTGCAGGGTAACGCGACGTCGCTTAACGCAGCATGAAATTTAATTAAACGTTAGCTGAACGAACAATATTCTAGTTCGATGTCATCTCGATAAGAATTTCACTCTCGGTCGGACCACCTGTAAGACCGTTGATCAACACCAGGCCACCAGGGCCGTCGATTCCCGGGCAGTAATACTTGTGCTCAACGCTGCCACCAGGTTCCAACGCCGTCCATTCTTTCACTTTGCGGCAGTCTTCATAGTGGCCTGTAAACTGGCCATCCTCAATGGACACTGATGCATTCGTCTTGAGAATCTTGGCGACGTCCTCGGCGCCCTCGGCAACTTCCTGCATGTAGTAGGTGCCCGCGGAGAGTTTGTCACCTGTCGGACCTGTCGGATAATCACTGGGAACCACGATTCCGGCCCGGCCGATGATTTCGCCATCGGGACCGAACTGGCCCGCTTCCCAGGAGCCCTCGGTACAGTCCTCCTGAAACTCGCTGAAATCACGCCAATCATCAGCGCCAGGCATCACTTGCACCAAAGACTAAATACCGGCACCTACGCAATTGGACGGTGCGGTTGGGGAAAAACGGTCGTTCTGAACGCGCAGTAGAGGCGCACGAGAGGAGGTGCTCGGTACGAGCGCGTACCGGGGCCGCAAGAATTGCAGTTTCTCATGGCAGATCGGTTTCTTGTGCCGCCGTTAAGTACTTTTGGAATCGAAAATACGATCCGACCAATCTTCGTCGAAAAGAATTGCCTGCCTCTCGGTCAGGCTTCGACGCTAAAATACAAGAAAACTAAATCGAGGGAGAGTATTGAGTTTAAGAGTTATTAAGATCATTTTGTTCACGGGTTCGACCTACTCCATTTTCCAGAAGTCGATGCCGGATGCCTGCTTGCCGACGTCGATGGACGCCCGCGTTTCGAACGTTTGGAGATCGATCACGTCTACGGTTCCTGGATCGTCTGCAACGCCTTCGACCGTTACGAAGGCGAAGCGATTATCCGGGCTCACCGTGACGCCGTGCGTGATGCGGCGGCTGGCGGCAACGTTGGCCAGCTCTTTCCCTGTTTCGAGATCCCAGATTGCCGTTGAATTGTTCGGCTTGCAGGTCGCAAGGAGCATCTTGCCGTCTGCTGTGACGGCCAGGTTATAGGGTCCTTTCTGCGTGTGAAACCGGCGCGTAATTTTCCAGTCCTGCAAACTCACTTCAACAATCTGGTCGGCGCCCTGAAGCGCGACGTAGAGCAGCGGCTTGGTCGGGTGTGGCTGTACCCAGGTTGGCTTAACCACCGACATGTGGTGGCCGTCATCGTCATTGGCAGTGAGATGCAGCGTTCGAGCCACCTTCAGATTCATGACGTCTATCTCGTACAGCGAATCATCCATCATGCCCACTGAGTAGTGAAACATTCCGTCCGGGCTGGTACGCGAGCCATGCGGCATAATGCCCTGTTCGATCCGTGCAACCTCGATCATCGAAACGGTGTCGATGACCGACACGGTGCTGGGCTCCATGTCGCCGTGGAGATTAAAGTTCACGACAAACAGCAAGCCGGTCGAACGGCTGATATCCATGGTCGCGGGAAACAACCCCGCCTGCACATCGTTGACCGACACATCGTCTCCGGTCTCGTATTTAAAGACGGACCCGTAAGGCAGACCGTGCGCTATGGACACGTACCAGTATCGACCATCAGGCGATACGCGAATACCGTGCGGCCCTTCAATCTCGGTCGCAAAAGCACCGACTCCGATCGTCTTTAGAACTTCTCCGCCGTTGGGACCAAAGCGCACCAAATGCACGGTGTCTTCGGACTCAGCCGCAACGTATACGTAGTAGTTTTTATCTACAGGATCGCCGGACCCGAGCGCCGGCGTCGCAACGAAGAATGCCCCGGTTAGCAATGTTGCGGCGAGCAACGCACCGACCCGGCGCTGCATCATGGGCCCGCCGACCCCGCCTCTTTATCTTCCTCGTCTTTTTCCTTCAGGCGAACCGCCCAGAGACCACTGTGATGGTCGGTGAAGAAAATGGTCCCCTTGTGTGGCTGTGGCCCCCAGACCATGGCCGCATTCGGAATAAAACCTTCGGGATCAGCCGAGTAAAAGCTGCCAACTTCCCGTCCTTGCGCATACAGGTCTCCGAGCAACTCGCCGGACACGTCGAGGACGCGCAGTCCACCCTGGTAGTAGGCGACGTACATGAGTTCGGCTTCCCAGTCGATCCAGTAATTGTGCACGCCGAAATCGCCAACTTTGTACTGAGCAACTTCTTGCGGATGTGCCGGGTCATCGAATTCGATAACGTGAACCCAGCCACCCGCTCGAGACGGAATTTTCTCATCCGGATCATACGCCAGCGTTTCGGGAACACGGGGATTGTCATAAAACGTCTCGTCACCGGCGAAGACATACGTCTTCCCGGCGGAACTGCTCTTCATGGGCCACACCGCATGATTCCAACCGGTTATTTGATCGGCACGCCCCATTTCAACCGGATGTTCGGGAGAACCGCCAGGTCCAACATCGCCACCGCCACCTACGTCGACCACGATGATGCCGTCCGTTCTGCCCGCCTGATACAAGATGCCGTCCCGAACCCAGACATCGTGCACCGAACGGCCCGGAGTAGTGGTTTCGAAGCGGCTTACGCGCGACGGTTTGCTCGGGTCGTCAATATTGATCACATCCCAGCGGCGCCCGTTGTTCACTGCGTACACGTGATTTTCGTAAATGAAAACGTTGTGCACGCCCCCTGTCAGTTGGTCGTCGAAAGTAGACAGAATTTTTACGTCGCGAGGATCGCTAACGTCAAGAATGACGATGCCGTTCCTGCGATTTGATGCCCCTTCCCGGCTGATCACAGCAATGCGGCCGTCCTCGGAAATCTTGACGTCGTTAACTGTGCGCGCGTCCACCTGGACGGTGTCGATCAGTTCCATTTCGGTGGGATCAGTCACGTCGTAGAAATAAATTTTTCCCGGTCCGCCCCAACTGCCAACGATGGCGTAGTCCCGACCGTCCACGCCTTCCCAGATCCAGAAATCGGACGTCAAGTGGTCGGACCGTCTGGCCTGGCCAAGGAATTCGAATTCGCGTATCACATCGCGCCGCTCAATCCGGACGCTGGCCCGAGCAACGGCGCTGCCGGACATCGCGACCACGGTGTAGATGCCCTGTTGCTCGGCGACGAAACGACCATCGTCAAGAATCATTGCGGATGCTCCGGCCCCGCGTGCTTCCGGATGATCGGGGTCGGGACTACTGCGCAGCGAATATTCAATGGGCACATCGTGAACAATCGCGCCCTTTCTATCCCGCGCGACGACGTTGAAATGAATCACATCGCCGGTTCGGGCATCCGTCTCAGATGCGGTGAGCTCGATGAAATGAATCGGGTTTGCCTTTACGATGATCGCAGCCGTTGCCTCGACTTCATCGACGGTTGCCATAATGGTGATGGCCCCCGGTTTGAGTCCAGTGACGGTGCCAAATCCGTCGGTTTCGGCTGTGCCGCTCCTGCTGACCGTGAAAGTCGGGGCCAGGTCATGCCGCTCGGCGCCGGATTCATCGATTCCACTAACACGAAGGGCCGCTGTCGTACCCACGTAGAGCACGTCCGGTATGCCCTCGATCTGAATGCTGCTGAGCGGTGGCTCGGGTACGACGATATCAAGCTTGCCGCGGATACCGGCCTCCCACGACCGGGTATAGCTATCGGGTTCGCCCTCAATGCGCTCCGTGGGAGACAGCGCCGTCACCTTATGATCTCCAGGATGAATGGCCGTCACCAGGCCGCCCGGCGTCACTGTCAGGTTGATTCGTGGCCCAAAGAAAAGCACCTGAGCATCCGGGACGATTTTTCCATCCGCATCTTTGACCACTCCTTTGAGCTGGACAGTGTCCCCTACTTTGAGCTCCAACGTCGAAGGCTCAATCTCTACCGTCGGATACGTCTGCGCCGATAGTTCTGCTGACATCAAGAAGGAAAGAAAAACTACTAAAGTGCCTGTGCTTGGATTATTCAAGTTGTTGCTCCAGATTGTCGCCGACCGGGCCCCGGTGCGGACGCCGATATTGTTTTTCTGCGTCTACGAATAGTATACGTTAGCTCGATAGTCTTCAGGCGAGTAAAAATCGCCACTGCCTATGCGCTTCGAGCTGTTGCTGCCAGGAGTTTCCCATGATGGTTCCTTCGCTAAATCTCTTCGGGGTGTCGGTCACACTCAGGGGCTGGCTCGCCGAATCGGCTTGCCGGGCCGGTTGCCCGTGACTTCGCCGCCGTCCAACACCAATTGACCATTGACCCAGACCTTTTCAATACCCACCGAAGTTACATGAGGGGCTTCGGGCGTCGAGCGGTCTGCCACCGTATCGGGGTCAAACAAAACCAGGTCCGCGTAGTGACCTACCTGGATCGAGCCACGCTCAACGATCCCGACCTGCTGGGCGGAGAGCGAGGTCATTTTCCGAATGCCCGCTTCGAGACTGAGCACATTGCGTTCACGGATGTAATGTCCGAGAAACCGATACAAGATCAACAAGCGGACACTAACGCTGAGTTAACAGGCAGGAACAAGTGAAGCTTGTGAAGGTCCTGTTGAACGCCATGTTAGGCAACTGGCTCCGGATATGCCGCTCGAGACGGGCCCATCAGATCAGGCTCAATCACTTTGCTCCTCATCGCTCTTAGCATCGGACTTCGCCCTACCTGAAAGAATTATTCCAATTACTGCGCCGATCACGATGCCCCCGGCGACGCCCATAACCACGTTCTGGAACGCAGCCCCGAAGGCGGCTCCGAATGCGACTCCCAATCCTGTCCAAAGGCCTATCAACTTTTCATTGTGTGCTTCATCTGCCATCTCTCCTCCTCGGCCTAAATTGCCTAACTATAAGTAGAGTTCCCAATTGGTTGTTTTGAAAAGGGCATTTTCTATTAAATAAGGCGTGCCATTGAACCCCGATTTTCTTGAATCCACGAATGTCTGCTTTGGGTCACTAGCGGACGTTAAGACCAAGTGTAGCTCAATGTCTGCTTTCGAGCGTATAGCGGTCGTTCAACCAGCCCGGTCAAGATTGCCATTTCTGAATGTCCGCTTTACTCAATAGCGGTCATTGAAACCGAACCGACACCACGAAACCGATAGTCCGCTTTCGGCCAAAAGCGGACATTGGATGATGGACTCGTATCGTCACAGGATCAGTATTTGTCGTTACGTCTGAACCTGCCATCAAACGGCTCGATATGATTTTCACGGTTGATGGAGCCGTGACCTTTGGAGTCAATCAGCAAGGACTCAACCGGCGCATCGTTGACAATAATAGTGTTTGCAGGTCCGGAAAAAATGTCAAGAGAACTTGACATCCTTGAGATTCATATGTAAGGTTAACCTTACAATAAGTCAGCAGAACCTGATAAGGAGTTCCCATGCGCTGCAAGTCCTTCAAATTTTATAAGTTGTCATTCTGGCTCATCATCGCCAACTCACGCCACTTCATTATGCTGGACCAACCGGATGCGTTCGCCAATGCGCTTGGCGGAGTGCTGACCGCTGATCGCGGGGGGAGGGACCGATGAGCGATCCGAACAAACGCTATCTCGTGCATTTCGGCGTCGCGATGCTCGTTTATGCCGGGACACTGTTCGCCTCGGTGTGGATGATTGAGACGATGGAAATTACGGGATGGCTAGCTGGTGCGCTCTCGCTGACCCCAATGCTGCCCGCCCTGTATGTTTTGCGCGCCTGCGTGGTGAGATTCCGCGCCATGGATGAGTTCCAGCGGCGGATCGTTTCAGAGGCGATCTTGTGGGGCGCGGGCATCGTCGGTTTCGCCAGCTTTGGCTACGGCTTTTTGGAAGGCTCGATCAACGCGCCGAATATCTCGATGCTTTGGGTGCTGCCAGCATTGATTGGTATCTACGGCGTCGCCTCCTGCATTGTGCCGTTGCGGTTCAAATGAAGAACCGGCTTCGTGTGCTTCGCGCCGAATGCCGCTGGAGCCAAGCTGATCTTGGCAAGCACGTTGGCGTCTCCCGGCAGGCGATCAACGCTGTTGAGAATGGCAAGCACGTTCCGTCTCTGCCGTTGGCTTTCAAGCTGGCAGAAGTGTTTGACTTGAGGATCGACGACGTATTTGATCCCCACGATGATCCGGAAGATTGATCCGGCCGACATTAGCAACTTCATCGACTGCGTATATAGGGGCCACGGCGAAGCGCCGCTCAGTGCTTATAGAGCTGCCTCGCGTTCCCATCCCTCAGTGATGATGTCCGCTTCGGGTCACAAGCAGACCTTTTACCAGATATTATCCCAACGGCTGCTTCCGGGGGTAAAGCAGACGTTCGTCCGTGATTGGAAAGCAGAAGAAATCAGGTCACCTTTCGAATGACCGCTTTCACCGAAAGCAGTCGTTCAGATCATGGAAAATCTAGAGAAATGAGGGTCCGCTTACGGCCAAGAGCTGTCAGTCACGGTCAGACTGGAAGCCACTGCATAGACCATTAGGATATCGAACTGCGGCACTGCCTCTTAGAAGCAAATTCAGGCATCCAGGCCAAGTTCCTTTATCGCTTTGGACACTTCCGGCCTCAGTTTCCATTTCCAATTGCTCTCGTTATCGGACTCTGCGGCAGCCTCCGCCAAATAAAATGTGTATATGGGAGATGATCCGTCGTCATAATCCGGAAGTTTGATCGGTGCCAATTCGTATAAGAGTTTTCCGATGATCCCGTAATGTAGATTTGCTGAGCTGTAGTTAGCGTACCCCGCAGCATCCGCTAGTTCAGTCGTCGTGATTTCTTGGCCCTCAGCGTGATAATGAGCCTTCAGCATGGCAAGCTGGCCATCGTGCAATTTCGGGAGGATCGTTCGCATACCCTCCAGCACACGGGCTTCATCAGGCGTGGTTCCAGCTCTCCGAGCCTCGACTTCTATCTTTTCGTCGATGAATTTTCTCGAGCGTTCAATAACGTCCGGAATATCAGAACCTTCCGTATTATGAACGACGACTTGATCTATCGTGATCCGTCCTTTGTACTTTCCTTCATGCCAAGCCGCCACGATTGTGTGCTGCCGATAATCTTCCCTAACCCTGCTCCTGCTCCTATTCATGATTAGCCTCCTTTCTGGCTTGAATAATATTTTTTCAATGACTCACATGTCATCGGAGAAACCGAAACTTTACAGCTCTTCCAGTTATCAGATCCCTCGTCCCAATGGAAGAATTTAGCACTTGTGTCACTCGTCATTTTTCTTAACCGCCGTGTTACACCAGACATGAACCCAGGCCAGTGAAAGTCTTCACCCATTCTTTTCTCAATTTCATTTACCGTTGTTTCCCCATCGTATTCGGCAAAGAGTCCCAGCACTTTTTTTGTTTTAGCGGACACTCCACTCATGAATCGCTTCAAAGCCTGGTACGTAATTTCTTCGGCTTCGTCGTTTTGCTCCTCGTTATCCGCTGGAAAATCGGATGATTTGATGTCCAAACCTATATTCAGCCCTAGCAAGTTACCCAGCTCGTGTCTGGTTGCATCGCTGAGTGTGGCGACATCCGCATGTGATAGCGTCAGCTTCATTAGAATTACTCCTTTCCTCTAAGGTGAGGTAACAAGTATACTTATTTCCTATTGTTTGTCAATCAAGGGACGATCGAGGAAATCAAGTTAATTCGAGGACCTATATTCGACTTAACATAGTAAGCCGCCTCCCCTGGAACGAAGCCACTCGATTTTCTTGTTGGATTCGGGTTTTTGACGTGTTTCAACGATATACGTGCCGCCGTGACAACTCGCTGACCTGGAGCAAGTCGATCTGATGTGGGGACGGTGGGTTGCAGGGATAATTGCAGCTCGCCTGGCGGAGTGGCCTCATTGGGCGATGGTCTGCCCTCCCGAAACGCAGATATTTATTTCGTCAGAAAATTGAACGTCTGCAAAGGGTCATTAGCGGACCCTTTGGCCTATTCTAGCCCAATGTCCGCTTCCGGGCGCATAGCGGCCGCTCTCGTAGCGGCCTTTTTATTGCAAGTGTTTCGCGGTCCCAATACCCTGAGGAAAAGCACGTAAGGGGCCTAGGATCATATGAAAATCGGTAAGACTATTGAAGGCATCGTTAAGGCTGCGCTCTTGGTTGGATTGATCTATGCGGTGGTGAATTGGCGAGACGTTGATAAGGTAGATGATGATGATGTCAGGGGATTTGCTGAGCAAGCCTGCATTACTGAAATCGGCCACCGATACAATGTATCGACGGCTAGAGTATACGCGGTCAATGAAAATAGTAACGGCTACACCGTTCGTGCAACGGTCACATTAGCTAAGGGTAGTACCGCAAAGGTCAACTGCTTGACGAATACCCACGGTGGAGTCAAAGACATTACGATTGAAGAGCGATAATTCGACATGAACCCACAAACGTCCGCTTTTTCCGATAGCGGTCGTTCAAAACGTTGAAATATGGAGTTTCTCAACGGCTGCTTTCGACCATAAGCGGACGTTCGTCACAACCGAGAACGCAAAAAGAAACTCCGCCAATCCATTAGTGATCAGTAACGCGGGCCGCGTCAAACAGGGTGACGCCGACTTCCCGACATCACCGTCGTAACTGTCAAGTTAGTGCCGCGATGCCTTCGTCGATGCGCTGGGCGGTAAGGTCGGCATCGTTATAGTCGTGGTGCAACTGCTTCCCGGCTTGCCCGCTTACGAGGACCAAGCTCGGGAACCCGCGACCATCCAGTGAGCGCGCAAGTCCGATCTCTTTCTGCAGCGTTTGCTCGCAGACGTCGCTTGCGAGGTAGTTCGCGAATCTCGGAGCATCAAGACCGATCTCGCCGGCGATCTCCGTCAGGGTATCTGGGAGGGAAGGGTTTCTGGCCTCGCGGTAATAGGCGTGCTGGATCGCGGCGATCATCGCCTTCTCGTGTTCCAGTCCCTGATCCCGCGCGGCGATGACTGCTCGACACGCAGGATAGGTCGAGCGCCGCGGCTCACAACGCTCCCAGAATTCGTAATTGAACACAGTGCCGGGTACGACGCTCTCGATGCGTCGCCACACCCGCCTGACGTAACGCTGCGTTTTTTCCGGCATGGGCTCGTTGCTGTCTGGTGCGAGGCCGCCAAGTACCGTCTTCACGGTGACCCTTCCGGCCACCGCCTCACGCACGTGCTTCCACACTGGTGCGAACGCGTAGCACCAGCTGCACATGGGGTCGTGAATATAATAGAGGTTGGGCATCTCCCTGGCGTTCACTCGATCAAGAGGCTCGGATGCGCGAACTTCCATAGCGGTCAGCATACTCTGCAGCAATAAAGGGTGTTGCCGCCTCCTTACCTAATAGGCTTTGGACAGGATAACGCCTTACAAGTGGCATGCCCGCTTTGGGTCGGTAGCGGCCCTTCGGACCAATACTAGCTTAATGTCTGCTTCCGGGGGGAAAGCAGCCACTCGGAAACAATTTTTCAGAAGTCCCTGGCTGAACGGCCGCTTTTCCCAATAGCGGTCGTTCAGAATGCCCGAAATCCACTGTTTTGAGGGGCCGCTTTCGGCTGCCATTTCAACCGGTCGATGCAACACATGCGGCAAATCGTTCTGCCGGTGTTTCAAAGTCTAACGTTTTTCTCGGTCGTTCGTTAAGTTCTCTGGCGACCCAATTCAGGTGCGCCTGCGAGTGAACTGACAGGTCCGTACGCTTCGGAAAGTATTGTCTCAATAGTCGATTGGTGTTTTCGTTTGAGCCGCGTTGCCAGGGACTTTGTGGATCGCAGAAGTAAACCTTGATGTCCGTAGCCAGGGTGAAGCGTTTGTGATCGGTGAGCTCTTTGCCTCGATCCCAGGTCAATGATCGATAGAGTTCTCTCGGTAGTTTATTCGCCTGCTTGATGAGCGCATTGATAACGGTCTCGGTGTCGCGACTCGGTATCTTCGCCAACATCACGTAACGTGTGTGCCGCTCCACTAAGGTCGCCATATAACTGTTATTGGAACCTGCGACGAGATCCCCTTCCCAGTGCCCCGGCACCGCCCGATCCTCCACCGAGGCTGGACGCTCACGGATCGAGACCATGTCGGGGATTTGCCCGCGACGGTCGGCCTTCGCTGTGGCGTGCCGGGAGCGACGAATCGGTCGTCCCGTGCGTAGATGCTTCATCAGCTCTTTCTTAAGCACACCGCGGGCTTGAACAAATAAACTGCGATAAATGGTCTCGTGAGACACGTGGTACGCCTCATTGTCTGGGTAACGGCGCTTCAGCCAGCCTGCGATCTGCTCCGGCGCCCAGTTGTGTCTGAGTTTTCTCTCAACAGCGAGCCTCAAGCATGGGTGTCGCGCCAGCTTACACCGCTTGGGTCGTAACGCCTCGCTCCAGGCGCGCTTATCCGCTACCGCCGCACGATACTGCCTATAACCACCATTGCGGTTAATCTCACGACTCACTGTCGATGGTGCTCGGCGCAGTGAGCTTGCAATCGACCGTATCGAGCGCGCCGCAACAATCCCCCTGGAGATCTCTTCACGCTCGGACAGTGTCAGTGACAACCGAGAACGTCGTCGCGGCCGCGGTCGAATACCGCCATAAGGTGATAAATGACTGTAAATAGACGACGAGCCCTTGCCGAACGCTCTGCCAATCGACTTAAGCCCTTCACCCTTTTGCCAGCGGTCCCACAGCTCCGTCTTCTGTGCGGTCGTGAAACCAACCCGATGGTATTTTCTTCTCATCTGCAATCACTCCATCTATTCCGGTTAAGATGATAGTGTTGCGTCGATCAGTTGAGGTCACCGTCATTAGCAGACCTTTAGGGCAATACTAGCGTAATGACCGCTTTCGGGTGTATAGCGGTCGTTCGGGATCACTCTTTCACATCAGCCGGAACGACTTCAAAAAACATGAATGTGAATGTCTGCTTTTCCCGAAAGCGGACGTTCAAACTGCTGGAAAACCCTGTTTTGAGGGGCCGCTTACGGCCAGAAGCGGTCGTTGAGCGAATGCGTACTACTGAACTGCGGTTGCCGACTGTCGTTCAAAGACGGCAATATTCGATTCAACAAGAGTGATCCAATCAGACGTCACTGTCTCACTCGACCTGATCATACCTCTGTACTTCCCGAGCCGCTCCTCACGAGCTCGCCAAACACGTTTAGCGCGGGGATTTTCATACAGATAACTCGCAAACTCAGCGACGTCCAGAAGTGCGTTATCACCCAACCCCAGAAGTATCTGTTGGTGCACTATGAAATAGAATCGGTTATTCATATTGGTGACCAGTCGAGCGTATATTTCTGCGTCGGCCGGACTCAGATTCTCATCCGCGTTTCCTCGAATCCAAATATCCATGTTCCCGATTACCGCATTGTTCTCTTCGATCAAACTTGCGACCTGACTCGCATCCATTTCGGATATCGCAATGGCCTGGGACTGTTTTAACTGCAAGCCCACAAAAATAAGAGAAGCAACAATTGCCGTAATACCCAGCAACTCGGCAAAACTCTTCCAATCCTTAATCATGACGCTAAATCTCCCCAAAAATTCCTCTAAGAGAGGATAGTTGCTGCGATCACGAATGTCCGCTTTGGGTCATTAGCGGTCATTCAGGACGAGTTTAGCCTAATGTCTGCTTTCGAGCGTATAGCGGACACTGGATGGCCGGTTTTCAAAGGCTGCAATTTGAACGTCCGCTTTTATCAATAGCAGTCATTCACTAATGCCCACCTCCTAGCACGTAGTAGATCACGTAAATCCACGACAAAAAGCCATGCAGTATCGCCCACAATATTGAGTGATTGACGCTCCATGACAGTGCCACGGCGATCAAAGTCCCGAGCGTAAAGCCAATTCTTCCTGTATTGCTTTTCATGTTCGTTCCCATTTCTCGAGGGTCTTATTCTACTTTGCCAGAGCGTATCAGCGGTTCTCCTGATTCGGCGATGAACCGAACTAGGACCGGAAGGATTTTCCCTTACAACTTGCTATTGTAGAAACCAACCCCCGTAGGCCGCGTGGATTTGCTTCTTTCGTTTTTCAAGAAAAATCAGAAAGAGGCTCTTTTGTTTTGCGGCGGCGTGACAGACGCCCTCATTACGATATTCGAGATGTGAAGAATTGCCCCACCCCCCCTCTTGGATGGGACCCATTTCAATAGGAATTGATTAGTTTCTGGACTTGGAAGTGATTCATCGGTCGATCAAGCTGAGATCATGCCGTGCATTCATTGTGAACTAGCCGAAATACTTGAGTAGATCAGGCCACCTGATCCTGAACTGGTGGACTTGATCGAGCGGTCATATTTGGAGGGTCAGATTGATGGGCTGACAGCCGATCTAGCCTACTCGTGGATGAAAGCAAATAAGTGCTAATTTTGCCCCAAACGCTACCCCAGTTGCTACCCTAAAAGAAAACAGGCCCGCTATAGGCCCGTAAACTTTTGTTTTATATGGTGCCGGCACGAGGAATCGAACCACGGACCTACTGATTACAAATCAGTTGCTCTACCAACTGAGCTACGCCGGCTTTGGCCGCGCTTCTGGCGCGGGCAGCGGATTATTCTCTTTTCGATCCGATCTGACAAGGACTTTGCCCACCTATTGCGGGCACGTGGCCGCACCGCGGAGCAGGACGCGTTCCTGACCGTATTTTTCAATGATCGCGCTAGCGCCTCTGCCCGGCGGCAGTCCAATATCAACAAAGAACACATTGTCTTCACGGGTTCTCGCGGTTATTTCAGCCGGCAGGTCCAGCGACCGCGCCTGAAGCTCGATTTTTTCGGCGCCGCTGATGTCACCAAACAGCCCCAACGATATCTTCAAACCCTCATCTTCGGTACGCACCAGGTAGGCATCGGACAACCCACCCGTTTTTAACTTGGCCAGCATCGCTTTGGCTGTCACTTCGTCGGCGATATTGCGAATCTGCACCCAGTGTCCTACGAATATCTGTCCCCTCGTCGGTCGCAGCACGGCTTTCATGCTCTCGTTTGAATACTCAAGGACGGCGGAATCGGCATCAGGTTTATCCTTGAACGGACCGATCGTCACACACGACTGGCCAACAATGGCCTGCAACGCCGACGGTTCGCCCGAGCCAAGGACAGCACCTACACTATCCACCCCGTCGCTGTCGCGTCCGGTCGTGACATCCAGCGGCGGTCCAAGGTCTGATTCCTTAACAAATGCTACACCTGGTTGAGATTCTTCTTCGGTCAGCAGACCCCACATAAAATAGAGAATGTTGGCGAGCAGGAGAACGAGCAGAATATTTTTCATTGAGCACTTTCCAGCATGTGTGCAAGTCCATGCAGAACCAGGTTTGGCCGATGCAGCGAAGCCTCGTCAAGCGCATTAAGAATGCGTGACGCGCCACCACCGGTCAAGATGATAGTGGGTTCGTAACCGTTTGATTGCAGAGTTCGATATGCACGATCAACGGCACCAGCAATCGCATTTTGCGCGCCCTCCCGGACAGCGGAAGCGGTATTGCGCCCAAACATCTTCAAATCCCCGGCAGACTGTTTCGGTTGCCCTTTTACGAGCGGAACATCACTCGTCGCCACGGACAATGAATGCAGCATGGTTTCAACACCGGGAATGATCTGGCCGCCGAGATGATTGCCGTCGTCGTCGATCGCGTCCAGTGTGACTGCGGTACCGGCGTCGACGATCAGACAGGAACATTGCGTTTCAGCCCATGCCCCTATCATTGCAACCCAGCGATCCACACCAAGACGTCTCGGTTGCCGGTACCTGTTCGTGACGCCCCATCCACGCCTTTCACTGCGGGCGAAATGCACGTCGGCGTTGCAATGCATGCCAATGACACCGGACAAACGGGTGCCAAAACTGGTGCCAGCAACGTTACAGGCGCGGACCGCATCGACGTGACGAGGTAGTTTCGTCGTTAGTACTGTTAATCCTTCCTCGCGAATTTTTTCCTGCGAAATATGACCGGTGCGGCGAATGTCACCGTCATCGAGAACACCCCACTTCACGCGGAAGTTGCCGACATCCATTAACAACACGCTCATACCGGCCCACCCGTGGAGACGGCTACGGAGACAGTTCCGGATGTCACGCGTTGAACGCCCGATTCGAGTGTGTCGACCAACAGCGCCCCATCATCGGCAATTCCGGCACCGGCACCGCTGATCTGAGCGCGCGCGGTATCGACAACGATTTCCCTGCCCAGCAGCCAGTCGTAGCGCGACCAGCGATCGGCGATCGCCGCGAACCCCGACGTCTCGTATTCCACAAATGCCTGCAGCAGACAGGTGGCCAATCTGCCTGCGATTTCCTCAGTCCGAGGCAACGAGTCGCAAATACTTTTCATATCCACCACGTGCCGCGCCCAATCCGATTCTGTGACGAAGTCGTGCCTGTCATTCAGGTCCACGTTGACGCCGATACCGGTGACAACCGTAACGGCACTGGTCGATTGCGGCTGCACCTCAGTCAGGATTCCGCCGAGCTTACCGTCCAGAGCAACAAGATCGTTCGGCCACTTAAGTTTCACATTGACGGCGCCTAATTCTTCCAATGCAGTAATGGCGCCGAGCCCCAGTGCCAAGGTCAACGCCGGAAGATTCTCGACCCGCGATGCAAACGTGTAGGCGGCCGACAAGCACAAACCGGTTCCTGGCGGTGACTGCCAGGTCTTGCCGTGACGTCCGCGACCTGCGGTCTGGTTGTTGGTTGCCGCAATATTTATCGCTCCCGGCACCGGGCCGGGCATTCGCATCAGGTAGCTGTTGGTTGAGTCGATTTCAGCGAATACGTCGAGTTGTGCGAGCTTGCTGCCGGCTGCGCCGGTTGTGAACCGGCGAATAGCCTCAGCGTCAAGACTGATCATTGCTCGAACCGGAGCCCTTTCGACGAAAGATCATCAAGCCGGTATTGCGGTGTTCCGCGCCATCTCGCATGCGCTGAATGTTGGAACGATGCCAGAAGATGATGCACATCGCCATGACAACGGTGTAAATAAAAAGCGGCTGCTCCGCGGGCAGAACGACAGCGCCGAGATACACGGGTAAAGCCGTTGCTGCGCTCATCGTGGCGAGCCCGACGAAACCGGATACGACCAGCACCCATGCCCAGACAAATAAGCCGCCGATGATCAGGTTTGGGCCGAGGATGACCAGCGTACCGGCAAACGTACTCGCGCCTTTGCCGCCCTTGAATCCGTAGTAGATCGGCCAGACGTGGCCGAGCACGGCGGCTGATGAGCAACAGAGGGTCAGCCAGGTTCTTGAAAGCATCGGGTCTTCTGCAACAAACGGCACATTTATTCCGGGTACGATACCCGCTCCGATGACTCCCTTTCCGATGTCGATAATTACAACGCCAAGTGCAAAAAGTATCCCCTGAGTGCGCAGCGCATTCGTGCCGCCCGCATTGCCGCTTCCCATCGTGCGGATATCAACGCCACCTCGCAATTTGCCCATTATCATCGCACCCATCAAAGAGCCGATGAAATAGCTGATTAGAAATTTGACACCCAATTCCAGCATTGCCGCAAATCCATTTTTGCGAGAACAGTCGCGTGCATTGTAGCATTGGGATATGGCAGCAGAAACGATGCACGTGTTTGTCAATCCGACCGCCGGACGTGGTCGTGCAGGTCGACGGCAAGCACATATTTTCAGAATACTTGCAGGCTGTGGTCTCGAAATGGAAATTCATACAAGCCGATTCGCGGGCGATCTCGAGGCACAGGTGCTGCAAAGCGTCAATGCCGGTGCGGCATGCATAGTTGTTGCGGGCGGCGATGGCAGCGTTCATGAAGCAGTCAACGGGATTCTACGTGCCGATAATTCCGCGGCGCTGGGCGTCATTCCAACCGGCACCGGAAACGACTTTGCGAAAGCGTGTGACATTCCCCTCAACTGGGAACACGCAACGCGGCTACTCGCCGACCGCATCAACGCCTCTGAGGTGCCAAGAAAAATCGATGTCGGGCGGTGCAACGACCGGTATTTCGCGAACGGCGCAGGCATCGGCTTTGATGCCAAGGTGACTCGCGTCGCGCAATCGATTCGGTTGCCAATAGGCGACCTTGTCTATCTGCTCGCGATATTCAAAACCATGATCGGTGGCATTGTGAGCCCGCGAATGCGAATTACGGCTGATGACTACGCTTGGAACGGGCCACTCACTCTGGCTGTCATCAGTAACGGGCCGTGGGTCGGGGGCATGTTTCACATCGCACCGATGGCTGATAATTCGGACAACATTCTCGAGCTACTCATTGTGCAACCAGTAACCAGGCGCCGGGTCCTGACTTTGCTGCCCAAACTCATGAGCGCCGGTCACATGCAGGAACCGGAAATATTTCACCATTCCGTCACATCGTTAAGCATCGAGGCGAACGAACCCATTCCGTCACAACTCGATGGGGAGGTTCAGCCCTTACAGACGAATTTTGAGATTACTGTCTTACCGGGCGCACTAGATTTGCTGTGACGCGGGCCGGGAGCCAAGATAAATTGCGACCAGCGCGATGCCGGCACCCGTCAATTCGATCGCTGTCATCGGCCGGTCAAAAAACAGCACATCCCAGGCAAAGCTCAACGTCGGTTGCAACAACAGTGCCAGCCCCGTTTCTACTGCCGTGACCTCGGACAAGCTGCTCGCGATGAACAGCCAACCTAAGCAATGTGACAATACGCCGTAGGCCACCAGCCATCCCAGGTCTTCGTAGGTCGGAATGGTCAGCGACTCTCGGTCCGCGAAGATTGCCACGGCCAGCATTAGCGCAGTAATAACCGATACGACGGCCATTTCACGCGTTGGCACCCGGTACCGCGATCCCGCGCGCGCCTGGCGCAAACTCAACAGGTAGCCGGCATAGACAACGGCTGTTAGCAATCCAAAGATCACACCGAGCTGATAGTCGTCCGCCAGCCCGCTCCAGTCGAACCCGACGATCAGAGCGAGGCCAAACAGTGCCATCGGGACGGCAAGCAACTGCGGCGCGCGTGGAATTTGTCGCAACAGGACGAAGCCCGCGATCATCATGATGAAGACCTGGAAGTTTGCCAGCAGCGTGGCCAGACCGGGACCGACGTATAGAATGCTGCGATGCCAGAACCAGAGATCGAGTGTGAAAAACACTGACGCAACAATCAGTAGCCACCAGGCACGCGTCGACAGGTGCAATCGCCTGCGAGTGACGAGTAAGTAGATGACCAATGCGGCACCGCCAAACAGCACTCTATAAAAGGCGCTCGTCGACGGTGACACGTCAACCAGGCGCACCCAGACTGGCGACAGGCTGATCAATGCCGCACCGATGAACAGGCGTAGCCGGGGGCTTTCTAACAATGTCACTGAGTGCTCAGCCAGATATCGCGACGCTCGGCCGCATCGGTGTCAGCGTCGTCATCATTCTGCAGGTAACAGGTATCCGCAGGCGCTTCGGCCCATGTCAGTTTCATCGTCAGTAACTCATCGCCGCGAAACACCGTCAGCTCCGATTTGTCGCCCGGTCGATAGCGACGAATGCGTGAATCACTGCCGGAAACGTTCGCGCGCACACCGTCGAGAGCAACGAGCTCATCCCCAGGCGAAATTCCGGCGCGCTCTGCCGGGCCACCGTTGGTGAGATTAGCGAAAACAGGCTTACCGCCGCACATCACAAGATTAGCGCCCAGCCAGACCGCCGGCAATTTGTCATCGCCAACGCTGTCGCCGCCCTTGTCCTTGCGGCCTTGCGATTTGCGCAGGCAGTAATCCACGCCGTGGTCATGCAACAGTTGTTCCAATGCCAACTCGCCAGTTCCTCGAACGGCGGCATCGAAGAAATCGCCAAGATCGAGGCCCGACACTTCCGAGCTGACTGCTTCGAACCCACCCTCGGGCATACCCTCACCGGTCTCGCCCCATTTCTCCCAACTGGCGCGCATGACGTTATCCAGTGAAACGCGACCTTCCGTCTCGACGCGGAGCTTCATGTCCAAAGCCAGAGCGATCAAGGATCCTTTCGCGTAGTAACTGACAATTGCGTTTCCGGCATTGGCGTCTTGTTTGTAGAACTTAGTCCAAGCGTCGAAACTGGATTCTGCAACGCTCTGTCGGCGACGACCCTCGCCACGAATGACCCGCGTAATTTTCTGGCCCAGTAATTCGAGGTACTCCGAGCCGGAAATGAGTCCGGAACGTACCAGTGCCAAATCGTCGTAATAGGATGTTATGCCCTCGAATACCCACAACAGTTCCGTATGCGATTCCTGCGACAGGTCATAGGGCGTGAACACCTCTGGCTTCATCCGCTTAACGTTCCAGAGATGAAAATACTCGTGACTCACCAGGCCCAGTAAGGTGCGGTACTCAGTCGACACCCCATGGTCACCACGAATCGGAAGACTGTCCCGGTCGGACACCAGGCTTGACGACCAACGATGTTCCAGGCCGCCATAGCCAGTGCCTGGAGCATGCAACAAGAACACGTAACGATCCAGATCACGCGGTGCGCCAAGCCTGCTCAGATGATACGTGCACAGTGTCTGCAGGTCATGGCACAGGCGCGCCATATCGGCTCGAATATTGCCGCGAATTGCGATGATGTGAGGAATGCCGCCCGCCTCGAATTCCCCGATCGACAGGTTGCCGATTTCCACCGGATGATCGATCAATTCGGCATAGTCGTCTGCAATGTAAGCACCGAATCCATACCGATCCGCGCCATCCCTGTTCATCGACGTGGCTACTCGCCAGTTTTTTGCCTCGGGTGTATCGGCAGCCGCGATTTCGATATTGCACGCAATGTCTTCCTGCCCGGCGACAGCCGGAAATACGCAAGGGCCATTAAAGTAAGCATGGGTATTATCGAGATGCGCGCCGCGAACACTGTCGTCATGCGCGTATATCTCGAGTACCAACGTGATCGCGCGATCGGTAGGATCGGTGCGCCAGCGATTATTGTCGAGCTTGGATACCGCAACCCCCACACCGCCTGCCTCAGCGCGGATAGCGACAACATGGCGGGCGTAATCGCGAATCATGTAGCTGCCGGGTATCCAGGCCGGCATCGCGAAAACCTGACCCGCTGCGTCCGGACTGGTGACGGTTAGCCGCACCTCAAACAGATGGGCGGCGGGATCCATCGGCCGAATACTGTATTGGTGCGCATCGCTCATTATCGTCAATTAACGGACGGGTTCAGTTAATTTAAGCGTCAGACACTTGGCCGAGCCACCGGCTTTCAGGAATTCAGACAATTCGACTTCGTGCACGTTGAATCCAGCGAGCATCAACCGGGACCGCAACGGATCGGACGCTTTATTCAGAATGACCTGATCATCGATATTCACAGCGTTGCACGCGAAATTACCGGCATCAGCAGTATCGACGACGATCCGCTTATGCGGTGGCACGCGACTCTCAATCGCCATGCGCGATTCGTAGTCGAACGCGGGCGGATGGTACATCAGGAAACCGTCCTCAAGCGGACAGAAACAAGTATCGATGTGATAAAAGCGCTCGTCGGTCAATCGAATCGAAACCACTTCGGTATCAAAAAACGTGCGAATCTCAGCATGTGCTTCGATCTCAGTACGAAAACCATGGCCAGTCCAAAGCCACGGACCGCCGCGATCAACGAGACAGTCTCCAGCTCCTTCAAAACCAATTTTCTCATCCAGGTCGAGCAACTGGAAACCGTTGTCACTGAACCACTTCTTAAAGTGTTGCTCTTCGGGCCGCCGTTCGTGAGGCATGAAATGACTCGCAATCGCCTTGTCGCCGTAGACGACGCCGGCATTCGCCGTGAACACCATGTCCGGCAATTCCGGTTGCGCATCCATCGTCACGATGTCGGCATACTCGGACAGCTTGTCGCGCAATACTTGCCACTGGTGTTGCGCACGCTCGAGACTCAGCGAATCTTCTTGTCCCGCCATCCAGGGGTTGATCACGTACTCCACCGTGAAGAAATCGGGCGGACACATCAGGATTCTGTGTTTGCTCGCTGCCATGGGTCTTATATTTCCCTTAATAGCAAGACGGGTACCGGTTACCCGATTCCCGTCCCGCAATATGATGTCGATGAGTCCTGGCGTTAAGGACCCTGCAGGTCCCCCAGGTGCATCCGCGGTAACGGCTTCGGGCTCGAACCGTCAAAGGAAATACACCTTGCTCGCCGGGTCCTTGGAGATGGCTTTTAACGCCTCGAGTGACTGCAGTTGAATATACGCCGGATTACTCGAAATCGCATTATTGATTTGAGCGATTTCAAAGGCTTGCGCATTGCCGGTTTGTTCCAGAATCCTGGATGCCATCGTTCCATCAATACAATATTGCACGCTGACATCGAGCTTGGTTTGCAGTTGATCCTGGCTCGGAACGTTGGCTGTCTCTAAGTGTGTCTTTTGCCGCGCATCATACATAGTCCAGCGATACAACGGATTGACCGGAATATGAATTCCCTGATTGTATCCTGTGGTCACTACGCTACCAAATAGCGTAGCGACGCCAACGCGTCCGGGAGGGATGGTCTTGACGAACTGCAGACCAATGAATAGCAGAAATACTGCGCCAACACTGTAGACGACGAAACTGCGTTGAGCGGTGGGGCTACCATTAATGCGGCAGGTGTATCTCCGCCAGCATGCAGCGGACGCTGCCACCGGCCGATCGCTCTATGTTGTCTATCGGGCAACTAACGACTTTGCCGTTGGCGTGCAGCGTCTCGCGTTGCGCCATGTTCAACGAGTCCCAAGCCTGACTGGACATCGCCACAACTCGCTCCCCGCTCGCATTTCTAAGCTCCAGCATGTTGCCCGCGAACGCGTCCAGTTGATCATAGCTGAGACTCACAAGCTCGTGACCCGTCTCTTTGAGCCGCGCCAGCACGGCAGCACGTTGCTCTTCGCGCACGATCGCTGCGTCGCAAATGACGGCCACGGTCTCGCCAACATTCATTAAGACATTGGTGTGGTAGATCGGCACGCCGTTGCGATCCACGGCGTCGAATGCGATAACGTCGTAATCCATTCGTTGCGCGAAGTCCCCAAGCGGATCGAGCTGCGTGCGCGATGACAGGCACGCGTAAGCAACTTTATTGGCACGATCGAGAACCATGCTACCCGTGCCCTCCAGGTAATGCCCGGATTCTTCGTGCCCACTCAAATCCAGAACTTCTGTGATCTGGAATCCCAATTCGTCGTTGAGTTTTTCAATAATATCGGCGCGCCGTTCCGTGCGCCTGTTGGGTGCTTCCATCGGATACAGCACAACGCGACCGTCGCCGTGAAAACTCACCCAGTTATTTGGGAATATCGAGTCGGGCGTATGCGGATCCGGCGTATCATCGATAACGACAACATTTATTTCTGCGGCGCGTAACACGTCGACGAGCGCGTCAAACTCGTGCAGGGCTGCTTTCTGTTGTTCTTCCGGCGTAGCGGTCGATCGACCCTGAAAAAGATTCGACTGGGCCGTCATCGGATTACTCTCGAATCGTGTGGGACGGATCATCAGGACTGCGGATGCTAGTTGTGATTCCGGCGTGGACATCGTGCATTATATGGCCGTGATGAACCGATTTCGCAATGCTCTGTCGAATCCTGCATGGGTTTGTTTCCTCTGGGCCGGAATGAACATGGGCATTGCAGTCATCGAGACACCGGCGCGCTTCTCCGCAGCGACCATTACGCGCCCAATTGCGCTGGATGTCGGACGCGGCGTTTTCGCTGCTCTGAATAAAGCAGAACTCATTGCGCTGGTGATCATGCTGATTGTTGTTCGGGCTTCAGGACACGCCGTCAGGTTGTGGTCTTACTGCGGCGTTCTGGCCCTCATCGTTGTCGCGCAATCCGTATGGCTGACACCGGAGCTCGCAGAGCGGGCACAGATGATTATCAATGGCGTCGAACCACCGAAGTCCTATGCACACGCAATATACTCGTCGCTTGAATTGCTGAAGTTCGGGTTGCTGCTGTTCCTGGGTTTTACCTCGCTCGGCAGCAACCGCTCAGGCGGCCGCACTGGGACGGCTTGATACCGACTCATACCAGCGCCGGGTATGCTGCGCATCCTCAGGCAGCGACATTTTGATCCAGTCCGCGAAGTCCACCACAACCATCGCAGATATATCGGCCAATGAATAACTGTCGCCGGCGATGTATTCAACTGCCGCCAGTCGCCCGTCGAGTCTGTAAAAGAACTGCTCCACGCGCTTGCGACCACGCTCAGCGAGCGCGGGAATCTGCGGGTATGCGACGGGACCTGTCGTCGCGCGATCGACGAATCCTTTCGCTGTATTGCGAAAGGCATCGGCCATCGGCCATAAGCCCTGTTGTTCGACCTTCGTATTCCACATGAGAATCCGGGCGCATTCTTCATCCTCGTTGCCCAGCAACGCGGGCTCGGGGTGCAGCGCCTCGAGATAATGACAAATTGCCAGCACCTCGCTGAGACAGCTGCCGTCGTCCAGTTGCAGCGCCGGCACGACGCAATCGGGGTTAATCATCCGGTAGGCGTCGCCAAATTGCTCTCCCGCGGCAAGATCGACCTGCACCGTTTCAATGTCGAGTCCCTTCTCGGCCATGAAAATTCGTACCCGCCTGGGGCTGGGAGCGGTCTTGCAATCGTAGAATTTCACTTGTCCAGAGCGTTCGCTGCATCGAATACCGTCTGCGAGTTCTGGCCGAACATAATAGATTTCGCCGCATCACTGCGCCGCTCATCAGTCTTCCAATCGCTGCCGAGATCAACGCCTTTGCGAACGGCCGGGCGCTCTTTTAATACATCAAACCAACGCCGCAGATTGCTGAATTTGCCCAGGTCGTTACCGAGGCGCTCATAGGGCATCACCCAAGGGAAGCTGGCGATATCGGCAATGGAATACTCGCGCGCAAGAAACTTGCGATCTCTTAAGCGCACGTCCATTACAGCGAACAATCTGTCGTATTCGTTCGCGTATCGCTTATGTGCGTAGGGCACGTCTTCACTCGTGTAATTGACGAAATGACTGAGCTGTCCTGCCATCGGGCCAAGACCGCCCGCCTGCCAGAATAACCACTGCAATACGTCATATCGTTCGGCTTGATCGTCGGGTAGCAGAGCGCCCGCCTTTTCCGCGAGGTACATTAATATGGCACCGCCTTCGAAAACGGATACGCCGGTATCGTGATCAACGATCGCCGGCATGCGGTTGTTAGGCGCGATTTTCAGAAACTCGGGCGCAAACTGATCGCCTTCGCCGATGCTCACCGGAATCACATTGTAGGGAAGACCACACTCTTCGAGCATGATCGATATCTTGCGACCGTTCGGAGTCGGCCAGTAGTAAAGATCAATCATGTCTTGCAGTATAAGGCGAAGCATTAGCTACGTGGTACCGGCATGACCGAGATGCAAGTTGCGCCGATCGGGATTTCGACACCCGATCAGCAGACGATTCACGGATCGCACTGGCGGCCCCGGGGTCCTGTTGTCGGTGTGATCCAGCTATTCCATGGCCTCGGCGAACATCATCGACGGTACGAGCGGTTTGCGCGTTTGGCAGTCGCGCGGAGTTTGGCTGTCGTGGCACATGACCACCGCGGTCACGGGGCACACAGCGAGATGCTCGGATATTTCTCAGATGACAACGGTTGGCAACTCCTGATCGATGACGGACTGCGTGTTAACGATATGATTCGCGAGCGGCACGCCGGCATTCCGATCGTGTTACTCGGCCACAGTATGGGCTCGTACATTGCGCAGCACTTTTCAATGCGGCATAGCGAACGCCTCACAGCACTCGTTCTGTCCGCGTCGACCTGGCCGCCGCGAGCGAAACTCATCCCCGGACAGATCCTTGCCCGCGCCGAGGCCTGGCGTATTGGGATTCGTGGCAAGAGCGGGTTGCTGGATCGGCTGGGCTTCGGCGCTTTCAATAAGCGGTTCGCGCCTGCGCGTACTGACTTCGACTGGCTGTCACGCGACGACGCAGAGGTCGACGCTTACGTCCGCGACCCGCTTTGTGGCGGGCCATACAGCTGCGGATTGTGGCTCGATCTCATGGGCGGACTACGGACGATTGCAACTAACCAGGCACTGCAGCAGATACGACATGACCTACCTATTCTGCTAACCGGCGGCGCTGATGATCCCGTCGGCGGCGGGAACGGTATTGCCGAGCTGGCCATGCACTATGCACAAACCGGACACAGCCGCCTCTCGGTCAAAATATATCGCAAAGGCCGCCACGAAATGTTCAATGAGATCAATCGTGACGAATTTTCGGACGACGTACTGGAATGGATCGAAAAGCAGCTGCCAGCGAACAACAACATCGGGTGAATCTATTTAGAGTGACCGCCCCTGGCTTGAAGCGAGGTTGGTAAGTGGAAAGCCAGGTAGGTACTGCAGATCTTCTGAGCTTCGGCCAGGCGTTGTTCGGAAATGTAACCGTCGCGACGCACTGCGTCAGCAAATATCGTGTCGCCGAGCGATGTATACATGCCCAGAATCAACGGCCAGTCGGAAATTTCTGGTATCACAAAATAACGATCGAACGTGTCGGCAATAGCTTTTGTCAGATCTTTTACCGCCCCTCGGTAGCTCTCGGGAGCGTTCGACCGAACGCGCGGCAAACTACACAGCGTCTGGGCCTTCTCAACCCAGAACGCCGCCGCTCGCGCCAGCAGATGATCGGAAACCTGCATCCACGACTCCGGCTGGCTAATTTGTTCTGCGTCGTTTACATACGCGACAAAATTATTGAGCCAGGAACTGGCCAGGTCCTGCATCACATCGTCGATGCTATTGTAAATTCTGTAGGCCGATCCGCGCGACACACCCGCCGCTTCGAAGACTTCGTTGAACCGAATCGGCCGGCCACCCAGTTCCTCAATCAGTCGCTGCGCCTCGGCTAGCAGCTTCTGTCGATTTGCACGTCCGCGTGTCCGCAGTTTGGGTATGCGTTGATCTGACCGCGAACCAGCTAATGTTGAATGGCCACCTGGCATCATAATCATCCGCTTTTCGACGCTCAAGTTATGCAACTTTTGTTTCATATTGTCAACGTGCCAACGACGAATGCTCGATAGAGAGTGCTAATATTCGGCGTCACGAAGAACCGGAAAGAAGAACAATAAATGCGCGCAGAACCAGAAACCAACGAGAGCAAAAGCGAGGCCTGGCAGCGGGATCGCAAGCACCAACTGCACCCTTATCAGCACTTCGCGAGCTTTGACACTGAAGGTTCGCTCGTCATGACCAAGGGGCGGGGCTGTTACATCACAGATGAAAACGGCAAAGAATACTTCGACGCTGTTGGCGGCATGTGGTGTACGAACATCGGGCTGGGCCGTGATGAAATGGCGGACGTGATTGCGCAGCAGGTTCGCGAAATGGCGTACGCCAATCCGTTTGTCGACATGACCAATGTGCCGGCAGCGAATCTTGCAGCAAAGATCGCTGAACTGGCGCCGGGCGACCTGAATCACGTGCTATTCACTTGCGGAGGCTCAACAGCGAACGATCTCGGTTACCGCATCATTCGCATGTATCAGAACGCACGCGGAAAACCGAAAAAACGCCATATTCTGTCGCAGATTGATTCTTACCATGGTGGCACCTATCTTGCTGCGTCGATCGGCGGCAAACCAGGTGACCGTATTGCGGAATTTGATTACATCACCGACTGGGTCCACCACCTGTCTAGCCCAAATATGTATCGCGCGCCGGATCACATTACGACGGACGAGGATTTTTGCGACTACCTCATCGACGAAATGGAGCAAAAGATACTCAAGGTTGGGGCCGAAAATTTAGCAGCCTTTTATGCCGAGCCAATAATGGGTTGTGGTGGCGTCATTGTCCCACCGGGCAACTACAACAGGCGCACTTGGGAAGTTTGTCAAAAACACGACATTCTTTATGTCGCCGACGAAGTGGTAACGGCATTTGGTCGTCTCGGGCACTGGTTTGTTTCTAAAGACATGTACGACGTTCAACCGGACATGATTACCTGTGCCAAAGGCCTCTCGTCCGGTTATCTGCCGCTTGGCGCGACGATCTTTTCGGCAAAGATGTACGACGCCATGTCGAATGATGAAGATCGCTTTTTTGCCGCCGGATTGACGTACTCGGGGCATCCGGTTTCGTGTGCCGCGGCACTCAAGAATATCGAAATCATGGAACGCGAGAAGTTGTTCGAAAACGTCAACGATGTTGGGCCCTATTTCGAAGAACAACTTCACACATTGCTCGATTTACCCATTGTCGGCGACGTACGCGGAAAGAAGTTCATGATGTGTGTGGTCAATGTTCAGGACAAGACAAGCAAGGAGTTCTTCCCGCCAGAAGTAAATATCAGCAAGCGAATTTCTAATCACGCCGAAGCGCTGGGACTGATCGTTCGACCGATCGTCGATCTCAATATCATGTCGCCTCCCCTGACCATGAGCAGAGCTGACGTCGACTTCGTCGTATCAACATTGCGTAAGGCCATTGAGTTAACCGTGGATGACCTTCGGTGCGAAGGCCTCTGGCAAGGCTAGATGTCAGCAATAGACGAGATACAATTTCTCAACTGTGTCCGGCCGAAACTCGACGTCGATGATGTGAAGGAGTTGGTGCTTGCGCAATACGGAATCGAGGGAGATTTTGATGCCCTGAATAGCGAACGAGATCAGAATTTCGGCATTGCGGTCGGTGGCGAGAACAGGTTCGTATTCAAAATATCGAATGTGAGCGAACTGGCCGGTTCGATCGATTTTCAGGTTTCGGCTATGAGCCATATCCTGACGCAAAATCCCGGCTTGCCCATACCTCAGATCGTTCCCAATAAGCTTGATCAAGACTATTCGAACGCTACGTTTCGAGGTGGCCAGCAGCACATAGTACATATGTTGCGGTATGTAGCGGGCGTCCCGGTCGGCGACCTGGATAACCCACCTTCGGCGGCAACGCGACGCCGGATCGGCCAGTTGATTGCCAACACTGATATAGCGCTGCGTGGATTTTTCCACCCTGCAGCCGACCAGGACCATCCGTGGGGCGTGGCGAAATGCGCACGCTTTGCATCGCTAATACATCACATTGACGATGGCCCGGGTCGAAAACTGATAGAGGGCGTACTGCAGCATGCTGAAGCGGAGGTCATTCCAGCGTTAAGCCGCTTGCGACATCAGGTCATCCACCAGGATGCCCATGATGGCAACGTCTTGGTAAGCGCGGACGATTCAACACAAGTCTGCGGTCTTATCGATTTTGGCGACATGCTTTACGGATCAATCGCCGCGGAGGTTGCGGTTGCCGGTTACAGCGTGATCGAGAAGCCCGACGCCTCGCTCGACGCCCTATGCGATGTTGTTCACGGTTTCGACGCAGTCTTGCCACTCAGCGAGGGCGAGATAGACCTTGTCTTTGATCTTATCTGCATTCGACACGCCATATGTGCGGCTATCATCGCCATTCGTGCGGATTTGAAATGCGATGAAGCTGAAGGCATCGAGTACGTTGCCCACTATCTCGCAGTACTCGACGAATTGCAGTCGATCGGCCGCGTACCGACGACGACGGCGCTGCGCAAAGCCTGTCGATTTCCGGTCTGGTGTCCAACCTCCTCAATCGATGCTATCAGCGAGGCAAAAGAAAGTGCCCTGATTGAGGCGCGCCATAAGGTCCTCGGGCTTCGGACCACACATTTCTACGACAGGCCGCAACACTTCGAGCGTGCGAAAGGCACCTATTTGTATGGCACGGATGGGCGCGGCTATCTGGATTTCTACAATAATGTTCCACAGGTTGGACACTGCCACCCACACGTAGTCAGTGCCATCTCCAGGCAGGCGGCGGCATTGAACACGAACACGCGTTACCTTTACAGCAGCGTGCTCGAATACGCCGAGCGCCTGACTGAAAGACTCGCTCCACACCTTGACGCCTGCATTTTCGTGAACTCGGGCAGTGAAGCGAATGATGTCGCCTGGCAAATGGCACGATTTATAACCGGCCACTGCGGTGGCTTGTTGATGGAGGACGGTTATCACGGCATTACCGAAACCATTCGCCTGTTTTCACCAGGGCACCCAGACACGAAATTGCCGGATTTCCTTAAGGGACTTATTGTTCCTGACCCGTACCACGATCCCGCGCCCGATATCGCAGAAAAATATGCGCTTGACGCTGATCGCGCTATTGGTGAGTTGGAAGCCTCAGGACATCCATTGGCAGCCTTCATGATTGACTCGGCATTTTGTTCCAGCGGCGTTCCCGATGTGCCTGACGGTTACCTCCGCGGCGTCGAAAAACGCGTGCGCGCGGCTGGGGGCCTGATGATTTGCGATGAGGTTCAGTCAGGGTTCGGGCGTATGGGCCAGTGGTGGGGTCACGAACATCATGGCGTTAAAGCCGACATTGTGACGATGGGCAAGCCAGCCGGTAATGGTCACCCGCTGGGTGTCGTCGTTACGTCGAGCGACATGCTGAACCGCTTTATTGATCGCACCGGTTTCTTTAGTACTTTTGGTGGCAACACCGTCGCGTGTGCGGCAGGTAACGCTGTTCTCGACGTTATCGAACGCGAAGAGCTAATCGAGAATGGGCGCGTCGTTGGCGGCTATCTTCGCGACCAGCTAGGCGAACTGGCAAACACCCAGGCCCTCATTGGCGACATTCGTGGACATGGCATGCTGGTAGGGCTGGAACTGGTCACTGATCGTGAGGCGAAAACACCGGCAACCGCCGAAACGGAGCAATTGCTAGAATTGATGCGCCAACGCCAGGTGCTGGTCGGAAGCGAAGGTCGGTTCGGAAACGTGCTGAAGTTGCGTCCGGCACTCGTCTTGCAACGGGAACACGTCGATCAATTCATCGACGCGCTTGATCGCTCGCTCAGTCAGATTATGCGCTAGCCACCGCCGTTGAATAACTCCTGCTCACGCTTTTGCCAGCGTGTGAACGTTATCGAGTGTACGTGCGATTTCGTCGAGATTGACATTTAGATGGGCGCACAGCCGTACGCGCTGGTCTTTTCCCTTCGCACGGACCCTGATTTTTTGCGGCCCACAGAGCATCCACAAAAAAGCCGCGTCCTTGCGGCAGCGGCTTGCCCGCCTGGAAGCCTGGCGCATAGGGGTTCACGGCAAGAGTGACCTGCTCAACAGACTCGGCTTTGGCGCTTTCAACAACGCGTTCGAGCCCGCCCGCACCGAATTCGACTGGTTATCGCGCGATGAAAACGAGCTCGATGCCTATGTCGCCGAACCGCTGTGCGGAGGCCTCTATAGCTGCGGCTTGTGGTTGCATCTGATGGGCGGACTGATGAAAATTGGCTCCGATAAAGCGCTGCAGCCGGTGCCGGCGGACCTGCCACTTCTCTTGACCGGCGGCGCAGACGATCCTGTCGGCGGCGACCGCGGAATTACCAATCTGGCGATGCATGATGCGCAAACAGGATACGGTCGATTATCGGTCAAAATATACGCCGGCGGCCGGCACGAAATGTTCAATGAGACAAATCGCGATGAATTCACGTAGTACGTCATCAACTGAATCAGCCAATTGCTGCCGTTCGTAACTCGCGCCTGGGAATTGACGGCTACCAGTAATAGCCCAGTGAGAGCGATACCTCGGTCGTAATGTTTTTCTGCACGCGCAAGCGCGTATCCCATCCGCGAGACAGTTCGACTCTGGCCTCCACAGACATTACATCCTCGAACCGTAGCCTGCCATCGAGGTGATAACGGCTTTCGTAACGGGCGCGTAGTCTCAGGCGCTGGCCGATTGCCCCATTCCAATATGCGCTCCCGCGGACAAACAGATTGCCGTTATCGTTGCGATTGTCCTGCACCGCGCCGCCAATGTAGACGCCAGCGGTCGAGTTGCCGCCAATCGGCATCGAACGGCCAATATCACCTTCAAATCTTGCCACCAGGCAGTTATTGCAGGAGGGCGATTGCTCGATCAGGCCGATTCCAAGCGTCCAGGAGCGGCCGTTGTCACCGGGGAGGCCCGATACTGAACCATTGACGGACTCGACGCGAAATAAGCTGGCCTGGCGCACCAGGAACTTGCCGTCGATCGATTCCAGTACCACTTCACCCATCGACAATTCGGAATTGGGCACATGACTTACCGACGAATCCAACGCGTCATAGTAGACCGGGCGAATCCGAATCGACACGCCGCTTCCAAACGAGTCGTTATCGACAAATCCAAGGCTTATGTATCCAGGAGCACGGTCGTCAGCCGGCCCTAACGCCAGTGTACTGCTCGGAGTATGCGCTGCGGGCGGGAGTCCGAAGCGATAGGTCAGCATCGAGCGGTATTTCCTGCTGAGCTCACTATCCTGCGGTTCGTCCTTGGGCATCAGGTATTGGTAGTAATCGATCAATGCGTCAATGACACGTTGCCGCGACGTAACTGGCAGCGAAGTCAAAATCGTCGCGTCATTTTGCTCGCCTGAGCCGCGCGCTATGTCTCGAAGCGCATCACGCTCGACACCGTTCAAGCTACGAAACTTCTCATAAAATGTTGATTGTCTGGACGGGTAACGCTTTACGTTGCCTAAAAGCGGCTTGCCGTGATGGACAGACTCAGCGCCGCGAGTGACCACTGACTGAGGAATCGTCCAGGCACGACGTGGCGGGATGATGTCTACACCATCGACGATTTCGACCAATTCGGCCATTCGATACGCACAATTCCTGCGAAAGAAATAATAGACGTACTCATGGCCGAGCACTTCCCACGCGTGTGCGACAACAAAACGCACTTCTTCAGCCGTAAGATTGAGCTCGTATTCCCAGAGATCGCGCAGCTCCAGTTCGCCGTAATTGTAGTCGTGAAAATAGTATTCGACGTGACTGAATCCCGCCGAAAATCCTCCCGTCGCGCCGTTGTAGATGTAGTTTAGCGGCCCGGTTCCCGGTGGAATGATCGCACCGTAGTTGACGGTTACGTCCAACAAGTCGGACGTCTGTTCACCTTTCGACGAATTGAATTTCAGTAACGTGTGCCCGTAATACGAGGCTGGATTGCCGAGGTAGCCCGTCACAAATACGATGCTAAGAGACGCGGTTTCTTGGCCGTAAATCCACGCGTCGAATTCCGGGCAGGAAATACCCTCTACGCCGTCGAGTGCGAATTGCTTCTTGAGCCAGATATAGCGCGCAGGATAACGGCACTGCGCATGCTCGTTCGGGTCGCCTACCAGCGGCGCTCGCAATGCAGCCAACGTCGCACGCAGTTCGCTGTCAGGGTTGCTTTGGCCATCGTCGGCAAGAAAGAAGTCGCCGATCTGGGCGGCACTCAAGAAACCGCTAGGAGCATTTCCACCTGGCTCGTAGTTAACCAGCTTCAACCAGGTTTCGTTAGCGGATAATTCCCGGTTGTCTGCGAGGCTCGGTCCGGCAAGCAGCAGCGCCAGAACGAGGGCGGTCGCACGGCAAAATAAAACAGGATTCATCAGACAAAACATGGGCACCGACCGCAACGCGGCCGTGCCCATATTCCGGTACCCGTAACAGTTACGCGGTGCAGCTAGCTGCAAACTCGCTCTGAATCTCTGAATTAATCACGTTGAAGTACAACTCAGCCTTTTCGACCGTTGACATTGTTGCGTAACCATCAGCCTCGACGTTCGCGCCAATATCTGCGCGTATAGCCGTGACGACATCACCTTGAACTTCACTTGAGCAGCCATAGATTTCCAACAGGGCTACCAGGTACTCGCCGTCGCCTCTGGCGGTGTCTTCGAGGACATTATCGTAGGTGTCATTGATGAAATATGCTGCCTGAGCCGGAGCACCCTGACAGGTCTCTGGACTCGAAGTTGCAGAAATCACTGCCGTCGTTCCGATGTCCCAAATGACGTTGGATGTCACTGCTGCCCAGCTAGTATTGGGGAACAGCGCCGCACCGATGCCGCAATCAACGAAAGGACTCGGGCCGCTGCCGGCGGCTTTTTCGTCATCCGCGATCGCGCTTGAAGACACAAGAACAACAGCTCCGGCGGCGACAAGACTAATTAATGATTTTCCCATTCTCATCCCGTTCTCTCCCTAATTGTACGATATCGTACTGCGTTTACATCATTCTCCTCGGGACAACTACTGTCAACTATTTCCCAACATATGGCTGATTTTGACAGGGCTTGGGGGCACAAAAAAGCCGCGTCCTGGCGGTGTCCTACTCTCACAGGAGGGTAAGCGCGGAACTAGAGAAAGCAACGCTTTCGACCGCGCGAACGCCGCGAGGCTGCAACCGAGCGGCCGGACCCTAAGCGAAGCGAGGGCCCACACACACACAAAACAATCGTGGGGTCTCCCTCCATAAAAAAAGCCGCGTCCTTGCGGCAGCGGCTTTTCATTAATAAATCCTGGCGGTGTCCTACTCTCACATGGGGAGACCCCACACTACCATCGGCGCTGAGCGTTTTCACTTCCGAGTTCGAAAAGGGATCGGGTGGTACCCACTCGCTATGGCCGCCAGAAATACGGTTAGGTGTTCTAATTACATATTGAACTAGCCGCCATCGGCGCTAGTTAATATGCATTCCGTATAAAACACCCAGAATAAAAAACAATTTGGATTCTGACGTCCTTGTGTCGCATTACATGTCGCATACAACACCAATGCCAAAATTCTTTGGTGTTATATGATCAAGCCTCACGTGCAATTAGTACTGGTTAGCTTCACGCATTACTGCGCTTCCACACCCAGCCTATCAACCTCGTAGTCTTCGAGGGCACTTTAGGGAGCTTAAAGCTCCAGGGAAATCTGATCTTGAAGGGGGCTTCCTGCTTAGATGCTTTCAGCGGTTATCCCGTCCGTATATAGCTACCCGGCAATGCCACTGGCGTGACAACCGGAACACCAGAGATACGTCCACTCCGGTCCTCTCGTACTAGGAGCAGCTCTTCTCAAATTTCCAACGCCCACGGCAGATAGGGACCGAACTGTCTCACGACGTTCTAAACCCAGCTCGCGTACCACTTTAAATGGCGAACAGCCATACCCTTGGGACCTGCTACAGCCCCAGGATGTGATGAGCCGACATCGAGGTGCCAAACTCCTCCGTCGATGTGGACTCTTGGGAGGAATCAGCCTGTTATCCCCGGCGTACCTTTTATCCGTTGAGCGATGGCCCTTCCATACAGAACCACCGGATCACTAAGACCGGCTTTCGCCCCTGCTCGACGTGTCTGTCTCGCAGTCAAGCACTCTTATGCCTTTGCACGCAACGTACGATGTCCGACCGTACTGAGAGTACCATTGCGCTCCTCCGTTACTCTTTGGGAGGAGACCGCCCCAGTCAAACTACCCACCATACACGGTCCCCGATCCAGATAATGGACCTGAGTTAGAACTCCAAACATATCAGGCTGGTATTTCAAGGTTGGCTCCACGCAATCTAGCGATCACGCTTCAAAGCCTCCCAGCTATCCTACACAAATATGTTCAAAATTCAGTGTAAAGCTGTAGTAAAGGTGCACGGGGTCTTTCCGTCTAGCCGCGGGTACGCTGCATCTTCACAGCGATTTCAATTTCACTGAGTCTCTGGTGGAGACAGTGTGGCCATCGTTACGCCATTCGTGCAGGTCGGAACT
>JADFHE010000007.1:9980-17480 GCA_022567295.1 Pseudomonadota bacterium | reverse complement strand
AGTTCCAGCGCGGGCTCATATGTGGTTGCGCGAGCCGCAAATGCAGCAGAGTTCTCTACGTCTCCGAGCGCAAGCGCCAAAGCGGACATTCGACTCAATGTCGCACCATCATCGATACCAATCGATTTCTGAAACCGCTGCAATGAACTCAACGCCCGGGCATATTGATTGCTCCACATATAGTAATCGACGTAGGAAAGGGCATAGAGATCGTTGTCGGGATAGTGCTTCATCAGTTCGAGCACCGACTCTTGATAGCGATCAAGCTCCCGCGCCACCCCGGCAACACGGACTCTAAGATCGACTATGAACGGATCACGCTGCAGTGGCTCGTTCATATCATCGAGAATACTGAAGAATCGCTCATGTGCAGAATCACGGAACGCCTTCAGCAATTCGCGTGTCTGAAATATGTCGTTGGTTGTGATCGGCGAAATGCTCAGCAGGCTGCGGACGGCCATTGCAGTCGGCATGGCAGAAACCAATGAAAGCCCGCCGAATTCCGAAAACCGGTAGGCCTGAAAATAATCAAGCCAGTCAACGATGATCAGGCGCCCACGCCTGTCCAACTGCAACTCATAGAGGTGATAGGAGTAGCGGTAATGCGGCAGCCTGAATCGAACGAGTGCCTTCCCTTTGTTGCCGTCCAATTCGAAGTTGACCAGCATTCCGACTATCTCGGCGCCGCCCATATCGGGAAACGATGCGCCAAACCAGGACTCCATAGTTGCGTCGAAACTCCGGGTGAATGAAGCGGCAACCTCAGGGCTTATATTGTGGCTCCCAAGTATCCGTCCCGTCATATCCTTCTGGGATATGGCCGCGTGGAAGCTCTTATAGGAATTATCATTGAGGTCGTAGACGATTTTGTTCATGGCCGCGCGAGTGTCGTCGACCTGGTCTGCCGGCAACAAGGAAACAGTACCGATCAGCAGCAGCATCGACACTAGTGCGGCAATACGTGAAGATTTCATAACACTCCTCCGATCGAGCCGCCCGTAGACTGACCTAGACTAACGTAACGCGTGCAAACTTGCGTTTGCCAACCTGATATATATGGGTAGTTCCTGACTCCAATTGTAGCGAACGATCTTCGACTCGCTGACCATCAATCTTCACAGCACCCTGTTTTACCATCCGAAACGCCTCCGACGTACTGCTGGCAAGGCCCGCACCCTTTAACAGATGAGCAATACCCAGTCGGCCGCCATCGCTTTTCAGCGTCAACTCCACCATATCGTCGGGCATGGCGCCCTGCTGAAACCTCGATATGAACTCCTTCTTTGCCGCTTCTGCCGCAGCGTTACTATGAAATCTGGCAACAATTTCCTGCCCAAGTTCAAATTTTGCATCGCGCGGATTCATACCGTCATCAACTGACTCTTTCAGGGACTTGATGTCGTCGAGCGACCGGAAACTCAATACTTCGAAATAGCGCCACATCAGATCATCGGATATCGACATGATCTTGCCAAACATTTCGCCGGGTGGTTCCGTGATACCGATGTAGTTACCTAACGACTTCGACATTTTCTGTACGCCGTCCAGACCTTCAAGCAGTGGTGTCGTCATTACGATCTGGGGATTTTGGCCGAATGCTTGCTGCAACTGGCGGCCAACCAGCAGATTAAATTTTTGATCCGTGCCGCCGAGCTCAACATCCGCTTTCAGAACGACAGAGTCATACCCCTGCACCAGCGGGTACAGGAATTCATGAATTGAAATAGGCTGGCCACCCGCATAACGCTTATTGAAATCATCGCGCTCGAGCATGCGTGCCACGGTGTGACGAGCCGCAAGCTTGATAAGTTCGGCCGCATCCATCTTGCCCATCCAGGCTGAATTGAACTCGATTCGGGTCTTGTCCGCGTCCAGGATCTTGAAGATCTGCTTTTGATAGGTCGCGGCATTGACGTCGATTTCATCGGCCGACAACGGCGGACGAGTCGTGTTTTTTCCCGTAGGGTCGCCGATCATGCCCGTGAAGTCGCCGATCAGGAAAACCACCTCGTGCCCCAGCTGTTGAAACTGACGCATCTTGTTTATCAGAACCGTGTGACCGATATGGAGATCCGGCGCCGTCGGGTCAAAGCCTGCCTTGACAATCAGCGGGCGCCCTTCTTTCAACTTGGCCTTGAGCCCACCCTCCGGTAATACCTCATCGGTACCTCGAGTCAGCTCTGCGATTTGTTTACTGATGCCTGTCATGCTCAATTTCTTTAAGTCCTAGGGGTGCGAAACTGTAGCATTCTCGCACCCGTTAACACCATGAGTGATAACAACTTCTCTTTGACGTCAAAAAAGGCGCACGGTAGAGTAGCGACTTCCAGCCACGGAGGGACGCAGACTTGCATCGTCCGGTCAGTCCACTGCTACACGATTACAAGCCGTCTGCTTCAAACCAGCGCAAGAAATCCAAAGCCCTTCAATGGTTTGCGGTGGGTCTGGGACTACCTCTCGTCGCTGTCGCATTGATCAACACCCTGCATAACACAGCGCCGCGGGAGCCTCAGCCCAGACTGCCTATTATCAGCGCCAGCGTTAATGAGCCGCCTATCGTGCCGCTCGCCGACCAGGCGATATTGTTGCAGGAGGCCGCTGCCCTGCTAGCGGAACCCGCGCCAGAATTCGACAATCTCGTGTTCAATATTGCATCTGGCGACACGATGGAAGAATTGTTCCGCCAGAATAACCTCAATCTGGGCAACTTGATGTCGATCGTCGAGCTTGACGTAGCAAGAGATCGTTTTCGCAGAATCAAGCCTGGCGATGTGTTCGAAGTAACTCATGACCACGGCGAGATTATCAGGCTGTATTCGGAGCTTGATCTGACCAGCGCATTGCAGATCGAGAGGCAAGACTCCGGGTTCGCGGCCGAAATCGTAGAGCGACCGATCGAAATTCGCAAACGCATGGCCTTCGGCATCATTAACACGTCTTTGTTCGAAAGCGGAGCCGCTGCGGGCCTGTCCGATAAGGTGATTATGAACATCGCCGGAATATTTGCGTGGGACGTAGACTTCGTGCTCGACATACGCGAGGGCGACAACTACTACGTGCAGTACGAAGAGATCTGGCAGGAGGGCAAGTACGTGACCGATGGCGAGATCATCGTTGCCGAATTCAACAACAACGGCCGAACCATACAGGCGATTCGCTTTACCGACGACCACGAGCGTAGCGCATACTTTACGCCAGCAGGCGACAGTATTCGCAAGGCATTTATTCGAGCACCTGTCGATTTCACTCGTATCAGTTCAAGCTTCAATCCACGTCGCAAACACCCAATCCTCAACAGGATTAGGGCACATCGCGGAGTCGACTACGCCGCGCCGAGCGGCACCCCAATAATTGCCGCGGGTGATGGCAAGGTAATATTCCGCGGCACCAAACCAGGTTACGGCAAGACCGTAATTTTGCAACACGGTGGCAATATCACGACGCTTTACGCGCACATGTCCAGCTACCTGTTAAAGGTTCGAGTTGGTTCCCGCGTGCAACAGGGACAGACAATCGGTTTCGTTGGCAGGACAGGGCTGGCCACGGCCAGTCATCTTCATTACGAATACCGTCTGAATGGAGTACACCGCAATCCGCGAACGGTCAATCTTCCGGATGCGGAACCGATCGACGAACAGTACCGAGAGAGATTCATGGCGGCAGCCGAACCTATTCTCAAGGAGCTCGAACAGTTCAAGAGTACGCAGGCGCCATCCGTCGCGTATAACAGCCAGTAGGGTGATGGCCGATCTCTATGTCGGTTTGATGTCCGGCACCAGCATGGATGGCATTGATGCTGTTGTCGTCAGCTTCGATGAATCGAAGGTCCAGATTCACGCAACCCACACCCGTCCCTATCCGCAAGAATTAAGGAACTCCCTATTTGCGGCGATTCGCCAACCACTTGACGTTGAACTCGACCCGTCGGGCGAACTGCATCGCCAGGTTGGCGAATGTTTTCGCGATGCGGCTTTGACAGTTATCAGAGATAGCGGCGTCAACAAGGGACGCATCCGTGCGGTCGGCAGCCACGGACAGACGCTACGTCACCAACCGAACGCTCCCGTGCCGTTCTCATTGCAGATTGGTGATGCCGAAGTCATTGCCTGCGGTACCGGAATCACAACGGTCGCGAATTTTCGTCAAGCAGACATCGCAGTCGGAGGTCAGGGTGCTCCCCTCACTCCGCCGTTCCATGAGTGGTTAGTCCGCTCCGAGAACAAAAATCGCGTTGTTGTAAATATTGGTGGCATCGCAAATATCACGGTATTGCCCGCTGACCCGTCCGATGTAACGGGCTTTGACACAGGCCCTGGCAATGGCTTGATGGACGCATGGATCAGCCGGCACCTGCATAAGCCATTCGATGTCGACGGAACATGGGCAGCAGATGGCGCGGTCGCCGACTCTCTTCTGGATCAATTTCTCCTCGATCCATATTTCAAGCTCCTCCCGCCCAAGAGCACAGGCTTTGAGTATTTCAATCCGGAATGGCTGCAACGGTACGACGTCGATCGAATTGATCCTGTCGATGTGCAAACTACGCTGTGCGAGTTCAGTGCATCGACCATCGCCAGTGCGATCAAACAGCATGCCGATGAAACACACGAAGTTTTTGTATGCGGCGGCGGCGTACACAACAAGGAACTGTTGCGCCGGCTGAGTCGCAATATTCCTGAAATATCTGTATCGAGTACGGCAACACTTGGCCTGAGTCCGGATTGGGTTGAGGCTGCCGCATTCGCCTGGCTGGGGATGCGCACTGTCAACGGACAGACGGGAAACCTGCCAGGTGTGACGGGCGCAACGCACAAAGTGGTGTTGGGCGAGATACACTCACCCTGACCATGCACGATCTTTACATCAATCGCGAACTCAGCCTGCTTGAGTTCCACAAACGCGTGCTGGCGCAGGCGCAGGATTCGCACGTGCCATTGCTCGAACGGCTGCGATTCCTGTGTATCAGTTGCACTAACCTCGATGAATTTTTCGAGATTCGCGTGGCCGGCCTGAAGCAACGCATGGAGATAGGCGCGCCGGCCCAGGGGCCTGATAAAGTTCCGGCCGAAGATGTATTTCGGGAACTGCGTGTTGGCGCCGTCAGCATGGTCAAGCAGCAGTACCAATTGCTGAATGACGAACTTTTGCCGCAGCTGGCTGATGCCGGTGTTCGCTTCATCCATAGCAAAGACTGGAGCGAAGAACAGCATGCTTGGCTGGAGGACTATTTCGATGAGCAGGTCGTGCCAATCCTCACGCCGCTGACTTTTGATCCTTCGCGTCCGTTCCCGCGGGTACTCAATAAGAGCTTGAACTTTATCGTGCGGCTGCATGGCAAAGACGCGTTTGGGCGGCGCCGGCACCGCGGTATGGTGCAGGCACCGCGCTCGTTGCCGCGAGTTATTCAATTACCGAATAGTATTAGCAAACCGGGTGAACACAGCTTTGTGTTCTTATCGTCAATTATTCGCGTTCACGTAGCGCGTTTGTTTCCGGGACTCGAAGTGGACGGTTGTTACCAGTTTCGGGTGACTCGAAACAGCAACCTGTACGTTGACGATGAAGAGGTCAGTGACCTGGTGCGTGCACTCGAAGGCCAGCTAGAGGCCAGCCGTTACGGTGCTGCCGTTCGTATTGAAATCGGGCATGAGTGCCCGGACGATCTTCGAGAATTCTTGCTCAACCATTTTGAACTGGGTGATGACGACACTTATATGGTCGATGGCCCCGTCAACCTGAACCGCCTGGCGACCGTTTGCGACCTCGATGATCGCCCGGAATTGCTATACGCGCCCTTTACTCAGGGTTTACCGGAAGAGCTCTGCAGCAGCGAAAATATTTTCACTATTCTCGATAAGAAAAACGTTCTTTTGCACCACCCTTATCAGTCTTTCGCGCCGGTCATAGATTTTATCGGCACCGCCGCCGCAGACCCCGATGTACTCGCTATCAAACAGACGCTTTATCGTACGGGTCCAGCATCGCCGGTCGTCGACCACCTGGTAACCGCGGCGCGGTCGGGCAAGGAGGTTACGGTCGTCATCGAGCTCATGGCGCGCTTCGACGAAGCGGCCAACATTTCGTTGGCCAATCGTCTTCACGAAGCTGGCGCGCATGTGGTCTACGGTCTGGTTGGATTTAAGACGCACGCAAAAATGACACTCGTCGTGCGGCGAAAAGAAGACAAACTCGTCCGCTACGTGCATCTCGGGACTGGCAATTACCACCACGCAACGACGTCTGTCTACACTGACTACGGTTACCTCAGCAGCAGCAGTCGCCTGGGTGAAGATGTACACAAATTATTTCTGCAGCTGACGAGCCTGACAGAAGCCAGCAACATGAGTCGCATGCTGGCCTCCCCGTTTAGTCTGTTCGATGCGTTACTGGCCAAGATTCAGCGTGAGACGTCGAATGCTAAAGACGGTAAGCCTGCGCGAGTCATCGCAAAGGTCAACTCATTGAATGAGCCGCAGTTGATCGACGCGTTGTACGAAGCATCGCAAGCGGGAGTGCAAGTCGATTTGATTCTGCGTGGTATTTGTTCGTTGCGTCCCGGCGTCAAAGGACTATCAGAGAACATTCACGTGCGCTCCGTCGTTGGCCGATTTCTTGAGCACTCGCGCGTGTATTACTTTCTTAATGACGGCAAGGAAGAATTTTATTGTTCGAGCGCGGACCTGATGTATCGCAACATGTTTCGCCGCAATGAGTCTTGCTTCGAGATTCGACAAAAACGAATGAAAGATCAGATCCGCCGTGATCTTGAGCTTTTTCTTGCAGATAACTGTCAGGCCTGGGAACTCAAAGGTGATGGAAGTTACAAGCGATTGTCACCGGGCAAGGGCGACCGGGTCTGCGCACAGGAATCGTTCCTCGAAAACCTAGCTAGTCCGAAACTCATTCAGGACTGAATCGATAAGAGTGTCGATGAGCTTAACCATCGGGAAAGCTCCGCCAAGGTACAACTTGCCGGTCAGCGCAAGAATACAAATACCATGGATCCCGCTCCATACAGGCGCCGCGGAATCGCCGCGTCGATAAGCAACAACCGATGTATACGAAAAAGCGGCCGTCTACCGGCGGCGGTGGATCGGGCGGTGGTGCTGCAGGATGGCCAATGATCTTGATCCTCTCGGGGTTGCTCATGCTCCGCCGACGAAAACGAAATCTGGTCGGGGCATGTGCCAGGTCCGGCTGCAACCGGCAGACTGATGCCTATGTCTTGATAAACGATCCACAAAAAAACGTCATGGGGCGATAGAGTCTGGATCGAAATCGACCGCGCATCGCGTCGTAGAGCCACACCAACCATGGATTTCGCCACGGCAAACGCTCCGGGTGCTCCCTGGCCACCCATGCGGTTGTGACTCGTGCGGGTTTTTCGACACTGTCAACAATACTGACAGTGTCTTCATCCTGAGACCGAAACAATTCATGTAGTTTGTTAAGCAGCTGTTCAACTCGCGTCACGTACATCGGGCTACTCGGCTCAAACGA
>JADFHE010000007.1:0-9880 GCA_022567295.1 Pseudomonadota bacterium | reverse complement strand
GTGCGGGTTTTTCGACACTGTCAACAATACTGACAGTGTCTTCATCCTGAGACCGAAACAATTCATGTAGTTTGTTAAGCAGCTGTTCAACTCGCGTCACGTACATCGGGCTACTCGGCTCAAACGAAATGTCGAATGTGCACACGAACAGTCCACCTGGCCTGAGAGCCCGGTGGATTTCTTCGACAACCCGCTTTGGGTCTTTCGTGTGCTCAATGACAGAAACACTGAATACAGCATCCAGAGACTCGCTTGGCCGGTCCAGGTTTTCCAGGTCCTCAAGCGAGAACTCAGGGCCCTGACCCAGGACCCTGGCCGCCGCCTCGATTGCACGCCCGACCGTGGCATCTGCATCGACGCAGTTGATTCGCGCCAGTGGATTTAGCTGCCGAAGATAGAACGGGAAAAATGTGAATCCTGATCCCGCATCCGCAACATCCAGCGCTTGCGGGTGATCCTGCCACCAGCTTCGCAGACGTTGAAGTACGTACACATACTCCCAGCGCCGGCTCCACTGCAAAAACGGATCCTTCACCCATTTAATGCTGTAAAGTCTGGAGAAGACCTCGCGGGTTTCGACTTCCTTACGAAACTGTCGTGAAGAGCTGAGCAATTGCTGGTAGTCGCGATTTCTGTCCAACTCCAAGTACTCACTTATGCCCGGGATGCCGCTCCTAAGCAGTGTCTCCGTTTCTTTTTCCGCTTGTTTTTGCGTGTCATTCATTGTTGCGGCCCGTGTATTTCAATTTTTCTACCCCGTTTCGCCAGTCTCGTCTCTCTGACCAGAATAAGCATCGCATTCAGACCGTCCATCAGAACCAGCCACGCCCGATAACAAACGGCCGCCAGCAGTGCCTCGCGAATTGGTACAAAGCCCGCGAGAACGCCGGTTGTAATCGCCTCGCGTATACCGATACCACCCGGTGCAAAAAATGCAAAGAATCCCAAAATGATGCCCAAAGTGTTTGCGAGCGTCAAAGCGGCAATGATCTCAACACTGACTGCGGCGTCAAACAATGAAAAGTAGATTATGCAGAAAATAGTACCGCTTAAAACCCACAGTGCGGCATACGCCAGTGTGAACCCGAAAACGCTATTGACATGATAGCCTGGAATCTTGCGCGGTATTTCCTGCGTCTTTCTGTGCCGCAAAATCCATCGCGTTAATGCCGGAACATTCATTAATACTGCGATGGCCACGAGTGACAACAGCCCTCCGGCAATTATGATTTCAACCCGGTATTGCGGTAAAGCGATTAGCGCAGCGACGACGGAAACAATCAGTCCACCGGTCATCAACAGTAATTGCTCGATAACGCTGCTCATCATGGAAAGGTGGAGCGGAATTTTGTGCCGGTACATGTCGCCGGCCCGCGCGACAAAGCCCCAAACTTTGCCGGGCACGTACTTGCCAACGGTCACGACGGCCAGTTGCATATAGGAATCCCAAAGAGTACACGTTGTTCCGGTCAGTACACGTACTATCCATCGCCAGATTTGCGCTGCAACCAACAGAAAAACAAGCTGCAAAAATACAATGAGCGGCAGTGTCCACAATGCCAGGCGTTTGGGGCGAATCTCGCCGAGCATTTCCAGCGGCAGCGCCCGCACAACGAAATACAGACTGATTACAACCAGCAGAACGACGCCTATAGATACCAGTGGCTTCAGATATCCCCCGCGCGCATTGATCCCCGAGCTATTCGGTTCCTCATCCATGCTTGCAACTTCGCGCCAAGCAGTCGGGGACTGGCGATTGTTTCGCGAACGGACGGTCTTTTTTCAACCGCCTGCGCAAGGCATCTGTAACCGACAGCATCGCGTGGTCATCATTGCGTTCGTTAATGGTTCTGTGCAATCCATTGTTGGGCTGATCAATTAAATCGGATGCGTCACCCATCAGCTTCGCCTTTCCTGGCGAACACAAGAAATTCGCAATTGCGCACGTGAATACCACGAGCCCGCATTCTTGCATCCAATCGTCGTAGTGCCGATGCAGCCCATACAACAAGGCGGTCATTCAATCGCAGAGTGCAGCCGAATATTTTGAATACGGCGGCAATCGACAGATCAATTACTCTTATTTCGGTAATCGGTGGCACCAGGAAATGAAATAGAAGCTCGCTGTCTTTCAAAGTAAGGGAGTTCTGGTCGAATATTTCAAAATATGCATCCCTCGCACGGTAGATGACATGTCTGGAGACCTGGTAGTCGCGCTTGCATAGTTGATCCATAACGAATAGCAGACCGCTGTCGGCGACCATTCCGCCAATGTTTGCGATCGCTGACTCGACGCGCGGATTGTCAACAATATGATAGAGAACGTCAAACACGGTGATAACGTCAAACCGATCAACACCGGCAAGTGTGCCCGGCAACGGCTCGGCAACGTCAGCGCAAACGAAATCGTAATCGGGATAAAGCCCGGCAAGATACTCGATGGTTCGCACCGAGATATCCAGGCCGACATAATCGTGAACACCTTGTGACCGCCAGAACTGTGTGTAAAAACCACTGCCGCAACCAATGTCGAGGACGCGTAACTGGTGCAGCGGTTTGCGGGCATGGCGTACCAGCATCGACTCGAGCGCTTCGATTCTACGAGCGTAAATCTCGCCGTTGTAGGCAGGCCCCATCGCGCGATGACCCACAACGGCGAGATCCGATCCAGCACCCACGCGCTCTCGCCAATAGGCGCCAGCATCAAAACCGATATTGCCGCCAGCAGTCATAATTCTTTCTCGTTTACAGAATTGAGACAGAGCCTAAGCGATCGTTCGGAATATGAAACCGCCCCATATCACACACAAACGCTACGTGGCCCACCGCATAATCGCAGCCATCGATATTTCTGACGGCTGCACGTCAGCTTCGATCTTCGTCGCTCTACGCAAGCTATCGAATTTTCCGGAACTTATATAGCTCGTCAGAGACTGGGTGATTGACGATCGAAGCATGATGTTTGCACCCAGACCGTCTGGTCGCTCGGAACAGTCCCGATACAACAAGGTGGGCACGCCGAGATAAGACAGTTCCTCCTGATTGGACCCACCGTCGCTGAATACTCCGCGAGCGCCATTAATCAGTGCCAGGAAGTCGGTATACGGCATGCGCGGAATGAGTTGAACGTTAGGGGCGCCGGCAAGCCTGTCCCACAGCTTATATCTCCTTAGTCGTCGCACGGTCGGTGGATGAAGCACAAACTTCACTGCTCCAAATCTTGCGATCTCGATCATTTCGTCAACAATCCGTTCGATTCTGGCCTTTGAGTAGATATTGTCGAAGCGGTGGATCGACGTGACAAAATAATCGCCATCTTGACTGCCATTCGGCACACTGGCATCCCGCAGTGCAAACCGAACGCAGTCAAGCAAGGTGTTTTCTCCTGTGTCGATCACCTCGCAATTTCGGAACCGCCGCATGCGTGCGCAGGCGTCATCGTTAGGGCATAGCGCGTAGCGCGTAAGACGAAAAGTCAGTCGCCTGAGCAACTCCTCCGGAAATGGATTGAACAACCGCCCCGAGCTCAAACCGCTCTCAAGATGTACGATATCTGCGCCCGCAAGCCGTCCGGCCAGCGCACCGATGAACGTCGACAGCGTATCGCCATGTACGATGACCAGGGGCGCGCCGCCGCCCTGTTTTTTCTGCGATCTGACAAACCGGTAACAGGAAACAAACGTGCTGGGCAGCCAGATCGCAAGCTGGGCTATCGACGAACGTTCCTTGTGCTTACGGCCGATCTCAACACAGCTACCCAAATCGAAATCACGAAGCAGATCATCGATAGATTCTCTGTGCTGACCTGTAAACCAGATCTGATGATTCAATCTGCTGCGTGACGCAATTTGCAGAACCGGTGCGATCTTGACAAGCTGGGCACGCGTACCAAGTATGAAAACACAGGGCCGCACGGTCAGTACTTGCCAAAGACTAGAATCGCGAACCGCCTGGCGATCCGCCCGAAGGGAAAAATGCAGAATTTCAATGTGCATTTCATGAATGCATTGATGCGCTCATAGGCTCAACTCAAAAACCGATAGCAGTAACGATTTCATCGCGACAGTCATCGGCACAGTCGCATTCGGCGCAACGATAGGGACTCGCCGTCCGGCTGCAATCAGCCATGTGACCGCGCCGCATTTCGGCGCCGTATTTCATGATCGGTGAGATTTTGTTAGTCCGCGAGTGTATTTCAATGGTAGCACCTCAGCTCTGCAAGCTGAAGATGCGGAATCGTCTCGAATCGGTACCAGGGCCCTGCGGGGGCATTTATCAGGAGCGCCGGAGACTCGAAACAGTGGACCTTGCACAGAGCCGGAATCACCGGCAGCGCGGATGTATATCCTGATACAAGTCCCTGGCCAGTGCCGCGAGTCCGATATGCCTATCTCAAGGTGAGGGTGTATCCGACTTGCTCTAGAAAACCCCGCTCTCTTTCCAGATCTGCGACGGTTAAAGGATTCTCCGCCAACCAGTCAGCATCGAATCCAAGCGATAGACTTTTTTCGTCCACGCTGAAGGTAACCTTAGGTAACTCAGTGGCATTGCGACTTCGATTGAGTAGAACCGCCAAGCGCAGAATCATCAGCAATCGCAGCCCTGACTCGCGCCACGACCTCGCCAGCGCATGCAGGCGAGATTCGTCAATGCGATTCCTTTGGCCGCCGATCAAGGTAGCGAGAAAGCGTTGCTCTGCCTGCGGGAACCCCGGCATATCCGCGTGCTCGGCAATGTAGGCACCGTGCCGCTGGTGGCCCTCGTGCGATATGTCGAGCCCAATTTCGTGTAATCGAGCCGCCCAATCGAGTATTTTGCCGAACAGATTGCCGCCGACGTCCCAAGACTCCATGCACTGCCCGTGCAAATGGCTCGCCATCTCGGCGACGCGGCCCGCTTGCTGCGAATCAACTTGATATCGCGAAACCATCGCGCGCACGGTACGCTCGCGTGCGTCTTCGTGCTGCAGGCGACCTAACAGGTCGTACAAAAGACCTTCGCGCAAGGCGCCGTCCGACACGCTCATTTCGTCAATGCGCAATGTGTTCAGCAATTCAGCAAGAATAGCCAGCCCGCCCGGCCAAACCTGCGCGCGGCGCTCGGATAATCCTTCCAATGACAACTCATCAACAGACTTAAATTCCAATACCGTGTCGATGAGTGACTCGAGAGTGTCCAGCGTGATGCCTGTATCGACCATTCCCAGCGCCTGAGCAACCGCTTGCGTCGCAGTGATCGTCCCAGACGTGCCGATTGCCTGACTGTCAGCGGCGTCACGAAAGGCCGCTTTAACCGGCCGCAATTCCAGCCGTGCTGCCATTCGCGCATTGCTGAAGCCAGCCCGCGTAATCTTGCCACCTGGAAAATAGCGTTCCGTCATGGAGACACAGCCCAGGTGTAAGCTCTCCATCGCATGCGGCTGCTCTGCCCGGCCAAGAATCACTTCGGTACTTCCACCGCCGATATCCGTGACCAGTCGCATGCCGTTCGTCGGCGGCGAACTGTGGGTAACACCGGAATAGACAAGGCGTGCCTCTTCTATGCCAGAGATGACTTCGATTGAATGGCCGAGCAGCGATTCAGCCTCGGACATGAAGGCAGTGTCTTCGCACGCGCAGCGAATGGTGCTGGTGCCGGCCACGCGAACGCTGCCCGCGTGCATATCTCTCAAACGCTGACCGAAACGCGCAAGACAGTCCAGCGCGCGTTTTCGCGCGTCGACGGATAAATCACCTTTGGCAGAGAGCCCTTCCGCGAGTCGGACCGTTTCGCGAATTCGATCGATGATGGCGAGCTGGCCGTGGCGCAACTCACCAACAATCATATGAAAGCTGTTAGAGCCGAGGTCAACGGCCGCGATTATCTCTGGCTGACGGGTTTCAGACAGTAAAGGACGATCCGCAACCGCAGGTGGATTGTGCATTCGGATTCCGAATGATGAACTGCGCTCCCTGCAAGTCTTCCTTGTAGTCGATCTCAGCGCCCATCAGGTATTGCACACTCATGGGATCGATCAACAACATCACTCCCTGATTCTCAACCTGGCTATCACCATCTTCGATACTCTCGTCGAACGTAAAGCCATACTGAAAACCCGAACACCCGCCACCCGAAATAAAAACCCGCAACTTGAGGTTGGGGTTGTCCTCTTCGGCAATCAGTTCACCGACCTTTTGCGCCGCGGCATCGGTGAAAATGACGCTCGGTCGTGGGGAGGCGCTTGTTTCTACTGTATCCATGATTAATTTCTACTCGCCGCTAGCTGCGGCTTTTTCATCAATTCGCGTGGTCTGTTCCAGCAGCGGTACCTGACCTTCGGGCTGGTGGACCAGTTTACCGTTAATCTCAGCACCTTCCGCCATCTGAATCAGATTGTAATACACATTACCAATGACTCGCGCAGTAGCGCCAAGTTCCACGCGCCGGTTGGCGAACACGTCGCCTTTCACAATACCATTTAATACCACGTACGGAACCGTAACGCCGCCATCTACATTCCCGACGTCGCTGATGCTTAACGCGGATTCGGTATCCGGGTCGGCCGTAATATTGCCTTTCACAGTACCATCGACATGACATCCACCATCGAAATGCAGGTCCCCCTTGATCTTGCTATTTGCACCCACCAGTGTGTCGATGACTGTGTGTCTGCGCTGCTTCCTGTTGAACATCTGATTCTCCATCGCCTCGCGGCGATTATTCCTAGCTTTGACTGGTTTCCCAGGCGAAACTTTCTTCAATACTGGATATGGAACGGGTACGCGATCTTACTTCAACCGTTATGCGCTCAGGCGTGAAGCCATCGGGCAGAACGAACAGACGGTCAAAATCCTGAAAGTAACGAAATGAAAACACCCAGGCCTTGTCTGCGTTGTCGGGAACCAGTTGCGCGAGCGTATACGTCGTTTCCACGCCACCCTGGCTGCCTGCAATGCTCAAATTCACGTCACCGGAAACCTTGCGATCATGCTTCATCGCCTGCACCAGGACCAACCGTACGTTAAATTCTCGTTCTTGCTTGCCACGCGTGAGCTTCAGATCTTGTACGCGCAGGCCGGAATTGCCGTCCGACGGTGACACGATGCCACGATAAAACCCGATCGCATCGCGCTGCTCCTGAATCTTGGCCTGCAGTGTGGCCAAACTCGCCTCAACTTCCTTATAGGACTCGCGATCGACTTCTCGGTTCGTCTTCAGTAGTGCAACTTCTTGTTTTAATTCAATTATATTGTCGTCTAGCTGCTTGATATGACTGTCATACGCCTGACGAATGCTGGCCGCTTCGATAACATCGTAGCCGCCCTGGATGCGGCCAAACTCGAAAACCAGGTAGCCGCTGACGACGATCAACGTGACAATAACGGCCCGGAATATCAGGTTCCTGCCTGCACCGTGTTGCTGAAGAGGAGATTTCACTGCCATTGAGAAGATCCCGTCCGGAAGGTCAGAAAAACGTTATGTTACGCGGGTACCTGCGCGAACAGAAGTGCGCCAGGTCACGGAATTCGAAGAAACCACGCTAGCCGAAAATCGCTCACTGTTGCAGACTGCGGCTCTGACCAACATGGAATAGACCATGAGCTCGTACTACATCTGGTTCAAAGCAGTGCATATCGCATTTATGGTGACCTGGTTCGCCGGCTTGTTCTATCTGCCAAGGCTGTTCATCTACCACGTGAAAACCGCCGACCCTGAAAGTCGCGAGCGGTTTACGGTCATGGAAAAGCGCCTTTTCACCATAATGACGGTAGGCGCAATACTGACCTCGGTGCTCGGGCTGACGCTCGCGGCGCTCAATCCCACGATTGTCGAAACTGGCTGGTTCGTGGCGAAGCTGGCACTGGTCTTCGGACTCGTGGTTTACCACTATCGATGTATGCTGTGGATTCGTCGTTTGCAGGAAATGAGCGAGATCCAGGAATCCAAATGGCTCAGATGGTTTAACGAGATACCGACGCTGTTCCTTTTGAGCATCATTTTTCTGGCAGTAGTGAAACCCAACTGATCAGGATTCTGTCCGGTCCGTTGCTGCCGCAGAAATGTCTTTTTCGAATACCGTTCGCCAGCGTTTTGGCCACCAGCGCGGACGCGGCGGCAATCCGTTCGGATGCAAGGATGGCCCAAGCTCATGCAGGGCACGAGCGTATACACGCCGCTTGAAATAAATTACCTCGTTCACCGGGCGCCAGAAGTCGACCCACCGTGCACGATCGAACTCGGGCTTGTCGCATCGGTCAAAGCACACGGCGCTCTCGTCCGAAATGAGTCGCAGCATAAACCAACGTTGTTTTTGACCGATACAGAGAGGTTTGCTGTGACGACGAATGAACTTGTCGGGCAATTCGTAGCGCAACCAGTCGCGGGTGACGGCGAGCACTTCAACATCAGCCTCCACGAGGCCAATCTCTTCGTGTAGCTCACGAAACATTGCTTCGACGGGTTCCTCTCCCTCGAGCACCCCACCTTGCGGAAACTGCCAGCCCCTGGCTCCGACCCGGCCACCAAGCATGAGCTTGTTGTCGGTGTTCGCAAGGATGATGCCAACGTTAGCACGAAACCCTTCGGCGTCTATCCAATCGCTGCTCATAGCAACCGTACTTAAACTCTAACTGCCGATTACTTTACACTATCCGTCGCCACCGGCCGCAGGAGATTTTCTTGTTGGAATACAGCCAATGATCACTGCCAGAACCAGTGCCCTGTTTACAGGGTTATTGAGTCTTGTCGGCCTGGCATTCTTCGCGGCACTGGCATCCGGCAGCGCCGACGTGTCGTTCGGGGAGACGATCAGCGCATTGCGAGGCACTGCATCGGAACACATCCAGTCGCTGGTGATCGACCTGAGACTGCCGCGCGCGATGACAGCGTTCGCTGTCGGCGGACTGTTGGCGGTCGCTGGTGTATTGATGCAGGTCTTGCTACGCAATCCACTCGCGGAACCGTATATCCTCGGCAGTTCCGGGGGCGCCGCCGTAGCCGCGCTCTTTGCGATGACGCTCGGTATGAGCAGCTTGATCATCGATCTTTCCGCATTTGGCGGGGCGATGGCGGCGACTTTGCTCGTGTTCGCAATCGCTCACGGCACTGGCAGTTGGACACCGGCGCGTTTGCTGCTAACCGGGGTGGTGCTCGCAGCCGGATTCAGCGCAGCGACAACGTTATTGTTGGCGCTCTCACCGGACAAGAATCTTCGCGGCATGTTGTTCTGGCTGATGGGCGATCTCAGCTTCGCATTCGAGCCCGCACGCTGTCTCTGGTTGCTTGGCATTTTGCTGCTCACTGGCACAGCGGCCGCCAGGCACCTGAACGTCCTTTCCCGGGGCGAATTACAGGCGGCTATCGTTGGTTTGCCTGTCACAGGCTTTCGCTACCTGATTTTTTCAGCTGCTGCACTCGCGACGGCACTTTCTGTAACCACGGTCGGCGTTATCGGCTTCATCGGCCTTGTCGTGCCGCACCTTATTCGACTGGTCGCCGGCAGCGATCATCGCATCGTATTGCCCGCATCGGCTCTCGCGGGCGGCGCGTTGCTGGTGGTCGCAGATACGCTTGCGCGAACATTGATGGCCCCGCGCCAGCTGCCGGTCGGTGCACTCACCGCAGCGATTGGCGTGCCACTGTTTCTTGTATTGATGAGTCGCAACCGGCAGAACCGCTACCAATAGGATCATCGATAGCCGGCTCGTTCGGCGAGCAACCGCGCGTCTTCATCACGCCAGCCAGCCACGCCAACATTGTGCTGGCTGGCTATTACCGCCTGCAGCGACTGTTCCTCAATGATCCACTCGATGAGCAATTGAGCCGATTCCGGATGCCGTGAATGGCGCGCCACTCCGGCACCTCTGATGTCGAAATACGCGGGTTCAGGCACGCTGACACC
>JADFHE010000032.1:31216-35858 GCA_022567295.1 Pseudomonadota bacterium | reverse complement strand
CCGCTTGTGGCCGAAAGCGGACTTTCAAAGTTTCATTCCAGTAGCAATCTGAATGACCGCTATTGATGAAAGCGGACATTCAAAACTAACCTCCAGTCGAGTTCGAAAAGCGGACATTAGGACTAGACTCAACTGTCCACGAAACCCAAGGAAGACCAAATGAGTGAATTACCAGAATATAAGTTAGAGCGAATTTTCGAAGCGCCGCACGAACTGGTTTGGCGCGCCTGGACCGATCCTGAACTGTTGCACCGTTGGTATGGATAAGGGTTGGGGTGGCGGCTATGCCATTATGGATGAGATGCTGGCTGAACTGCAGGCCGAGGGTGGATGTGATGAATGATGAAAACGTTGTTGGGGTTCACTGGAGTTTCTGGGCCATCGGCGCTGTCGCGCTGATTTGGAATGTTATGGGCGCCATGAATTTCTTCATGCAGATGAATGCAGACACGCTCGCCTCATTTCCCGAGTCGCATCGCGCGATCATCGACGGACGACCCGCATGGGCCACCGTAGGTTTTGCGATAACCGTTTTCGGCGGCGCGTTAGGTTGCGTTCTGCTTCTGCTCAGGAAATCGGCTGCGCAGTATTTGTTTGTCGCCTCGCTGCTTGGCGTGATTATCACGGTGATCCACACAATTCGCATTGCCACATCGACAATCGACTTTAGTCCCTTCGAGATCGTGGTGATGATATTGATGCCGGTGGTGGTGGCGGCGTTCTTGCTCTGGTACTCGAAGCAGGCCCAGAAAAAGGGTTGGATCAGCTGAAGCAACCTGCCCCGGCACCTTAACCGTAATATTCTGCCCTGACAGCCGCTCCGATAAAATTACATATCAACCGCTCGGCGTGGACCATCGTGATGTTCCCAATATCATGCTGCGGGGCGATTTCGACGAGATCCATGCCGAGTACTCGTCCTTTATTGACCAAACCATGAACGAGTTTCCTCGTCTGAACCCAATTTAAGCCGCCAGGTGTTTGAGCTACAACAGCCGGCATGATGGTCGGATCAATTCCATCAGCATCGATGGTCAAATAATACGGACCGCCATCGGGAATCCGATCGAGCACAGCATCGATTCCAATATTGTGCATTTCGTAGGCGGTAATAATGTCGGCACCATAGGCACGGGCATCATCAACCTCGCCCTGGCGCGCGCTGCCAATACCGCGCATGCCGATCTGCACAATCTTGCCGAACCATGGCATCTCTGATGCACGCCGTATTGGGCTCGAATAGCCCTCGGTCTCACCATTGACCTCATGGCGCCAGTCGAGATGAGCATCGACATGGACCAGCGTGATTGACGAGCCGTGTTCCTCAAGTGCCCGCATGACGGGTATGGGGACTCCATGATCACCGCCCAAAGTGATCAGAGTTGCGTTCGCGCCAATGATTTTCCTGGCCGCTTGCTCTGCGCGACGATAATGCGCCTTGTGATCTGACATATCCGCAGTCACGTTGCCGCAATCGACGACTCTGATGTCCCGGCCGTCAAGCAGTGGACCACCGAGGTCCCAGTCGTAGTTAGTCCGTGTGTATTCAACGTGCGATGAAGATTGTCGGATAGCGTCGGGTGCTCTGCTCTGATCGTTTGCCATCGCTGCCGCGTGATATGGCATGCCGAAGGGAATACCCAATATGGCGATGTCCGCGTTAAGATCATCGAGATCATCGGCGAACGGGAATTCAAGAAAAGTACGCGGAAATGTACCCGGTCGTTCGGTCAGTTTTTCTGTCATATTGCTCTCTGAATATCGTTAACTGATTTTTCCCGCTTCGAATCGAGTCGAATGACTGGCCCGCCAGCGCAGGAATAACAGGCCGCCGAGAGCCGCCCAGGTCAACACCATAGCCCACTCGTAAGGCCAGATGAGTGCCGAGGGACTCCAGGGCATATAGGCGGACAGTAGTGCGGCGGCCAGCACTACTGCGCTGACTCCAACGATGGGCATGGCCGAGACCAGCTCCAACCGATCATCCCTCCAAAGGCCAGGGTGATGACGTCGCGGCCTTTCAATACCCGGGCAAAACGGTGTGTCTTTTCAACTGTTTGCATCGGTGTGACGTCCACGCGCTGGGGTTACCAGATTGGACCAAGCATACCGGATTAGCCGTTCATCAACGCATCTCCAGCTTGCCGATTATTCGACCGATTTCCTGACCGTGCCCCGTCTTATGGGGTAGTGAAACCCCTAGCCCTGCCGGGAGGAAACACCATGAACACGAGTAATCTGTGCCTACGGGCCCCGCCAACCCGACAGTGAATGGGTGATTGAGTCTGTATATCGGCCACATCAATCTAGCGGAATCTTTCAACGGCGCCGGCGAACATTTCGTCGGCCTGCTCGAAGCTCTGCAACAACATGCCATGCAGCAATACGTTCTGGTTCGAAATATTGCGCTCGCCAAACGTCTTGACCTGATCGTCAACATTACCGTTGGCCCCATCGTTCGTTCGCCGATCACAGCGTATTGTCTGATGCCGGAGGTTGACGTCGTGCACATTCACGATCGTTCGGGCTGGCCTGCTGGTTTGTTACTCACACTAACGAAATCGATTCCTTTCGTACTGACTCGTCAAGTATCGCTCGCCACAGGCAAGAACCCGCTAAACCAGGCGGCTTACAATCGAGCATCTGGGTTTATTGATGAAAATCAAATAGCTGTGGATGAGCACCTGCAGCTGTATCGGCGCGCCGCGGACTCGCTAGAATTCCCATAGCACGCCAATTGCCGGCAGCAGGGGCATCCAGTAGTCCCGACCGCGCTCGAGAATATCCTCGCCGGCTGCATCTTCCTCCAGATCCCAGTCGAGGCAACACTCGTTCCGCCGATTTAGAATGTTCGAAACTTCTACAAACGCGAGCAACGAACCACGCTTGAGTTCGAACCGTCGACTCAGCCGCATGTCGAGACTCGCATACGTTCCGTGTTGCGACGCGTTTCGCGACCCGGGAACGGCGATACCATCCTCAGTCAGCGACAGCTCCGTCGTCGGCCAGCCAGAGTGCACGCTGGCAGCAGCGGAAAAATTCCACCTGTCGTTTTTCCAGTCAAAGCCACCTTGAACGGAGTGTCGCTGGTCCCAGCTTCTGGGCACATCGGCGCCACCTATCTCGTCAGTTACATTGGACCAGGTGTATGACCCCCACCAGCCGAAACGGCCCATCGACCGATCAGCCGATACCTCGATACCGCGTGCGCGTGCGCTGACGGGATCGAGACGAACTCGATCTTGCTGTAGCTCGGGCATCAGCCCCAACGGATCGAACAGATTTTCGAACCTGGGACGGACCTTTCCGATGTCTTTGTAAAATATTTCGAGGCGCAATGACGTTTCATTGCTCAGCAAATGGCGGACGCCAAGAATGAAATGATCCGCACGTTGCGCAGGCCAGAAATTCGTCACCCCATCTTCGACCTGCAAGGATTGTATTGGCTGCGATTGAAAATATCTTCCTATGCTGGCTCGAAGCTCGGTCTTGTCCCCGAGCCGGTACAAGTAATTAAATCGCGGGCTGAGTTGTGAGTCGGAACTGAGATCAGTGTACGTCTGGTCGTCCCAGCGTATTCCCCATTCGACAGTGGACTTGTCAGATAATCGCCAGCGATCCGAAAAATAAATGGCATAACTGCCACCCTTCGGTCTTGCACTCACCGATCGACTGATATTGAGCGGCTGGTTTTCATAGAGTGCCTGCAACGCAAAATACTCGGCTACTCCAGAGTAAACATAGCTCGCCTCGCCAGTAATGGCGCTAATTCCCCACTGCGTCCAATGTACATCGGTCGGGCTCCACAACCAGTCTTGTCGAATCCCGAGTTGCTGGATATCACGATTGTCCTCAACGGTAGCGACCATTTTTTCGCGATCGTTCGTAAAACCGCGGCGGCGGTTAGAATAATTCACGGATGACAAGACGGTCGTGCTCGTCAGTGTATCCGACCAGCGACTGTCCAAACGCAACCACAACTGTGTATTGCGAGTATCACTGCTGATCTCGTCGCGCTCGGTTGGCTCGGTTTCAAGCACCAGATCGATTGCATCATTAGCGTACAAAACGTTAAACGAGAGGCGTGTCCGCGGCGTGAACTCATAGGCGAACTCGCCGAATACATCATAGTAAGACGGTTGTCCAAATCTGGGATCGATAACGATATCGAGATTGCCGCGTCTGGCCGATAGCAGCCAACTTTTGTTACCGCTGCCGCCAGCCGTCAGCATCGACGTATTAAAAACGCTGATACCAATTTCACTGTGCCGCGATTGCTCCGATTCGATGGAGTCCATTAAGACCAGACCACTCATGCGATCGCCATAACGTACCGGGAAGCCGCCGGTGTATATCTCTACGCCCTCGATGGCGCGCGCATCGATGGCGCTGAAAATATTCTGGTAATCGCGAATATGGAATGGATCGAACAACCATTGTCCGTTCAACATGATGCCAATTTCGCCGGCCTCGCCACCTCTGAAGTGTGCTATTGCCGATGCGCCGCTTGCCGCCGCACCTGGCAGCCGTTGCGTCACACGAATTGGATCCTCGCCGACGTCCGGCATGTTTTGGATGGTTCTTTGGTCAACCGAAAACTTCGACGCGGCAATGTCTCGCGAGATCGCGTAGCGGCTCACCG
>JADFHE010000032.1:0-31122 GCA_022567295.1 Pseudomonadota bacterium | reverse complement strand
TGCCGCCGCACCTGGCAGCCGTTGCGTCACACGAATTGGATCCTCGCCGACGTCCGGCATGTTTTGGATGGTTCTTTGGTCAACCGAAAACTTCGACGCGGCAATGTCTCGCGAGATCGCGTAGCGGCTCGCCGAAACGATGACTGTCTCTAATGGATCTGCAATCCGCAGCGCCTCTGTCGTTGGCACCGATTCGTTCTTCGATGAACGCCCCGCACCCGAATCACGAACGACGAGATGCACACCGGAATCGGTACGAATAACCAGTCCGTATGGCTCAAGTATTTGGCTGACAAGCTCGAGAGGCGTTCCAGGGCTCGGTTCCTCTTGCACAACGAGATCGGCGCTGACGAGGATCGTACTGTAGGCGAAAGGGTAGCCATCGTCTTGAAATTCTTCGATCACATCGGCGACCGTCCGCCCGACGTAGGGCACAGACGGCCCGTCAGCGGACCACGCGCCCGCTGCTACAAACAGCGACAATGTAAATAACAATCGCCGTAATTTATTCGCTAATGCTGACGTAAATAGTCCCCTCTTCGTAGCGCCATTCGAATGCCGCAGTTGCCATGCGCTGGCGCAGTGCTATGGCAGGCTCGTCAACTACCCGACCTTTAAGAATGGCCTTACGGGCCAACTGCTCCATCGTTTCGTCGCTGTATTCTATGTTCCTGCCCAACTCACGACCGATCCAGTCAAGGAATTCGTGGGCAGACCTGCCATCAACATCGATAGTCGGTGACGTCCGGCCGATCCAATCCCAGGCATCACCGTACTCAAGGATGTCCAGGACAACCGGGCGTTGTCGCCCGGAAAACTTAAGCTGCTGACCACGCAGCGCTGTTCCAGGATAGTAGGTGCCAACAACGGCAACCCGCCCTTCCCTGACGCTGACTCGAAGTTCGTCCGACTCCAGCTGCGTCATAAACTGCGTTCCAACATGCGATACCACGCCATACTTCGTTTCGATCTTGAACGAGCCGATGTCCGCAACATCGATCCCCGAGATGAGTTCGGACGGTGTGGAGTCAAAGTAGACTCGGCCGGAATGCAAGTAGACAGAGTCATCGTCCCTGAACTCAACCGTCGTATTCGCGTCAAAACGAAGCGATCCCCCTTCTGCCCAGGCGAACGCTATCCCGGATTCCTCTCCGGTGACGATAGTTTGCCCCGCATGAATCACCTCCAGATTGTCGGCTCGAGTCAACACGGACTGTTCACCCACGATAAAAATAGGTCCGAAGCTCTTCTGAATCGAGGCGACCTGAACCATGGCTGTATCCGGCACGCGAAATTGATTGAAAAGCGAAAACACGGCGACCAGTATCGTTGCGGCGACAGCAAAACCAACCATGTTTTTCTTGGTCCGGTGCTTTCCAGTGACCGCCTGCCACTCTGCGCGCACAGCTTCTCGAGCCACCGCAGTGGCCACGTCGTCAGGTACGGGTCTTGGCGATGCCTTGCTGAGAAGTTGCTCCAGTGATTCGTCGACGTTGCTCATGATTTCGCTAACTCATTCAGTTGTTGATCGAGGCCATTGCTCAGGGTGGAATACACGTCCGAGAAAGCACGCTTGGCGCGCGCCAGTAAAGACTGGGTCGCTTCGTCACCGATATCCAACTTGCCGGATATTTCCTTGATGGAGTGACCCTCGATGTATTTCCATTCGAGAACGTCACCGTACCGGGGCGGTAATTTGTCGAGAGTCACCTGTATCAAACGCAGTAACTCGACACGCCGGTAATGATGCTCCGGGCTCATTTGTTCGGGTAGCTGCAGGGAGTCCACGGCGGCCTGAACTTCGGGATAGTCTTCGACGAGCACGATGTGCTCACGATACCGTCCCTGCTTCGCCAACCAGTCGCTGGTCTCATTGCGACAGATCGCGCACAACCAGGTAAACAATGCAGATTCGGCACGGTATGTGCGTAATTTGCGCACTGCGCGCGTCAGTGTAATTTGAGCGACTTCCCGAGCCGCGTCCGGATCATCAGACAATCGAACCAGCGCGAATCGGTAGAGCCGCGCGAAATTCTCCTCGAAAAAGCGTTCAAATGCCGGCTCGTCTCCAGCAAGCAATTGTTTTATAAGCTTTTTATCGTCCAGATACACCGCCACGTCGAACCCCTCCAGGTACTCGATGATTAGACGGTTGCGGCCGATATTATCGGTCGCAGGCTGGATTCATTGTACGCCTCTCGACTGCATGGATTCGCAGACGATCTCGATGAAATCTCCGATAGCGCCACAATCGGACCCGATACGGGGCCGCGCAGGGGCGTTGATGAATCTGTGCTTGGCTTGGGCAATTACGCGCGCACAGCGGCGCGCGCATTGCCTGAAAGAACCTCTAACGCCTCATTGCTTCGAAGAACTTCGCGTTCGTCTTCGTGTCCTGCAATTTGTTCAGCAAGAACTCGATCGCAGCGAGTTCGTCCATCGGATGCAGTACTTTACGCAGCACCCACATCTTCTGCAGCTCATCCGGTTCCGTCAGCAGTTCTTCCTTGCGCGTGCCCGAACGGTTGATATTAATCGCCGGGAACACGCGTTTCTCGGAAATACGTCGATCCAGATGGATCTCCAGGTTGCCAGTGCCCTTGAATTCCTCGTAGATAACTTCGTCCATTTTGGACCCGGTATCAACCAGCGCCGTAGCGAGAATTGTCAGGCTGCCGCCTTCCTCGATGTTGCGCGCAGCACCGAAGAAGCGCTTCGGACGATGCAACGCATTTGCATCAACGCCACCGGTCAGGACTTTTCCTGATGACGGCACAACGGTGTTATACGCCCGTGCGAGACGAGTGATTGAGTCCAGAAGAATAACAACGTCACGTTTATGCTCGACAAGACGCTTTGCCTTTTCGATGACCATTTCAGCAACCTGCACGTGGCGACTTGCCGGCTCGTCGAAGGTCGATGAAACCACTTCACCACGTACTGTGCGCTCCATTTCCGTCACCTCTTCAGGACGCTCGTCAATGAGCAGCACCATCAGGTCGACTTCAGGATTGTTCGCGCATATTGCCGCCGCGATGTTCTGTAACAGTATCGTCTTACCGGCTTTCGGCGGTGAAACAATCAAGCCGCGCTGACCTTTGCCGACAGGGGCAACCATGTCGATGATCCGGGCGGTAAGGTCTTCGGTACTACCGTTACCCTGCTCAAGCACCAGGCGATCTGTCGGAAACAGTGGCGTCAGGTTCTCGAACGGCATTTTACTGCGCGTATTCTCGGGCGCATCGTGATTGATCTGGCCAATTTTCAGTAACGCGAAATAACGTTCGCCGTCTTTCGGAGGGCGAATCAGACCGGAAACTGTGTCACCTGTGCGCATACTAAAGCGTCGGACCTGACTCGGACTGACATAAATATCGTCAGGCCCGGCAAGATACGAGCTATCGGACGAACGCAGAAAACCGAATCCATCCTGCAAGATCTCGAGTACGCCATCACCGTAAATATCCTCGCCGAGCTTGGCATGTGCCTTGAGGATAGAAGAAATGACGTCTTGCTTGCGTGCGAGAGCGAGGTTCTCAACTCCCAGCGACTCACCGAGTTCGACCAGAGCAGCAGCCGGACGGGATTTCAGCTCCGTCAGGTTCATGATGTTCTTGCTGACTTCGAGTTCGTCGGCTGAAATTACCTCGACCGATCCCTCATCATCAGGATATTCGTGCTGAGGTGGACGACGACGGCGGCGACGGTTCGGGTTGCCCTTACCTTTGTTGCCGGACCGACTAGGTCGATTTTTGGTTGGTGCATTTGAATTAGACAAGGAAGTTCTCTCAGATGTTTGTGTCGATAAACTCTGCCAATTGTGATTTTGACATGGCACCGAGTTTCTGTGCCTGGACGGCACCGTCTTTGAACAGGATCAAAGTAGGTATGCTGCGGATGCCGAACCGCTGTGCGACGTTCGGGTTTTCATCCACGTTCAATTTGACTACCGCGAGTTTGTCCGCGTATTCGTCTGCTGCCTCATCGAGCAGCGGTGCAATCATCTTGCACGGTCCGCACCATTCGGCCCAAAAGTCGATCAGTACAGCTTTTTCGTTTTGCGTAACGTCGGCATCGAAATTACCGTCCGTGGTGTGCACAATCTTGTCGTTCACTGGCTACATCCTCCCAATGAAGAGTCTAGGTAAACGTGGTTTGGCCCGTAGTCAGCCCCTCTGACGAACGAACATTGTAAAAACGGATGACGCTGCATTAACTATCAGGCACTATGTCGCAGCTTTGTTGCCGACTATATCCGGCTTCTTTCTGGATCGTAAGGAAAGCTAAACTGGCGGGTGCGACGGGGGTCGCGTCGAATTAAAGCCAATTTGACCGCTTCGCGAGCCATATTGCAAGCTTTTACCTCATATTTTCTGGTTCTAATTTTATGTCCGAAGACCATCTGAGCGACCTCAGATTCGACTCCTTGCAGCTTCACGAGAGCATACAGGCCGGCATTCGCGATGTTGGCTTTGAATTTTGCACGCCAATCCAGGCGAGTACGCTGCCGATCGCACTGCAACTCAATGACGTTGCTGGTCAGGCACAGACTGGAACGGGCAAGACCGCTGCCTTCCTGATCGCCGCCTATCAGCGCCTTTTGAATGATGAGGTCGACCCGAATGAAAAGCGACAGCCACGTGTATTCATTTTAGCACCGACCCGCGAGCTCGCCGTCCAGATTGCCAATGACGCCAAGGTACTCGGCAAACATACCGGGTTGAAGGTAGGCCTCGCCTTTGGCGGCACTGATTATGAGAAACAACGCAAAATACTTCAGGATGGCGTCGATCTGCTGATCGGTACACCTGGACGAATCATCGATTATTTCAAACAGGGCGTATTCAAACTCGATAGAGTGCAAGTCGCAATTCTGGATGAGGCCGACCGAATGTTCGATCTCGGGTTCATCAAAGACATTCGTTACTTGCTGCGACGACTGCCGAGTCCGGAGAAGCGGCTGAACATGTTGTTCTCTGCAACGCTGTCGCAGCGCGTACTGGAACTGGCTTACGAGCACATGAACGAACCCGAGCTTATCCGTATCGAACCCGACAAAGTAACGGTCGATCGTGTTCGACAAGCCATTTTCTACCCGTCGAATGAAGACAAGATGCCGCTACTGGTGGGTCTGGTCCGCGAAATCGGTGAGGTTCGCATAATGATCTTCGTGAATATGAAGCGGGAGGCTGAGAAAGTTCAGGATTACCTCGAAGCCAACGGCATTCATGCATCCGCTATTTCCGGCGATGTACCGCAGAAAAAACGCCTGCGTATGCTAATGGATTTTCAGAATGGAAAGTTACCGGTCTTGATTGGCACCGATGTTGCCTCGCGCGGCCTGCATATTCCCGGCGTTGAGTACGTTATCAACTATGACTTGCCGCATGATGCGGAGGACTATGTGCATCGCATCGGTCGTACCGCCCGCGCCGGGGCATCAGGCAATGCATTGAGTCTCGGCTGCGAAACTTATGTTGTATCGCTGCCCGACATCGAGGAATTCATTGGGCACAAAATACCGTTTGCCAATTATGAACCGAACGATTTGCCGAAGCTCGTCAAACCGAAACCGCGCAAGCGTAAGCCGCAGAACCGGCGTGGCGGCGGCAAACCAGGCGGTGGGCATCGGTCCGGCGGGCGGCGACCGCGACGTTGACGTTGACTACATGCTGATAGATGATCGGAAAGATTTGAATGTCCGCATTGGTCATTAGTAGACCTTGACAGCAATATTAGCCGAATATCCGTTTTCACCAATAGCGGACGTTCGGTTAGTTAGAAGACTGAGTTCTTGACAGTCCGCTAGCGGCCATATGGTCTTGCCTCGGTAAAACGGACAGTTGAGTTAAGCCCTCATTGTCCGGTTTCGTGGGCAAAGCGGACGTTAAAAAGGTAGGTCCCTGGCCGCTCCTACGGCAGCATATCGGCTACTCGCTCAACGCCGCGAAACTCAGAACCCCGCTTTAGCGGTGCCGCCGTGTCCGGGCGCGTCACCGTAACCAGCATTTCGATGCCGTATTGCCGCGCGCTGTCCAATACCGACAGGCTGTCGTCGACAAAAAGCGTCGTACCGCACTCGAAACCGGTCTCCTCTTGCAGCGCAGTCCAAAAATGCTGACTTTCCTTGGCGTGACCGAATGTGTGCGAGCTGTATATGCCGTCGAAATAGTCTCCCAGACCCGTTACAGCATCCTTAAGAGCCAGCGTGTCAGGGTGCGAGTTGGTCACCAGTAATACGCGGACGTCTTGTTCGTGAACGCTGCGTAAGAATTCGAGCGCGCCAGGCAAATAACCAATGCGATAACTGACATCATGATGCAGTTGCACGACATCAATTCCAAGATAGTCGCACCAGTAATCCAGGCAATACCAATCGAGATTGCCCTGCTCCGCCTTGAATTTCACCATCAAGTGATCCCGCGCTTCTTCGTAAGGAATGTCGTTGGCTGCAGCAAATCGCCTCGGAATCAGTTCTTTCCACATGAAATTATCAAACGCGAGATCAAGCAGCGTACCGTCCATGTCCAGCATCAACGTCGTTGATCGTTGCAGCGCCGTTTGTGGGTCAATATTCATTGTTATACTGCGCGCCCCATATGACTTACAGGAAGTGGAATGAAGTCCTTAATCGATCCCGTCGTTGCTCTCGCAGAAGATGCCGGTCGAGCGATCCTCGAAGTCTACTCGTCCGACTTTGAGGTGCAAAGCAAGGACGATAATTCGCCGTTGACGCAGGCCGATCTCGCCTCTCACCTCTGCATCGTTGCGGGTCTCGAAGCTCTGACCCCGGACTTGCCGATCATCTCGGAGGAGGCCGGGCTACCGGCATTTGTCGAACGTAGCCAGTGGGATCGCTACTGGCTTATTGATCCATTGGATGGCACCAGAGAGTTCGTCAATCGCAACGGCGAGTTCACCGTGAATATCGCGTTAATCGACAGCCATACGCCTGTCTTCGGCGTTGTCCACGTACCAGTGCGGCAGCAGACTTACCTGGGTTGTGAAGGGTACGGTGCGGAACGTCGGGACGGTAATGGTGTGGAATCCATCCGCGTATCGGCCACCAGCCAGAGCCCGGTCCGAGTCGTCGGCAGCCGTTCACATCGAGGCACCAGTCTGGATGCCTACCTCGAAAACCTGGGTGAAAGCGCCATGGTTCCAATGGGAAGTTCGTTGAAATTCTGTGTCATTGCTGAGGGCGCCGCCGATCTGTATCCAAGGCTGGGACTGACCTCAGAGTGGGACACAGCAGCGGCCCAGGCCGTGGTCGAACAGGCTGGCGGCAGCGTCGTGACGCTCGACGGTAAGCCAATGAAATATAATACGAAATCGGATATTCTCAACCCCTATTTCTTCGTCATCGGAGCGACCGACCGAGACTGGTTGGCACTACTGCCTGTCAGCGAGTAGCATGGTTGCATGACCGACAAAGTCGATACCGAATCGTTTAAAGAACTCGAGCGGTTGAGAGAATTGCGCGTCAGTCACAGAGATCTCGATTATCTGATTGACCGGTTACAGGGCGATCCGATGGTCGATCAACTTCGAATAAGACGGCTAAAAAAGCGCAAGCTGCTGTTGAAAGACATGATCATGAATCTCGAGAGCGAGCTGATACCGGATCTCGATGCGTAGCATCACTGGTCGAAATTTTGTTACGTTGCGGACTTAGGTCCAATATGCGTGTCACCGCGTTGCGCCGCCAGTGCCACCTGCCTGCGACGTTCCTCAAGACGCGCGAGCCGGTCGTCATCAGCTGCATCGATGCACCGCGGGCAGGACACGCCCTCACGGTAATCGGGTGACTCCAGATCGCTCGTGCTGAGAGGACGACGGCAGGCATGACATTGCACATATCCGCCTTCGGCAAGATCACGATCGACTGCGACTCGCGTATCGAAAACAAAACACTCACCGCTCCACTGGTTGTTTTTTTCATCAACGTCGGACAGATACTTCAATATTCCGCCCTGCAGGTGATACACCTTGTCGAAGCCAAGCTCGAGCATCAGCGCCGTTGCTTTCTCGCAGCGAATGCCACCCGTGCAAAACATCGCCACTGACCGATCCGTCGATTGCGCCGCGAACTCCTCGGCAAACTCGGGAAACTCACGGAAACTGTCATTGCCTGGATCAATCGAATCAGGAAAGGTACCGACTTCGATTTCGTAGTGATTACGTGTGTCGATGATCAGAACATCGGGATCTGCGAGCAACTCGTTCCAGCGTTTTGCATCCACATGTTCGCCGGCGCTTTTGTGCGGGAGGATGTCGGGCCGACCAAGCGTCACGATTTCTTTTTTGACCTTGACGCGCATTTTTCTGAACGGCGCATCATCAGCGTCCGTCCAGCGAACATCAAGCTGTGTGCTGATTCCGAGGCGACGGCGAATCCAATCCATAATAGTTTGAATGGATTTTTCTGTTCCCGCGAGCGTGCCGTTGAATCCCTCGGTCGCCACTAGCATTGTGCCAAGCAAGGCGTGCTTATCGCAGAGCGCTTGCAGATCATTCCGAAACGATTCAGGATCCTTAAGGTTCAAGAATCGGTACAGCGATATGACCTTCATGCGTTTGCAAAGGTGAGTGACAAAATACTGTGACGAATCTCCTCGCCGAGCACCAGGCGCGCGTCGGCACCGATGTTCACCAGGCCATCGTCAAATTCGATCAGCCCGTCGGCGTTTCTCCTCAGGACCTCGAGATCCTGCAGAACGCGAATGAAGTCGTGAAACAAGGTCTTATTGAAAAAGTCCGGCGAATGGAGCCCATAAATCATCGACAGACGCTCCGCACTTTGCTGACACATACTTTCGAGACGGCGCCGGGACAGTACACCCGGGCCATTATGAACCAGTATCGCGATAACGAGATAGAAGCGCTGCAGCATCGGCACCATGGACTGGCCAAGCATCAACAGTTGAAATGCCTTTTCGGACCCCGCCGGTGGCCGGACGAGCGTTTTCTTTCTCGCACCGTACGTCAATATCTCCATATCTATCAGGGACTTGATCGCCTCCGAAGTAACGTCATCGATGTCATCACGGTCCCATTTCAAGCATAATTCTTTCTTCATGAATGGGTAGATCAGACTGATCAGACGTTGTAATTCAACCTGTTCAAGCTGCCGGCCCTGAATGAAGCAACAGGCCACCGACGCCGGCACTGCCAGCAGATGCAAGATGTTGTTGCGGAAGTAGGTCATTAGCACCGCGGTCTGCTCGGTCATGTGAATGACTTCGCCCATCGGATGTGTCGAACGACTGATGACCTGCAGTTTCTCACCGTGCTCAATAATCTGATCAGCGCTCCAGTCCGGCATGGTAACGGAGTCCGAGTACTTGAAGCGCCGCAGAATTTTGAGACTCAATTCCAACTGCCGGCGCAGTTCGTCCAGGCCGATAGTTTGTTTCGGCGTTGCGAGGAGAACGTAGGCGAGCAGGCTGATCGGTGTCACTGCCGCCGCCGAATTGATGCCCTGCATTATCTGCGTGCCAAGCTCTTCGACGATGTCGGCTAACCATGGTGGCCGCTCGCCATTCGCGGGTTTGTACTCACGCCACTCAGGCCGCAGCCGGTCCAATATCGGTTCGAGTTCAATAGGCTCTGCGATATTGACATAGACCTTGCCAAATTGTTCTCGCAACGACTTAATCGAGCTAACCAGGCCGCCCAATGATTCCTTTTTCTTTTCGGCGCCGCCAAGCTCGCCGATAAAGGCATCGCCTTCAATAAGCTTTTCGTAGCCGAAATAGACTGGCACAAATACGATCGGTCGCTGTGGACTCTTGATATAGGAGTTGACCGTCATGACCAACATTCCACCCTTTGGTGCCAGCAGCCGCCCGGTACGACTGCGCCCACCTTCGATGAAATACTCCATCGAGTGGCCCTTTACGAGAATTTCGTGGATGTAGGTGTCGAAAACGGCCGCATACAGGCGATTGCCCTTAAAACTACGGCGCAGAAAGAATGCCCCCCCACGGCGTAAGATGCCGCCAACAACCGGCATATTCAGATTGATCCCCGCGGCGACATGGGGAAGATGCAATCCAGCCTCATAAGTAACGTAGCCGAGGAGCAAGTAATCGATATGGCTGCGGTGACAGGGAACGTAGATAAGCTCCTTATCTTTCGCCACCTCGTGCAGGCGCTCCATATGATTCAGCTCCACGCCATCGTAAATACGATTCCATAGCCAGCGCAGAAGCCGAACCAGAATACGAATAGTTGGATATGAAATATCCGCCGCAATTTCCAACGCGTATTTCTCGGCTTTATACCGGGCAACTTCCTGTTTTCTGAAATCGTCGCCAGCATCGGACTCGATAGCGCGGCGAACAGCCGGTGCGCGCAAGACCTGTTTGACGAGCGTACGGCGATGCGACAGATCGGGTCCTACAGTAGCAGTACGGCGCTGACGAAAGTGAACGCGCAAGATGCGTGAAACCTTGCGGATCGCGATGGATGCGTCAATGTCGCCCGTACAGATCGATCGAATCGGTAATGGCTTACTAAATCGAAGCAAGGTATTGCGGCCGTGCAAGAGCGTGACGAAGAATTTCCGCGTGCGGCCGATCATGTCCCAGTTTTCCGAGAATAATAATTTGAAAACCGAGCGTTCTTTATCGGGCGATCGACCCCAATAAATCGCGACAGGAATCAGCAGCAACTCCTGTTCGCATTGTTCCGCACCTTCAACCAATCGTTTGAGGCGCTGCGATCCAATGATCCTCGGACGGCGAGGCCAAAAACCGCTGAGCCGGCGCATTACGATAAAGCGATTGGACTCCCGAACACCGCAGAACTCGAAGGACTCTGTTGGCGATGGCATGCCGTGCAAGGCACACGCCTTTTCCAATGCCAGCACGTCCGCGAGGCCGCCCGTCTCAAGGACATAGCAAACCGCTGCAGTGCTGTCAGTAATGTACTCTGCAGGAGACTCAGGCTGGATCGCGGGGCGCGCCCAGATCGAGAACATCTTTCCAGCCGGCCAGTAAAGCGGGCGAATTATGAGACCTGCGATGTTCATGGCGAACAAGTCTACCCAAAAGATCGGGTCAACAGACCGTTGACTTTTGGAATTCCAAGGATGCGACTGGAGACGTAATCGTCTCCAGTCGCCAAAAAATCAGTCGGTCGCTTCCTCAATCGCGTCATCGACCTTTTCTGCCTTTTCTTGCAGCATTTCACCGACTTCCCCGGCTTCTTCCATCACTTCCTGCATAGCGTCGGCGGGACCTTCCTCGCCCTCGTCCGTAGCCTCGTCCGTAGCCTCGTCCGTAGCCTCGTCCGTAGCCTCGTCCGTAGCCTCTGCCGCCGTATCCGCAGCTTCTTCAGCAGAATCGCCCGAGTCTCCGCCGCCGCACGCAAACAGAGCCAGGCTCGCTAGTAGAATGAGTAAATGTTTCATTATTTTCCTCCCATCTTATTGATCGTTAATTGTATTTTTTATGAATTGCTCAAGGTATCCATTGACTTCATCTATGTTTTCGGTCAGGCGATGACCCCCGTTCACCAAATGCAATGTAGCAGAACATTGGCGAGCAAATCGAATGCTGTTTTCAACAGGGATAATATCATCATGCCAACCGTGCACGATACAGGTCGGCACAGACGGCGGCGGCGTCAGATTTTCGTAGCCTTCCATGTAATACGCCGGTGCGAGCACAAACAGGCCGATTGCCCCCAGTGTTTCTGCCGCGGCCGTCGCAACATGGCCACCCATGCTCGACCCGACCAGTATCAGATCGTCACTTACATCAGAACACTCGATCACCAGTTTCTCAACTCGAGCCGTCGGATCGGCGATTCCGTGGTAGTCAATGCTGTCCGCTTCGCAGCCTAGCCCCTTCACTAATTCGGCCATTGCGCATATTTTGGTGCCCCAGGGCCCACTCTCCTGCCCGTGCGAAAAAATCACAGTCGTCATACGAGTATTCCGTCTCCGCTGTCACATAACTCTTCAATATGTCGCACCAACAACCAATCGCGATCCTGACCCCACAAGACGAGATCGCCCATACGCAAGGTTGGAACACCCCAGGAACCCGAACTCATCATCGACTCGCAATTGGCCTCGACAGACTCTCGCCACGCATCGCCGTTCATGGCTTTTTCAACATCAGGCCAGAACAACCCTGTACGACCGGTGACCTTCCGCATGCCTGCATCTGTTGCGATATCGATTGCCTCGGCCCAGATGGCCACACCGGCATTTAGCAGGAATTCGCGGCCCTTGCGTTCCGACTCTGCATACTGAAAGACGGCGAGAAAACGCTCTGTGCCCGCCCCGAGAGGATCGGCCAGTTTGCCGTATGGAATTGCCAGACGCCGTGCCTCGCGTTGCGTATCCATAGCGATATAGAGCAGTTTGAGTCGTGGTACTTTCATGCCCCGCATCATCATCGGCAAGACCGGCCGCAGTTTTAGCTCGATGCCAAACGCGTCCGCGATGTCGTAAGTTCGCTGCAACGCAAGGTAAGAATACGGACTGCGCGGCGAATGAAAAAGCTCGATCGGTGGCAAGTTACTAGCGGCCGCCGGTGGCTTGACGGGCAGTGACACCTGCATCGCCTGCTTTACCGACGCGAGTAACGGGTCCGGCGAATCGCTTGTGCACACTTCCAGCGCATCGAGCCGGCTTAACAAATAGTGCAGTCGGTCGACGCCCCAATACCACTCTCCTGCATAGTGCAGCATGGCACTATTGTAGTGTCCGAGTCTTTGTTGCAGCTTTTGCGACGCTGCAACGATTTTCTTGGCCGCCCCGGGAGCATCCGTTGCAGCACTAATCTGCGCTGCAGCCACGCTATCGCCGCGCCAGAATACCGCCAGCGCCTGACGCAGTTCCTCCTCGAATATGTCGCTTTCAGCCAGCGCCGCGACAGCATCCGAAAGCCCTACGCGATGCTCCGTCGGCGGCAAGCCGCTTTTGTCGAGAAATGGAATACCCAATTCAAGTGCCAGGCGGGTGCAGTCTGTAGCAGCATACTCGGCCAGCATGTCAGGCGCCGGCTGATACTGGTCGCCTCGCGCCTGCGATAGTTTCAATCGCAGGTCGATATCGTAGTTTGCCGCCAGACTTGGCAGGTAGTACGACAGAATGTACGAGTACGGATCGTCGAGCTGCAGAAAAACGGTAACAACGTGGCCCCGCCCGCTTAGCTGGCGGCGTTTTTCGCTCAACCAGCGCTTCCACCTGATGGCGAGCGGATTGAAAACAACGGTCAGCAACAACGATCGCAACCTGCGCTCGAAATTCATTCCTCATCCCAGATGGAGCTCGGTTTCCAGAGTAACTCATCCAAGCCCGGCTCCCAGCGATATTTATTCATATCCACTTTGCCGTTGATAACAGGCACACCCTCTTCCGCCAACCGGTCGCGCTGCAACCGGAAGTGCCGGCTGTCCGAATCGAACGCAATCTTGCCGGACGACCTGATGACGCGGTGCCAGGGCAACAACAGGTCTTTTGGGGTATGGCGCAACGCGTAGCCAACCTGCCTGGCGCCGCGCGGGATACCTGAAATCTCAGCGACCTGGCCGTAGTTGGCAACCGATCCTTCGGGTATGTCCTGAATCGTCTCCCAAATTCGCCGCAATCGGGTTTCGCGGTCCAGGGTAGTCATTTCAGCCCAGTCCCAGACGAGCCTGAATCTCGCGCTTGGCGTCTCGCAGCACCGTATCGCGATCGAGTGAATCCAGTATCTGTTTGACGACTAGCTTAGGCCCGCCGTCACCCCACGATTTTCCTCCCGCCAAATATTCGGATGCTGCCTGCCCGACAAGATAGGTGCTGTAATATGCGATCGCGCCCTGTGCGCCAGCGGTCAGAATGGTCGATAGACCTATCGTACCGACCTTCAATGCGCTCGACACAAAGTGCAATGCCCACACCGTACCCATCAGTGCGGCTGACTCAGCCATGATGACTTTGACGATCGAACCGGCTTCTTGCTTGTTGAGTGGCAAATCGTAGACCTTCGACAAATGTACCACCATGCCAACATCGATGAACGCCGCCGCGAACAGATCGGCAATCGGAACCGGATTGAAGGCGACGGCGATGCCCTTGGCCACACAATAGGTTCGCACCAGCTTTTCTCCAAGCTCGCGCCTGGCAATTAGAATGCGTCGCCCGACCTGGTCCGACAGATCCGATGCGAACAAGCTCGCATTCAACGCGGCCAGCGTCTTGCCTTCAGCTTCGAGTATGTCCCACAGTTTCAGACGCAGGGCAGTAATTTCCGGGTCGCGCGACCGTTCGAATTCTCTCTCATTGCCGTCGTCATCAACTTCGATCACAATCTCGGGTCGCGGCTGTGCGGCGACCGCCATAAGCTGCTCCGGGTCTATGATTCCATTGGTTTTGTCCCGCACCGACTGCAACAGGGCAGCACACTCGGTGCCGGTATAAAGGTCTGACTTGTTCAACACAACCAGTATCGGCCGGCCCTGCGAAATAGCCGCCTTTAGCGCATCGAGTTCTGTATCGGTTATGTCGCCATCGAGAACAAAAATGATCAGGTCCGATCGACTAGCGACTTCTTTCGCAAGCGCTTCTCGATCCTCGCCGCCGGCCTCATCCAGTCCGGGCGTATCGATGAGAAAAACGCCGCCAGCCTCGATTTCGTTCCAGGATTGCATCGACGAGTGCTTTGTTTCGCCGTGCAGCGGGCTGACGGAAAACCGTTCTTCACCAATAAGCGCGTTCAGCAAAGACGATTTACCCGTGCTGACGCGCCCAAGGGCCGAAATATGCACATGACCGTGCTCAAGTTTGTCGAGCATCGATTGAACCGCATCGTAGTCATGCGATAGTGACTCACGAACACCGTCAGGAAGTCGGGCATCATTGATCAGATCGCGCAGGCTCTCGCGCGCAAGACTCAGGTGCCCCGCACCGTCGCCATCGGGCACTTCAGCTGCGTTTTTCGTCCAGCGCCAGTCTGGCAATGCGGCGAACGCCCGCTTCCAAATGCTCACTGATTCCTTCCTCGAATGCCTTGGCCGCGGTCTCGGGAAGCAACTCCCCGTGGCGTGAAAGCGTCAACACCAGGCTGCGCCCGAGCGCGTCAAATATCAGGCCGTACGCAACAGCGTGTGCCAGCCCACCCACAATGGTTCCCAAGCCCGGAAACGCCTTAAGCCCGTTGCCTGCTACGGCCAGCGACAGTGGCAAAGCGCGTCCGACACGACTTTGGCCCAGTGACAGAAATTCTTCGATGTCGAGGTCACGCGGAGCCACACCATAGATTTTGCAAAGTTCCTGCGTCATAGTCGTGCCGATGTATCCCTGCACCAGAATGTCCGCCCCGGGACTAACGGCAGCCATCGCACCGACAACAGCTTTGCGAGTTGCGCCGCGAATAATCTGCTCCGAGCGTTGCAACCGATATTCACTTTCAGCCGCGGCCAGCTTGTCGGCTGCAAGCTGGAATACGGCACGCTCTCTACGTTCATCGAGCGGCTGCGCATCATCGCTGAGCAGCCGATTTATCGCGACCACGAGCACACCGATGTCGGCAGTCCTCTCGCGACGCTCCGATTCTTCGCTACCATCAGAGCGGCGCGCAACAACATCCGTTTCGCCGCCCGCGCTCACGGCAACCACCTGATCGCGTCGCACTTCGCCGCCAAGGTCAGCTATTCGCTGCAACAGTTGTTGCAGCAGAGTTGCTTGCTCATCATCGCTATAGCGGTCCGCCTTGTTCAGCACCACAACGACAGGCTTATCGAATGCCAGCAAGACCTTAACCGCATTTAGCTCGGTCCGCGTAAGATCGCTGTCGCAGACGAACAGCACCAGGTGTGAGCGCTTGGCCTCCTCGGTCGCTACCTCGTCCAGGCCCTCTTCGTGTCCGCCCGTTCCAGGAACATCGGTCAACATGATCTCAATACCCGCATCGTTGCGCCAGCGATAGTGACGAACGTCGCCAGTCGATCCACCGACAACGTCAATTACAACGTCGGCCTCAGGAACCAGTGCTTTGATTAAAGAACTTTTGCCACTGCTGATCTCGCCGAAAAAGCACAAATGAATCGCGCCACTGGCCTGGCGGGCAGCAAGGTCTCGCAGTTCGGCCTGAGCCTTACTGGTATCGACTCCGGCCGCTTCGGCTTGCTGCAGCCGTTCCTTGATATCACTCTTGGATAATGGTTTATGCCGCGTCGCGGGTGCGACTTTCTTCTTGACGACAAGACGCCAGACCAGCCAGACAGCAGCCGTCGCAAGTAACACCATGACCGCCGTGTAAGTGTAAAGAAATACCGCTGGACCTGCCCGAAGACGATCCCAGACATTGAGTGCCGATTCGGTGATGAAAAGCAGCGAACCGGTCGCAACGACAAAGACCAGAGCGATTGCGATTGCAATTGCAACGCGAACGAATCGGTCAAGTTTCATATGCCGTCAATATCGCGCGGGGCGCGTTCATGCCCATCGGGTACTCCTACAATTGTGACTGAACCCAGTGATCGATCTTCGCCTCGAGGATCGATAACGGCATAGCACCATCTCTAAGCACTTCGGTGTGAAAGGCTTTGACACTGAACTTGTCACCAAGAGTTGCTTCTGCCCTGTTGCGAATTTCGCGAATCTTGAGCTGCCCGACTTTATACGCCAGCGCCTGACCCGGTATCGCCATAAATCGCTCAGCTTCGGCGACAGCACGCACCTCAGCAACCGCGGAATTAGCGTACATATAATCGAGAACCTCCTGTCGGGACCAGCCCTTGGCGTGGATGCCCGTGTCGACGACGAGTCGAATGGAACGCCACAGTTCGGCATTCAATCCGCCGAAGAATTGGTAAGGATCCGTGTAAACACCGAGCTCTTTGCCCAGCGACTCGGCGTACAGACCCCAGCCTTCAGTGTATGCGGTGAAGCCGCCGAAGCGGCGAAAGCCGGGCAATTCTTCATTTTCCCGCTGGATCATAATCTGGAAATGGTGTCCCGGGATGGCCTCGTGCAGGAACAATGATTCCATCGCCCACTTGCCACGCGCCTTGATGTCGTAAGCATTCGCATAAAAAATACCGGGGCGCGAACCATCCGGTGTGCCCGCCTGGTAAGCACCACCGGACGCTGATGCCTCTCGAAAGGGTTCCACTCGTCGAACTTCAAACGAGGATTTCGGCATGACATCGAACAGGTTTTTGGACAGTTCGGTAATGTGATCCGACATGTCACGGTAGCCCTGAATCAACTCGTCAGCCTCGTCATAGAAGAACTGGTCATCCGTGTTCACGAACTGAAAGAACTCCTTGAGGCTACCCTCAAAACCAACCTCTTCCATCACGCCGTGCATCTCGTCGTGAATTCGAGCGACTTCGCCGAGCCCGATCTGGTGAATCTCGTCGGGTGACATGTTCGTCGTCGTGCGCAGCCGTACCATATACGCATACCAGGCTTCGCCGTTCGGCTGCGCGAACAGACCGACCGTTTCCCGCGCCGCGCTAATGTACTCGTCGCCGAGAAAATTGCTGATGCGTTGATACGCCGGGATAATCGTGTTCGCTATCGTGTCCTCGTAAGCCGCAGTCAGACGGTTCCGGTCTTCATCGCTGAAGTCTTCCGGCATATTTATGACGGGTGCATAGAAGCCGCTTTCCTTGGGGTCGTCCACGATCTGCGAATCAATCTGCGGTAGCAGTTTCTCCATCAGAATGCGCGGCTGTGTAACACCCACCTGAATGCCTTCCTTCATATTCGCAATGATCTGGTCAATGATGACCGAGTAGTCATTCGCTCTGCTCAGAAAATCTTCATAGTCTCTTACGGTTTCGAACGGATGCGCGCTCGTACCACTGCCGAGTTGCACAAAGAAGTTCGTGATCGAGTAGAACTGGTTAACCGGCTGCAGGTGGAACGGAAACTGATTGCCTTCGAGCGACTGTTGTCGGCTGATTTTAAACAAGTCATAACTCAACTGATCCTGGTAGCCGAGCTGACCACGGTCGATTTCCAGAAGTCGCAGAAGAAACTCTTCGTCCATCGCCGTTAATTCAGCGATGTATTCAGGACTGTTAGAATTGGCCATTCGATCGTTGTAGCGATAATCACCGATGAATGTCGCATTGAGCGGATTCATCTCAAGATCCCGCTCGAAATGCTCATCAAGTAGCTCGTGCAGTGCTACTCCTGGCTCAGGCTGTGCAACGTCGGTTGTCGAAGCTTCTTGAGAATCGCCGCAGCCAGCGACAAGGAGTACGGCAGCGACAGCCGCTGCGGCAAGATTTTTCATTTGGGAAACCCTGAATTGGAATCAGGAGATCATAAACCCAAGGTCGCGCTGTGCAAAGTTCGAAAGGTTAGGTGCAACGATATCCAGGTCTGTGTCAGAGATACCGAACCACTTCGCCAACGTGGCTGCATACTGATCCGCGGACGTTGACGGAATCATGCGTCCGCCTCCCACGTCTTCGGCGCCACCGATCTCGAGCACCGGAAAATTACCGTATATATCCCGGCCGAGAACAGCGCCACCAATGACCAGTTGATTCCCGCCCCAGGCGTGATCCGAACCATCGCCATTGGACGTCAGCGTGCGCCCAAAATCGGATTGCGTAAAAGTGGTTACGCTCTCGGGCAAGCCGATATCGACCGTCGCGCTGTAGAAAGCCGTCAATGCGTCGCTGACTCCGCCCAATAATACAGGCTGATCCTGATTTTGGTTGTCATGCGAATCGAATCCGCCGATCCCTACAAAAAATATCTGTCGCTGCATGTCGAGTTCAATGTGCGAGGCAATCAGTTTCGCCACTGTCGACAGTTGGTTACCGAGTGGCGTATTCGGGAATTCAGTCGTTATTATCCCTGCATCCTCGGCGCTCTTGATCGCAGCGGAAACCGTATCAGCTGCAGCCACGGCCCGTTTCTGAATATCCGCAAAACTGCGCTCGTAGATCGAATCATACGGCGCGTCGAGAATGCTCTCGAAGGCCTGCCTCTGATCGAAAAAAATGCTCGTGAGGTCATCGGAGAATCCATCGAACTGCCGTGGTCCCAATTCGCCCATCACATAAGCGATGGTGTTATCAGCAGACTGGAACAAACTGGTGCCGTTTAACGATGCATTTGTCGCCATCTTCTGATTCGTAACACTGGCGCTGATAAGATCAGAAATTCGACCGGCCCAACCTGTCTTGCTGGTATTGGCCCCTTTTAGGGAGTGCCATTGCGACTGCTGGTCGTTGTGCGAAAACAGTTGCGACGGCAAGATAACTGACTGATTCCGAAACTGCACTTTGGTCGTCGGCTCGACGAGCGGCCCAACGTTGGCAACAAATGCAGCCCTTCCCGACTCAAACAGGTCCCGCATGCCGATCATCGCCGGGTGAAAGCCAAAAGCCCTCGACCCGGTAGGCAGCGACACTGGATTGATCGCCAACAGATCGCTCTGCGGGATCGCGAGATTTTGCCTTGAGGCCGCATACGCGTTGTACTCGGCAGTGGTATTCGGCACGACCATGTTGAAAGAGTCATTGCCACCATGCAAAAATACGCAGACGAGTGCGCGATAGTCATCAAACGGTGCCGCTACGCCGAAGCCTTGCGAGTACGCAAATCCCGGAGCATTGACAAGTGCTGCTGCCGCACTGCTTCGTTTCAGAAAATCACGTCGATTGATCTTTTTCATAACTAATCTCCCGGCGAATCGCCAACCTTATCGCTGGTAGGCGTACTCCGGTGATGTCACGATGAAGTAAATCGTCTCGGCTGCTCGCAGTACCGTTTCTGTTTCCGGTACCAACGCGAGCATCCCGGCGATCTCATTTCGCAGCGTGTCAGAGATTTCCCCGCCCAGGAGTTTGCCCGCAACAGTACCGATCAATTGATCGATATTGGCCGCAATCAGCATTTCAGATTCGAAGTCTATGTAGACGTCATCGTCGCGCAGGTTCTGGTTGGTCGAATTCAGGCCGAATGTCTGGCCAAACATGAAGTTCGTCATGAATGTGTTTAGATATTCGGTTGCAATTTCGAGCTCCGGCGCAACCAGACTGCTGTCACGTATTTCTCCGGGCGGTGCGTAGAATGGGCTGAAAAAGTTAAACACATGGGGCGCTTGTAGCGGGCCCTGACCGAGAAAAAAGTACGCAAAGTCATAAGCATAACGACCGCTCCGCGACTGCGCATCGTAGGCGCGCCACAACTGGGTTAATCGCAAAAGCGGTTCCTTGATTTTGCCATCCAGATCCATTCGCGATGCAGGCCGCGCCTCGCCGTCGAGCAGGATGGCTTTCACAACCGCGCCAAGGTCGCCGCGTTCGCCGAATCCATTGTCGTTAAATACGGCCGCGACACGAGCGATGTAACCCGGAGACGGATTACTGGTGACCAAGCGATGAATGAGCCGAATCGCAATAAATGGGCCCACGTTCGGATGATTGAATATGTTATTGAGCGCATCGCTCAGGTCCTGGGCGCCGGATTGCCCGGCCGGAATAGTGACTCCGTTTAGAACCTTTTTTGCCCCGGTGTCGTGATATGCGGGCCACAAAACCATCGGTTGGATTTCGCCTTGCAAGCTCCTCTGCGGGTCCCTGAACTGGGTTGTATTCGCGTAAGTCCAACCCGTGTAAATGTGAGCGAATCCCTCGATGATGGACTGGTCGTAGGTTGGAATGACCCGACCCTGATCATCGAGTCTTCGACTTCCGTCTTGATTCAATTCGACCAGACCAATCGAGAACAATTGCATCAATTCGCGCGCGTAGTTCTCATCTGGCCGAATATTGTTCGCAACATCGGGCTTCTCGTTACTCAGCATGCTCAGATAAACACCCATAGCCGGGTGCAAGGTTACTTTCTGGATCAAGTCCCGGTAATTTCCGAACGCATTTTCAACCAGCAGGTCGTAGTAACTGGCCGTTGAGAAAGGAGCGTCGTTCAACGCTCCGAGTTGGGATACCACGAATATTTCAGATAGTGCGAATGCAACGCGTTGTCGCAGTTGATCATCACCGTGCAACGCATTGCGAAACCAGATATCTACCCGGTCAGCATTCATCAGCCCCAGCGGCTGCACAATCGGCAATAATCGCAGAAACGGCAGATTGAGAGACGCGGGCTTCATCATCTGGTCGTCAATCCAGGCCTCATGACGCATCGCTATGACCCGGTTCGCCTCAGCCTCCAGCGCGCCGAACGTTGTCTGATTTAGAAACTGAAATGCCTCGGCTTTGGTAATGGGTATCGGCGGTGGCGGTGGTGGCGTGTCACCACCCGATCCACTGCCCCCACAACCTGCGAGGCCAAGCATCAATGAAGCTGAAATTGAAACCAGTCGATGCATATTACTTTTCCGCCACCAACGACTCCAGATAGTCGATTTGCTCGGCGTTCAACAGGTTCTTGATTCTGATGAGCATCGTCATCTGATTCTTTTTCACCTGATTTTCGGCTGACAGCGCAATATCTGCGTGTTTCAGCACCTCCGTCTCATCGATCGGCGATTGATCCAGTTCAAGCATAAGTGCTTGATAAGCCTCACGCATATCCCACTCATGTTCAGCGACGCCGGACTGTACTTCGATAACGGCGGCCCGAATCCCGGTAAATTGCTGCTTCGTGAGATGAAGCGCGTCTTGTTGTTCCATGATGATATTTGGTGCGAACAACTTGCCCTTGAATACGTCTCCTTTCGGGACTTGGGCCAGAGCAGCGCCAATTCCGAAACTGGCAATTGTCAGTATTGTCAGTAGTCCCTTTTTCATAGTAACGTTCCTCCATCGGGCTCGGTTGACTCGAATAACTTGGGCAACTCCCGATATATGTCGATTTGATGGTCGGGAAGCAGGAAATCGCTGGGTGCTGTCCAGTAGGTGGTCGCCTTCAGCTCCTCCATATCCACGTAAATAAATTCATCTCCTGGTGTTGGCAGCAGGCCGAACGCCAGGACGCCAATGGCCGCTGCGGTCAGGCCTGCGAATTGCATCCGTCGTCTGCCACGGATCCTATTTTCTGCTGCGTTGAAAACCTCTGTGAAGGTCGGGGCAACGCCGTCAGCCTCTCGTTGCGCTTGCTGCAGCATCTCATGTAGTGCTATGTCATCTTTACTCATCGTTAGATTCTCTGCCATCTTCGAGCCGGGCCCGTAACGTTTTCTTTGCGCGGTCATAATGCACTCGACCGGTACCAGTCGTAACGCCCATCACCCGCGACGCATCTTCAACAGTCATATCGCGACAGAAGACCAGTTCAATAATGTCCCGCTGTCGCTGCGGAAGACGTTGCACGGCTTGCCATACTGCTGGATTCTCAACAGCCGTTGTCTCCGCTGCCGGCTCGTCACCGGCATCTTGCGCCATCGCCGTGACTAATCGCATGCGTGACGCCATACGGCGATATCGACTTTTTGCCAGATTCTGAATCACAGCAAAGACGAAAGTTTTCAACGTGGAGCGCTCCTCAAATTTCGCCTTGCCCGCCAGTAACTCAACGTAACTCTGTTGCACAAGATCCTCCGCTGCAGCACGATCATAATTACAGCGAGAGAGGGCCCAGCCGAAAACCTGGTCGTGTATGGCTTCCAATGCCGATCGAGATATATGCGGGTTTTTATCCAGAACATCGCTATCTCTCATACCCCCTCCCGATAAGTTGGTGGCATAAGGTGGATGCTCATATGACAGCTTATGGTTGCGAATTCAGTCGAAAGAACTTCTTATGGTAAGTCCGAATGCGGTGCTGCCTACGCGAAAGCCGGAAGCGGTCTGGTGGAGAGTCAGCGAGATCGGCCCGTCACATCCGACAGGATGAAAAACCAACAGGATCGTGATGCCGCGTTCCTTACTGTCTGAACGATCGCTGACACCAGCGTCGCATTGCACGATGAATTCTTCATCGACAAAAGCGCCGAGGTCGTTGAGACAATACAGATACGTTAGCACCTGACCGCGCAGCCTTTTCGCTAAAGTAATGTCTTCAGGTTCAAAAACAGCCCAGCGTGTCGCTTGTGCAATCGTGTTGATAATCTGTAGACAGAAGCGCCGCACTGGAAGTTTTGAAAACGTGGCATAGACCTCGCTGCCGCGGCCCATTGTGACGCAGCCAGAGAGTCGCGCTTTGCCCGCATCCCCACCGTTGATCACGTTCAGTCCTGCACGAACCAGCAAGTGCTCTTCCTCGCTACTGACATTGCTCACGGGTCGAAGTCCGCGGTGCAACCCTATCCCATGCTGGCCAAGCGGTTGCCACGGCCCGCAGGTACGGTCCTGTTTGCAGAGCAATCCAGCAATTGCACCGCCCGCCGGTCGGGCAACACCGTCCTCACTGCCTCGCTCCACTACGCGCGGATAATATCCCAGTATATTGGGGCTGGCGTATCCCAGATCACGTACGGCGTTAACGGCCTCTTCGGCGCTTGCCCACTGTGGCGACGGATCGACGATCAGCATCGCGCCACGTTCCCGGCTGTACAGTTCCGCCGCAAGCACGGCTGTTGGTCCGACGTCCTTTCGCTTTCCGGGCGGTGGCAAGTAGAGCAAATCAAAGTGCTCTATCTGTTCGAGTGCAAACAATCCGCTGCGCTCACGGCGCGAACCGACCAGATCGTAATTGGACAGCTCTATCCCGTCCGTTCCGGCCTGAGCGTGATCCACATACGTCGATTCGTAGGATCGCCCCGCCGCCGTCGTTCGCTCCGGGCGGTGCGTAGGAAACGGGTGCTCGATACGAGCCAGATCCGACGTCAGCAATTCGTCCCCGACAAACGACACAGACTCTTCTTGCCAGGAGAGTTTGTGAAAGAATTCCTGATCGACAACCAAACCCGTTGCCGGGTCGACTCGCTGCAGCGTGAGATTGAAAAGATCGTCGGCGTCGTCATCGATACGATCGTAGTCGACGGCGGCACGAATGGTTACAGTCGATCCGGGCTCGACCGCACGCAAAACCAGTGCGGAGCCACTGGCCGGCAAACACAGCATTGCGCCGCGCGCGTTGTTCGCGACCCGTACGACGTACAGACGCAGACCACCATGATCGAAGAATTGTTTGGCGGCAGGGCCGAGACTCGACCTTCCCCAGACGTCGCCGAAGCGGCGTCGAAACTCGCCGAAGTTCTTCACCAGAAGCGGCGTATTGAGGGGACCACGAAGCGCACGGCCGATGAAGGCGGCCGTGGTTTCTGGACACACATCGATGGGTTGATCCATCGGCGCGATTTCGGTGACCGTGATACCGCGGTCAACTGCATCTGACAAACTTGTCTCCGAACTTGGTCAGATAGGTTTGTGTGTATTGTAGAAGCAGTCTCGGTAATATCCAAGAGCCATCGATATTACCGAGGCTGCTTCCTAACCCTCGCCATCGCCTGTGCACTTGTTTAATCTGTTATGAAATGAAAGATTCCCTCGGCAACGCGTATCCGGTGCTCGCAGCCAAACTGCGCAAGTTTCCTATTGCCTCGCTGCCAACGCCGGTTTCGCGTCATCAGATCAAGACATCCGCCGGAACGCGCAACATAGCGATAAAACACGACGATCAAACGAGTGAGCTGTACGGCGGCAACAAAATACGTAAACTCGAGTACATATTTCAGCGCGCGAAAGATCGTGGCGCAAAACGCGTCGCAACTTTCGGTGCGGTCGGTTCAAATCATGCATTGGCAACAGCAATCCATGCGAAGCAACTCGGCCTTGAGTGCACGTGTTTCCTGGCACACCAGGTGCGAACACCGGACATTTGGAAGACGCTAAACGCGCACCTCGAATTGGGCACCGAGATCATCCGCTGGGGTGGCTCGGTAAAGCGCCTCGAACTGTATCGCCGCTATCTGCAGAACAGGAAGACCTGGGTCATTCCGCTGGGCGGTACCTGCTGGCTGGGTGCCGTCGGGTTCGTCAACGCTGGGCTGGAAATTGCGGCGCAAGTCGAATCCGGCGAGGTCGGCTCGCCAGATCGCATCTACATAGCTAACGGCACGATGGGCAGTGTTGCAGGACTCGCCATCGGACTCGCACTGGCCGGCCTGCCGACCGAAATCCACGCGATCCGAGTCGCCGACAATCGATTTGTGAAACGAGATGTGCTGGATCGTTTGATGAGAAAAACCGCGACACTGTTGAATCGCCTGGACCCCTCAATTCCGACTCATGCGGCAACGCGCACCAAAATTATCTGGCGGGACGATTTTTATGCGGGCGGCTATGCGGCGGTCGATGACGCGACGGTGCGTGCCGTCGATTTCGCGAGGGAGAATCTGGGACTCACCCTCGATACGACTTACACGGGGAAGGCAATGGCGGCCCTGCTGCATGATATCGAAATCAGCAACAGCGATAGCTCGTACCTGTTTTGGAACACCTACAGTTCCAGGCCATTGCCGACGCTCAAAGATGGAAACCGTGCACTCCGGGATCTACCGGAACAATTTGCGCGATACCTGGAATGAACGGGTCAATGTTTGCTATTTGCTTACAACTTGTTGAAATACAAGTCCTTGACCTGCTTTCGCCGAAGCGAAGCGCCAGGGACACGGCCCAAGGGACTTGAACCTCCACGACCGTAAGTCACGTTTCAATGTGTTTCCCTGGCACAATCGCTGCCTGATTGAATCCAGGTACAGAGCTGCATTATCACTCAGATATTGCTATACCCGCATCAGAATACGGTGCTCAGAAAATAATCAGACATCGATTACCGAATAATCACTCTCAACTCATGTTTCCTGGGAGCGGCCAGGCGAAAATGCGCCCATGTTCAATGCAACACCGACACGGGAGCAGGAGATGGACAGAAACGGAGCACGCCGATTCGAAGTTATCGACGCGGCAAACCCTTTCGATCAGGCGGCCGCCGATGCTGATCGGCGCTGGACGAGGCTTGATCAGGATCAGGCCAGATCCGAATTGTATGATGCCAAGGCCAGAACCAATGCATCGGCTTACCAGCGAAATATCGAATCGTACATTGGCACGGTAAATATCCCGGTGGGTCACGCGGGTCCACTGCGTATACATGGCCACGCCGGAACAACGGATTACCGGGTCCCGTTAGCGACAACGGAGGCGGCACTGGTGGCGTCTTACAATCGGGGTGCGAATCTGCTCACTGCTGCTGGCGGTTGCGGCGCATGCGTCGTTGAAGAAGCGGTTAGCCGCACGCCGGTATTCGCTTTCGATCGACTGATCGATGCAAAGACGTTTGCGGATTTCATTGACACGCACAGCAATAGTCTGAATTTCGTCGTAGCCGGAGTCACGTCCCACGGACAACTGCTCAGCGTTCGACCGATCATCGAAGGAAATCACGTTTACGTCGATCTTCGTTACAGGACCGAAGATGCTTCCGGTCAGAACATGGTGACCTTCGCATCCGAGGCGATCTGCAAGGTTTTTCTTGAAAACACGCCGATACAACCGCGCCATTGGTTTCTTGAGGGAAATTTGTCGGGTGACAAAAAAGCGACGGCACAAACATTGAGTGGCGTACGCGGCAAACGGGTGGTTGCAGATGTCAGGATTCCGCGCGAACTCGTTTGCCAGAAGTTGCATACCACACCAGACCGTATGGTCGATTACTGGTATGCGAGCGCCATCGGCGGTGTCATGAGCGGTTCCATCGGCATCCATGGGCACTACGCGAATGGGCTGGCGGCATTGTATCTGGCCTGTGGCCAGGACATAGCCTGCGTCGCAGAATCAGCAACAGGTATCACGCGCCTGGAAAGGACGGCGGAGGGCGATCTTTATGCCAGCGTCACACTGCCAAACATCATGGTCGGCACTGTCGGTGGCGGTACCGGTCTCCCCAGCGCTAAAGCGTGCCTGGACATTCTTGGACTCGCCGGCACTGGCAACAGTACAGCTCTTGCGGAGATTTCAGCGGCGCTCGTCCTGGCCGGCGAACTTTCCATTATTGCGGCCTTTTGCTCAGGTGACTTCGCAACAGCACATCGTTCCTTGTCGCGTGGTCAGCCTCTCAACAGGCGGCAATGACATGGCCAGGGAGTCTAGTTGATGCAAGCCAGCATAATTGCAATTGCGATCCCGCCAGTACTACTGTTCCTGGTAATGGGCATACTGAGTCGTATAACTAATAGTAGTGCCGTTGCCCGGGAGCTCAAACGTAAGGCGCTGCACATTTGTATCGGCTTGGTGGCGCTTTCGTTTCCGCTGTTCCTGGATACGCCGACCATGATCATTGCAGCGCTCGGACTTGTTGTGGGCTGGTTGATAGCCGTCAGGCAGATCGCAGGTTTGAGGCGATGCTTCGGCAGCGTATTGCATGATGTAAAGCGCAAGTCTCTTGGCGAAATCTACTTTGCGACTTCAATAGGAGGCCTGCTGTTGCTAACGCAAAACGAGCCGATATTCTTTGTGATACCGATCCTGATCCTGACCCTGGCCGATGCGTTTGCCGCAATCGTGGGACGGATTTTTCCAATCGGCCCGTTGCCGGGTATTGCCAGTGGTAAGACAACGGCTGGCTGTGCTGCGTTTTTTGTTGTCGCATTTATCGTCAGCTTCTGGTGTCTTGAATCCATCGCGGATTTGCAAACCGCGTACGCTCTTTTGGTGGCAAGCGTTATTGCTGTCGTGACTTGTGGTGCCGAAGCGATTAGTCGCCGCGGCGTTGACAATCTGATCGTGCCGGCCATGGCTTATCTGATTCTGCTTTTTTCGAATATCCCCAACGACGCCGGCCGCACAACCGTCATTCAGCTGCAACATGATCTAAACGCTCTGATGGCAGGACTCTAGTTATGCAAGACAGTCTTGAAACAAACCTTTCTGTTATGGGCGGAAAAGCAGCCAATTTGCATCGGCTCACGATGCATGGCGTCCCGGTACCTGCGTGGTTTCATGTGAGTAGCGAAGTGTGCGCCGAAGTCTTAGCCAAACAGAAGCACATCGTCGAGCGTCAATTGAATGCGATCGACTTCGAAAACCCGGACAGCATACGGCGATCAAGCGACGCCATTCGGGCTCTGATAGAACGGACCACGATACCGGATGCTGTGCGCAGCGATGTCGAGCGCGAGTTGGACAGGATGGGTGCCACACACTATGCCGTACGGTCGTCTGGTCTGGCCGAGGACTCGGCAGGCGGGTCGTATGCGGGACAGTTCGATACGTTTCTTTATGTGCCCCGGTCCGGCGTCCTGGATCGAATCAAGAGTTGTTGGGCGTCGGCATTCACCGCGAGAAACCTTGCCTACAAGCACCACCAGAGCTCCGATACCACTTCCCATGAAGTGGCAGTTGTCATTCAGATCATGATCGACAGCGAAGCCTCCGGCGTCATGTTCCTGGCGAATCCCGCCGGGAGTATCGACGAAACTGTCATCGTCGCCGGGTACGGACTGGGAGAGGGGGTCGTTTCGGACCAAGTGGAAACTGATACCTATATTTACGATCGATTACGCGACCAGTGGCGTTACGAGATTGGAGATAAGAGAAAAGGAGTGTGCTTCGACGCCACAGAAGGGCAAGGCACCACCCTGTACCAGGTCGCGGATGAAAAACGACACGAGCATGTCCTCTCCGGCGATCAGCGTGAGGCACTTCGAAGGGCGGGCGATACGATCTCGGGACTCTATGATCACTATCAGGACATCGAGTGGGCCTTCGATGCGGTCGGCAAGCTGTACATTACTCAGAGCCGACCAATCACCACGATCCCCCGCGGGCAGCAGTCCGTTTTCGACAACAGCAATATAGTGGAGAGCTATCCCGGCATCACATCGCCACTGACTGTTTCGCACATTCGGCACGCGTACGAAGTGTTGTTCAGAAATGCGCTGTTGCGGCTCGGTGTATCAAAAAAGCTCGTCCGCCGAAACGACCATCTGTTCAAGAACATGCTTGGATATCTCGGCGGCCGTGTCTACTACAACCTGACCAACTGGTATCAGATGTTTCGCCTGGTTCCCGCGGTCGAACCCTATCTGCCAGTCTGGGAAGAAATGCTGGGGATTAGCAACACAGTCGATCGAGTGCACCAATCCTGGTTCAATCGTATTGTCCTGCTTCCCCGAGTCGTATGGGTCGCCTTGCGCGTGTTGTGGCACTGCATTTTCCTGCATTTCTACATGCGTCGTTGCGCCGGATCTTTCCGGCGCCTGCATCGTTCATTTCGGGCACGCAGTCTGACCGACATGGATAATCACGAGCTCACTAGTTTGTACCATAGTATCAACGCCGAGGTGCTGGACGGATGGGAAGTGACGTTGCTAAACGATCTTTTCGCGTTCGTCTTTACAGCGGCCGCCAGGCGCCAACTTCGAAATATCGGATTGGATGAGAACGTATTCGGTGGGCTGATGGCCGGAGACACGAAGCTGGAAAGCGCGGCGCCCGTTCGTTCAATGGTCGAAATGGCCGGGGTAGCGAAGCGTGATCCGGTGTTGAGTCAACAGCTTGACGACGCACTGACCATGTCCCAGGACGATTTCTGCGGAAGAAAGATTGAGGAACTCTTCGATAATGCGGAGTTCGTGGATCGCTTACAGCATCATCTTGAACAATTTGGCGATCGATCTCTGGAGGAATTGAAACTCGAATCGGTTTGTTTCCGCGACGACCCGCAATCGCTCCTCCGGCTTATTGCAACTCAAGCCGGTTCCGATGTTGATATCGAGAAGCTGGACGAGCACCGGATGAAGACCAGGACGGAAGCTGCCGACCGTCTTCGTCGCGCGCTACGCCGGCGCCCCTTGAGGCGGGTCTTGTTTGGCTGGACCCTCTACCTGGCACGCCGTTCGATTCGCTATCGTGAGAGTTCACGAATGGATCGGGCACGCGCTTTTGGTATCGTCCGGTCAATCTTTCGGTCTTTGGGTAAGAATCTGACGGACGAAGGGGTGCTGCAGGATCCACACGACGTCTTTTACCTAAGCGTCGATGAAGTGCTGGGCTTCATCACAGGAATATCCGTCAATGAAACGCTTCAGGGACTGGTCAGCCAGCGCAAGGCCGATCGGGAACGCTACCTGTCGTTTTGTCCGGCCGAGCGAATACGGTCTCAAGGGACCGTTCGGCTAAACGTTGTGCCACCGAAAGTGAGATCGGAGGCAACTCATTGCGATGGGGCTTTGCACGGTACCGGCTGCTCCGCCGGACTCGTAACGGCAGAGGCGGTAGTGGTGGACAACCCGGCAGACGCCGGCGACATCCGTGGAAAAGTGCTGATCGCGGAAATGACGGATCCGGGCTGGGTTTTCCTCATGGTGTCAGCAGCTGGATTGATCGTTGAAAAGGGGAGTTTGCTCTCGCATACGGCCATCATCGGGCGTGAGCTCGGCATACCGACCGTGGTCGGGGTCGAAGGCGCAACCGAGTTTATACAGAACGGACAGGTCATACAGATGAATGGGCAAACAGGGAAGATCGTCTTGCAGGAGGAGTGCAGTCAATGAGCCCGCTGCCGCAACTGATGTTCCTGATTGCGATCCTCGTGTGCGCGGGTTCCAGCAACATGGTTTTTGTAAAAGCGCGGCTCTTTAGTCGTCTATCGCGACCAATGGATGGCGGCGTTGTCCTCCGCGACGGCAAGCGACTGTTTGGCGATAACAAGACGTGGAAAGGATTCTTCGGCATGATCGTCCTCACGGCCGTATGGCTGGCTGCTGCTGGTTGGGTCGCATCGAAATTTCCCGCAATCGATCGCCTGTCATTGATTGAGTTTGACGATCTCAGCTTCCCTTACAATACTTGGTTTTATGGGGCCTTGTGGGGGCTCGCCTATGTCCTGGCCGAGCTTCCCAACAGTTTTATTAAACGGCGCATTAACATACCGCCCGGGAAGAACGCCAAGGGCCTCAAAGGATTTATGTTTCTCGTCATGGATCAGGCGGACTCCGTGATCGGATGTGTACTCGTACTACCCTTGTTTGCGCACATAACCTGGCTGGATGGTATCGTGCTGGTCGCTCTGGGGTCGGCCGCGCATTACTTTGCGAACCTGCTCTTGTTCGCCGTGCGCTTGAAAAACCAGCCAGGATAACGATGAACAACCAGACAGGCCGATCCTTCAAGCATCGCGTTCGATCCCTGGCGGGGCGCATCGTCCTGGGGCACCTCGATCCGGCGACGGCCTTGACGCTGACCAGTATCGCTTTGAGTGTTCTCGCCGTCGTATTCACGGCTCGCGGAAGGCTTGAGAGT
>JADFHE010000060.1 GCA_022567295.1 Pseudomonadota bacterium | reverse complement strand
GGCCGAAGTCCTTGAAAGCTCTCTCAAAAACGCTGAAGGCATAGACTTCCTTGGTGGTGGAGAGGGCATCACAGGTGATCAGATATCGGCTGGCGTAGTCGGTGATCGTCAGCGGGTAGCAGTAGCGGCGGTCGGTGAGCATGAACTCGCCCTTGTAATTGGCACACCACAGCTCGTTGGGATCAGTGACATGCGCCAGCGCGGTGCCCTGCGCTTTGTGGCGCCGTCGCTTCCTGCGCTTGACTGTAAATAGGCAATAAGGGTGGGTTTTCAGGACACTGCGCCGTCATTTGGAGAAGATTCCGCAGCGCTCGGGGCGAAAAACGGACTAAACTGACTGCCAATGGTGGTGGACGTGACGCAAAAGGGTGTTTATTCGACTTATACTCGGGGCCGCATTATAGCTATTTCACGCCATTGTGCTGCGATTGGTTTTTCGGGCGGCACGCCAGTCCTCGAGTGCAAACACGATGAGGACTCATTTACCGAGTAAGCATGCCAACCGTCAGTTGAACACCAGCCGAAATGTCGTTCCTGAAGGGCCGCTTTCCAGCGCAATATCGCCGTTGTGCGCCGTCATGATCTGGCGGCTCAGCGGCAGGCCGATACCACTACCCTCACGCTTCGTCGTGAAGAAGGGAATGAACACCTGATCGATATCATCTTCATGGATGCCGGGGCCGTTGTCCGCAACGCTGATAATGACGCGGCCCAGGTTCAGCCTGCCTGACAGGCTGATACGCGGCTCGGTCGTGCCGGCCAGTGCATCCCCGGCATTCTTCACGAGATTAATCAGGACCTGATCGATGAGCTGCCGGTCGGCAAATATTTCGAGCGACTCCGGGACCACCTCGACTGAGATATGAATACCCTCCAGCGACGGCTGCAACAGCGTAGCGACGTTTTGCAGCAGCTCAAGAACGCTGACATTCTCCGCCTTGGGTTCGGGCACATGCAGCAATTCCCGGTAACGCGATACGAATCGAATCATCCCCTCGCTACGCCTGCCGATGGTTTCTATTGCTTCGCGTATGTCCGCGGCCGAATCGGGATCATCGAGCATCTCTACTGTGGTTTGCGCCAGCGATGTAACCGGTGTCAGGGTATTCATGATCTCGTGGGTCAGAACCCGAATCAGGTTGCGCCAGGCGCTGGACTCACGCGCGGACAGCTCTCCCGAGAGATTTTCGATGGAGTAGAGTCGCTCGACCTCGCCCGCCATCCGGATTTCTGCGACCGACACCCGAAGCTCAACCGGCAAGCCACGAATGTTTGTCTGCAACAAACGTTGCTGTCCGGCCTCGATGCTCATCAGCGCGACCGGCAAGGTCTCATCAATCGTCGCCAGGTCACGGATGTTACGCAGCGTTGGCATACCCGTGAGCCGGCGTGCGGGATTATTGACCAGCGACAGAGAGCCGTCGGAACGTGCGGCAAAAAACGCCACGGGCACATGCCTTATGACTGTATCCAGGTAAGCGGCCTGCATGTCGCGGTCCGCGCGGGCGTCCTGAAAGCGCTCCAGCACCTTGTTGAAGGCGCCCTTCAACTCGGCATCAACGTCGTCCTCGATGAATCGAAGCGTAAAGTCCTCGTAATTTATGGCCGCGAAAAAATCCTCAAGCGTGTCGACGTGCGCCTGCACGGAACCAATCAGGGCAAGTACCTGCATCAATGCTATTCCGGCGAGCACCACGGGCACGGCAAGATGATCTGTTTCGAGCACCGTGAGGGCGAGCACGCACAAGGTCAGCGCGAGCAGGCAAACCTGCACGACGGTCAGGATACGAAAGCGGGTGCGGAACCTGTGTTTCACAGGCCGAATTTCTCTATGCGGCGATAGAGCGCCGCACGAGTTATGCCGAGCGCACTGGCTGCATGCGAAATATTGCCGTCCGCATTCTGTAACGCCGTCTCCAGGAGGTAGCGTTCGTTTTGCTCGAGATTCAACGACCGGCCCTGCGCCTCTGTGGCCGATTTCGTGAATACGAAGTCGACGGCCGTCAGGTAATCATCGTCGCTTAGCAACACGGCTCGCTCTACCGTATGTGAAAGTTCACGGATGTTCCCGGGCCAGTGGTGGGCTTTGAGCGCGGCCAGCGCGTCACGTGAAAAAGTCTTTTCAGGCAATCGGTACTTACGTGCGGATGCCGCCGCGAAACGCTCGACAAGTGCGGGAAGATCATCGAGCCGGTCCCGAAGTGGCGGCAAGACAACCTCAATGGTATTGATGCGATACAACAGGTCTTCCCGAAACTGGCCAGTTGCAACCAGCTTCTCAAGTGGCTGGTTCGTTGCCGCTATTAAGCGCACATCAACTGCAACAGGCTGATCGCTGCCAAGCGGCGTCACTTCGCGCGCCTCGAGTACGCGCATCAGTTTGGCCTGCAACGCGAGCGGGAGATTGCCGATCTCATCGAGAAACAGCGTGCCTCCGCTGGCCGCCTGGAACCGCCCCGCCCTGTCCTGACGGGCATCGGTAAACGCGCCTTGTCGGTGACCGAACAACTCACTCTCAAACAGATTCTCGGCAACAGCGCCAAGATCAACCGCGACCAGCATCTTGTCGAACCGCTTCGACTGCCGGTGTAATGCCTGCGCGATGAGCTCTTTGCCCGTGCCACTCTCACCGCGTATCAGAACCGTCGCGTCAGTTGGCGCGACCCGGGCAACGATCTTGAGCATCTCCTGCATCGCGGCGGAACCAGCCACCATGTCCGACTGCGGTGACGGCTGACTCAATGCCGTCAACCTTGCCCGCGTTTGTCGAAGTTGGCTGGCGACACGCAGAGTTGCGATGAGCTTGTCGTTTTGCCAGGGTTTCAGAACAAAATCTGCAGCCCCCTCACGCATCGCCTGTATAGCAGTATTGAGATCCCCAAATGCGGTCATCAGGACGACTACGGCATCCGGGTCCTCACCGAGTATGTACTGCAACCACTGCAGACCCTCGGCGCCGGTGTTACGGCCGATGGCGAAATTCATGTCCAGCAGGAAAACATCGATCTGCCCGGCCGCCATCATCGACTTGATGTGTGCAGGGTCCTCAGCGGTCAGGACCCGCGAATAATGCTTCTGCAGCAGCAACCTGGCCGCCATCAGCACATCGGGATCGTCATCAACAACAAGAATGGTCGCTTGAGCCGTCATGCCCGGACTGTAGCCTTTGAAGTGTTCGAAATCGATCACTTGTTTGCGATATCGCACACTTTCATGAGTGTGCTCCTCTGTAAGCTGTTGATTTTACTGGTCACCGCATTGGCACAGGCCTTGCTTTTATAAGGACATGAATACGACGAATCACAAGCCTGGCGACACGATGGATCGCAAGATCCAGCGCAGCTCCCGCAGGCCCTTGGCCATAGGTGGCGGCATTGCGGCGGCGATCCTGCTGGTTGGGGTGATCTGGGCAACCCGGGATGCATCTACGTCCTACACGCTGGACGGCCAGCGCATCCGCACATCGACCGTCGAGACCGGCGCCTACGAGGATTACATTCCGTTGCGCGCAACGGTTGCGCCCGAGCGCACGGTGTTCCTCGACGCAATCGAGGGCGGACGGGTCGAGCGCATCCTCGTCGAAGATGGCACCTACGTGGAAGAAGGCCAGCCGATACTCGAACTTTCAAACACGTCACTGCAACTGGATGTCATCGCTCGCGAGGCCGAGGTCAGCCAGCAACTTAACAATCTTCGCAATACGCAACTCGCAATCCAGCAAAACCGCCTGTCGCTCAAGAGCGATCTGATCGAGATCGACTACCAGATTTCACGCCTTGGCCGGCTCGTCACCCTATACATCGAGCTCGAAGGCAAGCAGTTCATTTCAAAAAACGAGTACGAGGACGCCGTTGACGAGCTCGATTACTGGAAAAGTCGCCGTGGGGTCACACGCGAAAGTCAGGCACAGGAGGAAAAAATCCGTCTCGCGCAGATCGAACAGCTTGAAGCGTCGGTTTCCCAACTTGAGAAAAACCTGATCCTGACTCGCTCGAACCTGGACAACCTGCTCGTCAGGGCGCCACGCGCCGGGCAACTGACGTCACTTAACGCCGAAATCGGCGAATCGAAAGGTCGCGGTGAGCGCCTGGGACAAATCGACGACGTTGATCGATTCAAGGCAACAGCGTTCGTCAACGAGTTCTACCTGAGCCGGGTCCGCGTCGGCCAACGGGCCGAGCTCGAAGTCGACGGCACGCACTACGACCTCGAAATCAGCAAGGTATATCCGAATGTGCAGGCATCCCAGTTCGAAATCGACTTGCGCTTCCTCGGCGAGGCCCCGAGCGATATTCGGCGCGGACAGACATTGCAAATGCGTCTCGTCCTGGGCGATATGACCAGCAACGCGGTTCTGCTCGCCAACGGCCCGTTCTTTAACGACACGGGCGGCGCCTGGGTTTTTGTGCTTGACGCCGATCGGGCAGTCGCAACGCGCCGCGATGTGCAGCTCGGACGCAGAAACTCCACCAACATCGAAGTCGTCGGCGGACTCATCGACGGCGACGAAGTCATTATTTCTTCCTACAGCAATTTTATTACGGTCGATCGACTGTTTATCGACCAATAGACCGAACACCATCGCCAGGGGGCACGAACATGATTGAACTACACGATTTATCCAAGGTTTACCGCACGAGCGACGTGGAAACAACCGCTCTGAACCGCATTAACCTCGAGATTTCTGAGGGTGAATTCATCGCCATCATGGGACCGTCCGGCTGCGGTAAATCGACACTGCTGAATATTCTCGGCATGCTGGATACGCCGAATTCGGGAAGCTACAACTTCCTGGGACAAGGTGTGGAAAATTGCTCCGAGCGTGAGCTGGCGATCGTACGCAAGCAGAATATCGGCTTCATTTTTCAGAGCTTTAATCTCATCGATGAGCTGACTGTTGCTGAAAACGTCGAGTTGCCGCTCCTGTATCAGAAGATGCCTGCGAAAGACCGCGCAGAGCGGGTGCAGCAGGTTCTCGAACGCGTAAACATCGCGCACCGCGCCGACCATCGTCCGCAGCAACTCAGTGGCGGTCAGCAACAGCGTGTTGCAGTCGCCCGGGCTGTTGTTACAAACCCGAACCTGATCCTGGCCGACGAGCCGACCGGCAACCTTGACACCACCAACGGCGAGGAAGTGCTGAACCTGCTGGGCCAACTCAACAGCGACGGCACAACGATAGTCATGGTGACACATGACCAGGGGCATGCCGATCACGCGAGTCGCGTTGTACACATGCTCGACGGACGTGTTCTTTCGGAAAACGTCGTTGGCATACAGCCAGTAAGCGAGGTCCGTCATGCTTAGCAATTACCTGAAAATTGCGCTAAGAAATATAACGGGTAATCCGCTCTTCAGCGCGATCAATATCGTTGGCCTTTCCATCGGGCTCGCCTGCTGCATCATCATTACCTTGTTCGTGCAGTATGAAACGTCGTATGACAAGCACTGGCAGAATGCCGATCGCATTCATCGCGTAACGCGCGACTTCTTCGGCAACAACCTGCGACTGGCGTCGATCGCACCAGCAATTGCGCCATTACTGCAGCAGGACTATCCGGAAATTGAAGACATCACCCGCATTATGGGCGTCGGCTCAATCGCTTTGACGATAGATGAGAACACCATCAATGATGAAACGTTTGTCATCGCCGATCCGAACGTCTTTGAGTTTTTTGATCTGACTTTTGTTAGCGGCGATCCTGATACGGCGCTCGCCGCGCCGACGAATATTGTGTTGTCAGAGCGTGCGGCCGAACGATACTTCGGTAGTAGCGATCCGATGGGGCAGACGATCAACGTGGCGGGCCGGGCCGATTTCACAGTCACCGGCATTTTTGAGGACCTGCCTGACAACACCCATATGAAATTTGAAATTGTGACTTCGATCAACGTCATCCCGATGTTGATGGGACCTGACGAGCTCGAAAGCTGGAGCAGCAACAATTACTACACCTACCTGCGGCTACCCGAAAGCTACAACCCGGCCGACCTCGAAGCCAAGTTCGAAGACTTTATTATCAAATACCGGGGAGAGGACGCGCCGAACCGCACGGGTCTAAATATGCAGGCGCTGACAGATATTCACCTGACCTCCAATCGCGACCAGGAATGGCGGACGAACGGCAGCATTTCGGTGGTTTATACGTTCTCGGCTGTTGCCTTCGTCGTCCTGCTGATCGCCTGCATCAACTTCATGAACCTGACAACTGCGCGGTCAACGCAACGTGCCAAGGAAGTGGGCATACGCAAAGTGGTCGGCGCTGACCGCCGCCAGTTGGTCGCCCAGTTCCTGGGGGAGTCAGTGCTTCTGACCGCGTTCGCGATGCTTCTCGCCGTCGCGCTTGTCGAACTCGCGTTACCTTCGTTCGGCGCATTTCTGGAAAAATCGCTGACCTTCTCGCTCGCAGATCCGATGACGTTCGCCACATTGCTCGCCGGCACTATAATCGTCGGCCTTTTTGCCGGTAGTTACCCGGCCTTTTATCTGTCTCACTTTCGACCCGCCTCGGTCCTCAAGGGAATGGCATCGAGTAGCGGCTCCATTGCGCTGCGTCAAGTGCTCGTAGTGTTTCAATTTGCAACATCTATTACGTTGCTGATCGCTACAGGTGTCGTAATGGCGCAGATGCATTACGCCCGCACCGTCGATCTTGGTTTCGACAAGTCGCGAAACATCGTGCACTCACTGCCGTTTTTCGCTGACCTCTGGGGCCTGTACACGCCCCTGAAGGCTGAGCTGGAAACACACCCGGACATCGAGTCGGTTGTGTTCTCATCGCGTGTGCCCAGCCAGCAAAACCTCGATGGCGGGGTCTACATCCAAGCTGGCAGACAGGCGGTAATGAAAGACATGATGGGTATCTCGGATATCGCGGTCGACTATCAGTGGTTCGACCACTATGACGTCGAGTTCCTGGCCGGACGAGCTTTTCGTGAAAATGAAATGAGAATTGAAATGCCCACCGAGGAACAACCTGTCGTCAATGCTGTGGCTATCCTCAATGAATCTGCTGCGCGTCGCTTTGGCTGGACACCGGAGGAGGCGATCGGCCAGGTCATTCGTGATTTCAAGGACCGTGAACTGACGATGTCGATCGACAGGGAGATCGTCGGTGTCATCCCGGACATTCACTTCTCATCACTGCATGATGAAATGAAAGCGACGGTTTATGCCGAACCGAACCCCAACCGCGGACGCCGGATATCGATCAAGCTGGCACCAGGCGACCACAGCGCGGCCATCGCCTTTTTTGAGGAAGTCTGGACGCGAATGGTGCCGAATATCCCCGTCAACTGGCAGTTCCTCGATGATCGCTTCGATGCGCGTTACCGGGCTGAAGCAAAACAGGCCCAGATGTTTGCAGCCTTCTCGGCATTCGCTATTTTCGTTGCGACGCTCGGCCTGTTTGGTCTTGCCTCGTTCACGACGGAGCGTCGCACCAAGGAAATCGGCATTCGCAAAGTCATGGGTGCATCGGCGCCCGATATCATCCTGCTTTTGACGTCCGACTTTACGAAGCTCGTGCTGGTGGCCAACGTGATCGCGTGGCCTGTGGCTTATTACTTCATGAATCAGTGGCTGATGCGATTTGCGTATAAGGCGCCGTTCGCTGATTGGGCCTGGTTGTTTGTCGCAAGCGCAGTGGTTGCGCTCGCGGCCGCGTGGCTGACAATTGCATTGCAGGCAGGCCGTGCCGCAACGGCACGTCCGGTCATGGCGCTTCGATACGAGTAGGAGAGAACCTGTTGGAGCCCGTGGGCCCCTATAATCCATGTCGTCTGATTTTAACGACTGCTGTCATGTACCTGGACTATTATCATCCGTGGCGAACGCATCGTTCTTTAAACCAGGATGCGCCGGCCGGTCGTCCGGTACGGATAGCCAAACCCAACCAAATTGCCGAGTTTCCAGCCGTTCACGGACTCCATCATTACTATCTACCCAAGGCTGCATGAATATTCGGGACGGACAGGTGACGAGCGAAGCGAGGAATCAACGCCGACGACAGCCGTGTCGCGCAGCGACCGGCAATTTCTCCGGGCGTGCCAAAATCAAGAGGGTCCCTTCGTGGGGCCCTTTTGCCTGGGTCGACGAATGCGGTCGCTTTGGACGCACCGAGCCCGTCTTTACTTATCCGAGCTGCAACCGCAGCAAGCCGCTGCAACCATCCGGGCCTGCCGCGCATCAACGATTCGTTACCCACCAAAACACGGGGCAATTCCGTTATGAAATCGACAAATATCGTATTTTTAGTTGCTACTCTCGGCCTCGCAGCAGCCGCGCTCGCCGGGCAAGATGTAAAGACCAAAATAGCCATCGCCGTGATTGATGGTGACGGTGATCGTGCAATGCACTTCAAGTTGAACAGCGACGATCTCGGTTTTGACCTGCACGATATGCAAGAGGGTGAAAACCGTTCCATCGTTGACGAGTCCGGGCGGACCATCCTGATCACTCGTGAGGCCGACGGTTTCAGTTTCAACATCGACGGTAAGACGATCAAATTGCCGTTGTTTAGCGGCAGGCACCACGGTTCCGCCTGGATGGACGGTGACGATTTTCAGGACATCGACTTCCATGTCATACGCGACGCTCACTTCGAAACGGCCGGCATCATGGACGGCGTCACGATCATCAGCGCAAAACCGATCGACGAAACCACGCAGCAGGCGATCGAATCGCTGCTGGAGTCTTCGGGTCAGGGTGATGGTGTACGTTTCATTGACCATGACCGTGCCCACGGCGGCGTTCACAGAATAAGAGTGATCGAGAAAAAGGTCGAAGTCACAGACTGAGAGCGCACTTCTGGCGCAATTACGCCCCGGCGCTTAGTAGTAAGTGTCGGGGCTGATTATCTTTGTCATGTCCGACTGTTGACCCGCTTGCAATCGCACGGGCAATGGCTCATTTTTGCGCCAAATCACTGGAAATTATCCGGGGAGACCGGCCATGGGAAACATGCACAAAGGCACCGTCTTTGTCGCCTTCGTAATCCTGCTTGGCGCTTGCGGTGAGGAGCAGGGCGCTGATACTCAATCCGGTGCCGCAAAGACACTCGATGACTTCGAGCTGATACCCCGTGACCTGTTCTTCGGCAATCCGACCCGCATACAGGGCCGGATCAGTCCCGATGGCACAATGATGAGCTTTCTCGCGCCGCTGGACGGCGTGCAGAACGTCTGGGTTGCGCCTCTCGGTGATTTCGCTGCCGCAAGGGCGGTTACCGATGACACCGCCCGCGGTATTAATAGTCATTCCTGGGCACTGAACGGCGAAAACCTGCTTTACCGGCGCGACCAGGGTGGCAACGAAGACTTCCACATCTATTCCGTCGATCTGGAGACGGGAGAGACGATCGATCTAACGCCATTCGAAAATACTCGCGGCGAGTTCATCCAGGGGAGCTATCGGCATCCCGATGAGTTCCTGCTCGGAATGAACGACAGAGATCCGAAATGGCACGACGTGTGGCGGGTCAATGTCAAAACCGGTGAAAGGACGCTTGTCGAGTTGCATGACCGGTTTGGTTTTTTCATCGCGGACCTGGACCTGAATGTCAGGCTGGCCGGTGAACCCACGGCTGACGGCGGCCAACTCATATATAAGCGAGATGCCGGCGGCGAGTGGGTGGAGTTTTTCACGATTGCAAAGGAGGACGCCTTAACGTCTGCGCCGCTCGGCTTTACACAGGACGGTACACAGTTCTACATGATCGACAGCAGCGGACGCGACAAGGCAGCGCTCGTGCTTGTCGACTATGAAACTGATGACCGTACCATCGTAGCCGAGCACGCGGAGGCCGACGTCAGCGATGTCATCTTCGATCCTGTCACGAACGAGGCGGTCGCCTACAGCGCGAACTTTATGCGAGAGGAGTGGTATCCGATCAGCGAGGACGCACGGGATGATATTGCAGCCCTCGCATCAGGCCTTGCCGGAGACTTCACGATCCTCGGCCATACGCGGGATGACAGGCAATGGATCGTAGCCAGTGACGCACCCACTGCACCATTGACCTACTACAATTTTGACAGGGACTCCGGGACGATCAACAAGCTCTTCGAGGCGCGCCCGAGGCTTGCCGGTCAGCCACTGAACGAAATGCATCCGCTGGTTATCAAGTCGAGAGACAATCTGAACCTCGTGGTTTACCTGACGTTGCCGCCGCATGCAGATGCCGATGGAAATGGCAGGCCGGACGAGCCAATGCCGATGGTCCTTGATGTGCATGGCGGGCCCTGGGCTCGTGACAGTTACGGCTATTCGTCTTGGGCGCAGTGGTTGTCAAACCGCGGCTTCGTTGTGATGAACGTCAACTACCGGGGATCGACGGGTTTCGGCAAGTCGTTTCTGAACGCGGGTGACAAGCAGTGGGCGGCCGCCATGCACGACGATCTGATCGACGCCGTGGACTGGGCCATCGCCGAGGGTATTGCGCAACCGCAGAAGATCGCGATTGCCGGTGGGTCTTACGGTGGCTATGCGACGTTGGTGGGCCTGACGTATACGCCCGAGCGTTTCGCTTGTGGCGCCGATATTGTCGGGCCGTCGAATCTCGTGACCTTGCTCAACAGCATTCCCGAATACTGGGCGTCGTTTCTCGAGACATTCGCTCTGCGGGTAGGTGACCCGCGCACCGAAGAAGGGCAGCGATTCCTGAGATCACGCTCACCGCTGTTCCTGGCCGACAAAATCTTAAAGCCGCTGTTAATCGGGCAGGGCGCCAACGATCCTCGCGTCAAGCAGGCGGAGGCGGACCAGATAGTCTCGGCGATGCAAGCGAATGACTTACCCGTGACCTACGTACTTTATCCTGACGAAGGTCACGGTTTCGCAAGACCGGAGAATCGCGAATCGTTTTACGCGATCATGGAGGCGTTTCTTGCAGCCTGCCTGGGCGGACGGTCGCAGCCGATCGGTACTGCGCTCGCCGGGTCATCAACGCAGGTGCCCGTGGGCGCCGAGTTCATACCGGGCCTGGTGGAAGCGTTGGCGGAGCATGAACCCGTCGTAAAAAATTGAGCATCAGCTTCCGCGCGACGCCGGAATTAAGGCCGCGATCAGATTCAAATGCCGCTTGACGGAAATTTCTGCATGTCTGCCATCAGGACTGCTTCTCCGAGGCAACGCGATACATCCAGACCGAGACAATTGCGATGATGATCAGACCCGCTCCGCCACCGAATTGCAGCGACTCGCGGAGCGCGAACACGTCCGCGTCGCCGGATTGCACGATGGGAATCGCCATGAGTATTCCAACGAGCGCTT
>JADFHE010000031.1 GCA_022567295.1 Pseudomonadota bacterium | reverse complement strand
GGCTGGAAAACAACCATGATGGATGGGCGCATGCGCTTCAATGGTGCGGTCTTTTTTGCGGACTGGGACGATATCCAGTTCACCATTTACGAGTTCGGTTTATCGGCCTGTTGCGGCAACGTCTACAACCTGAGCACCGCAGAAATGAAAGGGATCGAAGCTGACGCCACTTTGCTGGTCTCGGATGGATGGACGGTATCTGCCGGTGCGGCCTACGTCGATGCGGAAACGACAGCTGATTTTGTTTTACCCAGCGGAAGCCTCTCAGTTTCGTCCGGAACGGAGTTGCCGAATATACCTAGCTTGAAGTACAACGTGTCGACCCGATTTGAGTTTGACCTGGGAAATTTGAATGCTTACGGTCAACTTACTTACCAATATACCGGCAGTAGTTTCAATCAAATCGTGGCAGGTGATCCGACGGACCTCTCTTTCTGGAATGAAAGACAAAAGCAGGACAGTTATCAAAACCTCAACATCAGGGGTGGTATCGATCAGGGAGAATGGGGCGTGGACGTGTATGTCAATAATGCAACCAACGAAGTTGCACAACTCTTCATCCAGCCGAGGCCGTACGAACAATCGATAACCACCAATCGTCCTCTTACGTTTGGGGCGAAGCTCTGGATGCGCTTCTGATCGTAGCGGGTTTGCGCTAATCCAGGAGGGGGGTGACGATTGTCACCCCCTTTTTCATGGCATGGCTGGAATGGCAAAAAATGAACTATCATATGCAGACAGTCTGGCCAATTCACTAGCAATAATCATCCAAAAATAATGAGTTCAAAACCCAACGAAAATACCGGCGATTTGAAAACGGCAGTCAAGATTGCCATGGAACTGCTCAGCAAGGACCGGTCCCAACTAGCCAGGGAACAAGCAGAAGAAATCTTGCGACACTACCCCGATGAAGTTAATAGCTTGTTCGTGGTGGCCGTGGCAATTGGAGATCAGGGCGACAGTGACGAGGCGCTGGATCGTCTGCAGGCATTGGTAAAGCGCGCCCCGGATTTCGCGCTGGCACAGCAGGAACTGGGATTTGTGTACGCGGACAAGGGGCAGTTGAACGAAGCAATCGAAGCGCTACAACGAGCGGTTGCCATCGAACCGAAGTTGCCCGCCAGTTGGAAATTGATGGGAGAGCTTTACCTTGCCGATGAGGACGAGAAATCCGCCGCCGAGGCGATGAACCAGTATCTGTTGACGTCGTCCGAGGAACCTGACTTGATCCGCGCCGTCAATCTGTTCAAAGCCGGTAAGATTCCTCAGGCAGAGCGACTCTGCCGACGATTTCTCTACGAAAATCCGACCAACGTTACCGCAATCAACTTGCTGGCTGATATTGCCATCGAACTCGGTGTTCTGGATGACGCAGAAAACTTATTGGAGCGTTGTCTGGAATTGGCACCGGACTTCCACATGGCGCGGCTAAATTACACTCATGTGCTCAGCAAACGAGAAAAACTTCAGCAGGCTCTGGCACAAGTGGATCATATGTTGGAAGTGGAACCGCGCAAGAAGTTTACCTTGTTAATAACGCGGGCTGCGATTTTTGTAAAGATGGGAGATTTTGAACGGGCATTGAGCTGTTATGAATATCTGCTGTCCAATTATCCACCGCGCGAGAAAATTACCTTGAGTTATGCACATGCACTAAAAACTGTTGGCCAACAGAAGAAGGCCATCGCGGCCTACCGGCAGACTATCGATCTCAAACCGAGTTTTGGTGACGCTTATTGGAGTCTCGCCAACCTGAAAACCTTTCGCTTTAAGGATGCCGATATTGAGGCCATGCGTGTGGAAATCGACAAGAGCACCTGTACGCTGGAAGATCATTTTCACCTCTGCTTTGCCCTGGGGAAAGCCCTGGGAGATCGTCAGCAGTATGAAGAATCATTTCTTTACTATCAGCGCGGCAATAACATCAAGAAAAAACACGAACGGTACGATGCCGAAAAGAACGAAAGCGCTACCCGGAAAATCAAGATGGTCTGTAGCAGTGACTTATTTTCGGCCGCAAAAGGACAGGGGTGTAAAGCGCCCGATCCTATTTTTATTGTCGGTTTGCCGCGCTCAGGATCAACGCTGCTGGAACAGATACTCGCAAGTCACTCGCAGGTCGATGGCACCAAGGAGTTAATCGAAATTCTGTCTATCGTCAGACGTCTGGGGGCTAAGAAAAAGAAGACTGACCTGTCACGCTACCCGGAGCTGTTAGCAGATTTAAACGCCAGCCAGCTCGATGAACTGGGGCAAGAGTATATAGATCGAACTCGTATTCAGAGAGGCGAAGCTCCTTTTTTCATCGACAAAATGCCCAACAACTTTCTGCATGTTGGTTTTATCAGTCTGGTGCTTCCTAACGCCAAGATTATCGATGCCCGCCGCCATCCAATGGCGACCTGTTTTAGTGGCTACACACAACTCTTCGCCAGTGGGCAACGCTTTACCTATGGCCTCTCCAATATTGGTCGTTATTATCGTGACTATGTGGAGGTAATGGATCATTGGGACGAAGTTTTGCCGGGCAAGGTATTGCGAGTTCAATACGAAGACGTTGTATCTGACACCGAGGCGCAGGTACGGCGCATGCTCGACTATTGTGAGCTGCCATTCGAAGAGAACTGTCTGCAGTTTCATCAGACAGAACGTGCCGTGCGCACGGCGAGCTCTGAGCAGGTCAGACAGCCTATATACAGCGCTGGATTAGAGCATTGGCGAAATTATGAGCCGCACCTCGACAAATTGAAAGACAGCCTCGCAGGCGTGCTCGAGCGCTACCCGATTTGAACCGCATGACGCTTTTGTTACGTGAGGCCGACAATTTACTAACTTTACGGCCTCCGACAAATGCCCTGTAATTCCTATTCGATTCGGAACGCAGCAAACTCTCGCCATGCTCGACCTTGCCATCGATCAGCAAAAACGATTGCGCCAGGCGCTCGGCACGTTTGCGACTGGCGTCACCGTCGTCACGACCGTGGACGAAGAGGGAAGCCCTCGTGGTTTCACGGCAAATTCATTTACGTCGGTGTCACTTGAACCGCCCCTGATACTGGTGTGTATTGCGAATGACGCGGCGACGCGCCCGGTGTTCATGGGCAGTGAGCACTTTTGTGTGAACGTTCTTGCTGAGGATCAGCAAGACATTGCGGCGGTATTCGCGTCGCAGAATCGCACCCGCTTCGAGCACATAAGCTGGCGTGCAGCCAAGCACGGCAGCCCGCTGCTGGACGGCGCGCTAACGCATTTCGAGTGCCGACGGACTATTTCGATCGACGCCGGAGATCACGCAATCATTATTGGCGAAGTCCTCGACTATGGGACCAGTGGTCGCAGTCCGCTCGTCTATTGCAGTGGATCCTATGTTGAATTCGGCCTGCTGCAACAGGCCATGGAGGCTGGCCAACATGGCGTCGCAACACGTATCTCGGCGATCGTAAATTTCGACGGTGCGATTCCCATGGTGCGGGACCCTGGTACCGGCAATTTCCTGCTGCCCGCTGCTGATCGAGTTGGAACAGAGGCAGAACCGGACACCCTTGTCGGCAAGTTGTCCGCCAACGGCATCGATGCTGCTATTCCATTCGTTTGCGCCGTGTACGAAGACGCCAATCAAAACACACACAATGTTGTCTTCAGGGGCACTGCAAGAACCGTCGAGACATCACGCCTGAAAGATTTCGAGCTCATCGCGCTTGACGACATACCCTGGGAAAAGCTGGCCGATAAGCCACTCAAACAGTTGCTCGAACGTTACCTGGAAGAATCAGAGCAGGATGCCTTTGGCCTGTATGTCGGTGACAACATGACGGGCAAGGTTCATCCACTCAAAGCCGGCGCCTGACCTAACATTGTTGGTGCGGAAAACAGACCGTCGCGCCTGGAGACCTGGAATGAAATTTGGTTATTTTTGCAATATGACGAACTGGTCGCACAAGCCGTATAATGTGCTTGTCGACGAGGTTCGCGATATTGCGACGTACTGTGATAGCACTGGCTGGGACTCAATCTGGTTTACCGAGCATCACCTGAATCATGAGGGCATGGATGCCTGTCCAAATCCGTTGCTGATCGGCGCCGATATTGCGGCACGCACGAGTCAGATCCGAATTGGACAGGCCGCCAATATCATTCCGTTCTGGAACCCGTTGCGGGTTGCAGAAGACATCGCCGTTCTGGACCATTTGTCCGAAGGCCGCGTTGAGGTCGGGCTCGGCCGTGGTGTTTATGGCCGCGAAGCCATCCACATGAACAAACACGCAGATCTCAAGGACCCAGCAAAGAATTTTCGCCTGTTCAATGAAACCCTGGACATCATGAAAAAGGCATGGACGCAGGACCTTTTCGATCACGACGGTGAGTTCTACACCTACCCCGAACCGGATTTCGAATGGCAGCACGACATGAGCCCGCCGAATCCGGATTTCATCGACATGGAAACCAACAAGCTCACCAAGATCGGTCTTGTTCCCCGCCCCTACCAGAAACCATATCCGCCGCTCTGGCAGGTTGTTGATGGCTTGCGTGCGATCGACTGGGCCGGACGAAATGGCCTCAAGTGCATCATGTGGATTCCGACCGTCGGCATGCTCAAAGAGCGATTCGAAGTGTATCGGAATGCGCGCTCGGAGACCGAAGGCCGTGACGTACCTTTGGGCGAGGGCATCTCATTGGTCCGCGACATGTTTGTGGCCGACTCGATGGATGAAGCACGCGACCTGGCGGCTGAGGGAATCCTGACTTACATTCGCTGGATTGCACACTGGCGCGGTCTCGGCAATCACATGAATCCGGGTGAGGAGCTGCCGGAAACCCCCGGAAAACTCGACCTCCTGGACTACGACTTCCTGCACCCCAGGAACCTGTTGTTCGGTACACCGGATTACGTCGCAGAGAGGATCGACGAACTTCGTAGTGAGTTGAATCTTCAACACCTGCAAGTCTGGTCAAATTTTCCGGGTATGGACCACGATGTCGTCATGAAAAGCGTGCGGAAATTCACGGACGAAGTGATGCCGCGCTTCATGAAGAACGCGTCGTAGTTGCCTTGCCGTTACGTTGATGACAGGCGCTACCGTTCACGAAACACACGGCGACGGACCACCCGTCATCCTCATCCATGGGCTCGGCCTGAACAGGCACATGTGGCAGTGGCAGGTGCCGGCACTGTCGGATCAGTTCAAGATAATTACCTATGACCTTCTTGGCCACGGCGATTCCGACAAGCCGTCTGGCGCTTACGAAATGTCGCAGATGGTCGAACAGATTGAGCAGCTGATGAGTGAGCTCGAAATTGACAATGCGGCGATGGTCGGATTTTCGCTTGGCGGCTTGATTGTGCGTGCGTTTGCATTGGCTCATCCGGGGAAAATTACGGCCATGGTGATTCTGAATTCGGCGCACGCAAGAAGCGTTGAGCAACGCGAAAGCATCCTGCAGCGTATGTCGCAGGTTGCTGCGGGCGGCGCGGAGGCGACTGTCGACGAGTCGCTACATCGTTGGTTCACCGAGGAATTCTCGAAACATCATCCAGAGACGCTTGCAACGGTAAAAAGTTGGGTGCTCGCGAATGATCCGAAAGTTTACGCCGAGGTATACCGACTGCTGGCGGAAGGTGATGTTGGCCTTGAGCTCAGCATTGCCGACATCCGCTGTCCTGTGCTCATCGCAACCGGTGAAGAGGATCACGGCAACTCGGTCGCCATGGCCGAAGACATGGCGGCGTTGATGCCGAATGCCAAAGTTGCTGTGCTGTCCGGGTTGCGGCATATGGCGCTGGCCGAGGATCCGAACGCGGTAAACTCCCTGTTGTTATCATTTCTTCGTGAGCAGCCGGGCGCCGCCGATTGCACGAATCCACACGCGGAGCCAGGTCATGAAAAAACAAATTATCGGTGAGCCGCTCGTCATAAATGGACGGCAACTATCATTGTCGCGTGCCGTCCGTGCGGGCGACATGATCTATCTAACGGGCCAGATTCCCATGCGGGATGGCAAACCGATGACGGATGGCAGCATCGAAGAACAAACCCGCAGCTGTATAGAGAGCATTCAGGCGACATTGAAGCTCGCCGACTGTGACCTTTCGAATATCGTCAAGACTACGGTGTGGCTCAGGGACCGCGACGACTTTCCGGGCTTCGATGCCACCTACGGGGAGTATTTCGGTTCGGAACCTCCTGCCAGGACTGGCCTGATCGGCGAATTTCTCGTCGACATCAAGCTTGAAATTGAATGCGTAGCCTACGCAGGCGAGTAACAGGACAAGAACATGGCGCAACTAAAAAAATATCAGATGTACATCAACGGTGAGTGGGTCGACTCTGAAAACGGTGAGACCTTCGACAGCGTTAACCCGGCGACCGGCGATACCTGGGCAGAAATTCCCGCGGCGACGGCCAACGATGTCGACCGTGCGGTGACCGCAGCGCATCGTGCATTCACCGCGGGTGCCTGGAGTACGATGTTAGCAACTGAGCGCGGTGTACTGCTGCGTAAGCTGGCCGAAGTGATGAAAGAGCACTCTGAGAAGCTCGGCGAGACCGAGACAACCGACACCGGCAAACTGCTCTCCGAAACACGCTGGCAAGCAGCTTACCTGTCGACCTACTACCACTACTATGCAGGGTTGGCCGACAAAGTTCACGGCGACACATTCCCGATCGATAAGCCCAACATGTGGACGATGACCGTGCGTGAGCCGATCGGCGTCGTTGCCGCGGTCGTTCCCTGGAATTCGCAGTTGTTCCTTGTCGCCGTCAAGATCGCGCCGGCGCTTGCGGCCGGCAACACGGTTGTACTTAAAGCATCGGAACACGCATCGGCTGCAATGCTTGAATTCGGCAAAGTCTTCGAAAAGGCTGGTTTTCCTCCGGGCGTTATCAACATTGTTACGGGCATGGGCGATCCTTGCGGTGCTGCATTGACAAGACACCCGCTGGTCGATCGCATCAGTTTTACAGGTGGACTGTCGTCTGCGCGAGAGATCGTGCGCAACTCCGCAGAGAATTTTGCCGAGGTCTCACTGGAACTCGGTGGCAAGTCACCGCTGCTGATTTTTGATGACGTCGACCTCGACAATGCGGTTAACGGAATTCTGCTCAGCATATTCAGTGCAACGGGCCAGAGCTGCGTTGCGGGATCACGACTGATCGTACAAGAAGGTATTTACGATGAATTGCTGGCAAGACTTGCCGAGCGTGCCGCAGGCATCAGGATCGGCGATCCCACGGATGCAAATTCACAAATGGGGCCGCTGGCGACTCAGGCTCAGCTCGATCGAATTGAAGAGACAGTCGCCCACGCGATCGAAAACGGCGGCACACTGATCAGCGGCGGCAAACGGCCGGACGGTCTTGAAAAAGGCTGGTATTACGAACCCACGATCGTTGCTTGTCCGCACCAGGAGCTGAAGATTGTCCGGGAAGAAATGTTTGGGCCGGTGCTTAGCGTGTTGAAATTCAAGGATGAACAGGAAGCCATCGCACTGGGCAACGACACACGTTTCGGTCTCGCGTCGGGTGTGTTTACACGAGATATTGGCAGAGCATTGCGCGTTACCAAGGCTTTGCGGACCGGTATTGTCTGGGTGAACACCTACCGCATGGTTTCGCCGATGGCGCCATTTGGCGGCTACAAAGACAGCGGCCACGGCCGCGAATCGGGCCTTGAGGCCATCTACGACTACACTCGCGTAAAGACCGTTTGGCTCAATACGTCGGCAGATCCGATTGACGATCCGTTTCGCATGCAATAGCGCTTCACAGGGGTAACCATGAAATCTGAAAAATTTGAGAAAGGGCTGAAAGTTCGGCGTGAGGTGCTGGGCGACGAGTATGTCGACAAGGCGTTGAATGATGTTGACGACTTCAATCGCCCGATGCAGGACCTCGTCACTGAGTATTGCTGGGGAACGATCTGGACCCGGGATGGATTGCCGAGAAAGATACGCAGCCTGCTCAATCTTGGAATGCTTACAGCACTCAATCGACCGCACGAAGTACGTGCGCACGTAGTGGGTGCGCTAAACAATGGTTGCACACGAGCCGAGATCATGGAAACGTTTCTGCAGGCCGCCATTTATTGTGGTGTGCCAGCAGGGATCGACAGCTTCCGAACTGCGAGGGATGTATTTGACGAACTGGATCAGGAGGATTAGAGGATGAACAGCAACGTCATTATTACCTGTGCCGTGACCGGTGCCGGCGATACATGGTCGCGGCATCCGGACCTGCCGGTGTCACCGGAGCAAGTAGCCGATGCCGTTATATCGGCTGCCCAGGCTGGTGCCGCGGTTGCGCATATACACGTCAGAGACCCAAAGACCGGTGCCGGCTCGCGTGACGTTGATCTGTTTGCCGATGCCGTGGAACGGGTTCGCGCCAGCGATACCGATGTAATCGTTAACCTGACGGCCGGTATGGGCGGGGCCTGGTTTCCAAACGACGAGGGTGACCCAAGCCAGCCCGGCGCCGGTACAGACATGATCGGTCCCGAGGATCGGCTCGCTCATGTAGACCGGCTGCGTCCGGAAATTTGCAGTCTCGACTGTGGCACCATGAATTTTGGCGAAAACGAAATTTACGTCAGTACGCCGGCCTACCTGAAGACAATGGCGAAATTGCTGCAGGAGTGGGGTGTCAAACCAGAAATGGAAGTGTTCGATTTGGGCCACGTTCGCCTCGCCCGCCACTTGATTGACCAGGGGCTGATCGACGCACCACCGCTATTCCAGCTATGCCTGGGAATCCCCTGGGGTGCCAACGCCGACACGGCAAGCATGATGGCCATGCGTGGCGCGCTGCCGGCCAGCTCCAACTGGGCGGGTTTCGGTATCGGCCGCATGGAAATGCCGATGGTAGCCCAGGCTGTATTACTCGGCGGCAATGTGCGAGTAGGGCTGGAAGACAATCTGTATCTCAAGAAAGGCGTTCTCGCCTCGAACGCGGACCTTGTCACTCGCGCGCGGGAAATAATTGAGCGATTGGGTGCCAGAGTCGCGACACCTGCAGAGGCGAGGAAAACGCTTGGGCTCAAACATGCGTAATAATGAATCACGGATTGATCGCTTGTTGTTTTTCGCTGCATCCGCGGCCGCGATTGCCGTTTGCATACCGCTCGGACTTGCACCAGAAAAGGCGGGCCAATTCGTATCCGCTCTCTACGACCAGATTTCGACCAACTTCGGCGTGCTTTACCAGCTTTTCGGCCTTGGCTGCATCGGCTTTCTGTTGTGGCTGGCCTTCAGTCCTTACGGCCGAATACGGCTGGGACAGGAAGACGAACGACCGGACTACTCAACATTTTCCTGGATAGGCATGTTGTTTTGTGCCGGCACCGGCGCATCCTTGCTCGTCTGGTCCGGCGTCGAATGGGCGTACTACATCGACTCGCCACCGATGGGCGCACTACCCAGGTCCGCCGAAGCCATTGCATGGGCATCGGCTTACGGTCCGTTCCACTGGGGAATTACAGCCTGGGCGTTTTACGCGCTACCAACGATCGCGATCGCCTATCCATTCTATGTCAAGCAGGTGCCGCATCTACGGGCCAGTACGTCGTTGCACGCAATCCTCGGATCGTCGGGCGAAAACAGCAGCATTGGCCGCATTGTCGATCTCGCCGCCATGATTGCTCTGCTCGGCGGTGCCGGCACATCGCTGAGCGTCATTGCCCCCACCATCGCCGCAAGTGCGGCCGAGCTCCTCAGCATCAATACCTCGTTCACTCTCGAATTTCTCGTGATGGTTGTGTGCATCGGACTGTTCGGTGCCAGCGTGTGGCTTGGCATTGATCGCGGGATTCGGCGCCTTAGTGACCTCAATGTTTACCTGATCCTCTTTCTGCTGGTATTCATATTGGCTGTTGGCCCCACGTTGTTTCTCCTCAAAAACTCGGTCAATACGCTCGGTTTCATGGCGGAGAATTTCGTTCGCATGATGACCTGGACCGACCCCATCGAGAAGACCGGCTTCGTCGAAAAATGGAGTATTTTTTACTGGGCCTGGTGGATAACGTTTGCGCTACCGGTTGGCGTATTTGTCACACGAATCTCGCGAGGCCGAACAATTCGCCAGGTTATTCTTGGCATGCTGACGTTTGGCAGCATGGGTTGCTGGCTTTTCTATTTCATACTCGGAAACTACTCCTTGTCACTCGAACTTGACGGCGTGATGTCAGTTACGGACAGCCTGACAAAACATGGCATGTACGTAACGGTGGAGAACATAATTTCCACACTCCCTTTCGGCGCCGGCGCGCTGCTGCTGTTTATCCTCGTGAGTATTATATCGGTTGCGACGACCTATGATTCAGCCTCCTACACGCTTGCATCAACGGCCACGGCGGAACTCAAGGTCGGCGAGAACCCGGCGCGCTGGCATCGTCTGTACTGGGCATTGATACTCGGTCTGCTGCCAATCTTGATGATGTATGTTGGCGGGCTGCAGGTTATTCGTTCGGGTGTACTCGTGGCCTCACTACCCTTGCTCGCTGTCGGGGTCGCCATGATGATTTCGCTGCTGAAGTCCCTGCGTCAGCACTAGCCGACCTGCGCCGCCTCTTCAACTATCCAGTCGACGAAGCGCTGAACTTCGACCGATGGTGACGATGCGGACGGAAGTACAACATAGACAGCCCGGTTGCTGTTCTCGAGCTCACCAAGTGGTCGTATGAGTCTGCCCTCTGCAAGCAACTCGGAAACGAGACCGCTGAACCCCAGCGCGACGCCATCACCCTGTACCGCGAGCTGTATCACGTTGTCGTAGGAATTCAGGCCCAGAATGCGAAACGAATCCGGTACACGTACGCCCTGTTCATTGAGCCAGCACCACCAGTCTTCATTGGCATGCGACATACCATCCAGGTTGATCAGTGTATGGTTTAGCAAGTCTGCCGACTCGAGCAGCGGGCCGGACTTTTTCTGATAGTCAGAACTGCACACGGGAAATGACTTCACGTCAAACAGATGAATTGCATCCAGCGCCGTCCACTGTCCATCCCCGTAACGTAGGCCAACATCAATATTGTTGTTATGGAAGTCGCCCGGCTCATCTGAAATCACCACATGAATTTCAGTGTTGGGGTGAATTTCGCGATACCGCGCTAATCGCGGTGTTAACCAAAATGATGCCAACGCGATCGTCGACGCTATTGTGATCTTGTACGACTCCTCGCGCTGACTTACGGACCGAGACACGGCGGCGATTTCTTCGAGGCTGTCCTGGACGACAGACTGAAGCTTTTCGCCCGGCGGTGTCAATGCGATAGCCCGATGCAGCCGGTCAAACAGTTTCACGTCGAGATGGCTTTCGAGCATGCGGATGTGCCGGCTTACGGCTTCGCGGGTAATTCTCAGCTCCTCCCCTGCCCGGGTCAGGCTCAGATGGCGAGCCACAGCCTCAAATGCGACGAGACTCTTCAGCGGCGGAAGTTTGAAAGCGAGACCTTGCATGATGATATTGTTACGCCAAAAGACGTTAATTTCAATGCAAAAGTGCCAGATCGAGCTGCAAATCAGTCGCGCCCGAAGATATCTGCACGCGCTTTGTGAATGGCGATTAAGCCGGCATCGCGTTGCCGGTTGAGCGTCGAGTAATCGCGTCCGCCTGCAGCCTCGTTCGCGCCATCGATCAGTTTTTTCGTGAGCTCGGGCGTTAACTCGGGGGCGTCCAGGCGCGACCAGGGAAGCTTCAAGGCCGGGCCGAACTGTTCGAGACAATACTTCATGCCACCTTCGCCGCCGCCCAGATGATAAATAAGGCAGGGACCCATAATTGCCCACCGCGGTCCGGGCCCGTTGACGATGGCATAGTCGATATCCGCAACCGACGCTTCATCGTTGCTGATCATGTGCAGCGCTTCGCGCCACACAGCTTCCTGCAAGCGCGTCGCAATGAATCCGGGGATTTCTTTCTTCAGGACCAGCGGTGCCTTGCCGGCAATGCGGTAAAATTCAGCGGCCCAGTCAACAGCTTCGGCCGCAGTTCGTTCGCCACCTACGACCTCTACCAACGGCAGTAAATACGGCGGGTTGAACGGATGACCGACCACGGTGCGTTCGGCCGTTTTGCAATCCGTCTGAATGTCAGTCATCCGCATACCTGACGTACTGGATGCGATCACTACATCGTTCGCGACCCAGTCGCCGAGCTGTTTGTACAGAGCTTGCTTCAGGGGCAGCATTTCCGGCGCACTCTCCTGGATGAAGTCGGCGTCTGCCACGGCGCTGGCCAAATCGCTGCATACGGTCAGATTATCCATCGACGCGCCTTCCCTGAGGCCCATTTCGGTCAAGCTACTCCACGCGCCTTCAATAACCTGTCGCAGCGATGTTTCTTCGCCAGGGTCGTGTATGTAACTCGTAACCTGATAACCCTGAGCCAGAAAATACGCAGCCCAGCCGGCTCCGATGGGTCCAGCGCCTATGCAGGTAACACGCCTGACCAAGTGCGGGTCGCGCCCTTTGAAAGCTGTGCTCATTCGATGTGCTCCCAGCCAGAAAAATCAGCGACCCTTGAATTCAGCGTCGCGCTTCTCGACGAATGCGCTGACACCTTCCTCGGCATCCTCTGATGCGAGAACCTTTCGATACATCGGCAAATCGGCGTTGCGCATGGTGTCAAAAGACTGGCGAATTGAGACGCCATCGATCGCTCGAAGCACCTCCTTGACAGACTGCAATGCCATTGGCGCGACCTGAGTTAACTTGTTCGCCCATGCCATCGCGGTTTCCATGAGCTGGTCGGCCGGGACAACCTTGTTGACGAGACCGTAGCGGGCCGCATCCTGCGCCGACATGCGTTCGCCCATCAGGAGCATTTCCATTGCTTTGTTGTAAGGCAAGCGGCGCGGCAGTCTTTGCACGGCACCGGCGTCGGGAATCAGACCCAGCGGCAACTCAGGTAAAGCAAATTCGACATGCTCGGCCGCGATCAAGAGATCGCAGCCCAGCGCAAGCTCGAAGCCGCCGCCAATAACAAGTCCGTTCAACGCACCAATAACGGGTTTGTTCAAATCCCATAACTCGGTAAGGCCCGCGAATCCTCCCGGGCCGTAGTCGTCGTCCCACCAGTTGTTGGTTTGCATTTCGCCCATGTTGAGTGACTTGAGATCCCAGCCCGCGGAGAAAATTTTCTCACCGCCACCCGTAATGATGCCCACCAGCAAATCGGGATCGTCGCGCAGCATCACAAACGCTTCGCCGAGCTTTCTGCTCGTTTCGAGGTCGATCGCATTGGCCTTGGGTCGATCCAGTACGACGACAAGCACTTTGCCCTCGCGGGTTACTTTGACTTGCTCGTCCATCACCGTTCCCTTGCAGAGTTTTGCTGGCCGTTATCATGCGCGATTGCATCGCAGCCGATCTCCGCTTTTGCGACACAATTGGTACTTTTTCGACAGTCTGTTTCTGGGGGTAAATTACTGACTTCGGCGTCAATGCCAGTGTCCATAGGCTCCTTTGTCCCTGGTAGCTCGGCAACAAATCGCTTACATAGAGTGCACTTTGTCGAAAAATTGCAACAGGCACCCGACAAGATCATTGATCATTATCGCCCTCACATACGCCAGGGATCCCGATGCCCTCGACCGGTAAGAGCCGCATGTCACGCATGTTGGCGCCCAAAAGCATCGCCTTCATTGGCGGCAATGTGGCTGCCATGGCCATCCGTCGGACCGTCGATATTGGCTTTCAGGGCGACATTTGGCCAGTCAATCCCGCACACGACGAGGTCGAGGGCTTTAAATGCTATTCCTCCGTTGACGAACTTCCCAAAGCGCCGGATGCAGCATTCGTCGCTATACGGCGCGAGCTGACCATTGGCACGGTTCGCTCATTATCAAAGATGGATGCCGGTGGCTGCGTTTGCTACGCCGCCGGATTTTCGGAAATAGGCGGCGATGGCACGGCTCACCAGGATGCACTGGTCACTGCGGCTGATGAAATGCCACTGGTCGGACCCAATAGCTTTGGCCTAATAAACTACGCGGATCGCTGCGCACTCTGGCCGTATGTGTTCGGCGGGCAGCCAACCGACCGAGGTGTCGCCATCGTTTCGCAGAGTGGCAATATTGCGATGAACCTGACAATGAACCAGCGTTCGGTTCGGATTACGCATGTTATCGGCGCCGGCAATCAGGCCAATCTGGGGTCTGGAGACTACGTCGAGGCCTTACTCGATGATGACCGGGTCACCGTGATCGGGATGTACATCGAGGGCATTGACGATATTGATCGATTCGCCAGGGCGGCTGAGCGTGCAATGCACAAGGGCGTGCCAATCGTGGTTATGAAAGTCGGCCGCACCGAAGCAAGCGCAAAACAATCCAGCAGCCACACCAGTTCGTTGACAGGTTCGGACGTCTTACACGACGCGTTTTTTGAGCGGCTCGGTGTCATCCGCGTTAACTCGCTAAACCGCCTGCTCGAAACGCTGAAGGTCCTGGATCTGGCGCCGCCATTGACCGGGGTCGACATAGTGACGCTGTCCTGTTCCGGCGGTGAAGCCGCAATCATTGCAGATCTCACACCGACCCTGGGACTGAGTACACCGCCTTTTTCAGCCAAGCAAATTGCGGACCTCCAGGCTCAGTTTCCGGAATACGTCATGGTGTCCAATCCGTTTGATTACAACACATCCGTATGGGGCGATCGCAAGGCCCAGGAGAGGTGCTTCTGTTCTGCGCTCGGCGGCGATCACAGCGCAGCGTTTCTGATATACGATCACCCGAGCGTCGACGCCAAAGAAGTTGACGAGTGGGTAGATACCATCGACGCGTTCATCGCCGCCCACCAAGCGACAGCGATGCCCGCCTTCGTCGTGTCCACAATCAGTGAGCTTCTGCCAACCGACATTCGAAATCGCTTGCTGGAGCATGGGGTTGTGCCGCTGCAAGGGCTGGAGGACGGCATGTACGGCTACGCTGCCGCCGCCCGCTACTATGCTTTTCGCCGCGAGTGCTTGGCTTCGATGAGCATTCCGCGCAGGGCGGACCTGGTCGTTGACGAGCCAACCTCTCTTGAGATTATCGATGAGTGGCACAGCAAACAGCAATTAGCCGCGGCCGGCCTTCGCGTGCCGACGGGTTCGACGTGTACTGTAACGGACGCCGCGGATGTTGCGGAGCGCATTGGATTTCCGGTCGTCGTAAAAGCGCTTGGTGACGCTTTCATGCACAAGACTGAACAGGGCGCGGTTGCGCTCAACCTGACGAACCGCCGGGAGGTTCTGCATGCCATCGCGCAAATCAGGCGCTCAACCCGGAAACACGGTCATGAGGCGGCGCATTTCCTGATCGAGAAAATGGTGACCGGCGTCATTGCCGAGCTCATTGTCGGGGTCAAGCGTGACCAGCAATTTGGACCGGCGCTGGTCATCGGCAGTGGCGGCATATTGGTGGAGTTGCTGGCAGACAGCGCCAGCCTGCTGTTGCCTACGAGCCGGGAAGAGGTGCGAACGGCGATCAGCCGTCTATCAGTATCTCGCCTTTTGCACGGCTACCGTGGATCCAACTCAGCGGATACCGAAGCATTAATCGACGCAATACTTACGATCGCGGCCTACGCAGACGACCACTGGGACACCTTGCAGGAACTCGACGTCAATCCACTCATGGTTCTCGAAGACGGCAAAGGTGTTGTCGCGGCCGATGCGTTGATCGTGCATCGCCCGGCCCAGTAATCAGTGGTTGCGACACGGGTTCGCCGGCGACGCTCGCAGTTCTGCGTTCGTCGCGGTTTGTAAGCCCGGCCAATAAGGGTGTTTGTCGGTATCCGGCCACGCAAGCCGGTGATCGCGCGGTCGAATTCCAAATTCCTCGGCATAGGATTTGCTGAAATACGACGAGCTGGAAAACCCGCAGGCAATGCAAATATCCAGTACGGACATGTCCGTCTGCGTCAGTAAGACTCGGGCGCGCTGCAACCGCACGCGCCGGTAAAACGCGACGGCCGAACAAGCCAGGTGTTTATTGAACATGCGTTCGAGTTTGCGTTGTGACAGTCCCATTGAATTCGATATTTCGGGAATTTTCACAGTGCTCTCAACATTTGCTTCCATGATATCCACAGCGCGCCGCAACAGACTTGGAACAGTACCGTGTTGGCTTTCCGGCGCTTCGCGTTGCGGGTCATTTGTGTCTCGCGGCGCCAGGTAAACTACCTGCTCCGCAACCTCGCTGGCGAGCCCAAGGCCGTAGCGGGCGCGAATTTCTGCCAGCATCATGTCCACGCAGGCGACACCGCCAGCGCAAGTCACGCGGTTGCGATCAACAACAAATAGTTGATCGCGAAGATCTGCCTCGGGGTAGCGTTCCTTGAATGCGTTTCGACAATGCCAGTGTATGGTGAAGGCGTAGCCATTCAATAAGCCTGCGCGCGCCAAAACATAGGCGCCCATTTCGGCCGCGCCCAATACTGCGTTTCTGTGCGCGACACGACGCAGCCAGCGTTCAAGCTGCGGTTCCTCATAGCGCTCTGCGTTCCATCCGCCGCACACTATGACCCCATCAATATCCTCGGCCATAGCGTCGCTGATCTGCACGGTATCAACGCTGTAGCCGCTGCAGCCTGGTACCGCGGCACCATCCACCGACAAGTATGACCAACGATACAGTCGCCGACCGTTACAATAGTTGGCGATACGCAGCGGCTCTACCATTGCTGACAATGTCAGGGAACTGAATTTGGGCAGCAGCACGAAAGCAAACCGGAACGGCGCCTGGGTCAAAATTTCGTGCGATGATTCCGGTTTCATATCAACTGCGACGACTGCATCAAGTGGTATCGCAGAATAGCATTTTGACGCCACTGTCACCCCGCTCTGGGGTGCTGATAGCCAGAACGGTCACCGTCTTCAGGTCATTGCCCAATGATCCTTGCGGCCCGGCGGGCCATTGTCGACAAGCGCCTCGATTGTCGAATTTGAGCTATTTCCGTCGAAATCTGGAACCCAGCAATGCTTTGAATCTCCGATTATCTGTTCATGCCATCGACCTGCCGGAACTGACTGAGATGAATTACGAACTGACGGACGAACAAACCATGCTGGTGGATTCCCTGCGAGCTTTCGTCGAGCAGGAGATCATGCCGTACGAGGCAGAAGCGGACATGGCGGCCGAGGTACCGGCAGAGGTCGGCGAACGCATCAAACGACGCGCAATGGAGATGGGCTTCTTCGCCGCAAACCTGCCGGAGTCTGTTGGCGGCGGTGGCCTTGACTACACAACGCTGGGTTTAATTGAGCGAGAGCTTGGCAAAGTCAGTTACGCACTGAGTGCTTTCGTTGCGCGACCCACTGAATTACTGCTGGCGTGCGAAGGCGAGCAGATCGAAAAGTATCTCAACGCCTGCGTGAGTGGTGAGAAGCACGAGTGCTTCGCGCTCACGGAGCCAGGGGCTGGTTCAGACATCATGTCGATGACGACACGGGCGGTCGCCGACGGAGACGATTACGTCATCAACGGCACCAAACATTTTATCAGCTCGCCGTGCATGCCCGATTTCGCAATCCTGTTCGCCGTCACGGGCGTCGATGACACGCCGAGAGGCGAGCGCAAACGGATTACTGCGTTTCTGGTTGATCACGGTCATCCCGGATTTGACATGCGACTCGGCTCGATTGCCACCAGTCAACGCGCGTATAGAACCTACGAGCTGCATTTCGACAATTGTCGCGTGCATAAGGCGCAGGTACTGGGCGAGGAAGGCATGGGTCTCGAGCTCGCCAACAAATGGCTGCACATGGGGCGCGTCTGGGTTGGTGCTCAATGCTGCGGCAAGATGCAGCGGCTGCTCGACCTGTCAACCGAATGGGCAGCAACGCGAAAACAATTCGGGCAGGCAATTGGCAAATTTCAGGGTACGTCATTCAAGATCGCCGACATGGCGACGGAACTGCATGCGGCCGATCTGATGGTAATGCACGCCTGCGAACGCGCGGACGAAGGCAAAATGACATCGAATGATGCGGCAATGGCAAAGCTCTTTGCGTCTGAAGCGTTGGGACGTGCTGCTGACAATGCCGTGCAGATATTCGGTGGCATGGGCCTGATGCACGAATTGCCGATTGAGCGAATGTGGCGCGATGCCCGAATTGAGCGTATCTGGGACGGCACTTCGGAAATACAAAGGCATATCATCAGCCGCTCACAACTGCGGCAGTACGAACGCTAGCCGTGCACATTGTTCCAGGCAGCTCGACTATGGTCGATTCTCGAGCGGCGAGAAATAATTGTGAATAGTTGCCGCCGCACCTATGTAAAAACCGAGCGCGAGCAAGACGACTGCCGTAAAGCCGAACTCTATTGCAAGTAGCGTGGCCAATGTAGCACTGATTACCGAGGCGAAGCCGTTGATGCCCCAAGCCCACGGAATGAAGTCGGGTATGTTGTTTGCGACCCGGCTCAGTCCGATCGGAAACGGCATGCCCATACAGAACGCAAGCGGCGCGATAAGAAAAACGGATATTATGATCTTGGTACCGTCGGCGAGCCCCATCAGTTGTTGAAAAAGCACAGGCAGCAAAACCATGTACAAAAGGGCGATAGTTGATATACCGGCGACCGCAATGCTCACGGGAGAGTGGCCAAACCGCTCAGCTCGATGCGTCAACCGACCAGAGCAGGCGCTGCCGAGTCCGGCGAACATGAGGAAACCGCTGAGTACCACGGCAACGGCGTACAGTGGATGACTGAGGAAAAGAATAAACTTTTGAATGAATGCCATCTCGACGAAGAGAAACGCAAGACCGAGCAAAAAGAAATAACTGCCCATGCGGGTGCCGGTTCCTTGAGGCCAGCTGCGCTTGATGCGTGACAAGGGCAGCAGGATCAGAAAGACGCCGGCAACCACGGCTTGAACGATCGTGGCAATTAGAATCAGATAACTCCATTCGATCAAGCTTGCCCCACCGCGTTTGCGCAGAGCCATAACTTCAGGCAAGGAACGCCATTTAAAGAAGTGAAAGAAGTAAGGTTTATCGTCCGTCGCCGGCGCGATGTGAAATTTGTAACGCGCAACGAAATCGTCCGCATCTTCGCCGAGTAACGCGGTGACACCGTCATATAGAAAGGGTTGATCGAGGAGATTAAAACGGTTGGCAGCGCTCGCAGGCATCGAAGGATAGAAAGCCGTGTCGAAAGACCGTGAGCGAGCGAACTCGGTAATCACAGCGATCTCATCGGCCGAGAATTTACCCTGCTTGACCAACAGCGTGCTTGTGTTCCAGCTCCGAATTATCGCAAGTTGCCGCTCAGGCTCGGCAATGCCCATTTTTTGCAACGCGTCCCGAACCGTGGCGACGAGCTTCAGGTTGTCCCGCGGCGGAAGCTTCAGCCAGCGTGTGATGGCCAGCATGCCGCCCGGTGCGGTGTGCTGCAGGTATTCCTGAATCGCTTCGACCGTGTAGAGATAGCTTTCGTTGAGTGCTTGCACGCCGGAGCCGGAGGCGGCGAACGAATCCAGCAGTGCGACCTGGATAAGGTCGTACCGATCCTTACTGCGTGCGACGAAACCGCGCGCCTCCTGTGTATGAACGGTTATCCGTTCGTTGTCATACAGATGTCCGGCAAAATCGGCGAAAGTGTCTGTTACCAGCTTCGTCATCTGTGGGTTGAGTTCCACAGCATCGATATTGCCGGCGCCGTTATATAACGCCAGCAGCACATCGGCACCGCCACCAGCGCCCAGGATCAGTACATGAGGCTCATGCAGCAACGCATAGGGCAACGCAGCCGTGACATCGCCCATGTAGCCGAGGGCATCGAGATTCCCGTCGAAACGGGTGATCGCGCTCATGCTGTCGCCGTCGGTGAAAACAGCGAGCTGCTCCGGCGGCTCAAAATCGGTGTTGACGCTCAAACCTGGCGCGTAACGAAAAGGTACCCGTGGGCTTTCGACCACTGTCAACAGTCCCAATGGACTCGATGACACGGTCAAGACATTGCTACCGACAACCTGTATGGCCTGGTTCAGCCCTTTGTACTCGGAGGTCCGCATTTCGAGCCAATCCCGCTGCAGGCCAAGGAGAAGAATGGCCAGACACGCAAGCTGCATGACGATCAGTGGCTTGCGCGCGGTTGAGGTCATCCTCATCAGTGCGGAGGCTATTAACGCAAGAATGGCCAGCATGACCAGTGCGTGTTGCACCGCAAGGAGGAACAGCAACCCTACGATCAACATCGCGCCAAGCCCTGCGCCCAACAGGTCAAAGAAGTAAATTCGGTTGATGAAGGACGGGCGACAGGTGAAAGCGAGACCGATACAACAGGCGGCAAAAAAGAACGGCACGAAGAAGACGAGATAAGTGACGGCGAGGTAAAAGAATTGCCGCGAATTCCAGACGATTTCCAACGCGTTGAACGGTACTCGCTGCCCGAGCACAAAACACGCGACCATCGCGATACTGAACAACAGCCCGCTAATGCTGAAAGACAATTCGAATCGCGGTTTGAGAAAGTCCTGGCAGAGCGCGATAAAGGTGCCGCTGGCACCGTAGCCCAAAAGTGCCAGACTGATAATCATGTAGGCGAAATGATGCCACTGCACGATCGATAGCATGCGCATCAACAGGATTTCGTACGCAATGGCCGCCGCGGAGATCAGTAGCGTTGCGAGAAACAGTCGGCGCACGTTGGCGTCGCTTAGCGCTCGCGTGTCAGAGGGACGAAACGAACAGCGGCGATTTGCCGGGTGATGACTTCGTCGTCATCGCTTTTCTCAAGTAACAGCAACTGCTGGGTCATAAACCGCCCGCCGACCGGAATGATCATTCGGCCACCGACTTTAAGCTGCTGGACCAACGGAGGAGGTATGTGACTTGCGGCCGCCGTCACGATGATCGCATCATAGGGCGCGTGCTCTTGCCAGCCATGGTATCCATCACCGAGCTTCGTTGTAACATTGTCATAGCCGAGACGTGCCAGGCGAGCTGCGGCCTCATCGGCGAGCGCCTCGATGATTTCGATGCTGTACACGTGGGTCACGAGTTTCGCGAGAATGGCTGCCTGATAACCGGAGCCGGTGCCGATTTCCAATACGACAAAATCACGGCCGGGTTCGATGAGATCGGTCATCAGCGCGACGATATAAGGCTGGGAAATCGTCTGTCCATGACCTATGGGCAACGGCCGATTTTCGTACGCGAACGGTTGCTGGCGCGCTGGAACAAATTGGTGGCGTTCGACCGTGCCCAAGGATTGCATGACATGTTTGTTCAACACGTCTTCGGCGGTGTCGCGGGCAAGCGTCGCGTAATATTGAACTTCATCCACCATGTTAGCTCTGGCCATAGAATAATCCACCTCGTCGGCATTCACGGTAAATGCCAGCAACAGGGCACAGTAAACTGCGCTTTTCATGCTAAAAGAAACCCGGTCCGGCAAAACAAATCAAATGCCAGGCACCGCTTTCATCACACTCGACAACAGCTAGACTCCCGGGCCGAAACTCTGCGAGTTGCTGATCGGGTGAGCCGGTTACAGCCTGCGACAGAATGCGCGCCACGAACGGCAAGTGGCTGACGATGAGTGTATCTACGTCAATATTTCGCAACCGCTTCAGAAACGTCTCCGGCGCGTCATTGGGCCCAATGCCTTCAGCGGAACGTATTTTCCCGCCCGACTCAAGCACAGGTTCCAGTAATTCTGCGGTCTGTCGTGCCCGGACCTTGCCGCTGTGACAAATCGCAGACACCGCAATATTATTAGCTACCAGCCACGCCGCGAGCCGTGTGACATCGGCCCGTCCCTGGTCACTCAACTGGCGCTCCGGATCCACGTCTTTCGCCAGGGCGTCGCCGTGCTGGACGAGATAAAGCCGCATAACTGTTTCTGCGCCTAGTCCACTAAGTACACGGTGTCGTGTACCCTCGTGTACTCGTCCATCCCAATGGCAACATCATCGCCCGGCTTCGCAACGTCTACAGATTCGTGCTCAACCTGCATTGAATCAACTTTTTGCATGAAGTCCGAAGTGTGGCCCTTGATATGGATCGTGTCGCCAATACGCAACTCGCCATTCGCTATGTCCACCGCTGCCACATGCAGATCAGTGAAGTAGTGGGTTACGGTACCAATCTTGGTTTCACTCATTGTCCTGTCTCCGCGTAGTAACCTGCCGTACCTCGAAGTATAGACACTGTAGTACGACTCGCTCGTTTCGGGCTACTCCAGGAACAGCCACGAGCCGTAGCCGACGACGCGACTTCTGTCGCCTGCCGTATCGCCCGAGTTCCGAAGATCGAGCGTCGTGACTTTCATGCCGCGACGTTTTGCGGTTATCAGTAAACCACAGATTGGCGTGGCACCGCAGGCGCCCTGGTTATCGATGTGTTCAGCCTGGATTTTTTCAATCGCCTGACAGGTGGCGTTGTCCGCTGTGCGAGCTTTTTCATAGCTCAGGTAATGGCTCAGGTCCGAGCTCACAACGATCAGTGTCTCCGGCCCGCCCCACAGCGCGTCGATAACCTCGGCCACAGTGTCCGCCGTCGCATCACCCACAAGAAGCGGCACGACTGAGAATGAGTCAATTACGCTTTGCAGGAACGGCAGATGGACCTCAAGGCTGTGCTCGAATTGATGCGCGGCGTCGAAAACCGTCACCTCCGGCATGTTCAGGGCGGCAATCGCTTCCTTGTCCAGTAGCACATCGCCCAAAGGCGTGCGAAACACATCGGCAGCGCTCAATGCCAGGCCCCTGACGGCGACCCGGTGGGCCGGGCCCAGCAGGATGACGCGTTTGTACTGCTCACGGTGCGGGCGCAGCATCGCGTAGGCCGAGGCGGCCACAGGTCCGGAGTAGATATAGCCTGCATGCGGCACGATCAGTGCCTTCGGGGCAGGTCCGGCCTCTGCCCGTACGTCCTCTAGCAACACCCGTATCGTGGTGCTCAACTCGCGGCTGTTACCGGGGTAGAATTGCCCGGCAACAGCTGGTTCCCGGATAATGGTCATGACTGGGGTCCTGTTGTCTGGTTTAGCTCGTTGGGTTAGTACTCCATCAATACTACCCTGACGGAGTACCAGGGTTGACAGGGGTACGATACCGATGGCGCAGCCAGAGAGAACACACACGGCAGATACCAAACTTGGTGGCATATCGGGGCGGTATTGGCACAGGATCGACGATGGTCGACTGCAATGTGACGTCTGTCCGCGCTTCTGTAAGCTTAAAGAAGGCCAGCGCGGACTCTGTTTCGTTCGCGCCCGCGCGAACGACGAAATTGTCCTGACGACCTATGGCCGCTCGAGCGGATTTTGCGTCGATCCCATCGAAAAAAAGCCACTCAATCATTTCCTGCCCGGCACCCCGGTGCTGTCGTTTGGCACGGCCGGCTGCAATCTTGCCTGCAAATTTTGCCAGAACTGGGACATCTCAAAATCCCGCGAACTGGACAAGCTGCAGGCCAGCGCTTCGCCGCAAGCGATCGCGGCACGGGCGGTCGAGACAGCAAGCCGCAGCGTTGCGTTCACTTACAACGATCCGGTGATCTTCCTGGAATATGCGGTCGATGTGGCCGAAGCCTGTCACGAATACGGCATCAAGACGGTTGCCGTCACAGCCGGTTATATTACGGAGGCACCTCGCGATGAGTTTTTCCGGCATATGGATGCGGCCAACGTCGATCTAAAAGCATTCACTGAACGTTTTTACTGGAAGGTGTGCGGTGGGCACCTGACGCCGGTTCTCGACACAATCAAATATCTGAAGCATGAAACCAACGTTTGGTTTGAGCTAACCAATCTGCTGATTCCAGGTGAAAACGACTCGGAGGCCGAGATCGACGAGATGACGCAATGGATCATGGAGCACATCGGCCCCGATGTGCCGTTGCACATCACCGCCTTCCATCCCGACTGGAAGATGATGGACAAGCCGTGCACGCCACTACAAACGCTGACTCGATCCCGAGATATTGCGCTGCAGAACGGACTCCGCTATGTCTACACGGGCAATGTCCATGATTTCAAAGGCTCCAGTACCTACTGCCACAACTGTGACAATATTCTGATAGGCCGAGACTGGTACGAACTCTCGACCTGGAACATGGCAGCCGAAAACGGCAAGGGCAGCTGCAGCACCTGTGGCACAGCTGTCGCCGGTGTCTTTGACGGTCGACCCGGAGACTGGGGGGCGAGGCGCCTGCCGATACCCATCTGATTTTATCGCTGTCATGGATTCCGGTACGGTTCGTGGGTGTAATACTTAGGGCTTGAGTCGAGCCTGATATGCAGCCAATAGATGCCAAGGCCGGATGTGCTGAGCCAGACAAGCTGTGCGCCGAGCCGCCGCTCGAGGGTCGCGCCGACCAATTTCCACAGCTGGTGTTGCTGGTCGTCGGGCGCCAGTCGCGCGAACGCTGAAATCTGAGAATAGGCGGATGGTTTTCCTCGCGGGCACGGGACGACCAGGGTTGCATCACCGCCAAGATTTGAAAACTCGATAACTGACGTGCCGGGCCGGGCCGATGCGAAATGATTCGCGAATGCCCGTTGGTCGGTGCGAACGCCAGCGAGTTGTTGGCTGTCCACAAGAACAAACTCGAAGTCCTGATTAATCGTAGCGCGGGTGAGCGGCGGGGTTTCCCAGAAATATGCCGGGAATGGTGCGTCGGCGAGAATCGATACAAAAAAACAGCGAAACGATGGATCGTTCTGCCACCGATCCACAACGCCGGACCAGGACAGCGGCTCCTCGTCGCGGAGCAAACGAAATCGCAGAACACGACCTTCGCCCAGTTGCTCGACTTCGGAGCTGTACACGCTCAATAGACGTCCTTTTTACCACGCCCGCCGAAGAACCAGACGAGCACAACCAGCACGCCGAAACCGGTATAGATGGTGGCGAAAATCCACGGCTCAGCCTGATAAAACAGGACTTCGTGCAACCAGTGTTCGACAAACGTCTCCGTATAGCCAGACTGTCCGGCCAAGTGGCGCAATTCGTTTTCCCAAACGGTCAATGGGCAGAGCTGCCCGAGCCAGGCCTGCAGAACCACGACCCCAATGGCTGCCAGATGCGTAATTCTGAATTTTCGATTATGAACCCATGACCACCGGGCCAGCAGACCGAGCAGTATCAACACAAAGCCGAATAGAACAAATACTACGAATGCGAAGTGAATGACGAGTATCGTATCCGCCAGCAAGCTGTATAAGCCACGGTCATTCATTCGCGGCGGGTCTGGTGCGTAAGTTTTGTGTGGGCTGGCAGTGCATCGTTATGCATTGTACTGCAATGTGGGCAACGGACGCCTCGATAACTTATTGAAATATATAGTCAGAAAGTTATCGACACCAGAATCAAAAACGCCCCGTGAAGGGGCGTTTTCGTATCTGTGGTCCCAACAATCAGTATGCAGGTCCGTCTTCGTACTCGAGGCCCATTTCACCCGCCTGTTCTTTGACGGCGTCGTATAGCTTTTGGTCCAGTGAGTTTTCCATGCCGCCAGCCGCATCGACTTTCTTGGCAATATAGCCACTACGGTCCGCTGACAGATCCCGAATTTGCCGTTGCAGCTCCTCCCGTTTTTCGGAAAGTTCGGTGACGTAGGCCTTCTGCTCGGCCGGAGCCATCGCTTTAAGCGTCTCGGGTAACATATCTTCGTCCAGTTCATTCAGGTCGACAATGCCGTCCGCAACTGCGGCGATCAGTTCATTGTCCCCAAGGAAATTAGTTCTGCCACCCACTGACACATTGAACTCGGCGCGGCGCGCACGAGAGGCGAACGACAATCCTGCGTGCATCTTGTCAGTCGCTGCCACTTTTCCCTGCATCTTCTCCTTTTCCTTCGCCGTGCCGTAATACAGGCGGGTGTCATCAAGCCGTGCCGACAGTTCAGCGATCTCTTCGTCGAACGGCGTATCGAACGCGACAGCGCCGCCAGCTTGTTCAACCTGGAAGAATACGCCGTGACTTAAACTTGCTATTTGCGTCCAGGGCGCGACCGTTATCGGCATGTCACCGCATTGAATCGTGTTGACAACAATGCCTTTCTCCAGAGCCGATGCGACGATCTCCGGATAACGAACTTCGTTGTAGTCCATGTGTGGCGGCGCATCGCCGACCAGGAAAATCACCTGGTAAGTCTGCTCTTCCTGACTCCAGGCCATATTGTGTACGGCGTCGTAAAGGGCTTTATTGACGCTCTCGGGAGTGTCACCGCCTCCGCCTGCTTCGAAATCCATCAATGTGGCGTACACCGAATCGAGATCAGCGGAAAGATCGACCATCTTGGTCACGTACGAGTCGCCGCGATCGCGATACGCGACCAGTCCAATACGAATCTCAGGCGCCTGTTGAGCCGAAGCCATGGTTGTTGCGATGGACCAGATCTTTTCTTTCGCCGTCTGAATGAGACCGCTCATGCTGCCGGTCGTATCCAGCACAAAAACCACGTCGATTTTGGGCCTGGCTGTGATGTGTTGCTGAATCGGTGTGTCGATCTGGGTGTTCTTTGCCATCAATTGCGGGTAATACACAACTGCGGCAAGCGTGAGCCCGAATAGGGCAATTCCAAGTAGTTTCGTCTTCATGATCAAATCCTTCTTTAATATTCAATTCAAAAATCGTTATTGCGTGAACAACTGGCGCAGTGCCTCATCTGCGTTGCGTTTTGCCCGCTCAAAGTCTTCGTTATCAGATGCGGTCGTGTGTTGGTGCTTGCGCCTGTCTTTTATGGCGGGCGGGATTGCAACAAACAGTGCTTGCACCAGGAAAAAACACCAGGTGGCAAGAAATACACTGCCTGAACGGCTTATCGCCCAGACCGTGGCGGAGACACTCAAGGCGCTTACGCCCAGATCCATCAGTGCCGGCATTACGCCCGAATAAAAATAGAGCGAGCGCACCAACCAGATCGCGCCGACATGTACCAGCAGATAGAGTGGCAACGGCGGCCCTACCCACCACATGATGGCGGCCAACGCGCTCCAGAGAGTAAGCGTGGTCACACGTCCGATCCGTTCATCGCTGCGGCTGAACAAATATAGGAGATAGGCGAACGCCAACGCGGGAATCACCAGCCGCAGCACAGCTCCCAATCCAACGAAGGGAGTCAGCGTGGCAACAATTGCACTGGCGAAAAAACCGAGTACTGCAGCGATGATCACGCCATGGAAAAATGAGGGTCGCTTCATGATGCACTCCTCAAGTTTTTCTCTCGCAAGAACGCAATCTCGACTTCGTCCTCGGCAACGGTCATTTCTCTGCCGATCCACGCAGTGTCATCGAACTCCGTGCTGCCGTCGGTTTGTACCGGGACATGTTGTGCGAAGAGCTCGGCCTTTTGCCGAAGACTTTCCAGCGTAGAGTCATTTTGATCGAGCATCGCCCTTTGCTCACTAAGATACTTTGCGTTAGCGATTTGCTTCGCGTTCAAGCGTTTCAAAAGACGTTCTGTCTCGAGCCGCTTGCGAATAATGTTTCTTGCGAGATCCTCTTTTTCCGACTCGAAGCAAAGGTCGAGCTTGGTCCCAAATTCGCTGACCGTGTCTTCAAGTTCGCTCTTGCGCACGGTCAATGCCTCCTGATCATGCGCGCACAGATTGATGCGCTGCGTGGCGCTCGCCAGGTCGTCCTCCATGTCGCGGATAGCCTGTTTTAGTAAAGCTTCGGGCTCCTCGATCTGGTCCAATACGGCGTGAAAATCCGCTTTGAATAGCCGTGAAATGCGGTTGATTAGTGCCATGGTCGTGTCTCCTCAAATCTTCAGTCGAAATAGTCGATGGAGGAATACTAGTCATTGGCAGCGGACCAGATAAGACACGGATTGGTAAAATCCGGGGGGTAGAATTTACAAAAACGTTACACTCAATCAAGGATCAATCGGACCCGGAGTGCTAGCCTAAGCACCTGATGAATAAGCAGATACGCATACTGGTTGTGGAAGACGAGGAAGCCATCCGCACAGGCCTTATCGATGTGCTCGTTTTTCACGGTTATGACGTAGACAGTGCTGCGACAGGTCCCGACGGTCTTGAGAAAGCGCTGACGGGCAAATTCGACTTGATCTTGCTGGATATCATGCTGCCGGGCATGGATGGCTACGAGATTTGTGACCGCATACGCACCGAGGACCGCAATCAACCCATCATCATGCTGACGGCCAAGACCTCGGATGAGGAGATTATCCAGGGACTGAAACTCGGCGCCGATGACTATGTGCCGAAGCCCTTCTCGATACAGCAGCTCGTATTGCGGATAGGGGCGGTCCTGAGACGCTCCCAGGTCGGTCAGGAAATGGCGAGGACCTTAACCGTTGGCGGCATTGAGATCGACACTGAAAATTTCAGAGGCGTAAGAGATGGTGACGAGATCGCCTTCACCAAGCGCGAGATCGAAGTCTTGAGTTATCTCGCCCGTAACAGCGACCGGCCGGTGTCACGAGAAGAGTTACTGTTGAAGGTATGGGGATATGCGAGGAACCTCGATATTGAGACGCGTACGGTCGACATTCATATCGCAAAACTCAGGCGCAAGATCGAGGCCGACAACAAAGCGCCCGAGCTGCTTATAACGGTGCGCGGCGCCGGTTATCGTCTAGTGGCGGAGGGATGAGCCATGCTGCCAAAACGCCTGATTGAAGGCCTGGACGAAATTCGGCTGCGAAATTTCTTTGTGTTGTTTTTCCTGGCGCTTGCGGTGCCGACGGCGGTTCTGATCTGGCAGGCATACAGCCAGCTCAAATGGGAGGCCTTTCATCAGTACCGGGGCGTTGCCGAAGAACTGACCCAGCGAATCGATTCTCGCCTCAAAGACATGGTCAAAATTGCCGACGCTCGCACCTTCGCGGATTACACGTTTCTGGTTGTATCGGGCGATCCGAGCGCGAATTTCGTACAGCGTTCGCCGTTGTCAGCCTATCCGGTAATTGCAGACTTGCCCGGCGTACTGGGTTATTTCCAGGTAGATACCGATGGTGCCTTCAGTACGCCGGCGCTGCCACCGGCAGGCACGGCAGCCGTCAGTCTCGGCATTAGCGACGATGAATACAGCAAGCGGCTGAAACTGGCGCAGGAGCTGCAGGCCGTTCTCGCCGATAACCGCCTGGTGCAGTCCCGTCCCAGAACCAGCCTGCTTCGTGAGCTCACATCTTCCTTCGACGCACGGGGTACACCATTCGATGAGGAAAAGGTGGCAGCCACCGTCGGTGGCCTCGTGGCTTCCGTGCCCGCCGACAAAGATGCTGTTGACCGGCTCGACGCAATGCGGGTCGAGTCGCCAGCGCTCTATGACACGAACTACAGCCAGCAGATTTTCGATCAACTGAATCAACCAAGGCAAAACCCCGGTTTCGAATCAGGAAGCGCCGCCACACTGGAATCCGACGATGCGATTGGCGAGGCGCTGCAAACGGAACAGCGACCCTACAGAGTTGGCAAAGTCAGCGATTTGAAACTGGATGCTGAACTGCAAAAGAAAAGCGAGGCCGTCGAACGCGAGATTCCATCGAAGCTGCTGAGCGCCGATGACTCTGTCCTGGCGTATGGCCGAAGAAAACGCAAGGAACAAAGTGCCCTGCCGGAATCCGCGGCCATCGCGGACAATGAGGAGATCGCGATCGTTGCCGGGCGGATGAATCTTCGTATCAGCACCTTTGAAAGTGAAATCGACCCGTTCGAGTTCAGCCTTCTCGACAGCGGTCATTTTGTCCTGTTTCGTCAGGTATGGCGTGATGGAGAACGGTACATCCAGGGCTTACTGCTGGATCAAGAGACTTTCACGCAGGACATCGTCGGTGCGAGCTTCATGGGAACCGCGCTTGCCGACATGACAAGCCTGATTATTGCGTATCAGGATGATGTGATTCACACTTTTACCGGGCGCGATAGCCTGAGTTATCCCAATGTTGCTGAAAAGCTTGATGGAACACTGCTTTATCGAAATCGCCTGACCGCACCATTGAATGGCCTGGAACTAATTTTCAGCATCAAACGCTTGCCACCAGGTCCGGGTGCCAGCGTGCTGGCCTGGGTCACACTGGTTCTGGCGATTGTTCTTATCGGTGGCTTTGTCACTTTGTACCGGATGGGCCTGAGCCAGATCAACCTCGCCCGACAACAGCAGGACTTCGTTTCTGCAGTCAGCCACGAGCTCAAATCGCCCCTCACGTCTATCCGCATGTACGGCGAAATGCTCAAAGAAGGCTGGGCAGACGAAGAAAAACGGCAGAGTTATTATGAATTTATCCACGATGAGGCAGAACGTTTGTCCAGACTCATCTCCAATGTTCTGCAACTCGCCAAGATCACTAGAAATCAACCGCAGTTCGATCTGCAGCCGACACGGGTCGCAGAGCTGATGAGTAATATCGAATCCAAGATCTCAAGCCAGATCGAACGTACAGGCTTCGAGCTCAGGTTCAATAGAGCCGAAGAAGCAGATCGCGCGACGATCAACATCGACGAAGATTGTTTTGCCCAGATGATCATCAACTTGGTGGACAATGCCATAAAGTTCTCCAAAAATGCCGAAAATAAGACGATCGAGGTTAGCAGCAGGCTCTCTGGCGACAATCGAATCTTGTTCTCGGTTCGCGACTACGGCCCTGGAATCCCAAGAGACCAGATGAAGAAGATATTTCAGCTTTTCTACCGGTCAGAGTCCGAACTTACGCGAGAAACAGTCGGTACCGGAATTGGTCTGGCAATCGTGCACCAACTCGCGATAGCAATGGATGGTAATGTGGACATGATCAACGCAGAGCCCGGGGCGGAGTTCAGGTTCTGGTTTTCAATTTCTAAACAGGGCCAGTAGTGTGCGTGAGTTCTGCACTGCCATTCTCCTAGGCATTTTTCTCCTGCCGGTTACGGGCGCCACCCAACCCTCAGACATTCGTGCCAATCCGGATCGCTTGGAGCAACGCATCAAGGCGCTCTCAGCTTTTGGAGCCAACGCGGACGGTGGGGTCGACCGGGTAGCATTCAGCGAGGCGGACCTCGCCGGCCGCTCATACATCAGAGGTCTGATGAGGGAAGTGGGTCTGTCTGTACGGATGGATACGGCCGGCAATATCATCGGGCGGCGCGAGGGCAGCGAACCGGATCTGCCCGTTATCATGTTCGGCTCTCATATCGACTCCGTGCCGGGTGGCGGTAACTACGACGGCGATGTCGGCGTCATCGGTGCGATCGAAGTCATACAACTTCTGAATGACAACGCTGTTCGTACGCGGCACCCTCTGGAAGTTGTCGTCTTCACCGATGAAGAAGGCGGCCTCACCGGCAGCCGGGCAATGGTCGGTGAGATCGGTGACACGACCCTGAGTGTCGTCAGCCACAGCGGCATGACGATAGGCGACGGTATTCGCGCCGTCGGCGGCGATCCGAATCGTCTCGATTTAGCCGAGCGCAGGCCGGGTGAGATCAAGGCATTCATTGAGCTGCACATTGAGCAGGGTGCAATCCTCCACGATGAGAAATTCGATATCGGCGTCGTCGAGGGCATCGTCGGCATCCGCTGGTGGGACGTCACGATCGAGGGCTTTGCGAATCACGCGGGCACGACACCGATGAATCGCCGCTGGGACGCGATGATAAGCGCAGCGGAATACATACTCGCTGTGAACCGGGTGGCGACGAGCATGTCAGGTGGGCAGGTCGCAACGGTCGGCAGACTGCACGCAGAGCCGGGTGCGCCGAACGTCATCCCGGGCGAGGTCGTGTTGAGCCTGGAAATACGTGATCTCTCCACAGCGAAGATTCAACGCGTATTCGACGAGATCAGGCGGGAAGGAGAGCGAATCGCCGACGCGCGTTTCACGCCGATTCGCTATGCAGAGATCGACGTCGCTTCACCGCCGGCGCCGACCGACGAACAGATGCGTCGCATCATTGCGGCGTCAGCAGACGACCTGGGCCTCAGCTTCAAATTCATGCCGAGTGGCGCCGGTCACGATGCGCAGGACATGGCTCAAATTGCACCGACCGGCATGATCTTTGTGCCAAGCGTCAATGGTGTCAGCCATTCGCCGAAGGAATTTACGTCGGCACAAGATATGGCAAATGGTGCAAGCGTGCTTTACAGGACTGTAATCGCCATCGATGCCGGCGCGCTGGAGTGACTATCACCGACCTGATTTTTGGTACCACAAGTGCGGGAGTTTGGAATGCAACGTTACCTATTCCGGCGATTGTGCGATAAGCGGCCGCAAACCCTGCAGAACTTGCTTGATTCTTGCTGCGTTTTCGCCGCCCATTCGAAGCAGGAGCTTCTGGCCGCTAGATAGCATTTCCAGTTCGGCGTCGGCAAATTCATAGAGTACGTGCGGCCGGACAAGACGAATGGGCTCATCCGGTTCGGGCGTTAGCAGCAGTTGATCAATGACCTCGACCATACGATCATTAAAATAACCGTCCGGATAGCCAAGCCGCTCGTAGGAGGTCTGAAACAGCGGATAGAAGCGGCGATATGTTACAGCGATAACTTCGAGGTCGGCCCTGACTACCAGGTTGACCAGCCAGTCGTATCGCTTGAAGTTATCGACGCTCAGGTAGAACTGTCCATTATTACCCGCTCTGTCCGCGACAAACGCTTTCGAAAGTCTGCCAACGGGCCGGATTTTTTCGGCCACATGACTACGAGTCAGGTTGTCCACTGTCGCCACGAATTTATCGATTAGTGCCTCGTTCACGAGCACGTGTCCAATGTCGGGGCCGAAGCTGTCGACAAGCGCCAGCAGGAAGTAACTGTCACTGTCGTCAAGTGGCGGCAACGGCACCAGTTTTCGGTCGAATGACGCCGATGGACCAGATGGTGCTATCGGATGTAGCGGACCCTGTTTGGACGGTATCTCTTCAGCAACAGGCTCAGGTCGAATGACGATGGGCTCGTCGACCTGAGGAAGGATGTCGTCCCGAAAATACCAAAACGCGCCAGCCAGGCCGGCAGCTAGCACGATCAGAACCAGCAGTTTAACGTCGGGATCATCCACGTAGATTACTCTACCTCATTTCGTTGCGAGGGCTGATCTCGGTCACGAAACCATCGCTGGATGTCAGCGTCACTCCGCCCTCAAGAAAAAACATGAATTCATCGACGCCATACGGCTCGTTGATTTCCGATCGGGTCTTGCCGGACCTGTACATTCCGGACGCAAACTTGCCGTCGCTGCCCGATAGCGTCGTCACGTCCAGCGTAATATGACCGTCGTCGTGAATGGTCTCGAGCATATCTTCACGGTCAAATATTCGGCCGGCGGCATCAGACTTGCTGATTTTCGCCGGGTGTACGGCCCCGTTCTCGTGCTGAGCTGCAATGGCGGCCGCAAAAACGCCTATCATTGTCAGTACAACGGCAGTTTCGAGTTTGCTCTTCATGGTGGTGCCCCTTTTTCTTATATTTTTAGTTGTTCATTCACGGCTCTGTCGGCTGCATCGATGGCACCATTGACGTAGGCATAGGCACTGGCGTCCGAATTCGCGATGGATATTCGTCCGATCTGCTTCCGCGCGACCAGGTGCGGCCCTTTCTCAGGCCCAAATGACGGGTCATCGAACAACTCGTTATATTCATACGCATAACCATGTGGCCAGCGATTCGCCGTGATGCCCGCAATATCCCGGCCCGGATCGAATCCACTGCCTGACAAGGCGCCACCTAGCTGTGCAATGATCTTGTCCTCAATATCATCGAAACTCATCTCGTAAAGATCGCGCCGGCCCTGTTTGTGTTGCTCAATGTTGCTCAAACCCTGATCCGGCACGGCCGGACACCAGGTGCCATGCAAGACGGTTGGCTGATTTGACTGACTCGTGTAGTCATACCCGCCCATGCTGACCGGGAAGTCCATACCGAACGAGTGCATCAAGGACGGCTGTGCACAGACAACCGAACGAATACCGAGGATTTCCCACGCCCGCCAGTTCCGGACCGCGATGCTAATATAGACCAGCGGCACTTTGGTCGCATAGTTGATGGCTTCAATCTGATCGTCTGGCAGTTCCGGGCAGATATGTGGCAGCAGCGAGTGGTAACCCGCGAAAATCGCATGCCGGCCTCGAACCCGATGTACCTTGCCGCCCGATACGTAGGTGACGTCGACTGAAGAGCCGTCAGCGGTGTTTTGCAAATTGACGGCTGTGCTGTTCAGACGAACTCGCACGTTCGATCCAGGCACGTCGAGCAAACTGTAATCAACACGTGACTGAACCAGATCTTCCATCGTGTTACCTGGAACCGCCTCGGGAAGTAATGCACGCACAAGCGATCTCGCGACGCCCGCGTTACCATCGGGAAAATGAAAAATGTAGGGCTCGTCGTCATCGCCCTTCCAGCCAAGATCAGCATCAGTCAGTCCAAGATGCCCCATTCCCGGATTGCGCCAGCGAAAGCCCTCGAGTGCCGAGCAGGTATCCCAGCCGACGCCCCAGTTCCCGCGCGGCCGATCTCGATATATGTCAGTGACTTCCTTCGGTGCATCCGTGTATTGGGCAATGAAATCGGTATAGCTGATGTTTCTCAGGAGATTGAGTTTTTCGTTTCTGCTCCTGCCGGCGAGGTAGTCTTTCTCGCTGGTCATCAATTGAATCAAAGCAGTTTTCGCGCCGTCGGAGATCGGGTACGTCGAGACATCCGCCGCCAGGTTACTGAAATTCTTGCCATGCTCCCAGCCGCGGAAAATATTTGGGCAGAGGACGTCCTTTCCGTACTGGTCGCTGCCAAAAAACAGACCGCTACCAAGATTCCGCGAACTGAAAAATTCCTGATCGAAGTATTCATAAAAAGGATCGGTGTCAATGCCGATATCATTGAGGATTTTCGCCGATACCGGCGAATAAGATGCCGGCGAGTCAATTGACTGACTGCCTCCATAACAAAGCAACAGTTGCCCATCGACTGTAAATTCATTGCGCTTGGCATGACCGCCGAAATCATCATGGTTGTCGAGTATCAGGATTTTTCTGTCGCCGCCTGCTCGCTGTTGATATAGAAGCGCCGCGGAAAGCCCGGAGATTCCGCCGCCGGCGATGACGAGGTCATAGTCGTCGTCGGTCTGGTCTTTCGGCGTTGCAAATCGAGTTCCGCCCCAGGAAACGGCGTGCGCGATTTCAAAAGAACCGGCATGGCTGCCACGCAGACCGGTCAAAGCCGGCGGATAGTACGCAGTCGTTTTTGCCAACAACTCGAATGGCGACAGGTAGCTGCCAGCGGCGACTGTCAGCGCCACGCCATTCAAAAAGTCGCGCCGGGAGATATTTTCATTCTTCGTCATGATCGCTCTAAACGCCAAGGTAACCTAGCGATATGCAAATTACATCCAAATGACATGGCATTACAGAATGGGCTCCAATGGCAGCAGTCGATTCAGCCACGTCTTAAATCGCTTGCCACGACTAACGACGAAATCCGGGTTGAAGTCTGTCGTTGTCTGCCAGCTATTACCCGGAGTCATGTCGCGCTCAATACTTTCGGTTACCTGGCGTGCCAGTTCACGGCTCTCAACCAGCACGCCGACTTCGGTGTTCAGATTCGCCGACCTGGGGTCGAGATTGAATGTTCCTATGAATACAATTTTATTATCGATCACCATGCTCTTGGCGTGTATTGCAAATACCGGGTCGTTGTCCGCAATGCGCGGATAGCGATCGATCAACTGCTCGCGAATATTCGGTTCGGCCATAAATTCAAATAACTCAACGCCGGCGCGCAGCAGTTCCTTGCGTTGCCCCTGGTAGCCACTGAATGCCTGAATATTGTCCGTTGAAGCGAGTGAGTTAGTTGATATCCGGATGCGGACGCCGCTGTCGACCAGTTCTTTGAAAAGTTCGATTCCGCCATCCGGCATGATCAGGTAGGGGGATTGAATAAGAACCGATTCCTTCGCATTCTTTACAGCGTTGAGCAACTGATCCGTAGATTCGCCGCCACCACCAAGGCCGGAATCTCCGGCGTTCTTGCCGGGCACATCACTTAGAAACGTGACGTCTTCCCATATCATCGCGTGCAACAGGCCCGGAAAATACTGAGTTGTCGCGCCGATCGCCGCTCGAACCTCAGGTTCGAAATTTTCAGGGTCGTTGGCGTATGCATGCAGTTCCAGAGATCGTCGCCTCACGTCGGCACGCGATATACGCGCAAGCTCGTCTGCAAGAATGCTCTCGACTGGAACAGATAAATCGCTGGTCCAGAACTCTTCGAAATTTTCTCCCATAGCGGATACGGCACGCCCCAGCAAGAGAACGTCACGATCGCGGAAATTGTATTCCTGATCGTAGTCGAAGTACTCATCGGCCATGTTGCGGCCACCGGTTATCCCGGCAACACCATCGAAAATTGCTGTCTTGTCGTGCATGCGTTGGTTGATTGCACGAAACCCTGTGACGGCGTTCTTCAGGCGTCGCCAAAATCCGGTGCCGACAGAAACATTTGGATTGTAGATCCGGATTTGCACATTCGGATGCGCCGATAATAATAGCAACGTTCGGTCCTGTGCGTCGATCAGAAAATCGTCCACGAGAACCCGAACTTTTACGCCGCGCTCGGCGGCGTTCAATAATTGTTCGGCAGCAAGAATGCCGATGTTATCGGTACTCCAGATGAAGTACTGAATGTCGATTG
>JADFHE010000030.1 GCA_022567295.1 Pseudomonadota bacterium | reverse complement strand
ACATGTGGCTATCAACGCCGTCGCATGCCAAGACTTGGGCGTTTTTTCCCATGTCCAACATTTCTCTAGCGATTCAAACACTTGATCAATATATTACCTGCCCATGCAAGAAAAACAGCAGAAGAAAATACTTACCGCTTTCCAGCTTGTTCTTCGTCCTATTATTAAAATATTGCTCCGATATGGTATCGGCTACAATCAGTTTGCCGAAGTTGTAAAAACGGCGTTTGTGGACGTTGGAAGCACGGATTTTGGAATTCGCGGAAGACCTACAAATATCTCACGCGTAGCTGTCATGACGGGTCTTACGCGCAAAGAAGTTCGGCGCATTAGATCAAAAATTGAAAGTGGAAATCAAACTGTTACCATTCGAACGACGCCCATTACTGAAATTCTAACTCGATGGCATTCGGAAGACGATTTCCTAGATCGCTACGGTCGACCAGAAGTACTCCCTTTTGCGAATAGTCCTAATTCATTTTCAGCGCTGGTCAAGCGTTTCGGCGGTGATGTTCCGCCCGGGGCGATGCGAACGGAAATGAAGCGTATGGATCTCGTTGATGAGGACGAAGGTGGTAATTTGTCAGTCAAGTCGCGATCGGTACTGCCTCCGGATAGCACTGACAATCTTATGACTAGCCTCGTGCATAGTGCCTATCCATTGATGTCGACAATTGCTACCAACACAGACCCTGGTAAATTGTCTGGTAGCGGATGTGCGCAGTTTACGACGTACTCTTTGTCTATCAATGAATCGGACCGAATCCGGCTAAAACGAATTAGCTACGATAGGTTGTCCGAGGCTGCTGTATCATTCGACGATCTATTCACGGCACATGAATTGGTTTCTGATCGGGACAAAAAAGACGATGATAGTCCCGTCGTAGTCGTCGGACTTTATTTTTTCGAAGAAACGGACCCACACGCCAAATACAATTGGTAGGTGATCAAGCCGGACGTGATTCCTATAATGGGTCAAGCGAGGACCGTTGCGCAAATGGTTGGTTAATGACTGATTATTTGCGCAGCCTGTCAATTTTACGAGCTTGAAGCAGTAGCGGAAGCGAGCTAGTAGTACCAATCCGAAAACTATTATAGCTATCTGGCATTTATTACTGAACGGAAGGCATTCGTCATATCCGTTCCAAAAACATGTAACATAATCAATGCTTTACATAACCTGATTATTGTTGTCTCGCAACTTTGCGGTCTAATAACTTGACATAACGCATTTAGGACCCACAAATGGGGCAATCCAACCAGTTATAGAAATTTGATCGAAGTTGCATAGGGTAGCATCACGATATACTTTACATATTATTCGGAACATGTGGCCATAAATGGGGCAGGAAGTAAAAGACCACTTACGGCGTGCATTGTCTTTGATGTTGAAACCTTTGGTACGCCTTTTAATAGCTCAGGGGGTAACACACGCTGAGTTTTCGGAGACTGCTAAAGAGGTCTACGTCGAGACCGCATTAAGATATTTTGAGAAAGACGGGAGAATTAATAAATCACGTGTCGCAATACTGACAGGCTTGACGAGAAAAGACGTGAAGACCGTAGTCGATCGAGCGCTTACGACGTCATATAAGGAAAAGACTCATTCTCGACCTGCGCGGGTTCTCACTGGTTGGTATTCCGATCCACACTATCAGGGTCCGTACGGAATTCCATTGGAACTACCATACGAGACCGGCGATGTCGAAGAACCGAATTTCGTCGCGCTTGTAAAAAATTACAGCGGTGATATGGCTCCGAGGCAGATGCTAAATCAACTGTTAGAGGCTGGTTCGGTAGTTGAAATTGATGGTCGTTATAAAGCGGTTAGCCGAATCTTTTTGCACATGAAGCTTTCGCCGTCAGTAGTTGATCGATTAGGAAGTGTTGGCTACCGATTCTTTTCGACAGCCGCGAAGAATATCGATGCAGACAGGGAGGCTGGCGCGAGAACACTATTTGATCGAATGGTGTTTGCTGACGACGGTTGTACGGAAGAGGTGATCGAACAATTTGCGGCGTACCTACGGACAAAAGGACAAGCCTTTCTAGAAGATATTGATGTTTGGTTTTCGTCGAGAAAGGATTTGAACAAGCCGAGTGAGCCACGTAAAGAAACGGGCGTCTACATGCTTCATTACGTCGAAGAGCAAGACGATTTAGGCTCACTACAAGTACTGTTACAGGAAAGAGGAATCGGAAACGACGAATAGACACGAATACGCTAGTTCTTCATTGAATTAGCGAAGGATCGTGATCATTGAAAGTAAAGTATCTGCGTTGAGGGTTGGGGTAAGAAAGTAAGGAGCGAATAATGTTTAAGGCAAAAAGCGCCAGGGCATATATGGCCTTGGGAGCGACGCTTGTTGCGTTTGCGAGTTCAGGAGCTGCGGCCGAAACGCGTAGCGCTATTCTTGGAATCGATGGCACAGGAGTTGCTGGTATAGACGGGACCGGCGTTGCGGGAATCGACGGCACCGGCGTTGCGGGAATCGACGGCACCGGCATCGCGGGAATCGACGGCACCGGCATTGCCGGAATCGACGGCACCGGCATCGCGGGAATCGACGGTACTGGCGTCCTTGGAATTGACGGCACCGGCATTGCCGGTATCGACGGCACTGGTGTCCTTGGAATTGACGGCACCGGCATTGCCGGAATCGACGGCACTGGTGTCCTTGGAATTGACGGCACCGGCATTGCCGGTATCGACGGCACCGGGGTTGCTGGTATTGATGGCACCGGAGTTGCCGGCATAGATGGAACTGGTGTGATCCTAGCCGGACCAGTGGACTCGATCGACAGAATCAACGGTGTGTTCGAATCAATGGGGCAGGTTGTAATGGCGTCTTACAGCATGCTGTCTGGAATGCAGGTAGGTGACTTCGTTGCGGTTCAGGGCACGGTAATCTCATCCGGTTGGTATTTTGCTGACAACGTCAGTGTTTCAAATCAGCTGTACGTTCCGGGGTCAACCGAAGTATTTATCTCAGGGATGCTGTCGTCTATCAATCGGATGGATGGTACGGCGCAAATGGGCGGTCTGACGATTGACTACACGTCGAGCCTTGGTAGCAGCGATGCGCCGTCTGGGGACATGTGGAGTTTCCGCGGAACTCGCCCATCAATGGGTGGAACAATGCTTTCTTATAGAACGGAAGCCATTAAGTAGACAAATCGTTCGAAAGGACGGCTCGGACATCGCTCGTCCAGGGCCCAACGTCAGGGAACAGCTAGTCTTTTCGAAGAAATAGGAAGAAGGTCACTTCGGTGGCCTTTTTCTTTGCCTGCGTATCCTGCAGGCATAAAAAAGTCGGCGTCCCTGCCGACTTAGTTCTCGTATCAACCTGTTAAGGGAGATGCGAGGGTTGGAGAAGCCGCCCCCGAGCGATTAGGGACGACTCGCGAGCAATATTAGGTAGCTTCCAAAAAGGCGGGTGTGACCAGTTTCACAGTTCGCTTTCGAGAAAAGAAAAGCGCGCCAATTAGCGCCCTAAGCTGAACAGAAAACGACTATTAAGTTAAGTCAGATTTATTCCGCGACCTTCGACCGCAAATTGCTCATGAATTCCTGAAGCTTTCGCTGCCCGATTTTTTGCTTGATGACATCGCGAACGCTTTCTAATGGCGGCGGCGGACTGTCGCGTGAGTCAACTCTGAGAATGACATGCCAGCCATACTGAGTTTGAACAGGTTTCATGGTAAACGCCCCATCGTCCAGACCGGCTACCGCGTCGGAAAACGGTTCCACCATTGATTTTGCAGTGAACCATCCCAAGTCACCGCCGGACGTTGATGACGGCCCCGTGGAGTGTTTTTTCGCCAACTCGGCGAAATCAGCCCCTTCCTGCAGGTCCTCAATCAGGGCCACAGCCGCGCCTTGGGATTCCACCAGGATATGACTTGCCTTGAACTCTTTCGGCGCAGAGAGGGCGACGGTTTCTTCATAGACATCAAGAATTTCCTGCTCGGTTGCCTCGTTACTTGCAAGAAAGTCATTCGCGAAGGCGTTAAAAAGAAGAACCCTGCGTTGCAATTCAAGCTGAGCACCTATGCGAGGGCCTTCACCCAATTCGACTGCGCGCGGCAGATCTGAGACCAGGTATATGTTCGTTAATTCGTCGACTGCCGACTCACGTTCCTGCGCTGTGGCCTGACTTGCCGGTTTCTGATTCCGCGACTCCAGGAGGAAATTCAACACTTCGTCGTCAAAAGCTCGCGCCTGGGACTCTTGTGCCGACGCGTTTGGCGAAGGAAGTAACATAACAGCACAAATTGTGGCTGCAGCGATTCGTGTTCCTATCGAAATGGAACCAAGAGGTGAATTCATTGTGGGGTCCTCAGTGAATACTTGACGAATCATTAGAAATCAGATGTTGGCCTGCGCGAAAAGGTCCTTCTTATTTTGTGCTTGCCCGGATACTCAATGCGTGAATGTCAGTCGCCATTAGATCTCCAAGGGCCTCGTACACGAGACGATGACTCTCGATTCGACTGCACCCCTCAAACGCGCTAGCGACGATCGTCACATCAAAATGGCCACGGCCGTCCTGCGCTCCAGCATGACCCGCGTGCAGATGGCTTTGGTCCTTCACCAGAAGCTCATCTGGCGAGAACGCTTTGCTTAGCAATGCTTCAATCCTGGCTGTTCGGGCTGCAGTCACGGCAATACCCGGTTGAAGGGTTTGACCGTCACCTTACGATAGACGCCTGCTGCATTGTATGGGTCGTCATCAGCCCAGGCTTTGGCATCTTCCAATGAATCAAACTCCACGACGACTAAGCTACCCGTAAAACCAGCCGGTCCTGGCTCCGGTGAATCTACCGCTGGATGTGGGCCGGCAATGAGCAATCGGCCTTCGTCACAAAGAGATTTCAATCTCGCGACATGGCTGGTACGGGCGGCGCGACGATCATCCAAAGATCCTTCATGGTCCTCACTGAATACCGCGTACCACATTAATCTTGCTCCCGCTTTTCATCGGCTTCGTCACCACCGGCGAGTCCGGCGATCCAAAACGTTTGCCCCAGCATGAAAACAAACGTGAGAGCCATCAGGCCGAACACTTTGAATGTGACCCAAGTGGCCTGTTCGAAATTGTAGGCGACGTAGATATTCAATATTCCTGCTGCTACAAGAAATAGCACCCATATGATATTCAGTCTTGCCCACTGCACTTGCGTAATTCTGTCGAGGCTGAGGCCATCAATCAGACCAAAGAATTTCTGCACCAGCGGCTTGTCACCGAAAAATTGACTTCCCAGGAAAGCGATGGCAACGACCCAATAAAACGCTGTTGGTTTCCAGTACAGAAAAAGCGGATTCCTGAAATACAAAGTAAAGCCACCGGCGACCAGTAGAAATACTGTCGACCACAGGTACATTTTGTCGAGGGATTTAGTACGAATGTATTTGACAGTTAGCCCTATCGGCATCGCGATCATCAAGACCACCAGCGCTGTATAGATGCCGTCGTATAAGAACGCACCCAGAAACAGGATTAGCGGCAGGAATTCAAATAAAATGTTCATTTAGACACTTGGGTCAGCGGAAGTGGTCGCGAATAATAGCGTATTGCAGGGGTATCCGCGAAGCCATTGCTACCCTACAATCCGCGCGTGGCCGAACTCATTGAAATTCATCCTGCTGACCCGCAACCACGACGTGTGGAAACTGTCGTGCAAATTATGCGTAGCGGCGGACTGATCGCGTATCCGACTGACACCAGCTACGCATTTGGATGTCACATCGGCGATACAAAGGCCATCGACAGAATTCGACGAATCCGGCGCACGGACAAGAAGCACAATTTCACGTTGGTCTGTGCCGACCTGTCAGAAATCAGCTTGTATGCACGTGTCGACAATTGGGCGTATCGGCTGATTAAGTCTCTTACGCCGGGTCCGTACACCTTTATCCTGCCGGCAACACGGGAAGTGCCCAAGATGCTGCAGAACCCCAAGCGCCGAACCATTGGTCTGAGAGTGCCAGAGCATCCTTTGGTCCATGCGATTTTGGGTGCGTTAAAAGAGCCGATCATGAGTTCGACATTGACGCTGCCAGGTGATGACGCGCCTCTTACCGATCCGGTGGACATAGAGGACAGAATCGGGAATCAAATAGAGGCCATAATCGATTCGGGCCCGGCAGGCCTGGTTCCGACCTCAATACTGGATTTGTCGAAGGGCAAAATTGATGTTTTGCGTGTCGGTCGGGGCGACGTTAGCCAATTCACCTGACGCGTCAGATATGCGATAGAATGCGCCGATGTGCGCCGGAGACACGGCGCAATCCGCCGGAATCTGCATGAAACCAGACTTGACAGTCCTGACCCCTGAAAACGCGCCCAAACGCGCTCAGGATGAGAAACGATTGCCTGCTCAGGGAGAGATGCCTTTTGCCGTTGTGGCCGGAGAACCTGTAACGACGCTGCCACAGGACCTGTATATCCCACCGTACGCGTTGCAGGTCTTCCTGGAAGCGTTCGAGGGGCCCCTCGATCTGCTGTTGTATCTGATTCGACGCCAGAATATCGACATCCTCGACATTCCCATCGCCGAAATCACCAGGCAGTACGTTGAATACATAGACGTCATGAAGGAGTTGCAGCTCGATCTGGCCGGCGAATATTTGCTAATGGCTGCAATGCTGGCCGAAATCAAATCACGCATGTTGCTGCCAAGACCTCAGATCGAAGAAGAGGACGAAGACGATCCACGCGCCGAGCTCGTGCGACGGCTGCAAGAATACGAGCGTTTCAAGAAAGCAGCGGAAGACATCAGTGAGCTTCCGCGCCTTGAGCGAGACGTATTTATTGCCAGTGCCGATGCGCCTGACCGGAAGGTCACCACCAAAATGCCTGACATCACAATGAAAGAGCTGCTGCTGGCATTTCATGATGTGCTCAAACGCGCTGAATTGTTTTCGAACCTGCATCTGCAACGCGAGCCGCTGTCGGTTCGTCAGCGCATGAGCGAGATACTGACGCGCATCAAGGCCAGCACATTCACTCGCTTCGAGGACCTTTTTGATGCCGAAGAAGGACGCATGGGCGTCGCTGTGACATTTATCGCCCTGCTTGAGTTACTGAAAGAAGTGGTTGTCGAAGTCGTGCAGTCAGATCACTATGCGCCGCTGCATATTCGTGCGGCGTCCTCGGTGCGCTTGGTGAGCGACAGAGATCAAGACTCTGATGACGATCAGGACCCCGTAGAAGAAGAGTAATGGACGACAATGAAATAAAGTATTTTCTGGAGGCAGCGTTGCTGGCAGCCGGGCGGCCACTGAATATCGATCAGCTGAGACATCTTTTCGACGGTCGAATGGCACCAGAAAAAGCCGAGATTCGAAAAGCCATCGCGACCCTGAATGATGAATATCAGGAGCGCGGTATTGTCGTTTCCGAAGTGGCGTCCGGGTTCCGTATGCAGGTCAGGGCTTCGATGGCGGATCGGCTCCAGAAACTTTGGGACGAACGTCCGCCGCGCTATTCGCGCGCCTTATTTGAAACACTGGCACTGATCGCTTACCGCCAGCCGATAACGCGCGGTGAAATCGAGGAGATCCGCGGCGTTGCCGTCACCAGCAATATCACGCGGCAATTGCTCGAGCGTGATTGGGTGAGGGTTGTGGGGCATCGTGACGTTCCAGGACGGCCCGCGATGTTTGGGACAACAAAAGGATTTCTTGATTATTTCAGTCTCAGGAAACTGGATGACCTGCCCCCGCTTGCGGATCTGGCTGACTGGGAGAGCCTCAGGATTCAACTCGATTTACCGGAAGTTGAAGAGCAGGACGTGGCCGATGATGTAAATTTTGAAGTCGTCGAACGTGATCCAGACCAAGTGTCAGCCGATAAGGAGATGCCGGTGCTTTTGCGCGAGGGGGAGGAAGAGCCGGCGGAGGACGAGGAACTCAGCGTCTCCGAATGGCCCCAACCGGTTGGCTGAGCGCATCCAGAAAGTACTGGCTGCTGCTGGGCATGGATCGAGGCGCAAGGTGGAAACCTGGATCAGGGAGGGGCGCCTGACCATCAATGGAAGGGTAGCTGAACTTGGCGATCAAATAGAGGGCACCGAGAAAATTACCTTCGACGGCCGTCCGCTTGCGGTGAGAACTAGCCAGCAGGCGCATCGCCATATCATCTACAACAAACCCGGTGACGAGATCACGAGTCGGGACGACCCCGAAGGCCGGAAACTCGTATTCGATTCGTTACCGCAACTTAAGGGAGCTCGCTGGGTTGCGGTCGGGCGTCTTGATTTCGCAACTACCGGTTTGGTCATTTTTACGACCGATGGCACCCTGGCAAATGGACTCATGCACCCGTCAGCCGAAATCGTGCGCAAATATGCAGTTCGCGTGCGCGGCAATCCGTCCAGAACAGATTTGGACACGTTGCGCTCCGGAGTCGCACTGAAGGATGGTCCTGCGCGCTTCGACTCGATCGAGTCAGGCGGCGGTGAGGGCGCTAATCGCTGGTTCAATGTAACGCTCAGGGAGGGGCGTAATCGCGAGGTACGACGTTTGTGGGAGGCAGTTGGACTGGAGGTCAGCCGACTCATCCGACTCGCGTACGGCCCGATACGGCTGCCAAGAAGACTGCGTCGAGGCAAGTACGAGGCGCTGACGCCGGCGGAGATTCGGCTGCTTTATCTCGCCGCGGGCCTGGGACCGCCAGTAGACGACTATCGTTCACCAAAAAGGGGACAAAAGAAAAAAAGAAAATCTATTATAAAATAAATTGTTATATCGTTAACTTAATGTTAAATCTATTGAGCGTCGAAGCTCTGACCAGTGACCTCCCTGCTGTCCGCTCCCAACAGGTAAATGTAAGGCGACAGTATCTCGTCCGGGGTCTTTAATGTATTGCGGTCCTCGGCTGGATAGGCAGCCAGACGCATATTCGTTCGCGTTGCTCCTGGATTAATGCAGTTCACTCGTAATGCCGCGTGACGGTGCTCATCGGCGAGCACTTGCGACAACCCTTCGGTCGCAAATTTGGAGACAGAGTAGGCGCCCCAGAATGCTTTACCGGTTCGTCCAACGCTACTGCTTGTGAAAATGATCGAGGCATCCGCAGAAATCTTCAGCAATGGCAGTAACACCTGAGTCAGTGCAAACGCGGAGGTCACATTGACGTGCATCACGCGCTGCCATAACACAGCATCGTATTGCTCGATCGTATAGCGCTCGCCCAGAATACCGGCGTTGTGCACGAGACCGTCCAGGTGCCCAAACTCGTCTTCAATGCTTTTAGCGAGTGTTGAATAACCTTCCGCATTCGCCGCAACCAGATCCAGTACCGCGATGGAGGGGCGTCGTGCGCCGTCAGTCGCATCGATCTGGTCGTAGACTTTTTCGAGCTTCTCCGAGTTGCGACCATGCAGGATGACTTGTGCGCCAAGGCGAGCGGCTTCGATCGCCAGGGACTTGCCGATGCCATCGCTGGCACCAGTGATTAGTATTATTCGATCATGCAGTACATCGTCAGCATAGGTATAGGTCCGCGGGTCTACGCTCAAGTGTCACTACCTTCAATCAAAGTGCGTGGAACCGGCTCAAGGGACTCAAGCTTTTCCATTTTCTTTTTCGGGTGTACGCCGAGTTCCACAAACTTGCGGGCCCCGGGAAGCACGCTGCGTTCCAGCGAGCCTACGGCTTTGTTGTAGCTTTCCACACTACTGGCAAGTTGCCGGCCGACTTTGTTCATGTGGGTAACAAACGTGGCAAGACGGGCGTAAAGATCTTCAGCGAGTACTCGAATCTCCTGCGCATTGTCCGCTAACGCCAGTTGTCGCCAGCCGTAGGCCACTGCCTTCAACAACGCGACAAAGCTGGTTGGCGTCGCGAGTATGATCTGTTCGGAAAGTGCGTATTCAATGAGATCGGGTTGTTCGTTGAGCGCCGCGCTTAGAAACTGGTCTCCCGGAATGAACAGGATGACGAATTCGGGACTCTTGTCGAACTGGTTCCAATAGGCCTTGGATGCCAACATGCGGATATGCGCACGGACGTTTTTGGCGTGCCGCTTCAGGTCGTGCTGACGCTGCGCATCGTCCGCGGCCTCAGCGGCCGACAAGTACGCGTCCAGCGGTGTTTTTACATCGACGATGAGTTCACGATGATCCGGCATGCTAACGACCATGTCGGGGCGGATGATCTGGCCATCGCTTTCCTTATGAACCTGCTCGACGAAATCGCAGTGTTCGACCATACCCGCCAATTCCACAAGACGCCGCAGTGTAATCTCGCCCCAACGGCCGCGAACCTCAGGCCGTCGCAACGCGTTCACCAAATTTTGCGTTTCCTGCTTCAATGACTTCTGGCTGAGTTGCATCGCCTCGAGTTGACTCTTGATACCGCCGTACGCCTCGCTGCGGGATTTCTCGAGTTCGGAAATTTGCTTTTGTGATGCTTCGAGCGCATCTCGAATCGGTTTGACGAGCGCTGCAACGGCTTTCTCACGTTCACTTAGTTCACGCTTTGCTTTTTCTTGCTGTGTGCCGAGATTTTGCTCGGCCAGTTTCAGGAATGTTTCACTGTTGGCTTGCAATGAACGATTGGAGAGATCTGCAAATGTCTGCGTTAGCTTGGCGTTTGCGAGCTCGAAGGCGGCTTCGCGTTCTTCAACCATGCGTTTCTCACGACTTTTGCCAATCAACCAGGCAATCACAACACCAACCAGCAGCCCCATGGCTGCGGCCGGTATACCGACGGTCAGGTAAACAGGATCAAGCGAAAAGGAATTCATCAGGCCTCAAGGTTAACCGCATTGAGGACAATTTGTGTGAGTTCTTGGGGTGTTGTCGCGATGACATCGGCATCCCACTCGCGGGGATCGTCTTCTTCGGTGACGTAACCGTAACTTACAGCAATGGTTGCCATGCCTGCGCGCCGGCCGGCTTCAATATCGTGTTCGGCATCGCCGACGTAAATCGCTGTGGCCGGCTCGACCCCGGCCAGTTCACATGCAAGAAGCAGTGGGGCGGGGTCCGGCTTTCTAACACCCAGCGTGTCACCACTGATCGTACACACCGACCGATCTGCCAGTCCCAATTCGGCCAGTAACGGTGCGGTTAACTGTTCCGGTTTATTGGTGACCACTCCCCAAGGGCAGTCGATGTCGTCGAGTTGGTCAAGCATTTCATTCAATCCATCAAAGACGCGCGATTCGACACAGACCGTTTCGGCATAGCGCTCCAGATATTCTTGATGCAGCGCGTCGCCGATCTCGACGTCAATTTCGGGGAAGCCCAGAGATAATAATCCGATCGCACCACGGGAGACGTTGGATCGCCCCAGATCATAGGCGACAGGATCAATACCATACTCCTGCTGCAGTCGCTGCAGTACCGCAACCATATCGGGCGCCGTATCGATCAATGTACCGTCGAGATCGAAAAAGACGGCGTTGTACTCAACGCCGTAGAGTTCACTCACGTCGAAAATACATCAGGTAATTGACGTCAACGTTTTCGCCCAGCGAGTACTCTTTGGTGAGCGGATTATAGTGCATGCCAATACTGTCCCGATGGGAAAGCCCTGCGTGTCTTGCCCAGGACTCGAGCTCCGACGGACGGATAAATTTCTCATATTCATGCGTACCGGCGGGCAGCAACTTGAGAACGTACTCGGCGCCAACGATCGCGAAAGCGAATGACTTGGGATTTCGATTGATTGTAGAAAAGAATACGTGCCCGCCCGGTTTGACGAGTTCAGCACAGGACGCAACAACGCGGGCTGGGTCGGGGACGTGTTCGAGCATTTCCAGGCAAGTAACAATATCGAAGATGCCCGGTTCGGCAGCGGCCAGTTCTTCAGCTGTTGTGTGTTTGTACTCCACTTCGACATCCGACTCGTGCTGATGTAGCCGGGCTACAGCGAGTGGCGCCTCGGCCATGTCGATACCCGTGACACGTGCGTTCGCCGCCGCCATCGACTCCGCAAGGATGCCCCCGCCACAACCAATGTCGAGCACATTTGTGCCAGACAATTGTACGTGTTGACGAATCCAGTCCAGCCGCAGCGGGTTGATTTCGTGCAAAGCCCGAAACTCACCATCGGGGTCCCACCATCGCGAGGCAAGAGCATCGAACTTGGCGACCTCAACAGGATCGACATTATCTCTTACGGTCGTCATTAAAATTGCTACCTGCGATCAGTGCTGTGATGCAACGAAACGGTCACGCCACTCGTTGCTGCGTTGTAGAAGGCTGTCCGTATCGATATGCGCGAGTCGACCGTTGTCAAGCTGGTGTCTTCCGGCAATCCAAACATCCGTCACCTGATCGGCTCTGGCCGTGTAGACCAGTTGCGAAACAGGATCGTACACGGGTTGGCTATGCAATCGATTGAGATCGACGCATGTCAGGTCTGCCCATTTTCCCGGCTCGATGGACCCGATTTCCTGCGCCAGCCCCAGCGCAGTGGCTCCATCGAGTGTCGACATCCTGAGGGCGACGTTGGCTGGTATCGTCGCGGCATCCGATGCAGTCGCCTTGGCGAGCAGTGCGGTTGTACGCATTTCGGACATCATATCGAGGGTGTTGTTGCTGGCAGCGCCATCGGTGCCAATGGCAACATTGATTCCCGCATCACGATACTTCGCCACGGGCGCGATTCCACTGGCGAGCTTTAGATTGGAATGCGGGCAATGAGCAATGCTTACGCCGGACTCAGCGAATAATTCGATTTCGGAATCGCTCAAATGAACGGCGTGCACGGCCAGCAACGACGCATTAACGAGCCCGAGTTCCCGTAATCGGTCGATCGGTCGTTTGCCAGTCTCCTCAACTGCGGTCGCCACTTCGACCGCCGACTCGTGTAAGTGAATCTGAGTTCTGACGTCCAGTTGATCGGCGAGCACCCGAAGTTCGATAAACGACTCATCAGATAATGAATTAATTGAGTGCGGCGCAAAGCAGGTCGACACGAGAGGGTGGTCTGCGTACGGATCGTGAACTAGATCGCTGGCTTTACGCAGGTAGTCGGCCGTGTCAACAGCCCATGCCGTCTGAAACTCGATGATCGGTGTTCCGACCATCGCCCGCATGTGAAGGTCGACGGCAGTCTCAGCGACGATTTCCGGGAAGAAATACTGATCGCTGAAGCAGGTCGTGCCGCCTGAAATCATTTCCGCTATAGCGAGTTCAGTGCCGTCTCGCACCATTTCCGCACTGACCCAGCGCTTTTCTGCCGGCCAGATCCCTTTCCGCAGCCATGCTTGCAATGGCATGTCGTCGGCGAGACCGCGCATCAGTGTCATTGCAGCATGCGTGTGGGCATTAACGAGCCCTGGAATCAGCAGGTGATCCGGCTTCTCGATGAAGGCGCTGGGCTGGTATTTTTCGCGTGCATCGGCGAGGGTAAGGAGGTCGGTTATGCGCCCGTCATTTATCACCACGGCGTGGTTGGTAAGAACCACGTTCGCAGGTTCAACCGGGACGCACCATCGGGGTGCAATTAGGGTATCGCAATACTGCATAGTCGGGGCAGTATACGCGTCATCGACAGCAGTTCCAGTTGCGTTTTAAATACCCCTGAAAGGCGCTAAAACACTGCTGTTTCGAGGTCCCGTGTGGTATTATTCTAGGTCTAATCCGGCCGCCAAACAGGGCCGAAATTAGCCCTAAATTGACACGAATTTTGTTCGCTTGAATTCCAGCAATAACTGACTTTTTGAGCCCGATTTCAGGATCGGGATCACGCTGGAGTTTTGAGTAGGAAAAGTAGAGAAATATGGTTGGAGTTGCAAAGGAATTGCTGTCTGTAAGTCTCGAAGATGAGATGCAGCAGTCCTATCTCGACTATGCAATGAGCGTGATCGTCGGTCGCGCGCTGCCCGACGTTCGTGACGGGCTGAAACCAGTCCATCGTCGAGTACTGCACGCCATGCGCGAGCTTGGCAATGACTTCAACAAACCCTATAAGAAATCGGCTCGGGTGGTCGGCGATGTAATCGGCAAGTTTCATCCGCATGGCGATTCCGCTGTGTACGACACGATCGTTCGAATGGCGCAACCTTTTTCGCTGCGTTACATGTTGGTTGATGGACAGGGTAACTTTGGTTCTGTCGATGGCGACTCACCCGCTGCCATGCGGTATACCGAGGTGCGCATGGCGAAGGTGGCGCATGAGTTGCTGGCAGATATCGACAAGGAAACAGTCGATTTCGTCGAGAATTATGACGGTTCCGAAAGTGAACCGACTGTTATGCCGACACGTATTCCGAATCTGCTGGTCAACGGCTCGTCGGGCATAGCGGTGGGAATGGCGACGAATATTCCGCCGCACAATCTTAATGAAGTCATCAATGCGTGCATGGCCCTGATCGAAGATCCTGCCATTGACGTTCCAGCGTTGATGGAACATATACCGGGGCCGGACTTTCCGACGGCGGGTATTATCAATGGCGCACAGGGTATCTATTCCGCGTACCGAACCGGCCGGGGTCGCGTACATATACGTGCCAGAACCCATATTGAAGTCATTAATGCACGTGGCAAGGAAGCGATTATCGTTACCGAGCTGCCGTACCAGGTAAACAAAGCACGCCTGATCGAGAAAATCGCGGATCTTGTGCGTGAAAAACGCATTGAGGGCATCAGTGAGTTGCGTGATGAGTCTGATAAGGACGGCATGCGTATCGTCATTGAACTCAAGATGGGTGAAGTCAGCGACGTGGTATTGAATAACCTGTACAAACAAACCGCAATGCAAAACGTCTTTGGCATCAACATGGTGGCATTGCTTGATGGCCAGCCAAAACTCTTGAATCTCAAACAGATTCTTGAAGCATTCCTGGCGCATCGCCGTGAGGTAGTGGCCCGCCGGACGATTTTCGATCTGCGCAAAGCTCGCGATCGGGCGCACGTGTTGGAGGGGCAGACCGTCGCACTGGCCAATATCGATGCCGTGATCGAGCTGATCAAGGCATCGGCGACCCCGGCGGAGGCCAAAGCCGGATTAATTCGCCGGGACTGGGAGCCAGGTGCAGTTACCGGCATGCTGGAGCGCGCGGGTGATATGGATACCCGGCCCGATGGAATGGATACAACATCCGGTCTGATCGACGGTACATACCATCTGTCGGCTGTTCAGGCGCAAGCCATCCTTGATCTACGATTGCATCGGTTGACGGGACTTGAGCAAGATAAAATAGTAAAAGAATACAAAGAGGTATTAGGTAAAATTAAAGAATTTTCGAGCATTCTGGCAGCACCGGACATGCTGCTCGACGTTATCAAGGCAGAGTTGATCGAGGTTCGGGACGCTTATGGCGATGAGCGCCGCACCGAAATAGTTCAGGATCACTCCGATCTGAGTATTGAGGACCTGATTCCCGAAGAAGAAGTGGTTGTGACGATGTCACATGGTGGCTACGCGAAAGCGCAACCTATCGAATCTTACCAGGCGCAGAAGCGCGGCGGACGGGGCCGGTCGGCGACGAAAGTCAAAGACGAAGACTTCATAGACAACCTGTTTATCGCGAATACGCATGACACAATTCTCTGCTTCTCAAGTCGCGGCAAGATGTACTGGCTCAAGGTCTTCCAGGTTCCGCAGGCAAGCCGTGGATCTCGTGGTAAACCGATCGTCAATCTGCTGCCGCTCGAGGACGACGAACGCATCAATGCGATTCTGCCAATTCGAGAGTATGCAGAAGGGCATTTCGTATTCATGGCTACGTCAGCTGGGACGGTCAAGAAAACGCCGCTGAGTCAATTCTCGAGGCCTCGCGCCAACGGCATTATCGCGATCGACCTGCGTGACGACGATAAGCTCGTTAACGTTGCAATTACCAATGGTAAAGCTGAGGTTTTGCTGGTCGCCAGTCATGGCAAGTCGATTCGATTCAAAGAAGAGGACGTTCGTCCAATGGGACGAGGTGCTGCAGGTGTGAGGGGAATCAAGTTGCCAGACGGTCACGAAGTGATCGCTCTCTCAATCATGAGCGATGGCCTGATTCTTACAGCGACTGAGAACGGTTATGGCAAACGCACGCCCGTTGACGATTTCCCGGTGCAGGGCCGTGGTGGACAGGGTGTAATAGCAATTCAGACCAGCGACCGGAACGGTAAAACGGTTGGCGCATTATTGGTTGCGGACGAAGACGAAGTTATGCTGATTAGCTCAAACGGCACACTGGTACGTACAGGCGTAGATGAGATTTCTATCATGGGGCGCAACACCCAGGGCGTTCGTTTGATTCGTGTTGAGAAAGGCCAGCGGCTCGTGGGCCTGGCACGAATCGAGGCAATCGAGGACGACGAGGACTAATGTACTAGAACGGTTCGCCTTATTCGTTGGCGAACTTTTCATATCCCTATTTAACTAGTGCATTTGAGTTCTCAAACCGTAACAATACGCGGCCCACACAGCCCCCGATTACCCGAAGGACTCCAGCGACATGTCGCGCGTTTACAATTTCAGTGCCGGTCCGGCAGCTCTTCCGCTCGAAGTTCTGCAGCAGATTCAGGACGACATCCCCGACTGGCAGGGCACTGGCATGTCGGTGATGGAGTGCAGTCACCGCGGCAAGGAATTCGTTGCGGTCGCAGCTCGTGCGGAATCGAATCTTCGGGAATTGCTGGCGGTTCCGGATGACTACAGTGTGTTGTTTCCACAAGGTGGAGCGACGATGCAGATGGCGATGGCACCACTGAACCTTGCGGAGCCAGGTGACAAGGCTGATTACGTCGTTACCGGCAGCTGGGGCAAGAAAGCGGCTGGCGAAGCGGCAAAATTCTGCCATGCCAATATTGCCGCGGATGCAGCGGACAGAAATTTCACTTATATCCCGGAAGAGTCGACGTGGAATCGCAGCGAGAACGCCGCGTACCTCCATTACACGCCTAACGAGACTATCTCCGGAGTTGAATTTCATTTCGTCCCCGGCGGGGATGTGCCGCTGGTCGCCGACATGTCCAGCACCATACTGTCGCGACCGGTGGATATTGGCCGGTTCGGAGTAATCTACGCCAGCGCGCAGAAAAACATCGGTCCTGCCGGCATTACCTTGGTCATAGTAAGAAAGGATTTGCTGGGGCGCGCTCGGCAGGGCAACCCTCATCTCATGACCTGGAAATCGTACGCTGACTCCAATTCCATGACCAATACTCCACCGACATTTGCCTGGTACGTTGCTGATCTTGTCTTTCAGTGGCTGCAGGAAAAAGGCGGAGTCGAGGCAATTGCTGATATCAATGAACGCAAGGCGCGCAAGTTATATGCCGCGATTGATAATTCCGATTTCTATTCGAATTCGGTGGCGAAAGACTGCCGGTCGTGGATGAATGTGCCGTTCGTTCTCGCCGACAACGCATTGGACGCGACGTTTCTTGCAGAAAGTCATGCGGCGGGACTGACGAATCTGAAAGGACACCGATCGGTCGGCGGTATGCGAGCATCCATATACAATGCCGTTAGCGAAGAGGCTGTCGATGCTTTGATCGCATTCATGATCGAATTCGAAAAGACACATGGATAGCAGCACGTGTTTAAAATACTGACATTCAACAATATCGCAGTCGAAGGGCTACGGCGCTTACCTCGCGATCGCTACGAGGTTGCGTCCGAAGTTTCGCGCCCGGACGCTGTGTTGTTGCGTTCGCAAGATCTGCATGACATGGAACTACCGGATACTGTCGTAGCGATCGGCCGCGCCGGTGCCGGTACTAACAATATTCCCGTAGTGGCTATGAGCAAACGCGGCATTCCTGTATTCAATGCGCCAGGTGCAAATGCCAATGCCGTTAAAGAACTTGCAATCGCCGGAATGCTGATAGGAGCTCGCAACCTTTGCCGTGCCAGCGCATTCGTTTCGTCGTTGGATGAAACCGGCGATGAATTGGAAATAGCCGTCGAAGCGGCCAAGAAAAAATTTGTTGGATTCGAGTTGCCGGGGAAAACGCTTGCTGTCGTCGGGCTCGGCGCAATTGGTGTTGAAATAGCGAACGCAGCATTGGCCCTCAGCATGAAGGTCGTTGGATTTGATCCTGCAATTACGGTCAGAAATGCCTGGCAGCTTTCTTCCGGTGTTGAGCACGTTGAGACGATGGATCAACTATTCCAGAATGCCGACTTCGTCACCTTGCACGTACCGCTCACCGATGGGACACGAAAATTGGTGAATGCGGACCGAATTGCTTTAATGCACGACCGCGGCGTGATCGTAAACTTCGCTCGTGGCGGGATCGTGGATGATGCGGCGGTGATGGCTGCTCTCGACAGCGGTAAGCTGCATTGCTTTGTGACGGATTTTCCGACACCTGAACTCATCGCGCATCCGCAGGTAATTGCTCTGCCGCACCTGGGTGCCTCGACGGCCGAGGCCGAGGAAAATTGCGCGATTATGGTGGCGGAGAACGTCAAGGAGTACCTCGAAAACGGCAACATTCGTTTCTCCGTCAATTTCCCGGAGGCACGTCTGCCGCGGCTGGATGCTTGGCGGATAACGCTTGCAAATGCCAACGTGCCGAATATGGTCGGTCAGATATCGACCTGCATTGCGAAGGCGGGCTTGAACATAGAAGATCTACTCAATAAGTCCATCGGCGATCTCGCGTACACGATCGTGGACGTCAATGCGGAGCCGACGTCGGAATTGCTGGATCAGATCCGCGCCATTGACGGCGTTCTGACGTTGCGAAATCTAGGCAAGCCTGTATAACCTCAGGATTCCATTAGGTTTTCAGAGCAGGTAGGAAATGACTGCTACGGGCAAAGACAAACAGGTCATGGATCTCTCGGAGATTCGCAATCGTATTAACGATGTGGACGAGCGTATTCAGGCGCTGATTAACGAGCGGGCGACTATTGCCCAACAGGTTGGCGCCGCCAAAGGCGAACTTGGATCTGCCGTCGACTACTATCGGCCCGAACGTGAGGCGGAAGTTCTCCGCAACGTGCTCAAGCGAAATAAAGGACCGCTGCGCGATGAAGAGATGTTGCGCCTGTTTCGCGAAATCATGTCTGCCTGTCTTGCGCAGCAGGAGCCACTGAAAATTGGGTTCCTCGGTCCGGAGGGTACGTTCACACAGACGTCAGTCTATAAACATTTTGGCCATTCCGTTCGTGCATTGCCGTTTCACACGATCGACGAAGTATTTCAGGAGGTCGAATGTGGGGCGGCGGATTTTGGCGTGGTACCCATAGAAAACTCTACTGAAGGGTCTGTTAACAACACGCTGGATATGTTCCTGACGTCGCCACTGAAAATATCCGGAGAAATCGAACTCAAGATCGAGCAGCACCTGATGAGTAAAATGGAGGGGCTCGATAATATCGAACGTATCTGTGCGCACGAGCAGTCGCTCGCCCAGTGTCGTGGTTGGTTGCGCGAGTACCTTCCGCACGTAGAACTCATCGGCATGTCGAGCAATGCTTCCGGTGCACGACGCGCTCGCGATGAAGATGGTACCGCGGCGATAGGTCCCGAAGTCGCCGCCGACGTTTACGAGCTGAAGATCATGGTCAACAATATTGAAGATCGCGCCGATAACGCGACGCGCTTTCTGGTTGTCGGCCGCAATCTGCTGGCCGCTAGTGGTGACGACAAAACGACCATACTGGTGTCGACGAGCGACACTGCGGGCGGCGCTGGCGTATTACATAGCCTGTTGCAGCCGCTGGCGGAATATGGCGTCAACATGACTCGTATCGAGTCGCGGCCGTCGCGACGCAAGAAATGGGATTACGTGTTTTTTATCGATATTGAGGGCCATGCGGAGGAATCTCCGGTCGCCGAAGCCCTGCAAAAGCTGGAGAAGACCAGTTCATTATTCCGCGTGCTGGGTGCTTATCCGAAGGCCGTTGGCTGACAATTCTTTCTCATGCGTTTCAGAGTCACTCCATCAAAGGTCCAAGACGCCTCGGTCACCGTACCTGGCGATAAATCTGTTTCTCACCGGGCGTTGATGCTGGGCAGTATTGCGGAAGGTCGCACTGAGGTCAGCGGATTCCTCACGGGGGAGGACTGCTTGGCGACATTGGCAGTAATGCGGGCGCTCGGTGTCGATATTCAGCAACCCAGTGCAACGGAATTGTCTATCGACGGCGTTGGCCTACGTGGTTTGCAGGCGCCGGACAGGGATTTGGACCTCGGCAACTCCGGTACGGCGATGCGACTGATGACCGGGCTCTTGAGTGGTCAGTCGTTCGACAGCGTATTGACCGGGGACGAATCGCTGACGGCTCGTCCGATGGAACGCATCATCAAGCCACTAACCCAGATGGGCGCCACGATAGAAAGCCGCGATGGTCGACCGCCGCTGGCAATACGTGCAACGGATCGTTTGCGGGGTATCAGCTATCAAACGCCCATGGCCAGCGCGCAAGTGAAATCGGCCGTATTACTGGGTGGCTTGTACGCTGATGGCGAGACCTCTGTGACAGAACCGGCAGTAACGCGTGACCACACGGAACGCATGCTCCGCTCGATGGGAGTGACCGTCACCTCAATCGATGGGACAGTCTCCTTAACAGGGGGCCAGCAACTACGAGGCTGCCAGGTCAACGTGCCGGCAGACCTTTCGTCGGCCGCATTCGTGATGTTGGCTGCGCTGTTGGCAGAAAATGCCGATATCCAGATCAGGAACGTCGGTGTAAATCCGACACGGACCGGTATCATCAGCATTTTACAGAGCATGGGAGCTGATATCAGCCTCGAAAACGATCGACTACTGGGTGAAGAACCGGTTGCGGATATTCGTGTGCGTTCATCCAAACTTCATGGTGGTCCCGTCGACGCGTCACTTGTTTCACTGGCCATAGACGAGTTTCCGGTATTGTTTGTCGCAGCCGCCGCTGCCAGCGGCAAGACAGAATTTTCAGGTATTGGCGAACTGCGTGTGAAAGAAAGCGACCGGATTTCAGCGATGGCCGACGCCTTTGGGAATCTCGGTATCCAGGTCGATGAAACCGACGACGGTGCTGTGGTTCATGGTGGTCATTTCAACGGCGGTACGGTTCAGAGTCATGGCGATCACAGGGTGGCAATGTCGCTGGCACTCGCCGGAACGATTGCGGCAGATGAAGTGATCGTCGAAGACGTCAACGCTGTCGATACGTCGTTCCCCGGTTTCTGCGAATGCATGACAGCAATCGGTGCGCAGATTCAGGCGGAGCGAAGTTAGGATGACTGTCCCCGTGATTGCGATTGATGGACCGAGCGGATCCGGCAAGGGAACCATCGCCCGGCGAGTGGCCGAAGCCCTCGGGTATCATCTGCTCGATAGCGGCGCCTTATACCGCCTGACGGCGATTGCAGCCAAAAATAACGGCGTGTCGCTTGATGACGAAACAAGGCTGGCGAAGCTCGCTGCAGACCTTGACATCCAATTTGACAGTAATGACGAAGGATCCGAGCGCATTTGGCTCGCCGGGGAAGATGTGACGCTCGAGGTTCGCAAGGAATCGACGGGCACCGGAGCGTCTGCTGTGGCGGCTATCCCGAAGGTTCGAGAGGCGCTGTTGGTACGCCAGCGGGCGTTCGAGAAGGCGCCAGGTCTGGTGGCAGACGGCCGCGATATGGGTACGCACGTATTTACTTCCGCAGCGCTCAAAATATTCCTGACAGCAAGCGCCGGGGAGCGGGCGAGAAGGCGCCATAAGCAGTTGAATGACAAGGGTATCGATGTTAGCCTTGCCGCGCTTTCACGGGACATAGAGGACCGTGACCGGCGAGATTCCGAACGTTCGGTAGCCCCGCTGAAGCCCGCGAAGGACGCCAGAATTCTGGATTCCTCAGGCAAGTCCATCGAGGCTGTTACGCAAACAGTTTTGGACTGGGTCGCAGAACTCTAAATTCTGAAGAAGGAAAATGGACAGGATCGGACAGGATGTTCGCTCCTTTTTTTGTGGACCGTCGGTCGCAGGACGCGATCTGGCGTTGGGTGGGAACACGCGTTCCCTTGGTTTATCAACATGTCTGAAAGTTTTGCTGAATTATTTGAAGAAAGTTTTGCCAGTCAACATATAAAACCGGGTTCAATCATCACCGGTATTATTGTCGCGATAAATGACGATGTCGTCATTGTCAGCGCAGGTCTCAAATCCGAGGCCGTTATCCCGATAGAACAGTTTAAGAACGACAAGAGCGAAGTCGGCATCTCGGTAGGGGATGAAATTGAAGTCGCGCTGGATGCCGTTGAAGACGGCTTTGGCGAGACCAAGCTCTCTCGTGAGAAAGCGATTCGTGCGCGTACCTGGATTGATCTTGAGAAGGCCTTTGAAGAAGGTGCCGTGGTTGAAGGCATCATTAATGGTCGCGTCAAGGGTGGCTTCACGGTTGAAATCGACAATGTCCGGGCATTCCTGCCGGGCTCACTGGTCGATGTTCGGCCGGTTCGAGATCCTGCCTACCTTGAAGGTAAGGAACTAGAGTTCAAGGTCATTAAACTGGACCAGCGTCGTAACAACGTAGTCGTATCGCGCCGTGCCGTGGTTGAAAAAGAGTACTCCGCAGAGCGTGAGGCACTCCTGAAGGAACTTCAGGAAGGTAACACCGTTAAGGGTATCGTCAAGAACCTCACGGATTACGGCGCATTCGTCGACCTCGGTGGTATCGATGGACTTCTGCACATCACCGATATGGCCTGGAAGCGTGTTAAGCATCCTTCGGAGGTTGTTGAAGTGGGTCAGGAGATCGACGTCAAGATCCTCAAATTTGATCGCGAACGCCAGCGTGTATCACTGGGCATGAAGCAACTTGGAGATGATCCATGGCAAGATCTCGGTCGCCGCTATCCGCCACAGACGCGCATGTTCGGCAAAGTCACGAACATTGCGGACTACGGTTGTTTTGTTGAAATTGAAGATGGCGTTGAAGGTTTAGTTCACGTGTCCGAAATGGATTGGACGAACAAGAACGTTAATCCATCACGCGTCGTTCAGGTTGGCGAAGAAATCGAAGTCATGGTTATCGAAATCGACGAAGAACGCCGTCGCATCTCGCTTGGTATCAAGCAGTGCAAGGCGAATCCATGGGCCGAGTTCGCCGCTACCTTCAACCGTTCCGACAAGGTATCCGGTCAGATCAAGTCAATCACGGACTTCGGTATCTTCATCGGGCTCGACGGTGGGATCGACGGTCTCGTACACCTGTCCGATATTTCCTGGGATCTGCCGGGTGAAGAGGCTGTGCGCAACTACAAAAAGGGCCAGGAAATTGAGGCAGCGGTACTGGCAATTGACGCAGAACGCGAGCGGATCTCACTGGGCATCAAGCAGCTTGAGAAAGATCCTTTCTCTGGCTGGCTCGCCGCCCATCCGAAGAACACGATTGTTACTGGCACGGTTACAGAGGTCGATGCGCGCGGCGCAATCGTAGATCTCGGTGACGGAGTGCTGGGATCACTGCGTGCATCTGAGCTGGCTCGCGGCCGGGTAGAGGACGCGCGCACGATAATCAAGGTTGGTGAAAAGATCGAGGCCAAGTTCACCAATGTCGATCGCAAGAACCGCACAATTGCGCTTTCGATCAAGGCTAAGGAGGTTCACGAGGAGGCAGAGGCCGTCAGTAGCTACAAGTCTGATTCGTCTGCAGCCCCTGTAGGAACCACGCTTGGCGAGCTTTTGAAGGAAAAGATGTCCGGCGAAAGTAAATAATAAGTTAAAAAGGTAGCCCAGACGACGTTGTCCGGGCTATTATTACCTTTACTATCCGTGAGTTACGATAAACAACCGGTACGGCGAAAGGTAAAATGACGAAATCAGAACTAATAGAAGCAATCTCTCGCAAACAAAAACACTTGCCTGCAAAAGATGTCGAGCTTGCAGTCAAGCACCTTCTTGATCTCATGAGCGATTCCCTGGCCACGGGTCATCGCATTGAGATCAGAGGATTTGGAAGTTTTTCGTTGCACTATCGCCCGCCCCGTATAGGGCGCAATCCGAAAACCGGTGAAGCGGTTGCACTGTCCGGTAAGTACGTGCCGCACTTCAAGCCGGGCAAAGACTTGCGAGAGCGTGTAAACGCAAGTCGCCACTTTCCTATCAAGAATTGACTATTCTCAAACGTATCGGCTTTACATTGCTGATCATCCTGATTTTCTCGGCGATGGTCGTGTTCACTGCCGGTAACCCAGGCGAAGTCAACCTGAAACTGTTGCATTGGGAAATCAATTCGCCCGTCGCGCTCGCATTCACCGTCGTGTTTGCAATCGGCTGGTTGTTCGGTGTTGTGTGCATGGGGCTATACGCATTCAAAGTCACGAACGAACGCCGAATGTTGCGCCGATCTCTGCGCATGTCCCAAAGCGAAGTCAGCAGTTTGAGAAGTCTGCCGTTAAGCGATGCCGACTGAGTCCACATTTTTTCTTGCCGGGCTGTTCCTATTGTTGGCCGCGGCCGGCTGGGCCATGGGACGTTTCGGCGAGCGTGACGACGAAGACGCGCCTCCGCCGCTTAACATCGACTACCTGAAAGGCCTCAATTTCCTGCTCAATGAGCAGACGGATCAGGCGCTGGAGCATTTCCTGCGCATGGTGCGTGTTGACGATAAGACCATCGAAACTCACTTTGCGCTTGGCAGTTTGTTCCGGCGCCGCGGTGAGATTGATCGGGCGATCAGAATTCACCAAAACATTATCGCCAGGCCGGATATCGCGTCAGAACAACGTGACCAGGCGCTGTACTCGCTGGCGAAGGATTATCTTAGCGCTGGCCTGCTGGATCGAGCAGAAAATCTTTTCGTGCGCCTGGCGCAAGGCTCACGGTACCAGGTTCAATCGCTGGAGGCGCTTTGCAGCGTCTACGAGCAGGAGCGTGACTGGGAAAAGGCCATCGATGCAGGGCAGCGTCTTGAGGTGATTGGCGGTCGCTCGTGGGCTTTGCAGATCGCCCATTATCATTGTGAACTGGCAGAGGCAGCCGCGCTCAAGAAAGATTTTTCAGCCGCTCGCAAGTTCGTAAAAAAAGCGCAGGCCGGTAGGCCGAGGACAATGCGTGGAGCGCTTACTCGTGCGCATATCGCTCGTGATACCGATGATAATAAGACAGCGCTAAAGCTTTACCATCGAATTATCGACGAGAATACCTACCTTATCGCGGAAGCTCTGCCGGAAATCGTCGCGATTTACAAACGCGAGAATGCAACAGCTGAACTTGAGCGTGCGTTGCAGGCTTTGTTGAAAAAGAATCCGGACATGGCCTCTTTGGTAGCCTATACCGCGATCGTTAACGACCTCGGTGGCATTAAGGTAATTGACGATTGTGTTGAACAATACATGCTGAATGAGCCGACGCTCGGTGAGTTCGTCGACCTGCAGCAGTTGTCGAGTGGCGACAAAGAGTCCAAGGTCTCTGCGCTCGCCAAGGTTCGCAGCGCCTTGTCGAAGCTTGCCAGTTCGACGCCACGATATCAGTGCCAGGAGTGCGGCTTCTCCAGTCAGCGTTTGCTATGGCAGTGTCCTAGTTGCCGCAACTGGGAAACCCAGCGGCCCGCGTCCCGGGTGCAGTTCGACACGGTTTTGCAACACAGCATCACCAATCGCTGATCCATTTCCGTGAAAACGCGGCTGATTTGACGGCAGCCAATCTCTCCCAGTGCGCCTAGGCTCTGTTCTTCGATCACACCTGAAGGAGCTAATGATGAGATTTCTAACCACCGTGGCTGCGCTCGTTTTGCTGACATTGCCTGTCCTCTTGTTCGCCGGACAGGTGAACATCAATACGGCTGACGCTGAAACCATCGCGGCTGAACTCAATGGAATTGGACCCTCGAAAGCCAAGGCGATCGTTGCGTACCGAACGAAACACGGTCCGTTCCGCAGCGTCGATGACTTGTCGCTCGTGAAAGGTATCGGTGAGCGGACTGTCGAGCGCATCCGAACCGATGTCCAGATATCCGAGGCAAAGAAAAAGTAACGATTGCATCCGTCATAACGCAGCATCGTCACTCACGGGTCGCGCTGGCTGAGTTCAGCGCGGCCTCTTTTGCATAGCCGGGCGTGACGTTGATTATGACGCTGGGAACTCAATTTGGCTATGATGCGATCTCACAAGGATCGGCGGAGCAGTTGGGTGGCACAAAAGGTAAGGGCAGCAGTTTTTCCTATCGCCGGTCGCGGCACGCGCTTTCTTCCTGCGACCAAGGCAAGCCCTAAGGAAATGCTGCCAATCGTCGACAAACCGCTTATTCAATATGCAGTTGAAGAGGCGATTGACGCAGGTGCGACAAAGCTGGTTTTCATAACGGGTAGTTCCAAGCGGGCAATCGAAGATCACTTCGACACGGATCCGGAACTCGAGCAAGCCCTCACCGACTCGGGCAAGGGCGAGTTGCTGAAATCGATCCGCGACATCGTGCCGTCCGGTGTCTCCTGCCTATACATTCGCCAGGGCAAGCCGCTAGGCCTGGGTCACGCGGTACTTTGTGCGCGTCCGGCAATCGGCGACGAGCCGTTTTTCGTGCACCTGGCAGACGACCTGATAGCCGGTACTCCAGGGTGCCTGTCGCAGATGGCCGGCGAATATGAGCAACATGGAGGCAGTGTGGTTGCGGTCGAGACGGTGCCGCGCGAGCACACTTCGAGCTATGGAATCGTTGCGGTTGACGGCAATGACCGAAACCGAATTACGCAGATAGTGGAGAAGCCTAAGCCCGATGACGCGCCGTCGAATTCGGCCGTGGTCGGCAGATACCTGCTTACACCCGAGATATTCGACAAGTTGGAGCATGTTGGCCAAGGCGCTGGCGGGGAAATTCAGCTCACCGATGGCATTGCGGCCTTGTTGGATGAATCGCCCGTATATGCCTACTCATTCGATGGCGTACGTTACGACTGCGGCAACAAGCTGGGCTACCTGCAGGCAACAGTTGCCTATGGCTTGAATCACCCGGAAATCGGCCAGAAATTTCGAGAGCACCTCAAAGAGGTGCTCGCAGACTAAAGTCTCACGCTGTTTTTCTGTTCAGGAACGCAGCGACCAAAGCCACAATAATTACAACCAGGCTGTCGCCAATTGACTGATTGACCGCGAGCATGCCGGGTGTTTGCTGCACCGTATAATAGATCATGAAGGTGGGAATTGGCGCCAACAACGCGATCGCAATTCCGAAGCGCAGTCCCTGTTGCAGCCACGGCTTGTCCTCATTGCCGCGCTGGTAAATCCATACAAATGCGCCAGCCATCAGGACATGCGCTATTAGCATGAAATGGAACAGGGCTTCCTGCTCTTCAGCCGGGCGCATCATATTCGTTAACGTCTCGTAGGTAGAGTTAAGCCACAAGCCGTGCACCAGAAAACTGCCAAGCATCCAGACGACGAATACGGCTGCCGATGAAATAAAAAATTTCTTGTCCATATACCCCCCTGTGGCCAGCGTTTGCTTAGTACTAAGGGCCAGCCGCGAAGACCTACTATACTATCGTGCGTCACTGTCCGAAGAGCAAAAAATGAAGAATTCTATGCGATTGATTGCCTTACTGTTTTTACCCATACTGTTCACCTGCGCCAATGCCCAGCAGTCGTATCTGATCGACTGGAATGCGATCGGCAAAGAGTCTATCGGGCATCTGGTTGAGCTGATTCAGATCGATTCCTCAAATCCGCCTGGCAACGAATCCGAGGTTGTCGCCTATCTCGAAGCCGTACTTGCAGCGGAGGGCATCGATACGGAGACCTATGCGCTGGAAGAGGATCGCGCGAACCTGGTCGCGCGGATCAATGGCAACGGTTCGAAGCGCCCGATTTTAATCATGGGTCATACCGATGTCGTCGGCGTGCAGGCCGACAAATGGACGGAGGGCCCCTTCTCGGGGGTACGTAAAAATGGCTACATATACGGGAGAGGCTCGCTGGATGACAAGGACAACGTCGCTGCCGGACTGATGGTAATGGCCTTGCTCAAGCGATATGAGGTGGAGCTGGACCGGGACATTATCTTCCTGGCGGAGTCAGGAGAAGAGGGCACGCCCCACGTCGGAATCAACTACATGGTGGAGCATCATTGGGACGCCATCGATGCCGAATACTGCCTCGCAGAGGGTGGCGCCGGAATTATTACTGAGGGCCGAGTGAACATTGTCAGTATCGAGACAACCGAGAAAATGCCACGACGGGCAACGCTGATTGCGAAAGGCACGCCAGGTCACGGCTCAGTCCCGCGAATCGACAACGCCGTTTCGATCTTGGCGCAAGCCGTCGCGAAAGCGTCTGCCTGGGAAACTGAAGTTCGATTGAACAAGACGACACGGACCTATTTTCAGCGGATGGCGACGATATCGGAACCCGAGGATGCGTTTCGCTTTAACAACGTCGAGAATGCAGCCGAGACCGAAGCGATTCAACAGTACTTTCTGGAAACGTTTCCATATCACTATTCCATCATGCGAACGTCCGTCGTGCCCACGGTGATGACCGCGGGTTTTCGCAAAAACGTCATACCGTCTGAGGCATCTGCAATCCTGGACATTCGTATGCTGCCCGATGAAGACGTTGATGGTTTTTATGAACTTCTGGCAGCGGTAATTGACGATCCCCGGGTCAGTATCGTGCCCGAGGATATATACCGGCCAGCTGCACCGCCTTCAGAAATTGATAATGAAATGTTTCAGACGCTTGAGCGCGTCGCAAAAACTATGTACCCGGACGTTACGGTCCTGCCCACGATGTCGACCGGAGCCACGGATATGGCACAGCTCAGAGCCATGGGCGTACAAGCCTACGGTATCGGGCCGGCAAGAACCATGGCGGAGATAACGAGTGGCAGGGGAGCGCATGGCGATGACGAGCGGATTGCCGAAGACGCATTCACCGATCTGGTGCGGTTCATGTGGAACGTCATCATTGAAATGGCTGCAACGCAAAGCAACTGAGGAACACCCGGGTTCGCGTTGCGGCGCTCCGGCCCCTCGACTAATGATTCACAAAAGGAAAGTTATGAACCGAGTTCTTCTTTTTGCAAGCCTTGCTTGCTTATCCGCGAGTGCGTTGGCCGATAGCATCCTTATAGAAAACGTCCGAATCTTCAATGGCGTTGATGCTAATCTCGCTCCGGGAAATGTGCTGATTGAAGATGGAATAATTTCACGAATCTCGAGTGAGACAATAAATGCTCCCGAAGATGCCGTCGTTATCGACGGCGGTAATCGAGTACTGTCACCGGGATTTATCGATCTGCACGTTCACCTGACAGGCCACGTTCCCTTCAGCCAGGGTGACGCGCACGCGACTGTCGCAGGGGCCATTGCGAATGACGTCGCTCGGCACTTTCTCGACAGCGGTTTTACGACGGTTCGCGATGCCGGTGGTACTCACCCCGATCTCGCCAGAGCAATCGAACTTGGAACCATTTACGGACCGAGAGTGTACCCCTCCGGAGCGGTGCTCTCGCAGACGGGCGGCCATGGTGACTGGCGACACCCGAGTGCACCCAACCCGATGCTGGAAGACGGCAGTCATTACATCTATGGGGACCAAGCCGTCATTGTCGATGGTGTTGATCAGCACCTCGCCGCCGTTCGCGAAAACCTGCGTCTTGGTGCCACACAGATCAAGATCATGGGCGGCGGCGGTGTCATGTCCGATTACGATCCGATTCATTCGTTGCAGCCGTCGCCAGCAGAAATACGTGCGGCTGTCCAAGCAGCCGGGGACTTCGGTACCTATGTGCTTGCACACGCGTATACGAGCGAAGCTGTACGCCGTCTCATCGATAACGGCGTGCGCTGCATCGAGCACGGTTTATTAATTGATGACGCGACCGCAAAGTACGTCAAGAAAAACAATGTCGTGATCAGTACGCAGCTTGTCGTGTATCGTGCGCTTAAAGATTTACCGGGAATTACCGGGACGCAGCTCGAAAAGCTGGCGATTGTGCTGCAGGGGCAGGAAAACCTGATCGGGTTGATTAAGAAATACGACATCACAACAGGCTTTTCGACGGACTTGATCGGCGGTATGTACCCGATGTTGACGCGTGAATTTACTGAGCGCGCATTATATTGGACGCCAGGAGAAGTTCTCGCTCAAGCGACCTCAGAGAGTGCCAAGATCATTCGCATGGCCGGCAAGCTGAATCGTCACGGCAATTTCGGCGAAATTCGCGAAGGCTGGGTTGCTGATATCCTGCTGATCAACGGCGAACCGCTCGAAGACATTTCTGTACTACGCGATCCGGCGAACAACCTCGCCCTGATCATGAAAGGCGGCAAGATCGTCAAGAATCAGATACCCCAATAGATAAAAGCCCACTGACAAGTGGGCTTTCTCGAATTTGGCCCCCGACCCGGACTCGAACCAGGGACCAATTGATTAACAGTTGACGCCCGGTGGTACCCCATGCCACCGAGTGCACTAAATACGTGCCTTTTCGTTCCACACAGAGCGTTGAGTGTGCTGTGGTCCGTGTGGATATGGCGCGATTAGGGCACGATTTGAACTCGGTTCATTGTCCGCTTCGCCCCCGAAAGCGGTCATCAGGCTAGTATTGGGCAAAAGGGCCGCTAATGACCCATAGCAGCCGGTCAGATTGTAACTCCGCTGCCTCAGCAGCTATCTTGCTGATCATCTCAAATGTCTGGAAACTGCGATCACATGTCCTTCATCAAATTACTTTTGGATGGGTTTAAACGAAAGAAGCCAGTAGCCAAAGACACAGAGTCGGATGGTCAATGGCCTCCCATGCTGGAAAAATTAACACCAGAAGGAGAGATCACTTGGCGCAAGTTACAGCATCTAGATGTGCGAACTATGGGCATGATGTTGACTTGCCACCTCGTTCTTGAACATTATATCGATTCATTTCTTGCTCACGCCTCGTCAAATTATCTGAATTGGGACAAGGTTAATTTGAGCTTTTCGCACAAAGTCAATTTGCTTTCCGGCGAGAAATCGCCTTTAGAAATAGAACGATTTACGGATGGCTTTCGGTGTTTGAATCAAATTCGAAACAAATTTTCTCATTCATTGGAATTCAAACTTTCAAAAAATGACATCGAACCTATGCGTGCGCATTTAAGGAAACGTTTCGACAAAAAAATGCGGACGCCCTGTCTTCGGAGGAAGTAGTTCAAGAATTCACAGGGATCGCATGCGCGTGGATCGCTGGCTACCTATCGGCAACAGCAGCCTCTCGACGGGCAAGCGACGAAAATAATTCTAATTAGATGGCGATACTAAAGATCCCCGAATGTCCGCAATTGGCCGAAAGCGGACTGTCGTGTTGGTAGTTTTCCAGGGTCTTGAATGACCGCTATTGGTGAAAGCGGACGTTCCGGACGAACCGCCAATCAAGACTCATTCTGAATGTCCGGTAAGCGCCCGAAAGCGGCCATTCGCGTGATAGGCTACTGAACGACCGCTAATGACCCAAAGCGGACCTTCACAGTTTCTGCGTCAAGATGGCTAACTCCGCTTCCCGCGAATCTCCCGCTGTTGGCCTTTCGGACCGAAAGAAGCCGAGGTTCCCGGCTTGATTATGGTGCAAACCCCTTGATAATTCTGAATGCCCGAGTTATATCCATCAGGTCAGTTAAAATTTATCAAAAACAATTCTCCGTGGGACTGCTGCAGTCCCTCAGATTGGCGGACTCCATCAACGTTATCCGCAGAACGCCAGCCTAGACCGGCGCAGATATATTGCGGCAGGGGACGAAAGAAGCCCGGCTATGAGCTACTCGGTCGTACTACAGCATACTGAAGAGGACTGTGGGGCTGCATGCCTGGCGACTGTCGCGAAACACTTTGGACACGACTATGGTCTCTCCCAAAGCCGCGAAGCCGTGGGAACGACCGCCTTCGGAACAACACTGTTGGGCCTCAGGCGTGGCGCAGAAACACTGGGGTTCATTGCTCGTCCTGTAAGGGCCTCCGACGATCTGCTAGAGAGAATTCACGAAGTGCCTTTGCCTGCCGTCATCCACTGGAAAGGGAATCACTGGGTTGTTTTGTACGGGGTTAAAGGCTCCAAGTTCGTAATTGTCGATCCCGCCGTTGGACTGCGGTATGTGAGCCGAGATGAGTTAGAGGCAGGCTGGGCTAATCGTGTCATTCTCCTGCTTCAGCCCGACGCCACTCGATTACAGGATGCAGCTAAGGAGATACACAAAGGCCCTGGATTACTCCTAAGAAAGTTCTGGCCAGGGTGGCCCACTGTCACCGAAGTCACGGCCATCAACATGGCTATTGGCTTACTGGCCCTCGCTTTTCCCATCATGACTCAGCTCTTGACGGATGACGTGCTTGTCCGCAAAGACGAGCAACTTCTGATCACTGTGGTCATCGTTGTGCTCGTGCTCAATCTTTTCCAAAGTGGGATGCGATTTGCCCAGTCCATGCTCATCGGACATTTTGGGCAACGGATGCAGTTACAGCTGATTCTTGAATTCGGGTCAAAGTTGCTGCGCCTGCCGATGACCTATTTCGACAGTCATCGCAGTGGTGAAGTCGTCAGTCGCCTCCAAGACATCAGCCGCATCAACAGTCTCATATCGGAAGTCATCTTCGGCCTGCCCAGCCAGTCTTTTGTGGCAATTGTTTCCCTGCTTGTCATGTCCATCTATTCCTGGTCACTGACACTGATGGCGCTGGCCGCATTCTCGGTCGTTCTTATTCTCAATGTTTTATTCCTTCCGGTACTGAGGCAAAAACTGCGCTCATTGATCGTTCAGGGAACAGAGAATCAAGGTTTTCTCGTAGAAACATTTCGCGGGGCCCTGATGCTGAAGACCGGGAACGCGACTCCCCAGGCGTGGGATGAATATCAGAAGAATTTTGGCCGGATCACCAATCTCCGCTGGAGCGCCATGAAGCTCGGACTGTATCGCGACAGCGCTACAGGATTGATTGCAAGCCTAACGGCGCTGATGATTCTCTGGTATGGGGGGCGGCTGGTTATTGAAGGCGTTATGAGTATCGGTCAGCTCATCGCGTTCTACGGATTGAGTCTCAACTTCTTCGGCTTCGTCGGTGGGCTGGTGCAGCTGACCGACGATTTCATCGGGGCGAAAGTTGTCATGGAGCGGCTGTCAGAAATACTGGACGTCCCCGCCGAAGGGATGGATAACCTACAGAAGCCGTGGGTAACGATATCTGAGGACGCCGATATCACCTGCAGCCATTTAAACTTTCACCATACGGGACGCACGGAGCTGATTCAGGATCTCAATCATGTCTTTGCCGGAGGAAAAGTGACGGCATTGGTCGGTCCTTCGGGCTGCGGCAAGACGACACTCGCGAAGCTCATCGCCGGACTCTACCAGCATCAGTCCGGGAACATTCGCTATGGCAGCTACAACCAGGCAGATCTCCCGCTGGATTGTTTGAGGCAGCAGATCATTCTTGTGCCGCAGGACCCCCACTTCTGGAGCCGCTCGATTCTCGAGAATTTCCGCTTCGCATTTCCAGCCATTGACTTCGCACGGGTTGTCGACGCATGTGAAATTACCGGTGCCGATCAGTTCATCAGCGAACTGCCGGATAAATATCAAACGGTGCTGGGAGAATTCGGTGCCAATCTTTCAGGCGGTCAGAAACAACGCTTGGCGCTTGCCCGGGGGCTGATCGCGAATCCGCCAATACTCATTCTGGACGAAGCAACGGATTCCTTGGATCCCCCTTCCGAAGACGAAGTCATGAATAATTTGCTTGAGAACCGGCGGGGCAAAACCACCATCCTGATCAGCCATCGAGCCGATGTGATCCGTCGAGCCGATCACGCAGTCGTAATGGAGAAGGGCGTAATCGCATGGAGTGGACAGTCCGTGGATTATGCTAACGCCAACTAGGCAAATGAGGGAGTCTTATCCAACCGGTATTCGTTGTTAAGTTACGGAGTAGTCTTGCGATGTCTCATGCAGAACAACATGATCCCAACCCGGCATTGCTCCATGTCGCGACGCCGGATGAGTTCTTTCCCCCGGTCAGTTCCTGGAGCCGAGTGGGAGGAGCCACACTCGTCATCGCTTTTTTTGCCCTCCTTTTGCTGAGCAGTGTGCTGCGTTACAAGGTGACCGTACAGGCACAGGCCGCAATCAGGCCCGCCGGTGAGCTGCGTATCGTGCAGGCCCAGGTGGAGGGACCGATCCAGGAGATACTCGTCACTCAGAATCAGAGCGTCGAAGAAGGCAGCGTGATTGCTTATGTGGACGATTCCCATTTGCGGACCGAACAAAGCAAGCTACAAACGGCAATTGAGAACGCTTCGCTGCAGTCAGTTCAACTGCAGGCACAACTGAGCGCACTTGATCGACAGATCGCGGCCGAACAAGATCTGGTGGAACGCCGCCAGTCAACCGCGCAGGCGGAGCTCAGATTGAGAGAACGCGAACGTGAACAGCTGTTGGCAACGACTGCTGCAGATGTGCGAGAGGCGCAAGCGGAGGCCGACTTCGCGCGCGAGGAGCTGTTGCGTTTTAAAACCTTGGCGCAAACAGGTGTCGTATCTGATCTGGAACTAAGGGAACGAGATGCGAAGCTGAGCTCGGCAGAGGCCCAGCTCAGCCGCGTCGAGGCGGCTCTGAATCCGAGCGAGGCGGAAATCGAGATCGCAACCGAAAACATTGTTCAGCAGCGCGCACGGGGTGAAGCGACGCGAGCCATGTTGCTGAGGGAACGGCAGCAACTCCTGCAGCGCATAACCGAGAATCAGACGACTTTTGAGAACTATGAGGAAGACTTTGGTCAGATTGCGTCCGACATTTCCAGTGCTGTGATCCGCGCGCCTGTCAGTGGTGTGATCCAGGAACTCACCCTGCGTAACAGGGGGCAGGTGGTGCAACAGGGAGAGCTGGTCGCGAGGATCGCTCTGGCCAATAACGCCTTGGAAGTCAAAGCCTTTGTCGCTATTCAGGATATTGGAGATGTCGCCATAGGACAGCCCGTATTCATGCGCGTCTCAGCCTGCCCATACCCCGATTACGGCACACTCCGGGCCACAGTCACAGCCATATCCCCCGACGCGATCACGTCACGGTATGCCAGCCGGCTGGTCGAACGCGGTGCGCGGCTTGGCAGCACGACCGGTTACGAAGTCACCGCGCGTCCGGAAACGCTGATCCTGGAAGATGGTGGGCGTTCCTGCGCGATCCAGGCGGGAATGGAAGGACGGGCGGATATCGTCTCGAGGGAGGAGACAGTGCTGCAGTTTCTATTGAGGAAGGCGCGGCTTATCACCGATGTCTAATTTTGTTTCGAACAGGGGAACGTTGTGCTCCCGATATTATTGTTAAATCATTGCCAAATCTTTTGCAGGACTTCATTGCGGGCTTCCCGTGATTTCGTTATGGTGGATTTCATCACGGTTACCGAAGAGTTGCCTGACTAACTCAGGGTGCCGTTGATTTTGATCAAGGGGAATAACATGAAAAAAAAACAACTGTGGATAGACCTGAGTGATGAGCAAGCCGAGAAAGTGGTTGGTGGTGTTGGCATAGGAGCTGACCCGGGAAGTAGCGCTGGCGTTCAAGGATGGTTTGGTGACGGTGAAGGTCCACCAGATCCTTCGGACCATGGACTCTTCGGAGCCGGTAAAATGCCAGGTTCTATGACCGCGGGAGAAAGTGGTAACAACATCATTATCCCCACGTAACGGCCATTGATTAAAACATTGGTGGAAAGCGTTTGAGTCGGCGACTGTCGGCTCGAGTGCTTTTCGCTTACCTGACCAAACACGAAACGAGGACATTCCCGATTTCGTGCACCCTTCGTTTGCGTCTACGCCCTTATTAAGGATGTCGACATTCCCCCCTCGCAGCAGGGCGGGCTTAATTCAAAAGTCGGTGATTTTAATGGCCGCTATTGGCCGAAAGCGGACTATCAGTTTCGTGGTGTCGGTTCGGTTTCAATGACCGCTTTGGAGAAAATCGGACAGCCAGATTTGGCAATCTTAATCGTCCTGGTTGAATGGCCGGTAAGCGCCCGAAAGCAGACATTAGGCTAGTATTGGGTTAAAGGTCCGCTAATGACCCAAAGCGGACGTTGTCGACTAACTCAATTAAAGGTAGGCTTTTCATACCTTGATGCACATTCCGTAGCTGGTCGATTGGAGCTAACAGTCGTGGATTGGAATGCTGTAAGCGCAATTGCTGAGATCATTGGCGCTGTGGCTGTGATCGGTACGTTGATCTATGTTGCTGTCCAAATTCGACAGAATTCGATACTTCTAAGACAGAATACCGACTTTGCTAGGGCTTCCATAGTCCATGAAACAAACGTCTCAGGTACACAAATTTACGAACTCATAGCGCAAGATAAGGACGTTGCTGAGATTTTCCGACGTGGCATCAATGATGACATCGTTGACGACACTGAGTTACTACGTTTCGAGGCGCTTCTGAACATGTACTGCTCGTGGCTCGAAGATGTCGATAGTCAGTTTAAAGCCGATCTGTATTTTGACGAGGACGATGAAGGCGATCTACTAGACTACATGGCCCCATATTTTAAGCGCCTCCTTCGATCAGAAGCGGCCAAGAATTGGTGGGAACGAGAGGGAAACTATCAGTACACACCCAGCTTCGACTCAAAGATCCGAAAGATTATGAGCGCCGACTGGACTGACGTTGATACGTAACAAATCGATGCAATCGCCGGATAGTATTGACTAGTTCTAACGTCTGCTATTGGCCGAAAGCAGACGTTGAAAATCGCTTGATACGGGCGACTTGAATGACCGCTATTGGTGAAAGCGGACATTCAAATTCTGACTTCTGGAATCTCGCTGCTGAACGTCCGCTTTACCCCCGGAAGCTGCCGTTGGGCTAGAATGTGCCTGAAGGTCTGCTACTGACCCAAAGCGGTCATTCCATATCGCTCAAATAAAGCCAGATTAAGTTAACTGCTGGGAAAAATTTGCGGTTCTGTACTACACTTAATGGATAACAACGACAAAGCCAAACCCGTCGAAAGAAACGAATCGTTCGAAATCAAAAACGAAACAGAGGGAGACACAAGCGATGAAAATTTCTCTATACGTAGTATGTGCGGCAGCATTCCT
>JADFHE010000059.1 GCA_022567295.1 Pseudomonadota bacterium | reverse complement strand
TACCCGGTGATCTGGAAAAGCAGATCGAGGCGTTCGTCGAGCACTACAATCATCAGCGATACCATGAGAGCTTGAAAAACCTGACGCCGGCCGATGTTTACTTCGGGCGCGGGCAATCAATACTGGCAAAACGAGCAAGGATTAAGAAAAGGACCATCGCGAAACGTCGTTTGCACTATCAACGACACGCCGCGTAATATGTAATTGATGAGCAAAGCTCTCCTTTAGAAAAGCGCTTCGTCTGTTCCATTTGTTTGAAGACGGACAGTTAGGACTGAGATTCTCTACGCGTGTTCCTCAATTGCGGACAACTTTTCTCGCAGGGCAGGGGCGATAAATCGAAAGTAGTACTTTTCAATCATGCGTAGCGATGTGCCGGTCTGATATGCAACAGACAGTGGGTCAATTCCATGTACCTGAAGCAGTTCACTGATTCGGGCATGGCGGAACGAGTAAGCAGAGGTTCCTTTCGGAATTCGCTTGGTACCCTTGGCGGTCTTATTGTGCCGTGCGACCGCATCTTGAATTTCATCAGCCCATTTATGCCGACCCCACGGAATGCCATTCGGATCTATCAGCAGTGGGGCAGACGGTAGCTTGCCTCTTGCCTGTTTCTTGAAGAACGCTAGAGCTTCGTTACTAAGCACAACGGCGCGTGGACGAAGTTTGGCTGGCCTGCCTTTCTTGTGTTTAAGGACTAACGTTCCTCCCTTGACATCGAAGTCTTGCCTGATTGCCGACGCAAGCTCGCCAGGTCTCCCGCCAGTGTGCCCAATAGCAGTGAGGAACACGGCACAGGAAGGAGAGGCCGCCTTAATAAGACTCTCTCTTTGGTTTGGAGTAAGAAAAATCGTTGTCTCTGCAGTCTCCTCGACGTCGTCTGCCAATGGCGTCAAAGCCCACGCATCAGAGTTACCGACATGTCCCTTTTTGTTTGCGAGATTCAACCCAGCAACTATAGAACGCACATGTCGATTGACTGTTCTGTTTTGCCTTCCGTCCCTGATTCGTTCACGCCATTCCTCCATATCGTCAAGTGTTAGTGATTCGAGGCGCAAGTCGGCGAGGGGGTCAGACCATACCAATAGTTTGAATCGTTGTTCGGCATTGTCAGCCGTTGCTTGCCTGCCACTTTTTGATAGCTCTCGAATATAGGTTTCAAGTGCAGCCCTAACGGTTCCGCGAACTGCGTACCTAACTACAGATGATCCAATCTGGGCGAACCACTCTTCCGCTAATTTCTTGGCGTGGTCGAATTGTTCCGCTGGGCGAATTCCAGATATGGACTTCAACGCTTCATACTGTTGTACGCCATCACGGTTTCGCCATCGAGCCACCCATGTCTTCGACGTAACCCGAAAGCCCAAATAGGCACCTTGCCCTAGGCGCATCCAGTAGGGTGCAGTTCGTGTTTCGCCCGAGCGCATTGTCTTTTTAAGTTTGTTACGTGCAGATACTGTCGAAAGGTCGGCCATGCCGATTCACCAAATGTGAAACGATGTGAAAAAGTATGGTGCCAACCCATGCAACCTTGCGCAATAGAACTTAGAGAAATCAGTGATTTATGAAAGTGGGTGCAACGCCATGCAAAGAAAAAACAACCTTGCCAAGGTTGAGGTCGCCAGTTCGAACCTGGTTTCCCGCTCCAAATGAATCAAGGGCTGCCCATCGGGCGGCCCTTTTTCATTTGAGGAGTGGGCCAGGTTAATACTTGGTCAAGGCTCTCAGCCGGATAGTGGTTCATCGCGCCACCGTGCCGGCGCACACTGGTCGTCGACGACTAGCGCGCTGGGTTTCCCGCTCCAAATGAATCAAGGGCCACTCTTTGAGTGGCCCTTTGTTGTTTGCGGATGGTATTGGGTCTCAGCCCCAATAAGCCGCTGACAATGCTATGCTTTCGCGCATCACCGACCAACGGCTGACGCATGAGCGATTCGAGCAATAAGGGACTATTCCAGGAACTCAAGCGGCGCAACGTATTTCGCGTAGCAATCGCGTTTATCATTGTCGCGTGGCTGCTGTTACAGCTCGTGGATATTCTGGTGCCTATGCTGTCCCTGCCAGATTGGATTGGCCGGCTGGTATTTTTATTACTGGTTATCGCTTTTCCTATCTCCCTGCTGTTCGCCTGGGCGTTCGAATTGACGCCGGAGGGCGTCAAACTCGAAAAAAACGTCGATCGCAGCGAATCAATAACGCATAACACGGGTCGCAAGCTCGACTTCATCATCATCGGCGTGCTGGTTGCCGCTCTCGGCATCTCGATGTACGTTAATTTCGATGCCGATAGCGTGACTGAAGACTCGACCGATGAGATCACGACAACTATCGGTCGAGCTTCGATTGCGGTGTTGCCGTTCACCAATCGCAGTGCTAATGAGGCTGACGTATTTTTCGTCGACGGTATGCATGACGACCTCTTGACGCAGCTGGCGAAAATTTCCGCGCTGAAAGTCATTTCCAGAACCTCGGTCTTGCAATACCGGGATACCGAGAAATCGATGAAGATCATCGGCGATGAGCTCGGAGTTTCGACTTTGCTTGAGGGCGGTGTTCAGAGAGCGGGAAACCGTATTCGTATCAACGTGCAGCTCATCGATGCCAATACCGATGCACATCTCTGGGCCGAAACCTACAATCGCGAGCTGACTACCGAAAATATATTCGAAATCCAGGAAGAGATCGCATACAGGATTGCGGATGCGCTGCACGCGGCTTTGTCACCAGCGGAACAGAAACGAATTGCCGACAGGCCTACGCATAGTCTCAAAGCTTACGAAGCGTATCTGATCGGCCGGCAGCGGCTGGCGACCCGCAACCTCGACGATGTCGAGGAATCCATCAAGTATTTTGAGGTGGCAATCGCTGAAGACGAGAATTTTGCGCAGGCGTATGCATCGCTGGCCGAAGCGAGAATAGTGCAGAACAATAGTGGTCAGCGGTCTCTCGAGGACATGCTCGAATACATCAGGCCACTGGTTGCAAAGGCCAGAAGCATCAATCAGGAGATAGGCATTGTCTATAACGTGATGGGTGGTCTCGCCGAATACGAAGGTGACATTGAGCTTGCGGAAACCTACTACCTCAAAGCAATAGAAGTGGGCCCGAGTTATAGCACCGCCTACATTTGGCTCGGCTTGTTGCACCAGAATTTCACAGGTGATTTCGAAGAGGCAACGCGTTTGTTTGGAATGGCACTTGAGCTGGACCCGGCAGCGACGTTGCCTAAGTACAATTATGCAGTGCAACTGGCAAACGTTGGCAGACGCGACGAAGCGCTGCAAGTCATTCAGAAGGCGTTGCAAGACGCCCCGAATGTATCGACCTCCCATGCGATGGCTGGTGAAATTGTCGCTTATTCGTTCGGCCGGTTTGCCGACGGAATTCGATCAGTGCAGCGCGCCTCGGTTCTGGATGATCTAGCGAAGTCTTTTGTGGGATTCCTCTTCGCAGAACTGGGAGATTTCGAGACAGCAAAATTATGGCACGATGCCTATGCCCGAGACTATCCTGACGCGAGTTTCGCCAAGGAGATTGAACTGAGGCTTCTCCGTGCCAATGGCAAGATGAAAGAAGCGGCGCGTCTTGCGGAAAAGACCCTGGAGCATAGTCGGGACACTATTTATGAGCCAGACTTACTGCGCGCAATTCGCGATTACAATTTTACCGTTGGACTCGACACTGACTCTATCGAAAAGTATCGCGACTTCTATCCGGAGTTATTCCGCGATTCCCCGGACGTTACTCGAGCAAACATCGGGGCCGCAGTCGATCTGGTGCTGTTGTTAAAAATGACAGGGCAGGAACACGCCTACCTGTCGATCGCCGAAGCATCTTTGGATGTGATAGTTACCATGCCGCGAATGGCGGCCACGGGAATCGGCTTGCTTGATGTCGAGCTGCACGCAATTCTGGGCGACAGAAATTCCGCTATCGCGGCGCTATCCGCGGCCGACGATTCCGGGCTGTTATTCTACGTGGATCCGGGACGGCATTACCCAAATCTGGCCAATATTGCCGATGACCCGGAATATCAAAGACTCATCGGACTGATTCAGGATCGCGTTTCTGCAGAATTGCGCAAAATTCGCGAAATGGAAAATGCCGGCCGGTTGGCGCGTACGCCTGAGGAACTGCCGAACATCGTATTCGATCTGAGCCTATAACCCCGACCACAGCTTGGTCCAGGTTAGCCTCCAAGATTAAAACATGAAGCTCAGGGTCACTTGTGTAGATCCAAAACCCATGTCATACGTCTGGCTGAACGTTGTTTCCTCCCATACGTAAGCATCGGTCTGAATGCCGATTGCCAGATTCTCAGTTGCGGAAAAGCGCACACCAATTCCCCCGGTAGCCGCGGCATCGGACTCCCCACCGAATCCAGCCGTGTCGAACTCAACACTGGCGAAGCCGAGTTGCCCGAACAGTTCCCACCCGCTGGAGCCGAATGGAAGAATTCCGACGACATGTGCCGAAGTCGCTGACACATCGAGGTCGAACGGAAAAACACCGAAGGTTCCGAAATCGGCGTATCTGGCTTCTACGGCCAGATACTTGAAGAATTTATATCCGGCGTAAATCTGAAGAGCTGTGTCTGAGTCGTCATAAATATTTGCGTCAATTGCGCCGCCATCTACGAAGACCGATTGGCCACCGCCACCGCCGATGTAGAATCCTTTTGCCTTAGGTTCGGCAGCAGATGTATTGCCGGTAAAAATTATGAACAATGCAACAGTAAAAGTTATCCGTAACATGGCCTGATTCTCCTATTTTTCCCGTTGTGAAATATCGGACAATATTCGCGTCCAAAGGTTGCTCCAGGTCGTCCATTTGTGCCCGCCGTCTTCGGTATAAATCGTCAGTCCCTCGATCTCATCTTGTAACGGCCCGTAGTTTCCAGCAAACCGGTCTGACAAACCATAACCCAGAAGAATCGGAACGTGATCGGATTCATTGCGGGAATTCTTCAGCCACTGCCAGATCGCGACTTCATGTTCCATGAATTGCGATTCCTCACCCGACCACGAAGCCAGTCCGCCCGATGCAACGATTTCGGATGCGAGGCCCGGATCACCCAGGTACGGAGCCAATAGAATGATGCCGTCAACGAGGCCCGGATGCTGCTCCGCGTAGAGCAGTGAGCCAAACCCACCCATGGATATGCCAAGCAGCCAGATTTTCTCGTAGCCGTCTTTTTTTGCTGAAAGGATCACATCGTTGTGCAGGCGAGGGATGAGGTTACGTTCCTTGTAGTAGCCGAGATGTGCGTCGACCGCGATAACGTCGAAAGCATGATCTGCTGCGGTATCCAGGAATCCTGCTGTTCGAAAACTCTCGGCGCGGTCGCCACGCCCGGGCAGCATGACAATCAACGATTTTCCTTTGCGCTCGTCGGTAGGCGATGAAATCGTTGGTATGGGGTTTTCTGTGCGCGGCGACAATCCACATCCCCCAATGACGAAAGCTAAAATTGTGATAAATCCGTGTCGAGCCAGTCGACCAAAACCAGAAAACCAAGTGCTTTTCTTAAGGATCGATGAGCGCATGCGGCCTCTTCTTCAGATTAGTCAACTCTCTGCTTCGCAGGCGTGCCTTCTGTTCCGCTCTGGTATTGACGGCGGCGAATGGTGCTGCGAGCAATAATCCAACAACAAGAATAATGACGCCAATGTTTGTGTCGCCGAGCCAGAAAAACAGTCGTTGGACGTACGCAAAGTCAGTCTGCGGAATTTCGCCCCCGATTGAGAGCCAGGTTAATGGTAACCAGACGTCTTCCCTGTACCACAAGTAGGCCTGATAGCCCCAGGCGATGACCGCCGCGATGCAAGTAGAGCCCGCGATGACCGAGAACACGCCTGCCCAGAAACGGGCCGCCCGGTCTGCGACCACCACCGCAAAACCCTTTTTGATGATCACCCGTTCTGCGCCTTGCTCGGCGTTGATTAGTTTTCTCGCGCGAAAATGACAATTGCCGAGATACAAAACTAACGGCAGCAAGCAGAGTCCAACCCAATAATTCTCGATGTTCGCAAATTGCGGCGAGCGAAGAATAAATAGCGCACCGATCAACCCCGCGGCGGTCAGAAAGCCCAGCGGGCCTAGTTTGGCCAACGGGAACAGCGGTGTATTTTTCATTCTTACAGTCATCCTCGTCGTGTTTTTCTGCTATAAACCGATTCCGGTTGTCCGTCGCTGACAACAATTACACATTTCCGTCTGATTTTCTGGAGAAGCCGTTGCCCGTTACCCCGATTCGATTCGTTATGGGCGTCTTGCTGGCCTTTCTGTGTAGTGCGGCGGCACAGGCCGAAAGCGTTAGTCTCCCGCACACGGGGGGCAGCGTCGTAATCGACGGCGTGCTTGACGACGAGGCGTGGGGCGATGCGACGCAGATCGAACTCGATTTCGAGACCCGACCCGGAGAAAACATCCCCGCTCGTGTCCGGACCGTAGCGTTCCTGATGGAGGATGGTGAAAACCTCTACATCGGCTTTGCGGCCAGCGATCCGGACCCGTCAGCGATACGAGCTTATCTTCGCGACCGGGACTCGGCCTACGACGACGATTTCGTTGGCATTGTGATAGACACTTATAACGACGGTCGTCGTGCATTCGAGTTCTTTGCAAATCCGCTGGGCGTGCAAATGGACATGACCAATAACGAAGTCAGCAGCAGAGGCAGTTTCAACAAAGAAGACGACTCCTGGGACGCGATTTGGGACTCGGCCGGTCGAATCAACGACGAGGGTTACGCCGTTGAGATGAAAATACCTCTGAATCAATTGCGTTTCCCGGCCAGTGACGGGCTACAGACCTGGGGGTTCGATCTGACGCGCACCTACCCACGTAGCAAGCGATACCGATTTTCAAACAATCCGACGGATCGCGGTATCAACTGTTACCTGTGCCAGATTGGTGAACTCAGTGGGTTGAAGGATGCTGAGCCGGGCCGCGATCTGGAGATTGTGCCGACGCTGACGGCGTCGCAGTCGAGCACAACAGATGAGCCCGGCGACATTCCGATGGTATCGGGTGATGCGAAGGCGGATGCGGGCGTTAGCATTCGTTGGGGCATTTCGCCCGACTTGACGGCAAACCTGGCCATCAATCCAGATTTCTCACAGGTCGAAGCGGATGTGGCACAACTCGACGTTAACACTCGATTTGCTTTGTTCTTTCCCGAAAAGCGACCGTTTTTTCTCGAAGGCGCGGACTATTTCGAGACACCGATTCAAGCCGTATTCACGCGTACTATCGCCAGTCCAACGGTCGGTGCCAAGCTGACCGGCAAACGAGGCGATCATACGTTCGGCATATTCGCCGCTGAAGACGAGATCACCAATCTTCTTTTCCCCGGCCCATTCGAGTCGGAAACGGAAACGCTGGAGCAATCAAATACAGCGTTTGTCGGCCGTTACAGCCGCGGGTTCGGCGATACATCGTCCATCGGGGGACTGGTAACGGTTCGTGACGGCGACGGTTATCACAACTACGTCGGTGGAATTGACGGGCGCTGGAAAATCAATGATCAGCACACGCTGAGCATGCAGTACCTGAAGTCGGAAACTGAATACCCGGTCGATGTCGCGACCGAGTTCGAGCAGCCGCAGGGTGCGTTCGACGGCACTGGGGCGGTGGCTCGTTATGAATTCGATTCGCGCAACTGGTTTGCAAACCTGCGTTTCATTGCATTGTCGGACGGCTTTCGGGCGGACTCGGGTTTCGAGAGCCAGGTAGGCGGCGATGAGATGAAGGTCGATTTAGGACGCGTCTGGCATGGTGTAGATGGCGGCTGGTGGACCCGAATACGACTCCACAACCAATACGTCATCCTGCACCTTGAAGATGGCACGCTTGTCACAAGAGAAGCGTCGCTGCGACTCGGCGTTGGCGGCCCGATGCAATCCTGGACGCAGATAATGCTAAGCGCCGGCTCGGAGCTGGCAGACGGCGTGCTTTTCAACAAGAAGAGGATAGGTTTGTACTTCGAAGCGCAGCCCCGTGGCGGTCTTTCGTTGCAGATATACACGCATCTCGCCGACAGAATCGACTACGCTAACACGCAGCTCGCCGAGCAATGGTTATTACAACCGTCAGTGAACTGGAACATCAATCGCAATTTGCTGATGCGATTGGCGGGCACGTACTTCAGTATGGATACCAAGCAGGGCGAAAAGATATTTGATGCCAGCGTTATCGATGCGCGCCTGACGTGGCAATTTGACCGTCGATCCTTTGTGCGATTGACTGTACAAAGTACGGACATCGATAGAAATCTCGCCGCCTACAACGTTCCAGATGATTTTGATGCCCGGTCGCGCGATGTCGGACGGCAACTCCTGTACTCATACAAACTCAATCCGCAGACCGTGTTTTTTCTCGGCTACTCCGATCAATACGTAGACGATGACAGTTTGGATGGACTGACGGCTACCGATCGAAACTGGTTCATGAAAATCGGTTATGCCTGGACTCTCTGAATCGATTCAGTCATAGAAGCCGGTTATCGGCACTTTGACGGACACGACCTTGCTCAGCTCGTTCATCTCGTCAGTCCACGCGAGAACCAGCTTGTCTCCCACACGGATCATTTGCGGTACGGCGGGAGCCACGCTGGTTCGCCCAACCGTAGTCATGCGACCCACCTGGCCATCGGCCGTTAATCCACGAAGATTTATGTCGTAAGTTCCTTTTTTGTCCGATTCCATCCAACTGATAACGTAGGAGTGCTCATCAATAACGGCGACACCGACGTGGCCCAGCGAATTCTTCGAAGAAATTACGACGGGTTTGGAAAAGGACTTGCCGGCATTCGTCGACACGGCCGTCTTGACCATCGGTTTGTTGTTTGCACCTGTGAACCAGGCGACTACGACGAAGTCTCCGAGTGCGTCGATAGACGGACCGTTAACGGGACAACCCGCGATGACCCAACCGCCATCTGATACCGCAACTCCCGGCTGCCACTGTCCGTGAACATTACGGGACACGAGAATTTCCCGAACCTCGTCCTCTGTGCGATCCCGATAAATCGCGACGGGTCCCGACTTTGTTATCGCGATATCTGTCTGGCAACAGTCGCAGACCAGATCGTCGAGCACGGCTTCGTCGCTCAAGCTGCCGTCTGGCGCGAGGGTTGCTCCGCGCAATGTCATGCCGGCGCCGGGCGTTTCGCGGCCATCCAACCAGATTAATCCGGTACCAGACTCGGCCGCGTACGATGAGACGAAACCGTGTTCCGTTGGCGTGCCATCCGTATGTGGGCTGATCGCGGGACTCCACGAAGCCCCGTAATCGTCGCTGTGCGAGGTCAAGACCTGGTACGCGTACGGGGCGTCCGCTGTGTAGCTGAGCCAATAGGCCAGCAGCGCGTTCGTCCCGATGGGCGTTACCGCGGGAAGGTCCGCCCAGTTGACGAACATGTTTTCGTCGGTGATGACCTCTACAGGTGGCTGCCAGGAGCCGTCGTAATAAGCAGAAAAACGTAACGTCGCGGTCTCATCATTGCGTTCCATCCAGCTCAGGATGGCTGCGTCATCGGCACCCTGGGTGAGGCGAGGCCCGACAGCGGGTTGTCCGCTGGGCACGGTGACCGGAACCGGGTTCTTGAACTCGGGCAGGGTCTGTTCGGCGCAGGCTCCGAGAGCCAGCGACAAGACGATTACGGGAATACAGCAGGCAGGTTGCATTCTCCTATTATGCAAACATTTGAGGTGGATTGCAGAACCAGTCGCTGTATACTGCGACGCCTGCTCAGCGGGGCGGCGTCTGCTGCCGTTTCGATTGACTGCCGGGGCTAGGTGGCAGAGTGGTTATGCAGCGGACTGCAACTCCGTGTACGCCGGTTCGATTCCGACCCTAGCCTCCATTTTTTGAGTCTGGCCCGGGTGGCGGAATCGGTAGACGCAACGGACTTAAAATCCGTTATCCGAAAGGGTGTGTGGGTTCAAGTCCCGCCCCGGGCACCAATAAAAACAATAAGTTACCTTACTTTCTTAACACGATGCTGAATTGCAGTATTTGTTTTTGTCGCACTTTTATCGCACTATTTGACGCAATCTGACGCAAATGGTGGGGAAGTCCGATGGCATATTTCAGAAAGCGAGTTGGTAAGCGAGGAACCAGTTGGCAGGCGATCGTTCGCAAGGGTGGGCACCGGCCGCAGTCACAGTCATTCCGAACCAAGGGCGAGGCGAAGGCGTGGGCCATCGCCATAGAGGGAGCGATCAATCAGGGCAAGCACTTGCCTTCAAGGGAGGCGAAGCGGCGAACAGTTCGCGATCTACTTGAGCGTTACAAAGAAACCGAAATCCCTAAGAAGAAAGATCAAGTCAACACGCTACGGCAGGTCAATTTCTGGATCGCTGAGCTGGGCGACATCAGGCTGCTCCACCTCAGTCGGGCGGCCATAGTCGAAATTCGCGATAAGCTTGCAAAAGACAAAGCCCCGGCGACCGTGAATCGCTACCTTGCTGCATTGAGCCACGCCTGCACAATGGCCGAGCGTGAGTGGGAGTGGATGGAGTCAAACCCACTGCGGAAGGTCAGTCGCCTATCGGAGTCGGCGGGCCGTGTGCGATACCTCAGTGACGATGAACGGAAGCGCTTGCTGGAGGCAGTGAAAGATGGCCAGCACCCGCATCTGTATGCCATCGTTCTGATTGCTTTGACCAGCGGCGCCCGGCGAGGCGAGATTCTCGGCCTTCGGTGGAAGGACGTTGACCTGGCATCAAAACGGGCGGTCTTACACGATACGAAAAACAAGGAGCGCCGCACCCTGACGCTGGTACCTCAGGTCGTGAATGAACTCAAGAAGCTGCAGAAAGTGCGTCGAATTGACGATGATTTAATTTTCGTTGATTCCGATACCGGTAAACATCGGTATTTCTACTTCGAGAAAGACTGGCGGCTGGCTCGTGACAAGGCCGAACTCGATAATTTTAGGTTTCACGATCTGCGACATAGTTGTGCGTCCTATCTCGCGATGAACGGCGCGACGACGGCCGAAATCGCGGCGGTACTTGGGCACAAAACACTGGCGATGGTAAAGCGATACAGCCATTTGTCCGACGAGCATGTTCGCGGCATCGTTGAGCGCACCGCCCTGAAGGTACTCGGCGATGCGTAAGAAACCTTCCAAAAGCCAAATGTTTTGCCTCAGCGAATCGTTGGTGCTGCGATGATGGGACCGCAGGACATTTACTTGTTTTTAGTCGCGTGTCGATTGGAGCAGTACCTGGGCGCCGACGCCGACGATGCAGAGGAATTGATACAGTCGTTGCCGAAAGATTTTGTGGAAGATTTACAGGTTCGACTGTTACAAATTCTGAGAGGAGACGATCCACGCGAGGTTCTGGAATTTCCTTGGCGGAAGGGCGGCAGGCCGACGACCGCGGTGCGCGATTTCTGCATTGCGCTGGAGTTTCTGATCCTCCGTGAGGAGAAAAATGAGAAGTACGAGGTGGCCTTAAAACTCCTACAGGAGCGCTGG
>JADFHE010000029.1:28539-38462 GCA_022567295.1 Pseudomonadota bacterium | reverse complement strand
TTTGGTAGCGGGGGCAGGATTTGAACCTGCGACCTTCGGGTTATGAGCCCGACGAGCTGCCAGACTGCTCCACCCCGCATCGGCAGGAGCGCATACTAATGACATGTCAGAGGGTTGTAAACCCCTAATCGCGCGCAGGGCGCGCTCCTACAAAAGTTCTGTTAGCCCAGAATTTGCACACAGAGGGCGAGCAGCCATCCGGGCACGATTCCGAGCGCCAAAACTGCCATCGAATTGAGACTCAAAACCAGTCGCGTGTCAGTACTGGCCTGCAGTACAGCCCTGTCCGTCGCCTCTTCAAAATACATATACCAGATGACTCTAAGGTAATAGTACGCACCGACAACCGCCGCCAGCACCATGAGTACGGCAAGGCCTGTGTAACCGGCATTGATGACCACACTGATGACGTTCAGTTTGCCGAAGAAACCAACAAATGGCGGCACACCGGCCATGCTGAACATCAGGAACATCATCATTAGCGCAAACCACGGGCTGCGCACGTTCAGTCCTTTAAAGTCCGACAAATTTTCGGCCTCGTAGCCACGCCTGCTGAGCAGAATCACCATGCCGAACGCGCCGGCCGCAGCGACCAGGTAGGTCAACGTGTAAAACAGCGCAGCCGCATTGCCCAGCTCCGTGCCGCAGAACAGTGCGAGCAAGATAAATCCCACATGAGCGATAGTTGAATAGCCAAGCATTCGCTTGATATTGGTCTGCACGATCGCTACGAAATTACCAAGCAGTAATGACAGCACGCCGATGACCATGATCATGGCAGCCCAGGTTTCGTGAAGGTCGCCGAGCCCGTCAACGAGAATTCGCAGGAACATCGCCAGCGCCGCCAGCTTCGGCGCTGAGGCAATGTACAACGTCACGGGCGTCCGCGCTCCTTGGTACACATCTGGCAGCCACATGTGAAAAGGCACCGCCCCAAACTTGAACGCAATTCCGACAATCAGAAACGCAAGCCCAAACCAAAGCGGCAAACTATTCAACGATGGGTCTGCGCTAATCGCAGCAGAGATCTCGTGGAACTGCAGACTGCCGGTCACGCCGTAGATCCAGGATATGCCGTACAGCAAACAGCCGGATGCAATAGCACCGAGGATGAAGTACTTCATTGCCGACTCTGCCGACGTCACATTGTTTCGGTCGATCGCAACCAGCGTGTACAGGGACAGCGCCAGCGTCTCCATGCCGAGATATATAATCAGCAGGCTGTTGGCCGATATCATTATCATCATGCCGAGCAGACCGATTAGTCCGAGCAGATAAAACTCACCCTTGTGGATCTCGTTCGCTCTCAGGTAATCACGCGAATACAGGAACGCAATAGCAACGAAAATTACTGCTGAGACCTTCAGTATTTGCGACAACGGATCGCTAACATAGCTGCCGCTGAAGATCACCGTTCTCGCGGCCGGCGCGGTCCAGCTCAGAACCACCAACAGCACAGCCAGCGACAGCATGGTGATCCAGAAAGTCCGCACTCGGTGCTCATCGTCTATGAACAGATCCGCGATCAACACAACGCAGATCAGCCCCAGGAGGGTTATTTCAGGTGCTGCAACAACATAATCCATCAAGTTCATAACGTGATCTGTCACAGCTTCGAGTACCCGACCTGTTCGATCAATTTTTCAATCGTGACGTTCATCATGTCCACCAGCGGAGCTGGCCAAAGTCCGATAATAAGAACACTGACAGCGAGAATGGCCAGAACCAGAAACTCGCGTCGGTTGAGATCTGTCAGCGCAGCGACGTTGTCGTTTGCCACCTCACCATAAATAACGCGCTTGACCATCCACAATGTGTATGCCGCGCCAAGTACCAATGTGCTTCCCGCCAGGAATGCGAACCAGAAGTTCGCCTTGAAGCTGGCAATAATCACCATGAACTCACCAACAAACCCGGACGTACCCGGCAAGCCGGCATTGGCCATGGCAAACAGAACCATCAGCGCCGCGAATTTCGGCATTGTGTTTGCAACGCCACCATAGTCGGCAATCTCGCGACTGTGGACGCGGTCATAGAGCACGCCAACACACAGGAACAGCGCGCCCGAGATCAGACCGTGCGAGATCATCTGCACCATGCCGCCCGTCATGCCGAGGCCTGCTCCTGTGCCGCTGTCGATCGACCACAGGATGAAGAACCCGAGCGTCACGAAGCCCATATGCGCAATCGATGAATAGGCAATGAGCTTTTTCATGTCGGTTTGCATAAGGGCAACGAAGCCGATGTAGACCACCGCGATCAACGACAAAGCGATCATCATGCCGGAGAAATATTCGCTGCCGTCCGGAACGATCGGCAATGACAAGCGAATGAAACCGTAGCCACCCATTTTCAGCATGATCGCAGCAAGGATAACCGAGCCACCGGTTGGCGCTTCAACGTGCGCGTCCGGTAACCAGGTGTGTACCGGCCACATCGGTACTTTCACGGCAAACGCCAGCAAGAACGCGAGGAATATCACCTTCTGGGCTGCAAGCGATAGCGGCGCGTCCACGAATCCGAACAGATCGAAGCTGCCGGTCTGGCCATACAAGTAGATAAACGCGACCAGCATCAGGACAGAACCAAGGAATGTGTAGAGAAAGAACTTCAGTGTCGCGTAAACCCGCCGTTCACCGCCCCATACTCCGATAATAAGGAACATAGGAATCAACATCGCTTCCCAAAACATATAGAACAGCAATGCATCGAGCGCCGAGAACACCCCGATCATCAGGCCTTCGAGAATCAGAAACGCCGCGAAATACTGCGCCGGACGATTCTTGATCGTATCCCAACCCGCAATAATTACTAACGGTGTCATGAATGTGGTCAGCAAGATCAGCGGCGTGGAAATTCCATCCACGCCCAGTGAATAAAAAGCGTTCAGCGAAGCGACCCAGGCTATTTTTTCGCCGAACTGCATTCCCGTCGCCGCGTTATCAAAACTGACGTAAAGCGCAATACTCATCAGGAATGTGGCCGTTGTGACCGCAAGCGCCACGATGCGCATGAGACCGGCGCGTGACGACGTCACGTCCTGGTCGTCTCCGATAACGATCAACACAACCCCGCCGATGATCGGCAGCCAGATCAGAAAACTCAAGAGATGTTGCGACAATTCCATAATCATCGCTGCGCTATCGCAGCCAGACCAGCCAACCGAGCAGCGCGGTCAGGCCGATAATCATTGCGAAAGCGTAGGTGTAGAGATAGCCGGTCTGAATCTGTCGCATGACACCCGCGAGTCGACCCACTGTCTTTGCTGTTCCGTCGACGAGAATTCCATCAATGATCATTTGGTCGCCCCTTTGATACAGGAACTGTCCAAACGAACGGCCGCCGGCAGCGAAACCCTTGATCCAGAGATCATCGAAGTAGTATTTGCGATCCAACAGCGTGTAAATGCCAGACATTTTGCTCTGGATCGCCTGTGGAATGTCAGGGCGTTTCAGATACAGGAACCAGGCGCTAAACACCCCGCTGGCCGCAAGCCAGAACACTGGAGTCCTGACCGTGTGCATCAGCAGAGCCATGCTGCCGTGCCAGGCTGCTGCCATATGGCCGATCACATCCTGATTTTCACTGACGAAAATAGCATCGCCAAAATAATTCTCAAACAATACCGGCCCTACCGTGAACCAACCGATCAGCGCCGCCGGTATCGCGAGCAAAATCAACGGCACAGTTACAACCGCCGATGTTTCATGCAGGTGCGATTTGGTTTCGGCATCCATGCGCTCTTTACCATGAAAGACGAGGAAGAACATGCGGAACGAATACAATGCGGTAACAAAAACGCCAAGCAATACGCTCAGATAAGCAATCCAGTAAGTGATCTGGTCACCCACCGTAGGGCCCTGATGCCAATGGGATTCCTTGACCGCCTCGATGAGCAAGTCCTTCGAGAAGAAGCCCGACGAACCCGGGAAGCCGATAAGCGCCAGCGAGCCAACCAGTGCCGTCCAGTAGGTGATCGGCATGTACTTCCTGATGCCGCCCATCTTGCGAATATCCTGCTCGTGGTGCAGCGCAATAATTACCGATCCAGCCGCAAGAAACAGGAGTGCTTTGAAGAACGCATGGGTCATCAGGTGGAAGATCGCGGCACTGTAGGCCGAGGCTCCCAATGCGACTGTCATATAACCGAGCTGCGACAAGGTCGAGTACGCGACGACTCGTTTGATGTCGTTTTGCACAATGCCCAGCAGGCCCATGAAGAATGCGGTTACGGCGCCGATGATAATGACGAATCCCAGCGCCGCCGTCGACAGTTCAAACAACGGTGACATGCGCGCCACCATGTAGATACCGGCCGTTACCATCGTGGCCGCATGGATCAATGCGGATATTGGAGTCGGGCCTTCCATCGAATCCGGCAGCCACACGTGTAACGGCGCTTGTGCCGACTTTCCCATCGCGCCAATAAACAACAGGATGCAGATTACTGTCATCGCATTCCAGGGCGTGCCCGGGAACACCTCGATATTTTGCGCCGCGATGCTCTCCGCACTCGCGAACACTTCGGCGTAATCCAGCGATCCCGTGATCGTCACTATGCCGGCGATACCGAGAATAAAACCGAAGTCGCCGACACGATTCACCAAGAACGCCTTGAGGTTGGCAAAAATCGCCGTCTCTTTCTTGAACCAGAATCCGATCAGCAAATACGACACCAGGCCAACGGCCTCCCAGCCGAAGAATAGCTGCAGGAAGTTGTTGGACATGACCAGCATCAACATCGAAAACGTGAACAACGCGATGTAGCTGAAGAATCTCTGGTAACCCGGGTCCTCGCGCATATAACCGATGGTGTAGATGTGGACCATGAGCGACACAAATGTTACGACCAACATCATCAAAGCAGTCAGCCGGTCGACCAGGAAACCGACCTCCATGCGCAGGCCATCCGTAACAGCCCACGTATAGACGTGTATGTTTTCGGCTTCGGCGCCACCCCAGAACATGTTCTTGAGGACGAGCGACGACAATACAAAGGACAGGCCCACACCGATGATAGTTACCCAATGTGAGCCCGCACGGCCGATTCGCCTGCCCGCGAGGCCGGCAATAATTGCCGCTGCCAGCGGTGCCAATACGATTGTCAGATAGTAGCCGTACATCTCATCCTTTTAGCGTATTCAGCTCTTGCACCGCGATCGAACGCCGGTTACGGAACAGCACAACCAGGATAGCGAGCCCGATCGCAGCCTCCGCAGCCGCCACCGTCAATATGAAGAAGACGAAGATTTGGCCCGTCTCATCACCAAGGTGGCGAGAGAAGGCAATAAAATTGAAATTCACTGCGAGCAACATAAGTTCCACGCACATCAGAAGCAGGATCAGGTTGCGGCGATTGATGATGATGCCCGCGATACTCAAGACGAACAGCATTGCTGCCAATGTGAGAAAATGCTCGAGACCGATCACTGTCTCTTCTCCGCATCCATCTTCACCACACGAATGCGATCCTTGGCGCGCACGGCAACCTGCTCGGCGATATTCTGAACCTTTATCCCCGGGCGTTTACGCATCGTAAGGGTGATCGCCGCAACGATCGCAAGCAGCAGGATCACGGCTGCAATCTCGAACGCGTAGACATGTTCCGTATAGAGCACTGCACCGAGCGCTTTGGTATTGCTGTAGCCCTCGGGTGTCGCCGCGAATCCGCCCGTGCCGGCGAATCCGTGGCCGCGTGACCAGATGAGTTGCATGAGTTGGACAACCATAAGCAACGCGATTCCGATACCAAATGGTGCATAACGAGTGAGGCCGCGTTTGGCCGCTTCTATATTTACATCGAGCATCATCACGACGAACAGAAACAGCACCATAACGGCGCCGACGTAAACGAGCACGAGAACGATAGCGAGAAATTCAGCTTCGGCCATGAGCCACAGCACAGCGCTCTGAAAAAAGGTCAGCACCAGGAACATGACCGCATGCACCGGGTTTCGTGAGAACACCACACCTGTTGCGGCGCCAAGCATGATCAACGCAAACGTATAGAACATTATTGATTGGAACATCTTGTCTCGCCTTATCGGTACTTGGCGTCTGCGGCCCTATCTGCAGATATCATGGCATCGTACTTGTCACCAATCGCGAGCAACTTGTCTTTAGTCATGATGTTCTCGCCCGGCGCTTCCATGTGGTATTCGTGGATACGTGTTTCCACAATGGCATCGACCGGACAAGCTTCTTCGCAAAAACCACAATAGATGCACTTAAACAGATCAATGTCGTAACGCGATGCACGACGCGTACCGTCCTCACCAACATAGGATTCGATTGTGATTGCGAGTGCCGGGCACACAGCTTCGCAGAGCTTGCAGGCGATGCAGCGCTCTTCGCCGTTTGGATAGCGTCGCAACGCGTGCAGCCCACGAAAGCGATGCGACTGCGGCGTTTTTTCCTCCGGGTACTCGAGCGTCACGCCTGGCTTGAAAAACTGCCGCAACGTCACTGACAGACCTCGCAGCAACTCCCACAGGAGAAACGTTTTGATGTAGCTGGTTAATTGACTCATTGTCTTATGCCCCCAACCCTGACCATGGCCCAATCTGGAACCAGGCCATAGCCCCCTCCACGGCAATCCAGATGATCGTTACAGGAATAAATATCTTCCAGCCCAGACGCATGATCTGGTCATAACGGTAGCGTGGGAACGTCGCACGGAACCAGAAAAATATGTACATGAACAGGCACATCTTTATGAACAACCAGTGCAGACCACCGACAGTCAGCCATGACAGTCCAACAATGTCGTTCAGGAAGGTCCAGCCCTCAAACGGAGATGCCCAGCCACCCAGGAAGAAAATGGCCGTCAACGTCGAGATGAGAACCATGTTTGCGTATTCGGCGAGGAAGAAAATTGCAAAACCCACCCCCGAATACTCGACGTGAAAACCCGCCACGATCTCTGACTCACCTTCGGCTACATCAAACGGCGCGCGGTTGGTCTCGGCGACGCCGGAGATCCAGAAGACGATAAATAACGGGAATAATGGAATCAGGAACCATTGGCTAACGCCGCCGCCCTGCGCCATGACGATATCGCCCAGGTTCAAGCTACCGCTGGCCATTAACACCCCGACCAGAGCAAAGCCCATTGCGATTTCGTAGGCAACGATCTGCGCTGCCGAACGCATGGCGCCAAGCAAAGCGTACTTCGAATTCGTTGCCCAACCAGCGAGGATGACGCCATAGACGCCGACCGATGTCAGCGCAAGAACGAACAAGAGACCCGCATTGATATCAGCGATCACATACCAGTCGTTTAGTGGAATGACAGCCCACGCCGCAAGTGCGGGAATAAGTGACAGCAATGGCGCGATAACGAACAGGAATTTGCTGGATTGCGATGGCACGATTACTTCTTTGATCAACAATTTGATGACGTCGGCAAATGGCTGGCCGAGACCCAGCGGTCCCACTCGGTTCGGACCCACGCGCGCCTGCATGCGGCCAATGACCTTGCGCTCAAAGTAGGTTGAAAACGCAACGATCAGAATCACGACAATCATGACGAACAGGATTTTCCAGACGGTAATTGTCAGGTACTGGATCGTCGGTGGCAGAGAATTCCAGATATCCCAAATAAAGGTCGGAACCATGCTCGCAAAAAAGTCGAGCATCACTCGTTGCCTTCGCCTGCACCACGTTTGGCGGGTAACGTTTGTTGCAGCGCATTGGCGCGACGCACCACTCCATCAACAGAATACAACGGTGTGTCGATTTCGTCGTCCGGCGAATCGGCGCCATTCGGCTTCGTGACTATTGCAGCACTGTCATAACTGCCCGCGTCAACGTCGCCAAGCTTCGCTTCGAAGTCTGCCAGTATTTCCTCACTCGTGACGTACTCGAAGCCCTCCGCACCGGTCAGATTGCCGAGCACCCGCAACACTTTCCAGCAGGGTCGAGACTCACCGACCGGGCTCGCAACACCACTGAAGCTCTGCCAAGTTCCGGCTGCATTTACATACGTTCCTGACGATTCCGCAAAAGTACCGATCGGCAGTAGCAGATCAGCAGTCTCCAACAGACTGTCGGAAACGTATGGCGTCAATGCAATGACGAATTTCTGCTTCCGGAGGCTCGTTACTGCATCTGGCGCCGCGTGAATGTCTGCATCGGGCTCAACGTTCACAAGAACTATTGCATCAAGCTCGCTGGCAAGCATTGCTGCCACGCCCAGACCCGCCTTTGCTCTTTTCTTGCCACCGATATCGCGATGCGGCAACACGCCGGCCAAATGTGCGCCGGCGGAGTTCGGCCCTTCTGTGACATGCCCGAGTTTCGAACCGGTGAGTTCCGATATCGCCGCAGCCAACGCTCTTACGGCCGAATAGCCTGCGTGACGGCCCGCGATCGTGCCCAGCAACACCAGTGCGTCATCGGCCTCTTTCAGTGAGGCAGCAATGCGCTGGTCTGCATCGCTTGCGGACACCCCTTTACAGAGCTTCGCGACCGAGAGCGGTAAATTTGCGTGACCAGCAGCAGCCACGGTAATGCCAGCCAGTAATGCAACCAGGCCTTTGCCTGACACGTAGTCGGCAACCGCAAAGAAATATTTGTATTCCTGCGCGTTCGCGAAATTGACCTTGGCACCCTTCAATGTAGCCTTGCGTAAACGATGCGCAATAATCGGCGCCTCGTTTCGAATGTTCGATCCCGCAACCAGCACGGCCCCCAGATTCTCGACATCGTCAATTCCGCAGCCCAGATGTTCGAACACAGGATCATCGTCCTGATTCGAGATGTCGCGGCGTCCGATGCGATGATCGACATTGGCCGTACCAAGATGTGCCGCCAATTGCGCAAGCAGAAAACTTTCCTCTACCGTGGCGCGCGGCGAAGCGATCAATCCGAGCTTGTCCCCATCCGTCACGCTTAAGACGTCAGCGGCTCGCGACAGAGCGTCTGTCCATTCGATGTCGCGCCACTCGCCGTTTTCCTTAATTTTCGGCGCGATCAGGCGGTCGGAATGGTAAATCGCTTCATAACTGTAACGATCACGATCCGAAATCCATGTTTCATTTATCGACTCGTTGTTGCGCGGAACAATGCGCTTGACGGTACCGCGCAAGACATGTGCGTAGAGGTTCGATCCGACACAATCATGTGGGGAAACGGTGGCGTGCTGCTCCATTTCCCATGCGCGTGCGCTGTAGCGATACGGCTTGTTGTTCAAAGCGCCAACCGGGCACAGATCAATGATATTCGCCGATAATTCGTGATCCACGCTCTGTTCGACGTACGTTGATATCTTGAGGTCTTCACCTCGGCCTATCGTTCCCATCTGCGGGTAGCCTTGCACTTCCTCACCGAAACGAACGCAGCGCGTACAGTGGATGCAGCGAGTCATGTCGGTCGAGATCAGGGGGCCAATATCCTTGTCTTTCACAACTCGCTTGCCATCGTAATAGCGGGAGATATCGCGTCCATACCCCATCGCCAGGTCCTGCAACTCGCACTCGCCCCCCTGATCGCAAATCGGGCAATCGAGAGGATGATTGATCAGCAGGAACTCCATCGTCGCTTTCTGTGCGGCGATCGCTTTCGACGATTTCGTGAAGATCTTCATCCCCTCGCCGATCGGTGTAGCGCATGCGGGCATCGGTTTCGGAGCGTTTTCGACTTCGACAAGACACATGCGGCAGTTGGCAGCGATGCTTAGTTTTTCGTGGTAGCAGAAGCGAGGTATGTATGCACCGACGTCGTCGGTCACTTCCATAATCATCTGACCTTTGCGCGCCTCGATCGGCTTGCCGTCAACCTCGATGTTTACAATATCGTCACTCATAGTGGCTACGCGACAGCCTCGATCACATCATCAACGATACTGCGGCCGTTGTTATGCACCATATATTCGAATTCATGGAAGAAATGATTCAAAAAGCTTTGCACGGGCCACGCGGCGG
>JADFHE010000029.1:18606-28441 GCA_022567295.1 Pseudomonadota bacterium | reverse complement strand
TCGACGATGCCGGTCAACATGCGATACAACCAGCCGGTGCCTTCTCGACACGGTGTGCACTGTCCGCAAGACTCGGCCATGTAAAAGCGCGCGATACGCCGCAAGACTTTGACCATGCAAGTCGTCTCATCCATAACCATTACGGCACCCGTACCGAATGAAGATCCGGCTTGTTGCAACGAGTTGTAGTCCATCGTGCAGTCCATGATGATGTCGGCCGGCAAAACTTTGCACGACGATCCGCCCGGGATCACGGCTTTCAGTTTGCGGCCAGCCAGAACGCCGCCACAAATGTCATCAAGCAGATCTTTAAACGGTATGCCCATCGGCAATTCATAGTTGCCAGGCTTCTCGACGTGTCCCGATACGGAGAATATCGCGGTGCCTCCAGAGCCCTCCGGCCCGAGACCGGCGAACCATGCCGCGCCATTGCGCATAATGGCCGGCACGCAGGCCAAACTCTGCGTGTTGTTAATTGTGGTCGGCTTGCCGTACAGGCCGAAGTTGGCGGGAAACGGCGGCTTGAACCGCGGCAGGCCCTGCTTGCCCTCCAGGGATTCCAGCAATGCTGTTTCCTCGCCACATATGTATGCGCCGGCGCCCACAAATGTATACAGGTCGAAGTCGATGCCTGATCTCTTAATGTTCCTTCCCAGGAGGTCCGCGTCGTACGCTTCTTTGACAGCGGCCTCAAAGCGCGGTACCGCCTCGTCCAGGAACTCACCGCGAATGTAGTTGTAAGCAATCGTCGCGCCCATCGCGTAGGCGGCGATAGCCATGCCTTCGATCAAAGCATGGGGGTTATAACGCAACAATTCGCGATCGTGACAAGTTCCCGGTTCACTCTCATCCGAGTTACAAACGAGGTATTTCTGCACCTCTGCGTCGCGCGGCATGAAGCTCCATTTCAGTCCGGTCGGGAAACCCGCGCCGCCACGGCCACGCAATCCGGACGCCTTAACTTCCTCGATAATCTGTGCAGGCGTCAACTTGCCCGCAAGCACCTTGCGCCAAGCCTGGTATCCGTCAAGTTGCTCGTATGTCGCGAGCGACCACGGCTCATCCGAGCCAAAGGTATTGAAGCAAACCAGATTCAGTTCGTAGGCCATCAGGCGAGCTCGTCCAGAATCTCGTCCACCTGCTCTGTCGTCAGGTTCTCGTAATACTTGTGATTCACCATCATGGCCGGTGCGCCGCAACACGCGGCGATGCACTCTTCCTCTTGCTTGAGAAAGATGCGGCCGTCGTCCGTACTCTCACCGAGCTTTACCCCGAGCTTTCTCTCGACGTGATCGACGATGTCGTCGGCGCCGCGCAACATGCAGGAAATATTGGTGCAGATCGCGACCTCGTTGCGACCGACCTCCCTGGTCTGGAACATCGAATAAAACGTCCCGACTTCGTAGACCTGAATCGTAGGCAGATCGAGATATTCAGCAACGGCATTCATTTGCTCTGCAGTTATGTAACCATGGTTCTCGTGCTGTACGGCGTGCAGTGCGCTGATGACGGCGGAGCGTTGGCGGTCTGCCGGAAAACGCGCCCTCCAATGCTCGATCTCATCTTTGACTGCAGCAGAAAGCTCGTACCTCATCGGTCAACCTCTCCGAACACGATATCCTGCGTACCGATCACCGCAACCACGTCGGCAAGCATGTGACCTTCCACCATTTCTGACATGGCGGAAAGGTGCGCGAAACCGGCCGCACGAATTTTCACGCGGTAGGGTTTGTTGGCCCCATCGGAAATAATGTAAACACCAAACTCGCCTTTCGGGTGCTCAATGGCAGCATACGATTCACCCTCTGGCACACAGTAGCCTTCTGTGAACAACTTGAAATGATGGATCAGCGATTCCATATCGTCTTTCATTTCGATACGGTTCGGCGGCGCGATCTTGCGATCGTCGAGCATCACCGGGCCTGGATTATCGCGTAACCAATCGACGCACTGTTTGACGATGCGATTCGACTGCCGCATTTCTTCAACACGCACTAAATAGCGGTCGTAGCAGTCGCCATTGACGCCGACCGGTATATCGAAATCCAAGCGGTCATAAACATCGTAGGGCTGCTTCTTGCGAAGGTCCCATTCAACGCCAGAGCCCCGCAGCATCGGTCCGGTGAAGCCAAGCTGCATCGCGCGATCCGGCGATACAACGCCGATATTGACGGTTCGTTGCTTCCAGATGCGGTTGTCGGTTAACAGCGTTTCATATTCGTCGACGCAGCCTGGGAATCGGTTTGTGAAGTCCTCAATAAAATCAAGCAACGTTCCTTCACGAGCTAAATTCATACGATCCAGTTGTTTCTTGCTGCGGAATTTCGAATCGGAATATTTCGGCATCGTGTCCGGCAGATCTCGATACACGCCACCCGGCCGGTAATACGTTGCGTGCATGCGGGTGCCAGAGACCGCTTCATAGCAGTCCATCAAATCTTCGCGTTCGCGAAAGCAATACAGGAACATCGTCATTGCACCGATGTCGAGGCCATGGGCGCCGAGCCACATCAGATGATTCAATATTCGAGTGATTTCGTCGAACATGACGCGTATGTACTGCGCACGTACTGGCACTTCGATACCGAGCAGATTCTCGATGGCCATGACATAGCCATGTTCATTGCACATCATCGATACGTAATCGAGCCGGTCCATATAACCGATGCTCTGATTATAGGGTTTGGTCTCTGCCAATTTTTCTGTAGCGCGGTGCAGCAGGCCGATGTGCGGGTCCGCCTTCCGAATAGTCTCGCCTTCGATCTCCAGGATGAGGCGCAATACTCCATGTGCTGCCGGGTGCTGCGGGCCGAAGTTAATCGTGTAACTCTGAATTTCAGCCATCCGAGTGCTCCTTGAGATCGGCTGAGTAGCGGTTATCGTCGCGAATGACCTTTGGCACAAGCGTGCGCGGCTCAATAGTAACGGGCTTGTAAACAACCCGGCCTTCCTCGGCGTCGTAGCTGACCTCCACATTTCCCATGATCGGGAAATCCTTGCGGAACGGGTGTCCGATAAAACCGTAGTCGGTCAGTATGCGGCGCAGATCCGGGTGGCCGTCGAAAAGAATGCCGTACAGATCAAACACTTCGCGTTCGAACCAGTTCGCGCTATTCCAGATATCGACGACAGACCTTACGATCGGGGGATTGCTGGTTCCGGTGTATGCGCGAAGACGGAGTCGTACGTTGTTCTGTATTGACAACAAGTGATAAACAACCGCAAATCGCCGCGGATCAAATTCATCGGCCTCGTCCAGAATGACCGGTTGCTGCTCAACGCCGCGGCTGAAACCAGTTTCGGTTGCACTGTTGGTCGTCCACTCGTCGATACCGTAGTGCAGATAATCAACACCGCACACATCGACCAGCATCTCGAAACCGAAATCGGCCTCATTTCTCAAAGCTGTCGCAACCTGGATCAGATCATCTTTGTCGAGTTCATAGGTCAATTCGCCGCACGTCGATGCAATGCGTTCCAACTGCTCCCCAAAGCGTGCATCAATCCGAGCAGCCAATGTCTCGTTACGACGGGTCATTGCGCACTACTTATCGAGCGATCGTGCTCGTACGGCGAATCTTGTTCTGCAGCTGTATTAGCCCGTAGATCAAGGCCTCTGCCGTCGGCGGGCACCCGGGAACGTAAACATCAACCGGCACTATGCGATCGCAGCCCCGGACTACGGAATAGGAGTAATGGTAGTAGCCGCCGCCATTTGCGCACGAGCCCATGGAAACGACCCAGCGTGGCTCGGGCATTTGGTCGTAAACCTTGCGCAACGCTGGCGCCATTTTATTGGTCAGCGTACCGGCAACGATCATGCAATCTGACTGGCGTGGGCTCGGACGAAAAATAATACCGAAGCGATCAAGATCGTAGCGCGCAGCGCCTGCCTGCATCATTTCAACCGCGCAGCACGCCAGACCGAACGTCATCGGCCAGAGCGACCCGGTGCGAGCCCAGTTCATGACCGAGTCAACACTGGTTACAACGAAGCCCTTCTTCTGCAAGCTGCCACCGGCCGCTGCCGCGCCGCCTGCTGGCACAACGGCTTCAGACGAATTCGTTAGTCCCACTCAAGTGCCCCTTTCTTCCATTCGTAAATAAAACCCACGACCAGAATGGCAAGAAACACTGCCATGGCGAGCAAGCCGAATTTTCCAACCGCGTCCAGAGAGACGGCCCAGGGAAACAAGAATGCGATCTCAAGATCGAAAATAATGAACAGAATTGCGACGAGGTAATAGCGCACGTCGAATTTCATACGAGAGTCATCGAATGCCTCAAAACCGCACTCGTAGGGAGACAGTTTTGCATCGTATTTCTGGCCGCCGCCAATCAGGAATCCGAGCCCCAGCAAAAGCATGCCCATCCCGGATGCAATGCCGAGAAAAATCAGAATGGGAACGTATTCTTGCAGCATGTTTACGTGTCGAAAATGCTCTTAATTCAGCGCGACATTGTATCAGTCTATGCGGCGCTGAATACACCCTTTTCGGCATACGCTGTGGTCCTGACACGCATGAAAAATCGGCCTGTAGCACATAATGAGCGACAGGCCGAACTCGTCGTTTGGTGCTCTGAGCGAGACTCGAACTCGCACGGCTCGCGCCACTGCCCCCTCAAGACAGCGTGTCTACCAATTCCACCACCAGAGCGGTTACCGAACTATTATAAAGCCAAACGGTGCGGCCTACTGACTAGCCGAATCGCTAGTCGATTCTTCGGCGGCAGGTTCATCCTGGTCCGGACCGTCTTCGAGCACTGGCATGTCAGTAGCTTCGTCAGCCAGATCATCCTCTGATTCCATCGGCGGCATGTCAGATTCTGGCGCTGCCGCTTCTTCAACGACCGAAACGTCTTCGACCAGACTGCTCGGCGCCACTGATTTCTGGCTGCTCAGATAGGCCAACGTCAAACTTGTGGCGAAAAAGGCCGTGGCGCAGACCGCTGTTGCCCGCGAAAAGAAACTGCCTGATCCGCGCGCCCCGAATACTGTACCGGATGCACCGGCACCGAACGCAGCACCAGCATCAGCCCCTTTGCCGCGCTGCAGCAATACGAGCACAATGATCAACAATGCGATCAACGTGTGACCGATACCTACTGCTGTTTGAATAGTGTCCATTAAATTCTCAATTAATCGTCTAACTCTGGGCCGCCGCCTCGGCGATCGCCAAAAAATCACTTGGCTTGAGTGACGCGCCACCTATCAGGCCGCCGTCGATGTCCGGCATGCTCAGCAAACCGGAGGCATTCTCGCCTTTCATACTGCCGCCGTACAGAATTTGCACATTCTCCGCCACTGCTACGCTATGCTCAGCCAGCCGCGCCCGGATGTGCCGATGCACGTCCTGTGCCTGCTCCGGTGTTGCCGTCAACCCGGTGCCAATCGCCCATACCGGTTCGTAGGCAATAACCGCTGGCTCAAAAGCATCAATACCAGTGGCACTCAGTACAGCATCTAGCTGCTCACCGATAACTGTCTCAGTCGTGCCCGCTTCGCGCTCTTCCAGCGTTTCACCAACACACAAAATCGGTGTCATTCCGGCCGACTGCGTTGCCTGAAACTTCGCCGCTACCTGGTCGCTCGACTCAGAGTACATTGCTCGCCGCTCCGAGTGCCCGACAATGACATACTCGCAGCCGACGTCCTTCAACATCGACGCTGCAGTCTCGCCCGTAAACGCCCCCACCTCGTGCTCCGAGACATTTTGTGCCCCCAGCGCTACCTGGGACCCGGCAATCTGCCCGGCTACCGACGCCAGGTACGGAAACGGCGGACAAACTACAAGACGGAAACCGCTGCCTTCCGGCACCCCTGCGACGATACCAGAGACCAGCGCCGCACTGACAGCATCGCTGCCGTTCATTTTCCAGTTGCCAGCAACAAGCAATTCGCGCATCAGTCTAAGTTTCCGCAGGCCTAAAAGGCGCGCAAGGATACCGAGGCTGTCACGGCAAATCAACGCGCAGAAACTTGCCGGGGGTGCCGGTCAGGCCGCCGACTCGGCTACAATCGTGGCCAGCCGGTTGGCGATGCTTACGACCTGATCGTGATCTTCACCCTCAACCATGACCCGAATAACGGGTTCTGTCCCTGAAGCCCGCAGCACGACTCGCCCGGAGTCGGCCAATTCAGCCTCGGCCGCCGCAATGGCCGCCTGGATTTCGCTCGACGAGTCGGGGTCAAAAGGATTCTCAGTACGGACGTTGACCATCGTCTGAGGATATTTCGGCATGCCCGCCGCGAGCTCTGAAAGCGGCTTGCCGGTCTCTTTCATTACGACCAACACCTGCAACGCGCATATCAGTCCATCTCCGGTCGTGGTCTTGTCGAGCACGATCATGTGCCCGGAGGTTTCGCCACCGATGACACCACCGGTTTTTTTCAGTGCTTCAAGTACGTGGCGATCGCCGACGTTCGCGCGCATAAATTCGATGTCCTCAGCCTTCAGGGCGTTCTCCAGACCGAGATTGCTCATGACAGTGCCGACCACCGGACCTTTGAGCCGCCCCTGCCGGTGTCGGTCGGTCGCAAGAATGTAGAGCAGCTGGTCTCCGTCGATCAACTCGCCGTTTTCATCAACCATGATGAAACGGTCACCGTCACCATCCAGCGCAACACCCACATCGGCACGCACGGCCGGCACGGTGAGTTGCAACAATTCAGGCGCCGTCGTCCCGCAACCATCATTGATGTTCTTGCCGTTGGGCGAACAACCGATCGGAATCACTTCGGCGTCGAGACTTGCCAGTGTCCGTGGACCGACTTTGTATCCTGCGCCATTCGCGCCGTCGAAAACGACTTTGAGACCGGCCAGACTCAGTCCGTCCGGGACACTGGCAATGCAAAATTCCTGATAGCGACTGCGGGCCGTATCAATTCGCTTCGCTTTACCGAGTGACTGAGATTCCAGGGTGATGGCGGGTTTCTTGAGATGTTCCTCGATCTTGCGTTCGACTTCGTCGGTCAACTTCGAACCCGATCGATCAAAAAACTTGATGCCGTTATCGACATAGGGATTGTGAGAGGCACTGATCACGACACCGAGGTCAGCGTCGAGCTCTTGCGTCAGCCGCGCAATACCCGGCGTTGGCAGCGGACCGATCAGCAATACATCGGCGCCGGCGGCGACAAATCCTGCCTCCAGTGCCGACTCGAACAGATACCCGGACAGACGAGTGTCCTTACCGATCACGACCGTGCCGCCCGCTGGTACCAATACCTGGGCCGCAGCGCTGGCTAATCGCATGGCAAAGTCTGCCGTCATCGGATCGCTGCCGACCGTGCCACGTACCCCATCCGTTCCGAAAAATTTCTTACTCATTTCTCAGCATCCATAATGGCACTCGCTACTCGGAGCGCGTCCACCGTCTCCCGAACGTCGTGCGCACGCACCAATTGTGCGCCATGCATCACAGCGATCACCGCAGCCGAAATACTCGCTGCCAACCGCCCGTCGACATCCCTGCCGGTCAAGTCACCCAATGTCGATTTCCGCGACAATCCAACCAGCACCGGCAGATCAAGACCCTGCAATTGTCGCAGATTTGCCAGTAACTCGACATTATGTGCGTGCGTCTTGCCAAAGCCGAACCCCGGATCAACGGCGATCAGCTCACGATCGATCCCTGCCGCAACACATTCTGCGACCCTGTCACCCAGAAATGCAGTGACCTCTGCAGCAACATCGCCGTACCGCGGGTTTTCCTGCATCGACCGCGGCCGCCCCTGCATGTGCATCAGACAAACCGGCACACCCAGATCGGCGGCAGCGGCAAGGGCGTCTGCCTCCTGCAGAGCCAGTACATCATTGATCATTACAGCTCCGGCAGCAATGGCTTCGCGCATCACCACAGCTTTGCTGGTGTCAATGGAAAGTGGCAGATCCGCTGTCTTGCGAAGTGCTTCGATAACAGGAATAACCCTGTCGAGTTCCTGAGCGACGCTAACGCTTTCGGCGCCTGGTCGAGTGGATTCACCGCCAATGTCGATAATGGCCGCGCCATCTGCGGCCATTCGTTCGGCCTGGCGTTGCGCAACATCGATATCATCGAAACGCCCGCCGTCCGAAAATGAATCGGGAGTCATATTGAGTACGCCCATCACCGATGGGCTGGGGAGACTCAAGGCACCAAGGCGCAACAAGCGACTAGCGGTCCAACTAGTGTTCTGGTGCGGGGCCACCAATCGTGCCGGTCGCATCGTCGGATTCTGCGGTAGCAGATCCATCCTCCGGTTGCTGCGGTTCCGGCGTATCGTCCCAGTCCGCGGGAGGCTGCGGATCGCGGCCTTCCATGATGTCCTTGATCTGCACTTCGCCGAGGGTCTCGTACTTGATCAACGCGTCCGCCATCGCATGCAGTTTGTCGATATTGTCCGTCAATATCTTCCTGGCACGTTCGTAATTGCAATCAATGATACGGCGGATTTCCTCATCGATAACATGTGCCGTGACGTCAGAGACCAATTTATGCTGAGTCACAGAGCGGCCGAGAAATATTTCGCCATCCTCTTCACTGTATGTCAGCGGCCCGAGCCGATCAGACAGGCCCCACTTGGTGACCATGTTGCGAGCGATTTCGGTCGCTCGTTCAATATCGTTCGAAGCGCCCGTCGTCACGCCAGCTGCGCCGTTGATCAACTCTTCAGCAATTCGGCCACCAAACAGGCTCGAGATACTGCTTTCGAGGCGTTGCCGCGACGTGCTGTAGCGATCTGCCTCAGGCAGGTACATCGTCACACCCAATGCTCGGCCGCGCGGAATGATCGTTACTTTGTAAACCGGATCATGCTCTGGTACCAGATAGCCGACGATTGCGTGCCCTGCTTCATGGTAAGCCGTATTGACCTTCTCTTCCTCGCTCATAACCAAAGAACGCCGCTCGGCACCCATCATGATTTTATCTTTGGCCCGATCAAACTCGTTCATGGTTACTGTACGCTGATTGGAACGCGCGGCAAACAATGCGGCCTCGTTGACGAGGTTGGCCAGGTCCGCACCGGAGAATCCTGGCGTACCGCGGGCGATCACCCCAGGTCGAACATCATCCGACAACGGAACTTTGCGCATGTGAACTTTAAGAATGAGCTCGCGGCCCCGCACGTCGGGTAACGGCACGACGACCTGACGGTCGAATCGTCCCGGCCGAAGCAACGCAGGGTCGAGAACATCGGGCCGGTTGGTTGCTGCGATGACAATAACGCCTTCGCTACCTTCGAATCCATCCATTTCAACCAGCATCTGGTTTAGCGTCTGCTCACGTTCATCATGACCGCCGCCCAGACCGGCACCACGATGTCGACCAACCGCGTCGAGTTCGTCGATGAATATGATGCACGGGGCTTGTTTCTTCGCCTGAGCAAACATATCGCGAACACGCGATGCGCCAACACCGACAAACATCTCCACGAAATCTGAACCAGAAATCGTAAAGAACGGCACTTCAGCCTCGCCGGCGATAGCCCTGGCAAGCAATGTCTTACCGGTACCCGGCGGACCCACCATCAAGACACCCTTGGGTATCTTGCCACCCAGACGTTGGAATTTGCTCGGGTCCTTCAGAAACTCGACGATCTCGGCGAGTTCGTTTTTCGCTTCTTCGATGCCAGCAACATCGGCAAACGTTATACCAACCTGATCATCCTCCAGCAGTCGAGCCTTGCTCTTGCCGAACGACATCGCGCCCCGGCCTCCGCCACCACCCTGCATCTGGCGCATGAAGTAGATCCACACACCAATAAGCAGCAGAATGGGAAACGAATTGATCAGCAGTGTACCAATCAGGCTTTGCGATTTCGGATCTTCGCCCGTAAATTTGACGCCTTGGT
>JADFHE010000029.1:0-18508 GCA_022567295.1 Pseudomonadota bacterium | reverse complement strand
CCATCAAGCAAACCGATTAACGTGTTGTTATCGGTTTCAGGACTTATCGTATAGAACTGCAACGGCTCGGATCGCCCGTAGCGAATCCGATCTTCATCAATGATGGCAATCGCCACCTGACCCGATCGCACCTTGTCAAGAAATTCAGAATAAGCCTGCTTTTGGGGTTGGTTGCTGCTGACGCCGGACAGGCCCTGCACAACCGACAACAGCACGACAATAATTACGATAAAAACAAGTATGTTTTTGGTTAAGTCATTCACGTTTCGACACTACTACAATTGATAATTTCTCGCTACCAGGTACACCTCGCGACTGGCAGCTCGCGAGGCCTTTGGCTTCATGACCCTGACGCGCTTGAAAGAGGTCCTTGCATCCACGACAAAAGCGTCGAATCCCTCGCCCTGAAAGACTTTACAAACGAAGCTGCCACCCGGCTTCAGTACCCGGCGCGCCATATCGAGAGCAAGCTCAACCAGGTTCATTGAGCGCGGCTGGTCCACCCCTTGGATCCCGCTGATATTGGGGGCCATATCGCTCATTACAAGGTCCGCCCCGCCTTCACCAACGGCTTGCAGCATTTGTCCAAATACAGCCTCGTCCTCGAAGTCGCCCTGTACGAATTCGACGTCCGGCAGCGGGTCCATCGGCAGCAGATCTACAGCAACGATACGTGCCTTGCCTTTGAGCTTCCTGGTCACGAACTGACTCCAGCTTCCGGGCGCCGATCCCAGGTCGACACACACCATGTCCGGTCGAATGAGTCTTTCTTTCTGATCAATCTGTTGAAGTTTGTAAACGGCACGAGAACGCCAGCCATCGCGACGTGCCTGCTGCACATAGGGATCACGCTCCTGCCGATCGCGCCAGCTGCCACCTGAGCGCCGTGGTTTACGCATCGGAAATCCTCCGTGTGCCGACTCACCAGCCGCACGCTGTTACACTTCGCGCCCATGATTTTAGGCGAATCCCAAAAGAAGTACCTGCGCGGCCGTGGCCACCGACTCAAACCCCTGATCGTTGTCGGCGGTGCCGGGCTATCGGAATCGGTGCTCGCGGAATTTGAATCGACGCTGGCACACCATGAACTTATCAAAATCAGAGTACGCGCTGCCGACCGTGCTGCCCGCGATGAAATAATCCAGAGCCTGTGTGCGAATCATGCTGCCATATTAATTCAGCGCGTCGGAAATGTTGCATTGTTGTATCGCGCTAACCCCGAAAAGAAGCCAGAAAAGCGCGTCAGAATTCCATCGAGCTGAGGTCAACCAACGACCACGTCATTCATAGCGCACCTCGATAACTGCATATGTTTTTTGCCCGTCGGGCGCCTTGAACTCGACCACGTCCCCTTCATTCTTACTAATCAACGCACGCGCAATCGGTGAGGTAAATGAAATCAGACCGGTCTTGATGTCGGCTTCATCTTCACCAACGATTTTGTAGGTAATTTCCCTTTCACTGTCCTCGTCGAGCAACCTGACGGTGGCCCCGAAAATAATCTTGCCGCCCGCGTCAATTTCGGTTACATCGATTACCTGAACATGTGATAACTTGCCTTCAAGCTCTTTTATTCGAGCTTCAATGAAGCCCTGCTGGTCCTTGGCCGCGTGATACTCGGCATTTTCTTTAAGGTCGCCGTGTTCTCGTGCAGTAGCGATTGCCTTGATAACGGTTGGCCGATCAACGCCTATCAGTTTCTTCAATTCTTGCTGTAATAGCTCGTGGCCGCGCACGGTCATTGGCACCTTATTCATGCCACCACCTCATTGTGCAAATCTTGCAGCCGATTTACATCACTGTTGTCCAGGTGCTCGATAGCGCGACAAGTCGCAAGCGCGGCACCCAAGGTCGTGTAATAGGTAACCCTGCGACGTACCGCTTCGGCTCGAATCGAAAGCGATTCAGCGATCGCCTGTTTGCCTTCCGTCGTATTGACGATTAAATCAATCTCACCATTCTTGATCATATCAACGATGTGCGGCCGGCCTTCCCGCACCTTATTCGCGCGTCGGCACGATACACCCGCTTGAGCGAGGTTCTCCGCCGTGCCGTGTGTAGCGACAATATCAAAACCCATTTCCGTCAGGAGTTTGGCGAGCTCGATCGCGCCTGCTTTGTCACGATCTCGCACCGACAGCAACGCCACACCCTGGCGCGGCAATATAACGCCGGATGCCAGTTGCGCCTTGGCATACGCCTCGCCGAATGTGCGGCCGACACCCATGACTTCACCTGTAGATTTCATCTCCGGACCAAGGATCGGATCGCTACCGGGAAATTTGATAAATGGAAATACAGATTCTTTCACTGAGAAATATTTCGGCACGCGCTGATTCACATATCCCTGCTTTGCCAACGACTCACCAACCATCACTTTTGCGGCGATCTTGGCCAGTGGTAACCCGGTCGCTTTTGAAACAAAAGGCGCCGTGCGAGACGCGCGCGGATTCACTTCGAGCAAGTAAACAACATTGCCTTGTATTGCGAACTGGGTATTCATCAGCCCAACCACATTCAGACCCATGGCCAGTTTTAAGACTTGCTCCTCGAGTTCTTTCTGAATCTCCGGCGTCAGGCTGAATGGCGGTAATGAACATCCTGAGTCGCCAGAGTGCACCCCAGCCTGCTCAATATGTTCCATGATGCCGCCAATCAAAATGCGCTCGCCATCGCAGATGCAATCAACATCCACTTCCGTTGCCAGGTCCAGGAACCGATCCAGCAACACCGGGCTGTCATTGGAGACCTCGATCGCGGCATCCATATACAACGCAAGATCTTCCAGCCCGTGCACGACTTCCATCGCCCGGCCACCCAGAACATACGACGGCCGCACGATCAAAGGGAAACCGACTTCAGCACCACGCTTCAGCGCTTCTTTCTTGTTTCGAGCCGTACAATTCGGCGGCTGCTTGAGCTTCAGCGTATCGACCAGTTTCTTGAAACGCTCGCGGTCCTCAGCCAGATCAATCGAATCCGGCGATGTGCCAATTATCGGAGCCCCTGCAGCTTCGAGGTCGCGTGCCAGTTTTAAGGGTGTCTGGCCGCCGTATTGCACGATGACCCCCTTTGGCTTTTCCTTTTCGATAATTTCCATGACATCCTCAAACGTCAGGGACTCGAAATAGAGGCGATCAGAGGTATCGTAGTCGGTCGAGACTGTTTCCGGATTGCAATTGACCATAATCGTTTCGTAACCGGACTCTTTGAGCGCCAGTGAGGCATGTACGCAGCAATAATCGAACTCGATGCCTTGTCCGATACGATTCGGGCCACCCCCGAGAATCATGATCTTGGGATTGTCGGTCGGATCGGCTTCGCACTCTTCATCGTAGGTCGAGTACAGGTAGGCAGTCGTTGTTGCAAACTCGGCCGCACAGGTATCCACGCGTTTGTAAACCGGTCGGACTTTAAGTTCCAGCCGCCGTTTGCGCACGACCTTTTCATCCACATTCAGAACGGTTGCCAGCCTGGCATCGGAAAATCCTTTACGTTTCATCGAACGCATCAGACTTTCGTCCATTCCGGCAAGGCCCGCTTCCCGGGCCCGTCCCTCGGCATTGACAAGATCGGCGATCTGCACGACAAACCAGGGATCGATACCGGTCACCTTCGCCACATCCTCAAACGAGTAGCCGTGGCGCAGCGCGTCGGCCACGTAAAGCAGACGATTGGGCCCCGGAATTCTGAGTTCGTGTCGCAGATGATCGCGGTCCGCATCGGTTGCGATTGGCCCGCACACTTCATCGAGCCCATTGATTCCGGTTTCCAGGCCGCGCAATGCTTTTTGCAGCGATTCCTGGAAATTTCGTCCGATGGACATCACTTCACCCACCGATTTCATCTGCGTCGTCAAGCGGTCGTTCGCGCCTGGGAATTTCTCAAACGTGAAGCGCGGGATCTTTGTCACTACGTAGTCAATCGTCGGTTCGAACGATGCTGGCGTTACCCCACCGGTAATGTCGTTCTTTAGCTCGTCAAGCGTATAGCCGATCGCGAGTTTTGCAGCCACTTTGGCGATCGGAAATCCAGTCGCTTTCGAGGCAAGTGCGGATGACCGTGATACGCGCGGGTTCATTTCGATGATCAGAACACGGCCCGTATCCGGGCAGATGGCAAACTGGACATTCGAACCTCCGGTCTCGACACCGATCTTGCGAAGTACGTCTATGGAAGCGTTGCGAAGACGCTGGTATTCCTTGTCCGTTAATGTTTGCGCGGGCACTACGGTGATGGAATCGCCAGTATGCACGCCCATCGGATCAATGTTCTCGATCGAGCAGACGATGATACAATTGTCATTCTTGTCGCGCACAACCTCCATCTCGAACTCTTTCCAGCCAATGACAGATTCCTCGAGCAAGACTTCAGAGGTTGGTGACATCTCGAGTCCGTGAGTGACAATCCGTTCAAACTCCTCACGGTTGTACGCGACACCACCGCCGCTGCCGCCTAACGTGAACGACGGCCGGATAATGGTGGGAAAGCCGATTTTCTCTTGCTTGTCGAGCGCCTCGTCTATCGAGTGCGCAATTTCAGCCCTGGGACATTCGAGGCCGATCGCGGCCATTGCCTGACGGAACAGGTCCCGGTCCTCGGCCATATCAATGGCTTCGCGAGACGCACCTATCAATTCAACCTTGTACTTTTCGAGCACCCCCTCACGTACAAGATCGAGCGCGCAATTCAACGCCGTTTGCCCACCCATTGTCGGCAACAATGTATCCGGCCGTTCTTTCGCAATGATCCGTTCCACGGTAGGCCACTGCACGGGCTCAATGTAAACAGCATCGGCGATATCCGGGTCCGTCATGATGGTCGCCGGATTAGAGTTGACCAGAATGACCCTGTAACCCTCTTCGCGCAGCGCCTTACAGGCCTGCGTACCCGAATAATCGAACTCACATGCCTGACCAATAACGATCGGGCCGGCACCGATTATCAAGATACTGTCTATATCCGTGCGTTTTGGCATGATAGAGCTTAGATTCTATACTTAGAATATGGTTTAAATAACACTATTAAACAATTGATATTTAAAATATTTATGATAATGACAATACGGCTTTTAAGGCACTCTTTTTTTGTTCGTCCATCTGTCTGATAAAGCGCTCGAATAGTGGCATCAGGTCATGCGGCCCGGGACTCGCCTCCGGATGCCCCTGAAAGCCGAAGGCTGGTTTGTCGTTGATGGCGATTCCCTGCAATGTCTCGTCAAATAGCGAACGATGCGTCGCGGTCACGTTTTTCGGCAGTGTCGATTCATCGACAGAAAAACTATGGTTCTGACTTGTGATCATCACTTGTCCGGTTGCGAGGTCCTGCACCGGATGGTTTGCCCCGTGGTGGCCGAATTTCATTTTTTCAGTTTTGGCCCCCGCAGCCAGAGCCAGCAGTTGATGTCCCAGGCAAATTCCAAAAACCGGGATCCCTGTGTCCAGGAACGATCGAATCGCCGCAATTGCGTAGTCGCAGGGTTCCGGATCACCTGGTCCGTTGGACAGGAAAATTCCGTCCGGGAATAAGGCCAATGCGTCTTCAGCACTAGTGGTCGCCGGCACAACGGTCAAACGGCAATCGAGGTCAGACAACAGCCGCAAAATGTTGCGTTTTATGCCGAAATCGTACGCAACGACGTGGTATGGCGCAATACGCCGACTCATTACTCTTAATTTGCGACCGAACATTGTTCCATGACACCACTGGTAAGCATTGCCGGTCGTGACAAATTTAGCTAGATCCATACCCGCGATCCCAGGAAACTTGCTGGCATGTTCGATGGCCTTGTTCTCGATCGCCTGGTCACCCGTCATAATGCAAGCCGACTGGGCGCCCTTTGCACGAATTATTCGTGTCAGTTTACGTGTATCAATATCAGCGATAGCGACGATGCCGCCCAGCTTCAGAAAGCTGGAAAAAGTTCGTTCCGAACGCCAACTACTCGTCACCATAGTGCTGTCACGAATCACCAGCCCTGACGCATGAATCTTGTCAGATTCCATATCTTCGCTGTTTGTGCCGGTATTGCCGATATGTGGATACGTCAGGGTGACAATCTGCCGGCAGTAGGAAGGATCCGTCAGGATTTCCTGGTAGCCCGTCATCGCAGTATTGAATACGACTTCGCCGATGGTCTGCCCCTCGGCGCCAATAGACGTGCCGTGAAATACGGTGCCATCCTGTAGCGCAAGTATTGCTGGCGTGCTCAAGTACGATCCTCGCGATGAATCAAAAGCAAACCACTTGAGGACCAGATCGTCGCCTTGCCTGCAAGTTGCAGATGCACAAAAGCGGAAGGACTGTGCCTTCCGCCTGCGACTTCGCTGACCGCCCAGCGATCTGGCGTAGTTTACTCAACGGCGACTGCCCACGCCAGACTCAAGAGGCACTTTTTTTGGTATCGGCGGCTATTTCAGGCCGCCAAACAAAACGTCCTGCATTGAATACTGTCCCGGAGGCTGATCGATCACCCAATGTGCGGCTCGCAACGCGCCGTCAACGAAGACCTGGCGCGTAGTGACACTATGGGCGAACGTCAATTTTTCCGTTGCCGTACTCATTGTTATTTCGTGATTCCCTGGAACCTCGCCGCGGCGCTCAACTGCAAACCGGATAGCGCCGGTTCCCGACTCGCCGCGCGACTCAGCAATCGCCTTACCGAGCATCAGCGCAGTACCCGAAGGCGCATCCTTTTTTTGCAGGTGGTGAACCTCGGCTATTTCGATGTCGAAATCCGCACCGAGAGCGGTCGCCGCCGCCCTTACCGACCGCTCGAGGACAGCGATACCTAAACTCATGTTGCGATCATAAACCACCGGGACGCGGCCGGATGCCCGGCCCAGTAATTCCACCTGCGACTCACTGAGACCGCTCACCCCACACACCAGCGGCCGGCCATGATCCATAACGGCTTGCAGAACGCGTGCTGTGCCCTCGGGCAGGCTGAAATCGATAACGAGGTCAGATTGGGCCAGCAGCCCATCGATATCTCCACCGCGCCGCCAGATACCAGTCAGTTCAAATTCGGCCGATTGTCCTATGGATTCCGCGATAGCCTGACCCATGCGGCCAGCACCAGCTATGACAACAGCGGTTCTTGTGGAATTGATGACGAGCTCCTTGCCTGGGAACGTCAATACTACTATTGCTTGTTCGTATTGGCCTAAAGGGTTTAGCTTATTCGATCAAGAAACCGCCTGACGTTATCGAACCAGCCATCTGCTCGCGGGCTATGCTTGTCGCCCCCCTTCTTCACCAGCGCGTCGAACTTCTCCAGCAGCGCCTGCTGTTCTGGTGTCAGGTTGACTGGCGTTTCGACAGACACGAGGGCGAACAGGTCACCTCGGCGCGGATCTCTGACTGTTGTCACGCCTTTTCCGCGCAAGCGGAACACTTTTCCCGACTGCGTCCCCGCCGGAACCTTCAGAGATACGTGCCCGTCCAATGTGGGCAGGTCGACCTCACCACCCAGTGTCGCAGTCGCGATACTAACAGGCACCTCACATGACAGGTTGGCACCATCACGCTCAAATATCTTGTGTTTTGCGACACGAAGATCAACATACAGATCGCCGTTCGGACCACCGTTTCGGCCAGCCTCACCCTCACCAGACAGCCGGATACGATCGCCGTCGTCGACGCCCGCTGGCACCTTTACGGACAGAGTACGTGTTTTGTGTTTCCGGCCACGGCCATGGCAATCGTCACAAGGATCACGGATGATGGTGCCCGCACCTTTGCAAGCCGGACAAGTTTGCTGAACCGAGAAAAAGCCTTGTTGCATACGGACCTGTCCGACGCCGCCGCAGGTCGAACAGGTCTGCGGTGAGGATCCTTTTCTCGCGCCCGAGCCGTTGCAGGTTTCACAACTTACCTGAGTCGGCACGTCAATCTTGACCGTATCGCCGGCGACCGCTTTTTCCAAATCCAGTTTTAGCTCAAAGCCGAGATCCGCGCCACGGAATACCTGTGGCCCGCCACCACGACGTCCGCCACCAAAAATGTCGCCAAATACATCGCCGAAAATATCGGCAAATCCTTCTCCTCCAGGTCCGCCCCGACCACCCGGACCAGCGCGCAACCCCTCGTGACCGAACTGATCATAGGTCGCCCGTTTTTGAGAGTCCTTCAGAACTTCGTAGGCTTCTTTGCTCTCTTTGAATTTCTTTTCGGCCGCACTTTTTTTATCCTGGTTGCGATCCGGGTGGAATTTCATGGCAAGTCGGCGATAGGCCTTCTTGATCTCGGCAGCGGATGCTGATTTCGAGACGCCCAGAACTTCGTAATAATCGCGTTTGGCCATGTCTTTCTTTTAAATTTCGGGCGCCTTTATGGCGCCCGATCGTATTAGCGAATTGATTCTCGGTGCTCGAAAATTACTCTGACTTTGCCTCGTCGTCTTTGTCGTCTTTGTCGTCTTTGTCGTCTTTGTCGTCTTTGTCGATTGTCGACTTCCTCGAATTCTGCATCGACAACGTCATCTGCCGCTTCTGCACCGTCGGCGCCTTTCGCTCCAGCATCTGCTGCCTGTTCGGCGTACAGCTTCTGTGCAAGTCCGCCCGACGCTTCACCCAAGGCAGCCGTCTTGGCGTCAATCGTATCTTTGTCATTACCTTCGAGTGCAGTCTTTAAATCGGAAACTGCGGATTCGACGGCAAGCCGATCCTCGGACGACGCTTTTTCTCCTAACTCGCTGAGCGTCTTTTCCGCAGCATGGATCAAGGCATCCGCCTGATTGCGTGAATCGACCAGCTCCCGGAACTTGCGATCTTCCTCAGCATGGCTCTCCGCATCCGTCACCATCTGTTCTATATCCTCATCTGACAATCCGCTGGACGCCTTGATGATGATAGTCTGACTCTTGCCCGTTGCCTTGTCCTTGGCTGACACGTTGAGAATACCGTTCGCATCGATATCGAACGTCACCTCTATCTGCGGCAGGCCGCGTGGCGATGGCGGTATGTCCGCCAGATCGAATCGTCCCAGAGAATTGTTGTCTGTGGCGCGTTCACGTTCGCCTTGCAACACGTGAATGGTCACTGCCGTCTGGTTGTCATCTGCTGTTGAAAACACCTGCTCGGCATTTGCCGGAATCGTGGTGTTCTTGTCGATCAGCTTGGTCATGACACCACCAAGAGTTTCGATTCCCAATGACAATGGCGTCACATCCAGCAACAGTACGTCCTTGACGTCACCGGCCAGAACTCCGCCCTGGATAGCCGCGCCAAGGGCGACGGCCTCGTCAGGATTTACATCCCGGCGAGGTTCCTTGCCAAAGAAGTTCTGCACTTCTTCCTGGACTTTCGGCATACGAATCTGGCCACCAACGAGGATCACGTTGTCAATCTCGTTAACCTTGAGCCCTGCGTCATTTAGCGCGATTTTGCACGGTCCGATCGTGCGCGCGATCAGCTCTTCCACTAACGACTCGAGCTTGGCACGAGTCAACTTGATATTGAGATGCTTCGGTCCGCTAGCGTCCGCTGTGATATATGGCAGGTTAACTTCGGTCTGCTGCTGCGTGCTGAGTTCGATTTTCGCCTTCTCCGAGGCCTCTCTCAGGCGCTGCATCGCCAAAGGATCCGCAGTGATGTCAACGCCGCTCTCACGCTGGAACTCGGCCGCGAGGTATTCGATAACACGCATGTCGAAGTCTTCACCACCGAGGAACGTATCGCCGTTGGTCGCAAGTACTTCGAACTGATGCTCGCCGTCCACTTCGGCGATTTCAATGATCGAGACGTCGAAAGTACCGCCACCGAGGTCGAAGACTGCGATCGTGGTATCACCACGTTTCTTGTCCATGCCATAGGCAAGTGCTGCCGCTGTCGGCTCGTTGATAATGCGTTTGACATCGAGTCCGGCGATCTTGCCGGCGTCTTTGGTCGCCTGTCGCTGCGAGTCGTTGAAGTAAGCGGGGACCGTGACAACGGCTTCTGTGACTTCTTCACCAAGATAATCCTCAGCGGTCTTCTTCATTTTCATGAGAACCCGAGCTGAAATCTCAGGCGGCGCCATCTTCTTGCCGGACGCCTCTACCCACGCATCACCGTTCTTGGCTTTGGCAATCGTGTACGGGACCATATCGATGTCGCGCTGTACTACATCGTCTTCAAATCGACGTCCAATCAGGCGCTTGACCGCAAACAGCGTGTTGGTCGGATTGGTAACGGCCTGACGCTTGGCCGACTGGCCAACCAATACCTGATCGTCTTTGCTAAATGCAACGATCGACGGCGTCGTGCGATCGCCTTCACTGTTTTCAATAACCTTGGGGACACCGCCCTCCATGACTGCAACGCAGGAATTCGTGGTACCAAGGTCGATACCAATCACTTTACCCATGTTCTTACGCTCCGCAAAAATAATTAATTAAACTGGCTGTCTAGGTGGGGCCAGCACCCTGTGTTTCAAGCAAATACGAGCAAAACAGGCCGTTTATTCGGTTGCCGATCTCTATTCTGTGGAGACGATCACTCTAGCGGGCCGTAGCAGGCGACCATTCAGCGAATAGCCTTTCTGTACCACCTCGACGACCGAGCCCGGCTCAACATCGTCGGACGGCTGCATGCTGATCGCCTCGTGAAAGTCAGGATCGAACGGCTCTCCAGCGGGATCGATTTCCTCGATTCCGAACTGCTGCAGGATGGTCCCAAGCAACTTCAGCGTTGCAGCCTTACCATCCAGCAAGCTGTCAACGCTGGCGCTTTCCGCTGCCGCCAGACCCATTTCCAGACTGTCTTTGACGGCCAGCAACTCCTTGCCAAAACGCTCCAGTGCGAACCGGTGCGCATTCTCTACGTCCCGTGCAGCCCGCTTGCGGACATTTTCAAGCTCCGCAGCCGTTCGCAGATAGCGATCCCAGTTTTCGTCGGCCTTGGTCTGTAACTCCTCGAGTTGTGATTTCTCGTCAGCCGTCTCTTCGACCTGCTCAACGTCGTCGGTATCAACCTCAACGGGATCCTTAGCTGTCGGCTGCTCGCCGATTTCATCGTCGGGGCGTTCCGCCTGTCCATTCATTTATTCCTGCTCCGGTAACAATGCATTTGAGGCCTGTCAGGCGACCGATGCACAGAAGACGTTCGCAGTTTGGGGATGGGGAGAAAAATATCAAGAGCTTTGGCAACAAAATTGGGTAATCTGACGCCGGATCGCCCGATTAGCTATGTTGACTGAGCGCCGATTCCAGCAACCGAGCGGTCACATCAACGATGGGCACGACGCGATCATAAGCCATGCGTGTTGGGCCGATCACCCCCAGAACACCAATCGTATCATCGTCCACATGATACGGCGCTGTAATCACGCTGCACCCGTCAAATATCCGATAGCCCGATTCTTCGCCGATGAATATCTGTACGCCCTTCGCCTTGATGCTTCTGTCGAGCAAATCGAGAATGAGCCGCTTGCGAGAAAATGCATCAAACAGACGGCGCAACGTATCGATATCGGATAGCTCGGCGAAATCCATCAGATTGGTCTCACCCGCAACAACGTATTTGCTCGCCGGATCGACGACACCATCCATGGCCGACTGCGCAACAGAAATAATTTCGTGCATCGTTTGATTCATTGAGTCGCGCGTCGAATCCAGATCTTCCAGTAAACTGACTCGTACCTGCGCGAGATCGATTCCAGCGTAATGCTCGTTGATATAATTTTGCGCCTGCTGCAGTTCGGACGCCGAGTAATCCCGGTCCGTGTGGAGAATCCGATTCTGTACCTCACGGTCATTCACGACCAGAATCACCAGTACACGGCTCTCGGACAGAGGCAGAAATTCGATCTGTCGCAAAGTGACGTAGGGTGCGCGCGGCACGGTAACCACGCCAGCCATACTGGTAAATTCCGACAACATGTTTGATACCGCGCCGATCAGAGCCTCGGGATTGTCTGATTCGCCCTGAATCTGTGCCTGGATCCTGCGAATTTCATCATCGTCTGGTTGCCGGTAACGCACCAAAGTGTCCACAAACAGGCGGTAGCCTTTCGGCGTCGGAATTCGGCCGGCGGAAGTATGCGGCGCGGACACCAGACCCATCTCTTCCAGATCCGACATCACATTGCGAATAGTAGCGGGGCTTAGGTCCAGGCTGGCATCTTTGGAGAGAGTCCGTGACCCGACTGGCTGGCCATCACGGATATACGTCTGGATCAGCACGCGTAACAGATGTTGGCCGCGATCGTTGGGTACCGGATTGGACGCTTCAGCAGACATTCACCGGAAACGCTAGCAACGGCTTGGCGGTGGGTCAAGGGTTTGCCACAATCAGCCCATGAGCACTCCATTTCAGAATATTGTAATCGTCGGCAAACAGGAGGATCCGCGGGTTGTTGACGCGTTGGAGCTCCTGAGGACCCATTTAACAAAAGCGGGAGTAGCCCTCCTGTCCACCGCGGAGATCGGCAACGCCGATCTTGTCATAGCCATTGGTGGCGACGGCACCATGCTCTATGCAAGCCGACTGGTCCGCGAAACGGGCACACCGATACTGGGCATCAATCGGGGACGACTCGGGTTCCTTGCAGATGTTACGCCCGACGAAATGATAGAGAGCGTCGAACATATCTTGAAGGGCAACTATTCGACAGATTCCCGTCTGCTTCTGGAAGCGCGACTGCAGCGTCATTCCGGTGACGTAGAGGTCGCGTTCGCGCTGAACGATGTTGTCCTGCAACGTCGCGAAACCGGTCGCATGGTGGATTTCGAAACCCGAGTGGCGGGCCAGTATGTCAATACCCACTCCGGTGACGGATTAATTGTAGCGACTCCGACCGGCTCGACGGCTTATGCACTGAGCTGTGGCGGCCCCATTATCGAGCCGCAGTTGGATGTTGTTGTTGTGGTTCCCATCTGCCCCCATACGCTCACGGATCGACCAATCGTCATTTCCGCAGACCAGCCCGTCGAAGTAACGTTGTTGCAACGCGATGACACTAGAGCCGAGATTACGGTCGATGGATTTGCCATGGGCAGCATCAGACCCGATGATAAATTGCTGATTTCAGCGGCAAACATGCGGGTTACACTCGTGCACCCGCCCGGCTATGATTTCTATGGGATTCTGCGCTCCAAACTCTATTGGGGTCGCGACAGCCGCAACCGGGAAACCGAGACTCTGGAAACCTGAAATGTTGATGAACCTGCAAATCCGCGATTTTGCCATCATCGAAAAAATCGAGATCGAGTTCGAGCCGGGTATGACCGTGCTGACCGGTGAAACCGGTGCAGGCAAGTCTATCCTTGTGGATGCATTGGGTCTGGTTCTTGGCGAGCGAGGCAGCGCCCAGCTCGTTCGCAGCGGCGCCAAACGCGCCGAATTCTCCGCAGAATTTGATGTCTCCGCCCTTGAACTCGTGCGTGCGTGGCTCGACGAGCAAGCGCTGGACCTGGATGGGGACTGCCTGTTGCGCCGGGTCATCAACGCCGATGGCCGCTCTCGCGCCTTCATTAACGGCAATGCAGTGCCGTTATCGCAACTGAAGAGTCTTGGCGAATTGTTGCTCGACATTCACGGGCAGCATTTTCATCAGTCGCTGGGGCGCCGACCTATTCAGCGCGACCTGCTGGATCACTTTGGTGGACTACTCGAGCAACGCGCCGCAACCGCGACCAGTTATTCACAGTGGCTGGCGGTCGCCGCGCGACTGAAATCTCTCCTGAGCGCCGACGCGGATCGTGCTTCGCGGCTTGACCTATTGACCTTTCAGCTGCAGGAACTGGAATCGTTGGGCCTGGATGCAGGCGAACCGGAGGACCTCAATAATGAGCGACAGAAGCTACAGAACAGCGGCCGTCTCGCGGACGGCATCGCCATTGCGCTTGATACGCTCATCGACAGCGAATCGAGCAATGCCAACGATCTGATCGCTGATGCGACCCGCTCAATCGAATCGATCTCTGAATACGATTCATCGCTGGAACCGATTGTCGAACTGCTGCACACCGCGAGCATTCAGGTGTCGGAGGCGACCGAGACATTGCGTCGTTATGGCGAGGCAATTGATATGGATCCGCGACGACGTGACTGGGTGGAAGAACGCCTGGACGCAATACAATCGATAGCGCGTAAGCACCGTGTCCCGGTCGATGAGATTCCTGTATTGCAAACCAGACTTCGAGACGAACTCGATGAACTGACGAACGCGGAACAGCGTGGTAAGGAGCTTGAGATACAGGCCGCTGCGTTGCGCGATGAATTTCTGTACAAGGCAAACGCTCTGTCTGCGAGCCGCGTCAAGGCCGCCAAATCGTTTTCTGCTGCCGTCACTGACGCGATGTCTGGCCTCGGCATGCCGGGCGGCAGATTCGAAGTCGCTCTTTCGCGTCTCGCCGAGGGTTCGGCCCGTTCGTGGGGCATCGACGAAATCGACTTCATGATCAGTGCGAATCCGGGTCAGGAAATTCTGCCGCTGGCGAAAATTGCATCGGGTGGCGAATTGTCACGGATGAGCTTGTCGATACAGGTCATCGCAAGCAATGGCAGCGCGATACCTACCATGATATTCGACGAAGTCGATAGCGGTATCGGTGGCGGTGTGGCCGAAATGGTCGGACGACGGCTGCAGGAGCTCGGCAATTATCGTCAGATTCTATGCGTCACTCACCTGCCACAGGTCGCTAGCCTTGCAGACCACCATTTGCGAATAAGCAAGGTCACGGACGGTAAATCGACAAGGACTGGCCTCCGAGTCCTCGGCAAAGACGAGCGAATTGAAGAGTTGGCCAGAATGCTGGGCGGCGTACAGATCACCAGAAAAACACTGGCACACGCGGCTGAAATGCTTGCCGGTGCGCGGCAGAAACGCGCCTGATCAACTGTCAGATGTGTGCTTCTTGGCCTTCACGTAGAGCACCAGACTGTGATCCAGCAACTCAAAGCCATGTTCCGCCACAATCTCCTTTTGAATTCGCTCTATATCAGCACTAACGAATTCGATGACTTCACCTGAATCGATGACCACCATGTGATCATGATGCTTGCCGTCGTCAAGCTCGAATACCGAGTGGCCCCCCTCGAAATTGTGGCGTGCCACCAGGCCCGCCGTTTCAAATTGCGTCAGCACACGATAAACCGTTGCCAACCCAATATCCTCACCTTCCTGTAGCAATCGCTTGTAGACATCTTCCGCGCTCAAATGGCGCAATTCGGAAACCTCAAGAATCTCCAGGATTTTTAAGCGAGGCAGCGTGACTTTGAGTCCGGCCTGGCGAAGTTCTTGTCTTTGCTGCATGAATCAATTCCTACAGGTATGATGCGCGCCTATTATGACCTTGTGGCTGAACATTTTCAGCCTGTAACGATCAGACGAATATGACTATGCGCAAGACGACCCTGGTATTTCTCACTATTTTCTGCCTTGCCGCCGCAAGCGGCTGCGTTTATCGCGCCAGTATTTCGCAGGGAAATCTGATTACGCAGGAGGATCTGGACCAGGCCGAGGTCGGCATGACCAAGACTCAGGTGCGGTTCTTGCTCGGTACACCGATGATTGACGACCCGTTTACGCGCAATCGTTGGGATTACGTCTACTATCTGGTGATTGGGCGCAACGACGCAGCCCAGAAACGCTGGGTTTCAGTCTATTTCGTTGACGAGAAAGTCAGTGAAATTCGCAAGGATCAGGAGCTCGCACCGACGCTTTAGTCGATGTCGGCGCTGCCCATCGTCCGACCAGCCAGCGCCAGCTGACGCCGCGCGTCTTTGGGATCAAGCGCAAGTGGCCGGTATATCTCCACTCTGTCACCGTTTCTTACAACCCGGTCCCGACCGACCTCACGACCCCAGATGCCGACCGCCAGATCGTCAAACCCGCAGTCCGGAAACAGTTGGCGTAATTCACTCGAACTCACAATATCGGCAACCGTTGTGCCTGGTTCAACAGCGATCGAAAGCAGTGACTGTCTTTCCGGCAGCGCAAATACGATTTCAACATTGATTTCAGACATGGCCGTCTCTTACCCGTAAATTTTCTTGGCACGTTGAATAAAGGAGTCAATCAACGAATTACAGGTCGCTTCAAAGTAACTCCCAAACAGCGCATCCGTTAATCGATTTTCAAATTCGAACTCGAGATCCAACGACACTTTGCTGCCGTCGTCGCCTAGTTGCTCAAATCGCCAGCCGCCCGAAAGGTGCCGAAATGGCCCATCAACGAGCTCCAGCCCCATGGCTGACCCCGGGCTGAGCGTGTTAAGCGTCCGAAAGGATTTTCTTATTGCGCCACGTTGTAACTCGAGCGTTGCATCGATAACTTCAGCGTCACGCGAATGCACTGTGGCACCGCTGCACCAGGGAAGAAAATCCGCATACGCTCCAATATCTTCGACCAAAGCGTACATTTGCTCGGCCGAGTACGGCACCAACGCGCTGCGACTGACCCTGCGCACAAGGAATTCGTCAGCTAACCGCGTTGATCAGTACCACAAGTATACCGATCGGCGCGATGAATCTGGCCAGCAAACGCCATGCTGTATAAAAGCCACCAGAACCCCCGAGTTCATCGGCCGTCGAATTTCGACACATGACCCAACCGGCAAATACCGTGATCAGTAATCCGCCCAGGGGCAACATGATGTTGCTGGTCAGGTAATCCACATTATCGAAAATCGTTCCTTTCGCATCCATGATTCCATCACCGTCTGTATCGACATTGATGAGAAATCGAAAATCGGACAGCACATTGAAGGACATGGCAGAACAGAGTCCAAGCAGCCAGATCAAACCCCCGATCATTACAGCAGCTTGCGCTCGTGTCTTTTTGAATTGCTCGACAATCCAGGCAACAGCAGGCTCCATGAGCCCGATGGCTGATGTCCACGCGGCGAACGATAACAAGACGAAAAATATGGTGGAGAAAAATGCTCCGCCCGGCATTTGGCCAAGTGCCAGGGGTAACGTTTGAAATACCAGTCCTGGCCCCTCGGCCGTATTCAGGTCGTTCGCGAATACAAGTGGAAAAATAACGAGCGCGGCGAGTAATGCGATCAACGTGTCGGCTGCTACCACGGCCGTTGACGTCCCTGTAATAGAGGTATCCTCCGGCAAGTAGGCTCCGTATGCCATGATTGCTCCCATTCCGATCGACAACGTAAAGAATGCGTGCCCCAGGGCCACCAGCACGCTCTCCCAGGTCAGTTTCCCGAAATCCGGCATGAACAAGAACGCCAATCCTTCACCGAAGTGTCCGGACGTCATCGAGTAACCCAGCAGAACCAGCAGCAGTACCAGCAATGCCGGCACCATGAACTTCACCAACTGCTCAAGTCCCCGTTCTACGCCGCGCGCGACGACGAAAATCGTAAGCCCCATGAACAGGGTGTGGACAAGGACAACCTTGCGCCAGTCACCGATGAAAGCGCCGAATTCGGCGCCAACGAGGTCAGCGCTTGCTCCGGTAAATACGCCCGACGCACTCTTGGCGACGTACTCTAAAGTCCAGCCCGCGATAACGCTGTAATACGACAGGATCAGAATGCCTGCCAAAACGCCCATACCACCGACCCATTGCCAATTGCGAGAGCTGCCTTCCTCTTCGCCCAGCAACGCCATCGATGCAACGGGATTGCGGCGTCCGCGACGACCAATCAGGATTTCCGACATCATGACGGGCATGCCAATGAGGACGACACAGAAAAGGTAGACCAGAACGAACGCGCCGCCACCATTTTGGCCGGCAATGTAGGGAAATTTCCAAATATTTCCGAGGCCCACGGCCGAGCCGGTGACCGCCAGGATGAACGCCATCCGGGATGACCAGAATCCGTGAAGTGAGGTTCTTTTTCCGTCGCCGGCTTGATCGCTAAGCATTGTTATTTTCTCTTATCGGCAGTGATTGCCGCGATTCTTATACAAAACAGAGTGCCTGACAACGCTTAAGCCGTATAATTCGCACGCGCCTGATGGGGCAGCGAACACAATCTATGAGCAGCAAGAAAGCCAAAAAAACGTCCGAGAACGTCATCGCCGTCAATCGAAGGGCGCGCCATGACTATTTCATCGAAGACAGGTTTGAAGCCGGACTGGTCCTTGAAGGCTGGGAAGTTAAGAGTATGCGTGAGGGCCGCGCGCAGCTTACAGAGGCCTATGTGAACTTAAGAAAAGGCGAGGCGTGGCTGGTCGGCGCTCACTTCTCGCCGCTGAATACAGTATCGACGCACATCACGGCAGACCCGACGAGGTCCCGCAAGCTGCTACTGAATCGACATGAATTGGATCGCTTGACCGGCGCAGTCGAGCGCAAGGGATTCACGCTCGTGCCGCTGAATCTGCACTGGCACAAAGGCCGGGCAAAGCTTGACGTCGGCCTTGCCAAGGGCAAGAAACAGCACGACAAACGAGCCGACCAGAAAGATCGTGACTGGCAGCGTCAGAAAGAGCGAATTCTGAAGAAATGACGCCTGGTGAAGCCAAAAAAAGCCCGATTAGCGATAAACAACCTTGTAATTGGGCATATGCCCTCTAAACTAGTCCGACACGGGGGTGACATGGCTTCGACGTGGGTC
>JADFHE010000028.1 GCA_022567295.1 Pseudomonadota bacterium | reverse complement strand
GGAAGCAACCGTCAAAGCTGCTGTTGATGCTATTCTTGCCGGATTTCCACCGCAATAATTATTAGGCGTCAGACTTTCGGCGCTGCGCGGCCGTATCGCCAAGTTGCCGCATCACATCATTCGACAGTGTGATGAAAATGCGAAAGCTCTCATCGGCAGCCAGTTTCTCATCGACCAGGAGGTCAAATGCGGTGGTCTGCAGGCTGCGAACTTCCTTGATAACTCGCGCAAGTTCTTCGGATCCGGTCGAGTCGGTCACTGATCGCTGCAGCGTGATTGTCTGCGTGTAGAAAGTATCGATGCGATTCTTGCGGCGCATTTTGAAAATACGAATGCCGGCGTACAACGCGCTGCCAAGGGCAACGATTAATGTGACTGTGACTTCCGCGATCCCGGAATAGCGCTCGTAAACGGTTGGTGCAGAGCGTTGCAGGTACGCTTGTGTCCCTGCATGCAGCATGAATCTAGAGCGGCTCGTGTCGAAGTCTTCGGACAGCTGCTGAAACAGCCCGGGCCGTTTTGCTGCCAGAGCCGGGCGAAGTCTGAGAATATCGTTGATCAGGTCGTACACAACAGAACTGTCCAGATCATTTCTCGTCACGAGAAGCTTGTCAACGGCAATGGTTACGATCGCCTCAGCGGTTGTTTCTCCGTACGTTCCGGCCGGAATAACGAACGGTCGAAAATGTGGGTTAAGCAACACGGCAGCATCGACAGCTGATCCTATGCTGAATAGACGAAAATCCGGATAGTCTAGGAAAAGCTCCGGGGATATCGGCGCGAAAACGATAACGACGTCCGGATGGTCGGTCAGATCTGTAACGTAATCATACGCACTTACGTCGAGCTGCAGGCGGTCAACGATTCGCGCAAAGATCGTTCGTGAAGCGGATCCTTCAGGTCCTGCGTAGATCTTCGCACCACGTAGCAATGCACTGCCCGTCGACGCGTCGCGGCCCTTTCTATAGGCAATATGCAGCACGGTCGGATACAGTGGCATCACGGTCGCAATGTCGTTGCGAAATGGCAGACTATTCGATACCAAAGCGATGTCTGCGGCTCCTGACGCGACCGCGTCAAGCGCTGCCTCCCCTGACAGGGACGATCCAGTGACGATCAGGCGTGTGGAGTAGCTTGCATCGAGCAGCCCGCTCAAGTCGTCGGCGATAGCCCGATCAACCGGCGCGAATGGAGAGACAAGTCGGAGTTCCTCCTGACCGGGCCCACAGGACCCGAGATTCAGCAGAACGAAGAGCAAGATAATTAGTGAAAAGCGTCGCATCAGAATCGTTGGCTTTACTTTGCGTTAAAATATGTCCGGTACGAGAGTACAAAATATTATGGTCGATAGACAACAAATATACACAGGAGACCAATTCCGGACCGGTTGAACTCCAAGCGGAGTGCATCGTTTCGATAGACCGGACAGAGAAAAAGGGCATCGAGCGATTCGACGCTGACATTACTGCAGGGTATAAACTATCTCGAGTGGGAGTTCCAAGGCACGCCTGATTGAATGAAGGTGGTACAATTTGGCCGGAAATCCAATTACAGAACTAGAACAAGATCATTGGGGGAAAATAATGGATTTGAAACGAAAAATACCGCCGCTCGCGTTATTTATTGCATTGGCAGCTTTTTTTGCTGGTTGCGCAAGTTCGAATCCGACCATTGATACGAGTCCTGAAGCCGATGTTACTTTTGATGGCCTTCATCCGATCAAGGGCGGCACAGCGGATGCGGCGTGGGCAAGGCCAGGTGCCGATATTTCGCAGTATTCGAAGATCATGCTGCAAGGCGTTGGTATCGAATATCGTCCCGGTGGCGAAACGGGCAGGTTGTACAGGCCAGGATCCGGCGACGACTATTTCGAAATTACGGATAAGCAAAAAGAAAAATTTGAAGAAATTCTGCGAGAAGCCTTTTTGAAAGAATTGGGCGCCAGCGAGCATTTTACGATCGTGGATGAACCAGGTCCGGATGTACTCTTGATTCGTGGCGGTTTGCTCGACGTTGTTTCTTATGTTCCACCGGAACCGATGGGTCGGACTGAAATCTTCCTCAGTAGAGTTGGTGAGGCGACGTTGGTACTCGAAATTCGTGACTCCATATCAGAGGCGATTATTGCCAGGGCGGTCGACCGTCGTGCTGCTGAAAATGTTGCTCGCGGTTTCAGTCGTTCAAATCCGGTTATGAACAGGGCGGAAGTTCGCCGTATGGCAAGCGCTTGGGCAAGATTGCTGCGCGAACGCCTTGATAGCTACGCAGCGCCAGCGGAATAGATGGCAACCGCGATGATGCTAAGGGCACCGAAATTTGTAGTGATAGTCGCGGTGTTCCTGTCAGGTTGTACGACCAGCCCGGCAGCAAAAGTCGATTATGATTCGGTAAATGATTTTTCGAAATATCAATCGTTTGCATGGCTTTCCGAGAATCCAATGAAAGTTGGAAAAGTGATTGCCCAGCCGAAAACGACGCTTGAACCTGCCGTGATGGCGGCCATCCGAGCGCATCTCGAGGCGAGCGGATACCGCTACGTCGAAAACACATCAGAGGCCGATTTTCTGTTGTCTTTCACGGTTGGGTCACGCGAAAAAATCGGCACCGAGGCTTATCCGTCCATATCACGGGGGCTGGGCGGACGAGGGGGCTGGGCGACGGCGTATTACGGTGGCGGCGCTGGAGCCGCCTACATTCAGGGCGCGTTGGCTATAGATGTTTTCGATGCCGGCGAGCGCCAGCCAGTTTGGCATGGCGTTGCCGGAAAAACGATCTCTGATGAAGATCGTGAGGATATGACAGCCGTAATTAATACTGTCGTCGCATCGATACTCGCTGACTTTCCGCCCCAATAAATTCGAGTTTCGGAGTTTCTGGAATGAGAAAATTGCTATTGCCTGTAGCCGTTGCGGCTACTCTATTCTTCGGGCTGTGTTTTCAAACCGTCGCCCAGGAAACGAGCCTGACATCGTTGCCGGAAGACGCCGATCAACAGACGCCAATGTCGTTTCCCCGAGTACTTGACTCCGAAGGCGCGAAGATTGTCATGCACGTTCCGCAAATTGACACGTGGAAAGGCTTCTCTAAAGTGGAAGGCCGATTTGCGGTAGAAATAACGCCGGACGGTGAGACCGAAGCGGTGCTGGGTGTCGCAGAGTTTGTTGCTGATACTGACGCAAATATTGAGAAACGCGTTGTTGCGGTCGAGAACGCCGAAATTATTGCCACAAGCTTTCCGGGTTCCAGCGAAAATCGGCGCATGCAACTTGATGGTTTGGTGCGTGGGGCCGTAAAGAAACGCACCCAGTTCATTCCACTGGACGTGCTGCTTTCGTATGTAGCGCCGGATGCAAAACTACCGGAGGAGGAAGGCCTCTCGTTTGAGCCGCCGCCGATATTCTATTCGTCCCTGCCCGCAATCCTGCTCATGACAGATGGCGAGCCGCTACTGGCACCGATCGATGAGACGAAACTCAAGTACGTCATCAATACGAATTGGGATTTGTTTCAGTACCGGGAGAAGGAATGGTACTTGCGGCATGGACACCGCTGGCTAAAAGCAATGACCCTTGACGGTAAATGGAAATTCGACAGCTCCTTGCCACGCGACTTCAAAAAACTTCCGGCTGATGCGAACTGGGCTGCGTCAAGAGCTGCGAATCCTCCCGCAAAGGGCGATAAAAATGTTCCGGTGGTCTATGTCAGCGACCGACCCGCCGAATTGATCGTTACCGACGGACAACCTGGCTTCAGTACCATTACTGCTGGCGGCCTTGAGTATGTGCATGACACCGAAAGCGACCTGTTCAGGTATGAGAATGTCTTCTACTACCTGGTGTCTGGCCGATGGTTTAGCGCACCGGTCTTGCGCGGCCCTTGGCAACATGTAAAGGAGCTACCGGCTGAATTCGCGACTATTCCTGATACGTCACCAAAAGCTCACGTACTCGCTGCCGTGCCGGGCAGCAAAGAAGCTCGACTCGCCGTTCTCGAGGCATCGATCCCTCGCAAAGCGACCATTTCACGAGACGCAGGCGAAAACGTCATTGTCTACTATCAGGGTGATCCGATATTTGAGGCGATAGAAGGCACAGTCGTAGAGAGGGCAACAAACAGCTCAGGCGATGTGTTGCTTCTCGATGGTGTGTACTTCCTTTGTCAGGAGGCGATTTGGTACACATCGGATGCTGCCGTAGGTCCCTGGACGGTTGCCGATACGGTGCCAGCGGCGATTTACACGATACCGCCGTCGTCGGCTTCTTATCATGTGACCCACGTACACGTGTATGAAAGTGACGACGACACGGTGTCGACCGGCTACACCAGCGGTTATTTTGGAATTCATGTCGGCTTCGGAATCGCAGTGTATGGCAGCGGCTGGTATTACCCGCCGTATTACGGCTACGGCCACTATCACGGCTATCCGTACTATCCGTATTACTACTCGTATCCGTACAGCTATGGCGCATCCGCCTGGTACAACCCGAATACCGGCATGTACGGGCGCTCGGGGAGCGTTTACGGGCCCTACGGCGGGTATGGTCGGGCGGCGAGCTACAATCCGAATACGGGCACGTACGCACGCGGCGCGGCGGTTTGGGACAGCAACGAGATTGCGGGTTCGGGTTACGCTTACAATCCGCGGACCGGGACCGGTATTGCTACCAACCGATACGTAAACGAGAACGGCGGTTGGGGTGAATCGCTGATCACTCACAATGACAAATGGGTTCAGACCAAGAGTGAATGGAGTGATTATTCGCGACAGACGGAATTTCTGACGTCGGGCGGCGCAAGCGGTGAACTGACGCGCACTAATTATGGTGATGCGGTCCAACGCACTGGCGAATTTCAACGCGGCGACCAATCATTAAGTACCGGCTCCGTGCGGGGCGCGCAAGGCAGCGCGTTTGGCGTCGAAACCGGCGAGGGCGTGAGGGCTGGAGTTGGTCGATCATCGGACGGCGATCTTTACGCGGGCAAAGACGGCCAGGTCTACAAGCGCGACGACGATGGTTGGCAGCAACATGGCGAAGATGGCTGGGAGAAGGTGGATGTGTCCGACGACAGAGCCGCACAGATCGATCGGGCTCGGAGTGAAGTCACTGAGCGTCGTCAGTCCAACGACAGGTGGTCTGGGCAATCGAGCGACAGCCGCCAGAACGCCAGGAGTTTCGACTCAAACCGACGCAATGAATTGAACCGAAGCTACGATGCCCGGACTAAAGGTTATCAACGATTCAACGAGCGTAGCAGAGCCGGAGCGGGAAACCGCCAGCGAACGCGACACGGCCAGGCACGTCAACGACGGCGTTAAGTAAACTTTTTCGGAGGGATAAACAATGCAACAACTCATCGGGTTATTCGCTTTTATTCTTGTCCTGTCATCCGGGCCGTCGTTTGGCCAGGAATCCGCTACGGAGGGCCCCAAAAGTGACGCGGTAACATCCGGGCGCGCACTGATCCGGGAACACCGCGAAAAGATCATTCACTCGGAATTGCATTTTACTGAAAAGGAGGCCAAAGAGTTTTGGCCGGTCTACGAGACCTACCGGCAAAAGAACAACGTAATCATGGATCGCTACGCCAACCTGATCGCTGAGTACATGCGCCGCTATGATGATGCAGACCTGTCGAACGAATACGCAGACCAGATGATCGACACGTATTTCGAAATCCAAAACGATTTGCTGCGCCTGCAGGAAAAATTTCTTCCGGAATTCAGAGCGATTCTTCCGGCGCTGAAGGTGGCACGATTTTATCAGCTAGAAAACAAAATTAATGCTGATATTGATGCACAACTGGCGTTGATTGTGCCGCTGGTTGACCCAAGCTAGGCGAGAACAGCGATCGAAATTAATTGCCGACCAATCTGTTTTTCTTGAGTTCCTGGACTATCTGCGCGACCACCTCATCAACAATCTTGCTAACCATTTCCTTATTTGAAACCCGGGTTTCAATAGCCCAGATCAACTCGCCGTCCGAAGTATCAAAGAGTTCGCTGGACAAATCGATGGAAAATTCAATATTGAGCGTCATCGGTTCATTGAGTTCTTCATAATCGTAACGAAACAAGTGCAGTGCGCCCTCGTCTTTACGAACGGTTTTGGTGGCGGCAGATCCGACCTTAACGGTTGGTTCAGCGTCCAAATTTAACACTTTGGTAATTAGCACGGCGTCGAATTTCTCCGTCTTGACCAACTCCTCGATGGTTTCCCGATCGATGGGTTTGTTGCCACCAACGGCCAGATAGTAAGCCTTCGCTTTCGCACCGATAGCAGTCAGTTGAGATACAAGCTCGCGTTCAAATCTCGCGCGTCCGTCGTAGTCTTCTGCCTTGCCAATCACCAGGATGTTGTTGAAGCCCGCACCTTGATAATTTGCAGCATCATGCACAGAAACGGTCCGCGTGGGTGTCGAGCACCCTGCTAACAAGGCAGACAAAACAAGCAAAAAGCTTAGTTGGCGAACTTGGCGCACATGGATCTCCTGTGGATTGAGCGGCGTACGGTATTACTTGTTCAGGTTATCATCAAGGAATTGACGAAACAGTTTCGCCCAGCGGGTTGCAGACGACTCGACTGTACTCCAGTCCGTCTCTGAATTTGTTGATGTAGAGAACGCTGGTGCGCTCGCGCTGTCCGCTGCACGCGCAAGAACCTCGCCCGTAGTGGAGTCTTTCAGTTCCATGAGAAACAGTAACGCACCCGGTCTCGCGATATCTCTCAGTTCGCTGCGAACCAGCGGTATGTCCGCTCCGGTCGCGTTGCGAAAGTCAATTAATGTGGCATGCACCAACAGCGTTGTGGGCCCTTTGCCATCGACGATTCGGTAGTTTGTCAGTTGACCAAGAAATGCCTCCCGGAATATCTGCCGCGTGCGTTGCTGATCCTTGACTGACGGGGCGGCATCCGTTGGGAAGTAAATCCCCATGTCCTCGGCCATTAGCTGATCGTACTTTCCGAAATCCGCGCCGACTGCAATGTAGGCGGCTTCAACGTTCGGATTGTCAACAACACGGAAACTCTGTGTGGTTACCGTGGTGCAGCCGGTGGCCAGAACACAGACAGAGGCTAGCGCCAGTCCGGGCAATCTGATGGTATTGTGTCGAATCACGTTCATTTATGTTACCTGTCGTTGAATGAAGCCTTGCCGGTGTATAAGGGCATTATTGCAGGAAAGGTTTCACAGGGTGGGCGCGAAAACAAGCCCGTTGTGTCCGAACGGCCAAGCAGCGATAATCGCCGCCGGCCCGTGCCGGCTACCCCGCGACGGTCAGCTGTGAATTCCGCCAGGCCCGGAAGGGAGCAACGGTAGCGGTGACACCGGGTGCCGGGGAGCAGCTGGCGCGGGCCACTTGCGTTACACTGAACGATCCTCCAACGTGTCCTGATTTACGGCCGCTTTCCATGAGTCATTGTCCATGAGCTATCTTGTCCTTGCCCGGAAATGGCGCCCGAAAGACTTCTCTGACACGGTCGGTCAGGAGCACGTGCTCAAGGCACTGATGAATGCACTCAATACCGGTCGATTGCATCACGCCTATTTGTTTACAGGAACTCGCGGGGTCGGCAAGACGACCATCGCACGCATTCTGGCCAAAGCACTGAACTGTGAGACAGGAGTCTCCGCTGAACCCTGCGGCGAATGCAGTGCCTGTCGTGAAATCGATGAAGGCCGGTTCATCGATTTGATTGAAGTTGACGCAGCATCCAGGACCAAAGTCGAAGATACTCGCGACCTGCTCGATAATGTGCAATACGCGGCCGCACGCGGCCGCTACAAGGTGTACCTCATTGACGAGGTGCACATGTTGTCGAAGAATTCTTTCAATGCGCTGCTGAAGACACTCGAAGAGCCGCCCGAGCACGTCAAATTTCTGCTGGCTACGACAGACCCGAAAAAAATACCCGCCACAGTGTTGTCTCGCTGCCTGCAATTCAATTTAAAGCGCATGACGCCGCGCCTGATAACGGATCGCCTGACATATATTTGTGGCGCTGAAGATATCGATTTCGAACCAGCCGCATTGGCGTTACTCGCGCGTGCTGCGGATGGCAGTATGCGCGATGCGCTGAGTTTGTTGGATCAGGCGATCGCGTATTGCGGCGGCAAAATCGAAGCAGCGCCAACTGCGACGATGCTCGGCACCATCGATCGCGACCACGTGATGCGTTTGATGAAGCTGCTGGCTGCAGGTGACGCCCGCGGAATCATCGATGCCATTCGCGAAATTGACGAACAGTTTCCCGACTACTCACAGCTCCTGGATGATGTTGCCCGGGACTTGCAGAGGATAGCGGTGTATCAGGTTGTCGGAACCTGCGATACGGACGATGAACTGTCCGAAAAAGAAATTGCTGAACTTGCCGAGGAAATTCCGACCGCAGATGTGCAACTTTTTTACCAGGTCGCAATTATGGGGCGAAGGGATTTGCATCTGGCGCCCGATCCTCGCAGCGGCGCGGAAATGACAATGCTACGTATGTTGGCTTTCAAACCGGCAGCTGTGGAAACCGGCGGATCGACTGCCGGTGGCGCGGCCACAGCGAGTGCGGGGCCAAAGACCGAAGCTCCCGCGGCGAAGGTCGTTCAGACGCTGTCCGCGGCCACGCAGGTGGAATCGAGACTTTGGTCGGACCCAGACTGGAATCAACTGGTATCCGACCTGAGGTTGTCTGGCGCCGTGCGACTGCTCGCCAGTAACTGTGCTTACCTGAGGCGCGAGAGCAACACAGTGTATCTGGGTCTGGATCCACGATCCGAATCGATGTTGACCAAGCAACGCAAGGACACGATCGCGAAGTGCCTGTCCCGGCACTATGGCGAGAAACTGGTGGTCGATATCACAATGGCTTCCGTTGCAGAGGAGACTCCGATACAGCAGGAGACTCGCATGGCGGACGAGCGTCTTGAAGAAGCGCGCCAGACGCTGGAGGCTGATCCGAACGTGCAAAAGTTGAAGAGCATGTTCGGTGCTGAACTGAAGACGGACACGATCGAGATAATTTCAGGAGACGAGGGATGAAGGGTGGCATTGGCCAGTTGATGAAGCAGGCGCAGGAAATGCAGGCCCACATGAAAAAGGCACAGGACGAAATGGCGTCGATCGTGGTGACCGGTGAATCTGGCGCGGGCATGGTACGAATTACGATGACTTGCCGGCACCAGGTCAAAGCTGTCGAGATCGATGATTCGCTGCTTGGTGATGATAAGGAAATGCTCGAGGACCTGATTGTTGCTGCATTCAATGACTCCATTCGCAAAGTTGAAAAAACCGTTCAGGAAAAATTTTCCGGCATGGCGTCCGGCCTGAATCTGCCACCCGGCATGAAACTCCCGTTCTGATCGATGTCGTATTCCCCGTTACTGGTTCGATTGATCGACGGTTTACGTTGTATGCCGGGTGTCGGTCAGAAATCGGCACAGCGAATCGCATTTCATCTGCTTGAGAGAGATCGTGAGGGCGCGGGCGGATTGTCCGTTGCGCTGGCCGAGGCAGTCGCAGGAATCGGGCATTGCAGTCGTTGCCGGATGTTCACCGAGAATGAGCTGTGTTCGATTTGCACGGCGAGCGGCCGGGATTCCACCCAGTTGTGCGTTGTGGAATCGCCTGCTGACGTTATGGCACTTGAGGATGCGACCGGATTCCGTGGCCTGTACTTTGTAATGATGGGCCACTTGTCGCCGCTGGACGGCATTGGTCCGGACGAACTCGGGTTAAGTAAACTTGCAGAGTGGCTCGGTGACGGCGAAGTCAAAGAGCTGATTATCGCGACCAATGCTACGGTTGAGGGAGACGCTACGGCGCATTACCTGGCTGATCTCGCGTCCCGTCATGATGTCACCGCCAGCCGCATCGCGCACGGTGTACCGTTGGGTGGTGAACTGGAGTATGTCGACAGCGGCACATTGTCGCACGCATTCTATGGTCGGCGGATCGTCGACTAGGAGGAGGGACGAAATGTCCACTGCAAGTCCTGATTGTCTGTTTTGCAAGATCCTGACCGGAGATATTGCAGCCGATGTTATTTACGAATCGGACACCGCCATCGCGTTCCGCGACATCAATCCAAAAGCGCCGACGCACGTGTTGATCATTCCGCGAAAACACATAGCGACGATCAATGACATTGGCGAAGACGATCACTCGATCGTCGGTAGTTTGTATGCTGCGGCTCGCGAAATCGCGGCAGATGAAGGAATCGCCAACGATGGCTATCGCGCCGTTATGAATTGCAACGCGGCAGCAGGCCAGACCGTATTTCACATCCATCTGCACCTGCTCGGGGGCAGGGAACTGGGTTGGCCACCGGGTTAATAGCGGCCCTCGGACAGTTTCTCTGTCAGATTCACGACGCGCTTGAAGCTCTCGTAGCGACGATAGCTAATCATTTCATTTTCGACGGCTTGCTTTACCGCGCATCCCGGTTCACGCAGATGACGGCAATTGGCGAACCGGCAAGACGCCGCTGCGGCCGCGATTTCCCTGAATCCCAATGCCGCGTCACGTGATGTGGAAAGTGCAGGAGCGTAATCCCGAACGCCGGGTGAATCGATGACGGCACCGCCACCTTGTAGCGAAATCATGACGGAATTTACCGTCGTGTGCCGACCTTCACCGGTCTTGCTGGAGATCTCGGCTGTCCGCAGTTTCGAGTCTGCGACGAGCTGATTGATCAGGCTGGACTTGCCGACACCCGACTGACCGACAACGATCGCGCAATTGCCGGATAACAGTTCCTGTAATTTGTCCACACCTTGTCCTGTATTGGCGCTGCACTCCAGAACGGGCAAGCCGATATCCCGATAGTCCCGAAGTTCCGGAAGTTCGATGTCATGCCCCACCAGGAGATCGACTTTATTAAAAACAACGACTGCTCCGGCTCCCATTAACTCAGCAGAGCAGATATAACGATCGACTATGTACCAGTCGGGCAGCGGAGAAACGGATGCGACCACGACCAGGATGTCGAGATTAGCGGCCAGAACCTCGACTCGACCACGCATATTCGGGCGAGTGAGTTCGTTTCGGCGCTCCCGAATTTTAGTAATCAACCAGTCAGCTTCATTTTCTATGGGCTGTGCCTGAACACTGTCGCCGCAGACGGGTTTCATGCGCTTGCCCTTGATCCGCGCACCGACCAACTCGCCGCTGGCAAGTCGCAGTCCCATACGTCGACTGTAGGTCGCAATGACGGTCGCGGATTCATGACTCATCGGTGAAGTATGCCGCCATGCAGGCAGCCTTGCACTCTCCAGCCATGTAAACTACGGCAGTCGAAATGCCAAGGTTTTGAGATATGCCTGACACAGCGCCGGAACGGTCGTCAAATTTGATCTGGATCGATCTGGAGATGACGGGTCTTTGTACGGAGACCGACACCATCATTGAGATCGCGACAATTGTTACGGACAAGTATTTGAGCGAGTTGGCCGAGGGCCCGGTCATGGCCATTCAACAATCGGCATCCATCATGGACGGCATGGACGAGTGGAACACTCGCCAGCACGCCAAGTCCGGACTCACGACCAGAGCTCTTGAGAGTGGCATTGATGCGGCCAAGGCCGAGCGGGCAACTATCGAGTTTCTCAGTGAATGGGTCGAAGAGGGTGCATCGCCGATGTGTGGCAACAGTATTTGCCAGGATCGACGTTTTCTCGCTCGTGAAATGCCCGCCCTGGAAAAATACTTTCATTACCGAAACCTCGACGTAAGCACTCTGAAGATACTGGCGGCGCGGTGGGCGCCTGCAGTTGCAGATGGTTTTGAAAAGAACTCAGAGCATCTGGCGTTGTCCGACATACGCGATTCAATCGATGAACTCAGCTGGTACCGCGAGCATTTGTTTGATGCTGCTGTTCTCATCGGCGATTCGGGAAATGGCTAACAAGCCATTTGCGAAGTCTGCAGAACGGAATGGCGGGCCGATACTCGAGGTACTGCGCGATGAATTTTCAGGAAGCTCAAAGGTTCTGGAAATAGGATCGGGCACCGGCCAGCATGCGGCGCGGTTTGCGGCCGAATTGCAACATCTGCAATGGCAGACCAGCGATCTCGACGAAAACCACGACGGCATCAATGCGTGGGTCAGCGGTGCAAGACTGACCAATCTACTGCCGCCGTTGTCACTGGATGTGCTCACCGCCGAATTGCCGACCATGCTCTACGACGCAGCCTATTCTGCAAATACTGCACACATCATGAGTGTCGATGCTGTCAATAAAATGTTTGCAATAATCGGGAGCAGCCTCATGGAGGGTGGCGCGTTTTGTTTATACGGGCCGTTTCGACACGGCGGTCAATTCAATACGCCAAGTAACGCAGCATTTCACGAAGCGCTGCGTTCGCGCGATTCTGACATGGGCATCCGGCATCTCGAGGCACTCGATGAGCTGGGTCTGGATAACGGCCTGTCACGAGTAAGACTGTATGCAATGCCGGCTAACAATTATATTGCGGTATGGCACAAAGGAAAAATATGAGCACCCACACAGGAGGTTGCCATTGCGGTCGCGTCCAATTTGAAATCGATGCGCCGGCGACACTGGAAGCCTCGCGCTGTAACTGCAGCATCTGCAATATGTGCGGGTTTCTGCACCTGTTTGTCGCGCGCGAAAATTTCCGCCTGCTGCAGGGCGAAGACGAGATCGCCACCTATACATTCAACACGGGCGTCGCGCAGCACTACTTTTGCAAACATTGCGGCATCAAATCTTACTACCTGCCGCGTTCGCATCCGGACGGCCTCAGTATCAACGTCAACTGTCTTGATCCAGCCACTATCGAGTCCGTTGTTGAGACGCCATTTGATGGGCTAAACTGGGAGCAGAATATTGCGGAACTGTCGCCGATAAACGACTGATTTGATTAATCTTTGACTGGCGAGATCGGCGCCCTTGTCTTATAGTTGCGAAATGATGAAAACGACCCATTACTCGATACTGCTGTTTCTGATTTGGATCACTCCGAGCGCCTACGCTGCACCGGCATGGGTCAGTGACCAGTTCGAAATTACCCTGCGTTCCGGACCGAGTACGAGTAACGCGATTCAGCTCATGGTCGCCAGCGGCACGCAACTTGAGGTCCTGGAACGTGATGCGGAGTCCGGGTACTCGAGAGTAAGAACCATGCGTGGCACCGAGGGCTGGGTCCTGAGTCGCTATCTGATGACCGAACGCAGTGCGCGCGAACAACTTGAGATACTGTCGAGCCAGCTAACCAACGCGAATTCACGTGGTACGTCGCTGGGATCTCAGTTGACGGCGATCAAAGGTGAATACGAGTCCGCCAATCGCGGTATTGCGACGCTCAAACGTGAGAAAGCAGCAGCCGAAAAAGAGCTGGCGGAAATCAAACGAACAGCGGCGAACGTCCTGAGCATCAACGAGCAAAACAGGACGTTGTTGAATGACTTGGCAACAGTGGAGATTCGTGCTGATGCGCTCGACCAGGAAAATCGTCAATTGTCGAGCCGGACCACGCGTTACTGGTTCATGTCCGGAGCGCTGGTATTGCTGGTCGGAATTGTCCTGGGGATCTGGTTGCCGCGAATACGCTGGCAACGTCGCTCAGGCTACGATCGATTCTGAATTGACTTAGATTTTCTCGCCGGCCAGAAACATCCACGTCTCGATGACGGAATCGGGATTTAGCGATATGCTTTCGATTCCCTGGTCCAGCAGCCAGCGCGCCAGGTCGGGATGATCCGACGGTCCCTGACCACAGATACCGATGTACTTGTTTTGTGCCTTGCAAGCGGTAATGGTCATTTTCATCAATGCTTTCACGGCGTCATCGCGCTCATCAAATGTGTCGGCTACCAGGGCGGAATCACGGTCCAGACCTAGTGCCAGTTGGGTCATATCGTTGGAGCCGATAGACATGCCGTCAAAGTGCTCCAGGTATTGATCCGCGAGTAAGGCGTTTGTCGGCAGCTCCGACATCATGATGATTTTAAGGCCGTCTTTGCCGCGCTCCAGGCCGTTCTCCGCCATCACCGCGATAACGTCTTTCGCTTGTTGCACCGTGCGAATAAATGGAATCATTATCTGCACATTCGTCAGGCCCATCTCGTTGCGTACCCGCTTCAATGCCAGGCATTCCAGATCGAAGCACGGCCGGAAACTCTCCGAAACGTAGCGAGCGGCGCCGCGGAATCCAAGCATCGGATTTTCTTCATCGGGCTCGTAAACATCACCACCGATTAGATTGGCGTACTCGTTCGACTTGAAGTCGGACGTTCGCACGATGACCGGTTCCGGTGCGAACGCGGCCGCGATCGTCGCGATTCCCTCGGCGAGTTTGTCGACGAAAAATCCAACTGGATCGGCATATCCGGCCATCTGGTCGTCGATGGCAGCACGGGTGTCATCGTCAAGAGCGTCGTATTCGAGCAGCGCTTTCGGATGCACGCCGATCATGCGGTTGATAATGAACTCAACACGCGCGAGTCCGACACCATGGTTTGGAATATTGGCGAAATCGAACGCTCGGTCGGGATTACCAACGTTCATCATGATCTTCACGGGAATGTCGGGTAGGGAGTCGAGTTCGATTTGTGTCTGTTCGAATTCGAGATTGCCTTCATAGACCATCCCGAGATCACCCTCGGCACAACTCACGGTGACGTTAAAGCCGTCCTTGATCTTCTCTGTAGCGTCACCACAGCCCACCACGGCGGGAATACCGAGTTCCCTGGCAATGATGGCCGCATGGCAGGTTCGTCCGCCACGATTTGTTACGATGGCCGACGCACGCTTCATGACCGGCTCCCAGTCCGGGTCTGTCATGTCGGCAACCAGCACCTCCCCGGCCTGTACCCGGCTCATCTCAGAAATATTCCGCACGATTCTCGCCTTGCCGGCGCCAATCTTTTGGCCGATGCTGCGCCCGGTCGTCACAATATCGGAGCGACCCTTCAGCGTGTAACGCTGAATGATGCGCCCGCTGCGGCTTTGCACTGTTTCAGGGCGAGCCTGCAGTATGTAGAGCTTGCCGTCACTGCCGTCTTTGCCCCACTCGATATCCATCGGGCGCTGGTAGTGCTCCTCGATCGTGACGGCCATTTTCGACAATTCGATGATCTCCTCATCCGTCAATGAAAACGCAGCACTGTCCGCTTCATCGACATCCACCGTGGCGACGGTCTCTCCAGGATTCGGGTTATCGCTGTAGACCATTTTGATGGTCTTGCTGCCCAGGTTCTTGCGCAATATTGGAAGTTTTCCTGCTGCGAGAGCTGGCTTGTACACATAGAATTCATCGGGATTCACTGCGCCTTGCACAACGGATTCGCCCAGGCCATACGAGGCCGTAATGAAAACAGCGTCCCTGAAACCGGACTCGGTATCGAGCGTGAACATGACACCGGCCGAGCCGAGATCACTGCGCACCATGGTCTGGATTCCCACGGATAGTGCGATCTGGCTGTGTTCAAAACCCTGATGTACGCGATAGGCAATCGCGCGGTCATTGAACAGGGACGCGAATACTTGATGCATCGCTGCAATGACATTGTCAAGTCCGCGTATGTTGAGAAATGTTTCCTGCTGACCCGCGAATGAAGCGTCCGGCAGATCTTCGGCTGTCGCAGAAGATCGAACTGCAACATTAATGTCATCGCCGCCACTCATCTCGTCCCAGGCAACGACCATATCGTCCATGAGTCGTTGCGGCAGCGGGGCGTTGAGAATCCAGGTCCGAATTTGATCGCCAGCCGAGGTCAGCGCACCGATATCGTCGACGTCCAGGCCATCAAGAACGCCGTTGATCCGTTTGTCGAGGCCGCCGGCATGCAGGAATTCGCGATACGCCGCAGATGTTGTTGCAAAACCACCGGGCACTGTGATGCCCAGATTGCTCAGGTTGCTTATCATTTCCCCAAGCGAAGCGTTCTTCCCACCGACAGTCTCAACGTCGTTCATGCCAAGCTCATTGAGCTTGATAACGTATGGCTCCAAAATTTACTCCCTTGTTTTCTGTGGCAGGAAATGGACAATCCAACGCATGGTAGAACGCACAGTATTTTTTCTTTCCGACCAGACAGGTATAACCGCGGAAACGCTTGGACACAGCCTGATCACGCAGTTTCCAGCTCAGAGTTTTCGGCAAATGACTTTGCCATTTATAGATACCGAAGACAAGGCACGGGAGGCTGTGCGCACCATCAATGCCGAACAGGAAGCAGGTGCGCCCCGACCCATCGTGTTCTCGACGCTCGTACAGCCTGAGTACCGGGCCATTCTCAAGCAGGCGAACGGCCTGCATCTCGATATTTTCGATGTGTTCCTGGAGCCGCTGGCCACGGAGCTACAAGAGGAGCCGAGCTTCGAACCCGGGCGCGCGCACGGCATGAGTGACATGGATGCCTATATGAAGCGTATCGAGGCGACGAACTTTGCGTTGGCCAACGATGACGGAGGCATGAGTCGCGACTACGATGTAGCCGATGTGATTCTCATCGGTGTGTCGCGGTCGGGTAAGACGCCCACGTGTTTGTACCTGGCGCTGCAATACGGCGTTTATGCCGCCAATTATCCGTTGACGGATGACGAGTTCGAGAGCGGTAAATTGCCGGATTTTCTGGTCAAGCAAAAGGAAAAGCTGTTCGGCTTGTCGATTGAACCGGACAGACTGCGGCAAGTCCGTAAAGAACGGCGCTCGCTGGGCAAGTATTCATCAGCTCAACAGGTGCGTTTTGAGCTTCGAGAGACGAAAAAGATATTTCGTCGCTACGCCATTCCGAGTGTCGACACAACGAAATTTTCTATTGAAGAAATTTCGAGCAGAATCCTCGATATTACAGGGGTTGAGCGCCGAGTTCGACCCTGATATTCATGCTCCGGTGCTGCTATATTGACAGCATGTTGCTCGACTCCCATTTGGTCCCAGAAACTATAGTCAGGCCGAAAAGCTTCGTCGGTCTGATGGCGCTCTACGAAAGTAATTTTCTAAGATTGTTGCGTTTGATCCCCGAGATCGATCGCCTCGATGGTTGCTTTCGATCTCGGGTTGCCGGGGCTTGCGACCTGCATGTCGAGATCATCGAGCGTCGCCGCTATACAGTGACGTTGTCGTTGACCTACCATTTGTCGATCGACGAAAGCCTGTTTATCGATCCCGATTTGATGGTCCGTGTCTATCTGGATGGTCAGCTTGCCGAGGTTTTGGCGATAGGCGAACAACAACGACATGCGGCCCTACGGCGCATGGTGTACGAGCATCGCGCGGAGCTCGATCAGCGCTGGCGCTGCAATATTGTCCTCAACAAATGGCTTGAGTATCTCTCCGATCAAGGACATTTGATTCTCGATCGCTAGCACGCCAGTTTCCACCCCAGTCAGGATAGTTTCAGAACTGTCGATTCTGTCAGAGTTTCGCGCCCGTTCAATGGTCATTATTGACGCTCAAAGGATGCTGCGCATGCGTGCGCTGACTATAGATTATGTAAAGCGAGTTTGAAGTGACCAGCCTAACCGGATTGTTCAGAGCCGCACCGGAAGAGATACCGGGCAACGATAAGTTAGTCGATCTGTTCCGCAACCGCGCCGAGCTCAAGAAGGAGTTCGCGGTGCTGCGCAATGAGAAATATCAGCTGCAAGACCGTGTCAAGCACCACGAAAGCGCCGCGGCACGCGTGCAGCAGAAAATGGACCATCTCGAAAGCCTGTTGCTCGACCGCGAATGGGTTCACAACGTTGTCGCATTCTACCAGCTACGTCGTCTTGCAATGCACTGCAATGTCAAGCTGGCTCGATTCGCCGAGCAACTTAAGCAACAACGTGAGCAACGCATTCACAGCAAAACGCTCGGTAAATGGAATGCACAACGCGATGAGCAGGCAGCAAGCCTGGAACGTGAAATTGGAGAGCGCCGTCTAAAGATTCAATTACTGGAGGATCAGTTGCAGGTCGAGCGCCACAAATTGATGACAATGAACGGTATCGCGAAAATGTTCCGTGGCAGACGTCAGGCTGCGAATATTGACAAAATTGCGGCGCAGATCGACTTGGGCCAGGCCAAAGAAGGGGAATTGCTGCTGGCCGTTGAGAGTATCCATAATCTAGTTCCTCCCGATCATGAAGGACTCGATGTCGCGGCGAAACGCACCATCAATTTCATGATTCTTTCATTCGCGCAGCAGCTGTATCTGCATTTCGCCGAGAACGACCTCGTAGCACTGGCGAAAGAGGCCAGCGAGAAGAGCGTTGGTGCCGTTAACTACGGTACAAAATTCGAGTGTGACGAACTCATCGAACGCATCGAGGATCGCTGGGATTCAATGGAAAGCGTAACGGACTTTGCCGATGTGTTGCAGCAACGTGCGAAGCTCCTTTCCGATCACGCGAAGTTTCGAAACGATGACGATGTCGTTCCTGCGGCAGGCAGCGTAGCGAGTGCCTATGCGATCGACGCGAATGGCGTAGTCAGGGAAAAAGACGCCAACTTGCTTGGCGAAAACTATTTCGGAATTGCCAAGGTGCTGAGCCGTTAGGCTTAGATATCTCTGCGGAACATCTGTTTCTTATACTGCGACAGGTCGTCGTCGGATACTCCCGGCAGACGGATATTCATTCCTGTATCAGCTTTGGAACCGTCTTCGTCATTGGCCGTAATGTCTGACTGCGAATCAGTACCAGCCATCGGTGGCGTAGCCACGGCTGTGGCGAGTTCCACGCCGGCGGTGTCACGTTCTTTGAACACTTCCCGAATCGCAGCTTCAGCTCGCGATCCCAGCAAGCTGTTTGATGAAGCAATCTCAGTTTGTTCCGCTGACGCGTCATCATCAATGGGCTTGACCAGGACCTCGTGAGTGACGTTCTTTGCCACCAGGGCTGCGAACGCAACATCCAGGTTCGCTTGTTCAGTCTCACTACAAGGAATTTGACCGGTAGTTGCCGCCAGCGCAGGGAGCGCGAAGCAAACAGATAAAACGAAAATCGCTGCATTAGCAGCGAGGAACTTCGCTTGGCTTGGCTTAGTGCTTACGTCTGCCAAAGGCCTCTCCAGTAGGTGTTATAGTCGAGTATAACACCTCGAAACAGACGCGCAAGTTACTCGGCTCAGGGAAGAACCTGCGCGGTCTGGGCTGGCGGAGCATCAATTTCACGCATGGTCGCCATATCCGTCACGATCTTTGCCGCCTGATCAAGTTGCACGTCCAGCAAGTCCTCGTCATCGATGTCATCGAGGCTTTCGAGTGGCGCGAGATGCAACGCGATGCGTCGAATATTTTCACGTTGCAGCGCTTGGGCAAGCTCACTTTCTTTCTCTGCGCGGCGCGTTTCGATATTTAGAGAAACCGATGTCTGATTCCGTATTCGCTTGCCTGCCTGAATTCGGTCCAGTTGATACTGAAAGTTAGGGTCGTCTTTCGATCGCGCTACGTGATTTGCAGTGAGCGACTCGATTGTACTGTCGAGTGGTAGTCCAGCACTGAAACGAGTTGTTGCCACTGTATCCCAAGGCAACGCATTCTCGCGCGCGCTTTCACCGACCAGCTCGGCGTCGATATTCGATGGCAACACGATATCGGGATGGACACCGCGATGCTGAGTGCTTTCACCCGTCACCCGGTAGTATTTGCCGACCGTCAACGTCAATTGCCCGAAGCCCTTATCGTCCTCACGGCGGAAATACTGATCGAGCGAGTAAAGATTCTGCACGGTGCCTTTGCCGAACGTCCGTTGTCCAATGATCACGCCACGTGCGTAATCCTGAATAGCTCCAGCGAAAATTTCCGATGCAGATGCGCTGAAGCGATCAACGAGAACGGCGAGCGGACCGTTGTAGGCGACTCGGGCCACCGGATCCGGATCATCCAATCGTTGCGGGGGGCTGCGAGTGATATCGATAGAATTTCTTAATTGAACGATGGGGCCGTTTTCGATGAACAAACCTGAGAGTGCCGTCGCTTCTGTCAAATGGCCACCGCCATTGCCGCGCATGTCGATAATCAGGCCGTCGATGCCGCGGTCCTCAAGTTCGGCAATCAGTCGCTTGACGTCCTTTGTAACGCTGGTGTAGTTGGCGTCGCCACTGGTCAGCGCACGGTAGTCGCGATAAAACCCCGGAACTTCGATGATACCGATAGACCATACCCGACCATCTCGAGGAACGTTGATGATGTCACTCTTCGCCGCCTGTTCTTCGAGTTTGACTGCTCCCCGAGTCAGTGAAATGATTTCCTTCGGACTGCCTGGAATCGAGTTCGCTGGAATGATCTGCAGGCGAACGATTGATTGTTTCGGTCCGCGGATCAGGTCGACGACGTCATCAAGACGCCAGCCGATGACATCGACGAATTCACCTTCCGCGCCCTGCGAAACGGCCGTGATCCTGTCGTCGCGCTTGAGTTTGCCGTCGAAATCAGCCGGGCCGCCGCGTATGATATTGACGATTCGAACAAAGTCATCCTCAGTCTGCAGTGTTGCGCCGATGCCGACATACGACAGGCTCATAGCAATTCGATATTCGTCCGCGTTACGAGGCGAAAGGTAGCTGGAGTGGGGGTCCACGGCGTGGGCGAACATGTTCATGAAGCGTTCAAAAACGTCATCGTTGTTGATTTGATCGAGACGCCTGATAATTCCGTTGTAGCGTTTGCTGAGAATTTCCTGAATCTTGTCCCAGGGCTCGTCCTCCAGCGCGAGTGACAGTGCGTCATTAACGACGCGGTCTCTCCAGATCATGTCCAGAATTTTCGAATCGGCCGCCCAAGGCTCTTTCGTACGGTCAAACTGATACTCGGCATCCGACGAAAAATCGGGTTGGACTGCGAGCTGAGCTAACGCAAAATTCAGCCGTTCCCGCACGCGTGTCTGATAAACCTCAAACATTTCGTAGACGGGATCCAGCGGTTTGCTTTTGACGATGTCGTCGAGTTGGTAGCGATAACGCTCGAAATATTCGACGTCATCAGCCAGCAGATACATACGGTTGCGGTCAAGATTCTCAACATAAAAATCGAGTACCCTGGAGGACAATTCGTCGTCCACAGCCACCTGATTGTAATGCGATTTCTGGATAAATTGGGCAACCAATTCACCAATACGTTCATGCCGCTGTTCGGGATAAAGAAACTTATTGTCTTCGACAGTCGAAGTTCTGCCATCGGTAGTGCTCAGGGCGGGCAGGGACAGAAGCGCAAGCAAAGCAATGGCGAGCCCGCGGGTTCGGCGTTGTTCAAATATCGTCAAAGTTTTCTCCATCGTTCGTCAACGACTGTTTTGCAATTGGATCAATTCGGCTAGGCTAGATGGCCAGCGCTCTGCGATCAAGGGCGTATTAGTCATAATTTCTGCAAACTTGCGCATTTTCTAGACCGTAGTGGAAAGTTTTGATGCGACCTCTGACCGCCATCACTCTGATTATTCCAGGATGCTGCTTCGCTATCATGGTCAGTCTTACCGCCGGCATCATCGTCGTGCGGGTCCTCGGCGACGAATATCCGCGTCTCCAGCATGAGTTTGATCCGTTGCTGACAAGTCTGCTCATCTTTGCGGGTATGACCGTGATATCCGCTGCGAGTTTCGACAGTCTTTTGAAAAACCACGCCGCGCGGTATTGGGGTCAGGTGAGGATGTGGGTGGGTACTGCTTACCGATGGGTCCTACTGGCCGCAATTAGCCGGACAAGGGCGTTTGCGCGGCACGTTTGCGCCGTCGGCGCATTCGACCTTGCAGCTCGTTGCGGCGGTTATCCAGCCACCCTTCGCGACTGACTTTGGCGGTGTGACCGTGTTCCCGTATCAGACGGTCGCGGTAGTCACAGAAATCTTGATACGCTTCAATTTCGTGTCGTAACTCTCTGACGACGAGTTCGATCATGATCGCGTCGTCCAGAAATCCGAGGCCGGGAATTTCATCTGGAATCAGGTCGTCGGGCTCGGCGAAATACGCCAGCGCATTGAGTACGCGAGAGGCTTCCTGATGCGGCAGGCGCCAATCGAGATCCGATAACATGCGAATCATGAGCCTGAGATTGCGCAGCCGACTGACTATAAATCCGGGCGCTGTCGATTCTTCCACATGCTCGAGCAACTCCTCTGCTGCCGCTACAATGTCCTCTGGCAGCATGCGTGACGCGGCCTGTCTGGCTTCCTGCATGATCAACCGAAAGTGTTTCAGGTCGTTTTCATCAAGCTCGAAAGAAATACGCAAAGACAAGCGACCGCTCCATCAAGTTGGGCTGCGCAGATTATCATGAAGGGTTCGGCGACGGTATTCGCGCAAAAAATTACTTACGGAATCGGTTCTGCCAGTTCTTCGACCGATCGAACCCGCCCGTGTTGTACGGATCGAGTCCCGTTTCTTCACCTGAATCCACAATCGAATCATCCAGAATTTTCAACGTTTCGTGGGTCCCCGTGTCTTCACGTACGTACTTGTATCGGATCAGCGCCTTCTCGCCCGATTTGGGTTCTTCAATCGCAGCATCTCCGGATGGTTGCGCGTTGCCCGAATCCGCTGCGGTGGGCTTGTTCATTTGTGATATTGCGTACGCGCCGGTATCTCGCAAATTTTCGAGCGAAGAGGGGCTGGCGGTCGAAAATCTGTTCTTCAGCCAATTTTTGAGTCTGTCTAACATCTTCAGTACTTCAATTTGTTGCTCCATGCGATTGCGGGTCAACCAAACAGGTATCTTTCGCCGTTGCCGCGAATCACCATTTTACAAACTACTGCGCCGTAATTTGGAATTACTTCAAGAAAATGTGATGCAGTTCACATTTTCGTCGCAGCGATAACAAGGCCTACGTTGATCGCGGCGTGCGACCGGCGGCGGCTCGCCACGCGAACGCGGTCAGTCGCAGGCATTGCCAGCCCAGATACGGCGACAGGATGAGGAACCAGGCAACCGGATCACGATGGCGTACCTTGCTGCTGAGGGTACCAAAAAAGTCAGCGTAGCCGATGCCTCCATAGGCTCCGAAAATCGTTTGTCCGACCTTAAAAATAAGAAATGGCATAATGACGAGACCAAAGAAAAGAAAACCAGCGAGTAATGCGGTTTCCTTGGTAGCTAGTTGCCTGAAATCAGGCGGTTTCACGGGGCTATTCACTTGACGGGCTTTCCAAAGCAACAATCGGTCGCTGGTGCCGCTATCGTTGCCTACCGCTGGCTGAACGTCAAGAATTCTCTGTGCCGGCCGATTTGGCGCGTTTTCTGTTTCGGCGCCAGTACACCACGATACCGAGATGCAGGCAGACGGCAGCAAACAGGAAATAGTGCGGCAATACCCAAAACCATTCGCTGATATAGAGCGTTGCAAGAAAAGCTGCGATTCCTGATGTGAAATAGAAATAGGGAAGCGCGTTGTATAGCAGTTTGGGCAGCCAGATTTTCTTTGCGGCGAGGTTGCCGGTCTTGCGGGTTATTTGCTGAGCTTCCGACAGCGTTGTCGCTTTCCGTGCGGCTGTACCCATCATTGGCTGGATTCACATTCCGTGTAGTTGAAGTGAACCTTATGGGATGTGGGCACGGAAGACCGTGAAAGCCCTCACACTTCGTCGCGATGAATCAGGAATCACTTTTCCTGCGTTCTTCGTAACGAAAACGGGCATCGCCGATCATGACGATATCGCCGTGGCGGAGGAAATGCTCGGCAACCTTCTTGGAATTAACGAGAACGCCGTTTTTGCTACCCCAGTCAATGATTCGCGTCGTCTCTGCTTCAGTCTGAATAATTGCATGACGACGACTGACGCAGGCTGCCTTTATCTGGATGTCATTGTCTTTGGTCCGGCCGATCGTCAGTCGGTCCTTGAACAACGGAAATCGCAACACCTGATCTTCTACCGTGCCGATCAGTACACGGGTGATTCGGCCAGTACTCGCGGGCTGGTCGTCTTCGTCATTTCTGAGACTGTGCTTCGACATACGTTCGTCAATGTCGTAAATAACATCCTCAATTTCGTTACAGGTCACCGTCTGCTCTGTCTTCTTGGCAAGCTCCGTGAGCAATATTGAAATCGCTTCGCTCTTTGTCGTCAGTTTCTGCTTGTAACTCTCGGTCGCCCGAGTAAGTTTCCTGATTTTCTTCCCCAATTTCTCGACACGATCCGTTGACTGTTCTTCCGCGTCGAAAAGCATGCGCTCGAGCTCTTCCTTGAAGCCGTGAGCATCAATGAGGTCCGAAGCAAGCTGACTGTTCATGTCCTCGGTTTCGACGACCGTGTCCTGCGCCTCGCCGAGATCGAAACGTAGCAAGCGAATTTCTTCCTGGTGCTGCCTCTCAATACTGTCGAGCCTGGACTGCAACTCTTCGACTTGTGTCGTCGTCAGCGTCAGCTCATCTCCAAGCTGAGTGTTTTTTCCGGTCATTTTTCCCAGCGATGACGACAAGTAGTCCATTTCGCGCTCAGAAATTGATTTGGATTTGATCAGGTCTTGCATTTGCCGGCGGATAGTGTCCGCGTACTGTTCGGAGCGATCGAGGCGCAGTTTTAAATCGTCCACCTGGAATCTATTGTCTGCTCCAGTAAGGATTGAAACAGTAGAGTCAGAATCACTTCCGGCGGCATCGATCGAGCGCCGCATTTTTCCGTAGCGAGATGACAACTCGCGGTAATCCTGGTCGCGCTGCCGAATCTCAGATTTCAGCGATTTAATTTTGCGATCGCGCTTCTTGATTGCCTTATTTTTCCGCGCAACGGTGTCATGTCTGGATCGTAATTCGTTGTTGAGCTGCCTGGTCTGAGTTTCGCGTGCGCCGATTTCGGCTTCGAGTCCCACCCATTTGGCGTGCAGTTGCTGCATATCGTATTGCAGCCGGCTAATGGTTTTCTTGTGAGATCGCAGCGCCGACTTCAGCTCAGATACGGATTCGCATGGCTGGATTTTTCGGTCATCGCCGGAATTCGCGCCGAAAGTATTCGCGTCCGCCTCAACGCTGCCTTGTTTGAACATTGGCAGTTCGAGTGCAATGGTCGGTTGATCCTCACTGGGGACTAACTCATTGATATTATTGTTGTCATTGGCCATGCCTCCATACTAGCATGCCGCTCAGCCGGCCCCGCCAGGCGGTCGGTTTTTTCTCGCGTGTTACGTCAAACCGTGCTCAATCGCACGGGACTGTGCGACCTGTCGCCCAGCTGCGCATGGCAGAGATGTTTTCGCTCATGACAACAGACAACGGCCGCGTTCGTTCGACTTCTGCTAACAAATGCGATGTCGCCAACGACTGCTGCTTTGCGTAAGCCGCGTACAGGGATGCGACTATCGCCTGTTCGATTTCTGCGCCGGAGAATCCGTCCATCGCAGCTGCAAGTTCGATAATGTCGAAGTTGCCTAGTGGTTGATCGCGGCGGCTGAGGTGAATGGCAAGTATCGTTGCGCGGACCTCGGCAGACGGCAGGTCAACGAAAAAAATCTCGTCGAATCGACCTTTGCGAACCAGTTCCGGTGGCAACGCACTCAAATCATTCGCTGTAGCGACGACGAACACATGGCTTTTCCTTTCAGCCAGCCACGTGAGAAATGTGCCGAGGACGCGTTGTGTCGTCCCGGTTTCACCGCCGCGTCCCGCAATGCCTTTCTCAATCTCGTCAATCCACAGCACGCACGGTGACATAACATCTACGGTCTTCAGGGATTCTCTGAGCTTGCGTTCGGTTTCGCCGTGATACTTGTCGTAGATGGTGCCGAAGTCGAGGCGCAGCAATGGTACGCCAAAGATCGTGGCAGTTGCTTTTGCGGCCAGGCTCTTGCCGCAGCCTTGAATCCCCAACAGCAATAAGCCTTTTGGCGTATCCAGATGCGATGCGTTCTCGTCGCCCCGAAAAGCCGGTCGACGTTGCGATAGCCAGGCCTTGAGGCGAGACAGACCGCCGACGTCGCTGAATGTTGCCGTGTCATACTCGAACTGCAATGCTCCGCCACGATTTAGAAGTTCGTACTTGGCTTGCATCACATGAGGAAGATCGCTCTTGGTGATTGCGCCGTCAACGGATATTGCATTTCGCGCGAGCCGGCCGGTGTCAGCGTAAGACAGCCCCGCGAGATTCTTTATGAGCAGTTTGTGTGCTTTCGGATCGATCTGCACTTTGCTGCCGGGGTTTTCGCGAGCGTACTCGTCTACGGCCTTCTGGACGATACGGCTTCTTTCGCGCTCGCTCGGCAGAGCCATATTAAAGCGCGCGCAATAGACTTCCAGTTCGCGCGGGACAGTTACCTTGTGACTGATCAAAATAATTTGCCGTTCGATATCGCGAAACTGGATGCAAATGTCCTTGAGCAGACGCACGTGCACTGGATCATCCAGGAAAGGGTGGAAATCCAACAATACATAGATGCCCGGTTTCGTGACTGCACGGATGTGCTTGAGTACGTCGCTGGGTTCCGAATTTAGCAACTGCGGTTCCAGCGAGATATCCAGTCGCTGTAGCCCATCAGTGATGGACCAGCGAAACAGGGGCATGTAGCTTGTTGTAGAGCGCCGCAGCGCGATCGACTGCAGCAGTTGGAGCATTCGAGCCTCGTCCTGAGATTCGATGATGACGATCGGCGTACGCGAGCGCAGGATCAGTTCGAGATCGTGATTGTCGTCCATTGTGACTTCACGCCCCGGCGGGTGGCGCGAAACTTCGGCAACCGGGCAGATTGTCTGTATGCAGCGAGTCAGAAGGCCCGTCAAGAATTTCTGACGCTAGCTCTCGCAATATCCGCAGAGTGATCTTCGTACCCGTGCCGGACATGCGAGCAACCAGTTCATCCAGACTGGATGCGCCTTTCGATTTGTTGCGAATCTCTTTGTCCAGAGTACGAAACGTGATGACAGCAAGAGCAGTCGTCGCACCCGTGGAGTCTGCCGCACAAAGCGACGCAGCTTCTCTCGCCCACGCTGTTTGTTTTTCAAGAGCCCGATTGTACCTGCGTGTCGTTATCGCGCCGCCTCGCTGCAGCAATTCGAGACTGTAGTATTCGGCAAGACCTTCAACAATCCAGTCGAACCCTTCATCCGCCATTAAGTCGAAAGCAACATGAACCACCTCGTGCACCAATGTGCTCGTTGCGTTTTCGCTGATAAGAGGGCGCTCAGAGTGGATGAAGATAGAGCCCGGTGCGGATAATCCCCCGCGCCACATAGGGTCACCGGCGCTAACGATAGTTAGCCGCCGGATTGGAGTCGGTACCACAGCGTTCAGCTCGGGCAGCGTCCAGTTGAGTAGCGCGAGCATATCCATGCGCCGTACTGTTTCGCCTTGTGGCGCCGCAATCGCAATGCGGGTGCCTGCGATAGTCTCCCGGCGAATACCAAGATCGCCCATCACGATCCAACCGCGTGGTTGATCAAATCGCCGCGCCGGATTAGTGACTTTGATTCGAGTGTTGATTGTCGAATACTCGGAAACGGCGGACCAGTCGCCCGGTAACTCGAACGTCATGGTCGTCTTGCTGATGGCTCCTTTCAAGGTTCGTGTTCGTGCCCTGGGGATGATGTCCTCCGCGCGAAAAATGCCCCATTTTTCATTGAGCCACGCATCGTAACCGTTGTTGCCACGTCGGTGAGATGGCCGGACCCGCCAGCGCAAGCTGCCGCCCTTTCTTCCGGGCTGCCAGGTCACACCGTTGTCGCGAATATCCAACCATCCATCGGCCGTGAAATCCGAACTCCCGGTGCGACCTAGCTCGAACGATACTTCCCGAAGCTGGCCGCGTGTTTGCTCCACGGCCATCTCGATGGCAACGGATCCATCGCTCGAATCCGGAGTAATTGTGTAGTGGACCGAGTAGCTTGACGTTGTCTTGCCCGTGTCGGTTTCAGAAGCCGGGGCTCCACACGCCGCGCAAGCGAACAGGCAGGTCAGTAATGTCGATCCTGAGATGCAGTTCATACAGAATTTGGGCCTTATGGCGTATGGTTTTGGAGTGTGCCGCTCAGAGTGACTAGGATGATAACGCAGCCAGCCCGTAAAATTTACAGTTTTACCTTAACAATCACACTGTTGGGTTTGATTTCGGCGTGTTCATCGCAACCCGTGGAAAGGGCCGTTAATCGAACCGCCAGAATACCGGTGGTGCATTCAACCAGCATCGGAGAAAGAGCCGCTGCGGTAGCACTGCAGCAAGTGGGCGTGCCGTATCGTTACGGCGGATCGACGACGAGCGGTTTCGACTGTAGCGGGCTGGTGCAATACTCGTATCGGCGGGCTGGCAAGACGGTACCGCGGACAACCGGTCAGCTCTGGTCATCAACCTCGACCGTAAAGCGCAACGAACTGCAGGCCGGCGACCTGTTGTTCTTCAGCATTGACGGCAAGATGTCCCACGTCGGCATGTATTTGGGAGGACAGCGGTTTGTACATGCACCGTCGACCGGACGAAAGGTGACGGTAGCGAGTCTTGATTCGCCGTTTTATTCGAGAGCCCTGGTTCGGGCCGGACGGCCGAAGTGAAAAGTGCGGTGTCTAGGTAGCGTCGTCGCCGACGATAAACAGCTTGAGTTGCTTAGCCAGTCCACTGCAAGCTTTTGACTGAGTTCGCGCGATCAGCGGTATTGGAATGACGAGAGCGGGAAGAAACGATGTGCCGCTATAGTCAACCGTTACCGTACCCACCGCTGCTGAATCGCCGAGGTCCCAGATCGATGCCTCGTAGTCGGCCGCATCCGTCCACCATGCGAAGCCAAAACAGCCACCACCACCGGGACCTGCCGCGCAGGAAAGACTGCCGCCCTGAGTAACCCGTGAGGTGTCGCCGTCGAGCCAGACGATGTACCGGACACCCATGTCCCTGACCGCTTCCGGTATGCCCGGGCGTTCCATGAGTTGTGCGAGGCCTTTCGTGTCAGCCGGCGCGGTTCGAGGTTCAAACCATGGAAACAGGTTGTCGACGAACTGCTGGTTGGGGACGACATTGAGAGCGCCGGACCCACGTCCAAGCGCTTTTTCGACGCAGCGGATGTAATCCGTTTCCGTTTCATTTCCCTGGTGATAGCTTTTCGCCATGACCACGACCGTTTCGCCTTCCAGAAGGCCAGTCGGTTGTTCGCGAGCGTCCTCAATAACTGCGGTCACGCATCCGCTGATCGCGACAACCAGGATCATGGTCAGGGCATTACTCACTGTCATTGTCGATGCCTCCAATGGCGAAAATGCCAACAGGGCCAATGCCACCATCGGCGGATGCATTATCTGCCACAACCGGTGATTCCAGCTGGCTGATATCTATCGGGCCATCGGCCAGGGCGCTGATTTTGGTCGCCTTGTTCATGTGCAGAAGAATAAGGGCCGCCGCGTCGCGCATTGCAAGTTCGGCTGCTCGCTGCAATGCCTTGGAGCCGCCGAGGCCTTCCTTCTGGCTCTTGCCGTAGGCACTGACTGTCCAGGTAGATGCGCTGTTGCCAGCACTGTCATATATCTGCATTCGATAGCGAATCCATACGGCAAATGCCTCCGTCTTGCTCTGGTTAGGGACCGAAAATTCGAAGCCCTCAATCACAGGTTCTATCAGTGCATCGAACGTGTAGTCCATGGCGTCGTCGTCAGGCCCCAACACGATGACTTTGTCGAACATGAAGCCGAATAATTGCTTAAAGAATGTAGCATTCGCCGCGCCAAGGTCAATCGTCCAGGTCTCTCGTCCCAGCACGTTTTCTTCGTGAACGAAGTGGTTGAACTCGTCCGGTATACGAAGTGCGACATCCAGAGGCAGCTTGTCAATGTGTGGTTTGGGTAACGTTGGTTCTGCAACCTTTACATTGGATGCACATCCTGCCGAAAAAAGAGCAATGAGGAGGGCGACGCTACTCAGGTGTCTTGTTGCGATCAAGTGTTCGGAATCCGCGCAGATGATGAGGAGTGACTGCTATATCAGAACACCTCCGGGCCGCATAGTTCCTCGGAGTTGCCCTGATCGCAGGCTTGAGCCACTTTAGTTCGGCCTAACATCGAGTGCAAATGAAAATCGGGTTCAAGATGGCCGCAACTATGAGTATAAAGGCCTGATTCACAGCACTGGTTTGCAAACCGGGTTTTATCGATAGCCAGGTCCAAGATTCTCGTCTTCCAGCATGTTCCGTATGCGCCGCTGGGCACACTCGATCCTTTACTAAAGGAGGCGGGGCTTCGTATCCGCTACGTCAATTTCGGCCGCCAACCCGAATCCCGGCCAAGTCTTGATGGTTACGAAGCGCTGATCATACTCGGTGGCCCGATGAACTCTGACGAGATCAGTACCCACCCCAATCTGCTGACAGAAATCGAAATTGTCCGCGACGCCGCCGGTTGCCGTCACGTTAATCAGAAATCGCGCCATTCAAGCGGTGCTTCCTGCATCAACGCGACCTGTTCGCGCAACGCGAGTACGTGATCGTCCCAATAACGAGGGCTATCAAACCACGGAAACGCCACCTTAAATGCAGGGTCTTCCCAGCGGCGCGCGAGCCACGCGGCGTAGTGCATGATGCGTAAACTGCGCAATGCTTCTATCAGGTGCAGCTCGCGCGCATCGAATTGTCGAAATGATTGATAGCCTTCCAGCAGAGCTTTGAGCTGTGGCGTCTGTTCAGCCCGGTCGCCGGAAAGAAACATCCAGAGGTCCTGCACGGCTGGACCATGTCGGCAGTCGTCGAGATCGACGATGTGAAGTCGGTCTTCGTTAACGAGCACATTGCCGGGATGAAAGTCACCGTGAAGTCGAATTTCCCGGGTGCTGCTCGCGCGTTCGTAACAGGCTTCGACACCATCCAGCACCAGCTCAGCAATGCTTGCGTACGCGTCGCGGTTGTCGAGCGGTATGAAGTCGTTGTCGAGCAAGTAGTCAATTGATTCGACGCCGTAGCTGTCAATGTCGATTCGAGGCCTATGGGCGAACGAAGACAATTCGCCTTCGAGGTGAATCCTGGCGACCAGGCGGCCTAATTGTGTCAGCAACTCATAGTTGTCGAGATCCGGCGCGCGTCCGCCGCGGCAGGGATAAACCGCAAGGCGATAATGTCCAGAGTGCTTCAGAGTGCTGCCGTCAATGTCGAGTGGCGCTACAACAGGTACATCCTGCCTGGCAATATCGATGGAGAAATCATGCTCTTCGAGTATCGATTCATCACTCCAGCGGCCGGGCCGGTAGAATTTGGCGATGACTGGTTCGTCGCTTTCAATGCCGATTTGATAAACACGATTCTCGTAACTGTTCAGGGCCAGGAATCGGCCGTCACAGTCGAAGCCCATGTTGGCAAGCGTCGCGACGATATCCTCAGGTTGCAGGTCGGCAAAAGCCAATGTCTCTGCATCGTCAGTCACGATGCTTTCTTTCGAAACGCTCGTCTGCGGTCAACTTCAGTCAACAATTTCTTTCGCAGCCGTAAGTTTTTGGGTGTCACTTCCAGGAGTTCGTCGTCGTCGAGAAACTCCAGCGATTGCTCAAGCGAGTAACGCAGCGGTGGCGTGAGTATCAAATTTTCGTCGGTACCGGCAGCTCGAATATTGGTTAGCTGTTTTGCCTTTGTGGGATTCACAATCAGGTCGTTTTGGCGTTTGTGGATGCCAATGATCATTCCTTCGTACACGGGAGTGCCATGTCCAAGGAATAACTTGCCACGCTCCTGCAGGTTGAATAGTGCATAGGCGAGTGCTTTGCCGTTCACCATCGAAACGAGCGTGCCGTTGGTTCGTTGTGCGATTGATCCGGCTATACGCGGCGCATAATTGTCGAAGATATGGTAAAGCAATCCGGTGCCAGACGTCGCGGTCAAGTACTCGGTACGGAAACCGATCAGGCCGCGCGTGGGAATCTTGTAGTCAAGGCGCATGCGGCCCTTGCCATCGGGCTGCATGTTTTGCAGCTCACCTTTTCGGTCAGCCAGTCGCGTCATTACAGCGCCCTGATAAGCCTCGTCAAAATCGACCGTCAGTTGCTCCCACGGCTCATGCTCTACGCCGTCGACATCGTGCATGATGACCTCAGGGCGAGACACGGCCAGTTCAAAGCCTTCGCGACGCATCGTTTCGACGAGCACCGACAAATGCAGTTCACCGCGGCCAGAAACCCTGAATTTATCCGGGTCGCTTGTATTGTCGACGCGCAGTGCGACGTTGTGCTGAAGTTCCTGCTCCAGCCGCTCACGAATCTGACGGCTGGTCAGGAATTTTCCGTCCTGTCCCGCGAATGGCGATTTGTTGACCTGGAAGGTCATGTTGACCGTGGGTTCATCAATGCGCAGCGACGGCAATGCTTCTTCGTGGTCGCGATCACACAGGGTATCGGATATACGCAATTTCTCGATGCCACTAAAGACAACGATGTTGCCTGCCGCTGCGGACTCCACGCGTTGCCGTTTGAGTCCGTCGAAGCTGAAAATCTCGAGGACTTTTCCTCTTCGAGATGCAGAGTCCGGAGCGACGATGCTGACCAGCGCATTCGCTTTTAGTGTACCGCGACTGATGCGACCAATACCCAATACGCCAACATACGTGTCGTAATCCAGGCTCGAAACTTGCAGTTGCAGCGGACCTTCGGGGTCGACATCGGGGTGCGGTACATGCTTGATGATCGCCTCGAAAAGCGGCTTCATGTCGCCATCGCGTACGACTGGATCTTCGCTTGAGTAGCCGTTCAGTGCTGACGCGTAGATAATCGGAAAGTCGAGCTGCTCTTCTGTTGCTCCGAGCCGGTCGAATAAATCGAAAGTCTGGTTGATTACCCAATCGGGTCGAGCACCGTCTCGATCAATTTTATTGACCACGACGATCGGGAGCAGGCCCTGGGCAAATGCTTTTTCGGTGACAAAACGCGTTTGCGGCATGGGTCCCTCAACGGCGTCGACCAACAACAAGACGCTGTCCACCATCGACAAGATGCGCTCGACTTCACCGCCGAAATCGGCGTGACCCGGCGTATCGACAATATTGATTAGATAGCCATTCCATTTGACCGCTGTATTCTTCGCCAGAATGGTGATGCCACGCTCGCGTTCGAGATCGCTGGAGTCCATAACACGATCCGGCACAGCGGCACGCGGTCCGAGCGTGCCGGATTGCTGCAGCATCTGGTCCACCAAAGTGGTTTTGCCATGATCGACATGCGCGATAATCGCGATATTTCGTAGCTTGGATAGATGCGGCATCGGGTGTAGCTCTGGAAACAGGCGGCGGATTATAGTGACCCGATACGAGAATTGATATGGCACACTGCGAACCATGCGAAAACGACTATTGGTAATGACTTCAGCCACGCTCATGGCGGCGATTCTGGCTTCCTGCAGCCGAGGCGGCGCGAACTTTGACGCTGCTGCTTATCATCAGGAGGTCATGGACTGGCGTGAGCACCGGCGCGAGCTGCTCATGGAACCGACCGGCTATTTGAATCAAATTGGCTTGTATTGGCTTGAGTCCGGGACCTACAGCTTTGGAACGGCTGCGACGAACGACGTTGTGTTTGATGGCAACGGTGCACCGAATATAGGTGTTTTCACTGTAAGCACGGACGGCGTGTCGATGACCGTGCAGCCCGGTGTTGATGTGCGACGTGACGACCATCCAGTCGAAGAGATCGTAATCGCCGCGGATACCGCGGAACTGCCGGTGATGATCACGCATGCAACACTTGCCTGGACGATTGTGGAGCGGGAAGGGCGTTACGCTGTTCGGTTGCGGGACTTCGAACTTCCATTCGTTGCCAGTTTCGGACCGCTTCCCTACTTCGAAGTTGACCCGGCATTTCGAGTGCAGGCGACATTGCGGCGTTATGCGGAGCCAATTATCGCAAATGGCCAGACGGTCATTGAAGGACTTGAATACCACCCGGTGTCACCCGGGATCGTGGAATTCGAAATTGACGGCCAGCTCTTCGAGCTCGAAGCCTACACGGTCGGCGAACGGCTCTTTTATGTCTTCGGCGATAAGACGAATCGTGATGCAACCTATGGAGCCGGCCGGTTTCTGTATTCAGAAACACCGGGCGAGGATGGGTTGACGATTCTGGATTTTAATAAATCTTACAGCCCGCCATGTGCTTTTAACGACTTCTCAACCTGCCCGGTGGCATCACCGAGGAATCGGCTGCCCATCAGGATCGAGGCAGGCGAATTGTTCGATCCGGACCTGGCGTACTCGGCCGCGCACTAGTCACGCAGTTCAAAGCTTAGCCCGGCGTTGTTACGCAGTCGCCCGATAAGCGGCTTGGCCATCACGGCGGCTGGAGTCCAAACGCCGCCTCCCGAGTCGAGTTCATCCTTGGCCAGGCAGACGGCACACTCGCTTAACATTTTGCTGGTTGAACCATAGCCAGGATCCTGATCGCCGGTAATCCGTCCCCGCATCGTCGTGCCATCAGGCAATACGCCTATTTGAATCAGATTGAAGAAGCCTTGTTTTTGCAATTCGCGATCCGGTCCCTCGCCCGGTTTCGCCAATACGAATCGCTGTAACAGGTTTCGTGAGGGGGTGAATGATGCCAGGAAGACCAGCGCTCCGAGCGCTGCAACCATGATTGTGCCCTTGAGCCAGCCCAGAAGTCCGTGCCCGGTTAGTACCGATTCGTCGTATCTAAAATTTCGCCCATACGGATATCCCGCAAGAGCATGGCTGCGACGGACGACTTTGGTATTCACGCCCGCCATTATGAACGGTGCGGTCCAGGACTTCGCGTCTTCGCGATATACGACGTTCTGCTGGTCACGAGTATCGGGTCCGTCCCGCTCACCTTCGGGGTTCAGGCTGTAGGGATGTATCAATGTGCGGGCGATGGTGCGGTCTTTGCGGCTTTCTTTGATCAGGTTCATCATGCTAGCCAGCGTGCCGCCGCTTGCTGTTCCTTTGGTCGCTTTTACAAACAGGCTGATTGATTCGCAATAGGTACCCGTTTTCTTATGGGCTGCGTCTTGCAGGAACCAGACCCCGATATCCATCGGCACCGAATCGAACCCGCAACAGTGCACGATTCGTGCGCCGGTCTGTGCCGCGTTGTCCTGATGCAGGTCTATCATCTTGCGGATCCAGTGAACTTCGCCAGCGAGGTCACAATAATGCGTTCCTTCCTTGACGCAGGCGGCCACAAGATCGGAACCATACAACGCGTACGGGCCGACGGTGGTGAGCACAACACGGGTTTGGGATGCGAGAGATTGCAAGGCGACATTGTCGAAGCTGTCGGCGACAATTATTTCGAGACCGGCAGCGTCAACTCCCAACTCGTCACGCACCTGTTGTAACTTCATTTCGCTACGTCCGGCGATTGCCCAGCGCAGCCGGTCTCCCAATCCGTATTGTCGAAGCAAGTACTCGGCGACAAGCTTCCCTGTGAAACCGGTCGCGCCGTGGACGATTACATCGAATGCTCGTTCGTTATGTGTTTCTATGGTCAAAACCGTTTCTCCATTAATGCCACTTCCTTTTTGCCACCGTCAATTTCCTGCGAGGCGACTTGACGAAAACCCAGTCGTTCGTGGAAATGCATCGAGCCGTCATTTGGCGGGCGAATATTTACTTCGCACGTCATAAACGATGCTCCGGATTGCGATCGTGCGAAATCCTCGTAGAGTGCTTCTGCGACACCCCGGCGCCGTGCCCATTCCGCTACGACCACACGATCGACATAGGCAAAATCTTCGTAGTTATCGCAAAACCACCGATAGTTCGGGCTTTGATAGTCAATACCGGGGCGCAATCCGATCATGAACCCCGCCAATCGCTCGTCGATCTTCACGATGCGGACGAAGGCAGCATAATCAACAAACCACTGCAAGTCTTCACGACTGATTCGGTTGACGTGGGGTATTGATGCTTCGTTGAGAGCCAGTACATCGTCGTAGACGTCTTGTTCAATTGGCGAGATTTGCATGGACACAGTGTATTGCTATGTTATGGTATCGCCAAGACGGCAAGCGGCTAGACACCGAGTCACCGCGTTCACATAGACCGTCAGCAATCGCTACCTTACTCGTCTTCGACACGAAAATGATGTCCGCAACCGCTGGTTGCGGAATCGTTCGTATGTGAACGGCAACACTGTTAGACGGCGTCACATGCGTAGAATTTCGCCAGTTAGTTTTTTTGGACTTGTAGCCATGATCAAGATTGTCAGTCGAGCAATAACGGCATCTGCTGTCTCTCTGTTTTTAGTCTCCGCCGCCAGTGCCGCATCCGGTAATTCTGCGGATCTGCTCCGGTATATTCCAGCCGATACCCCGTACGTATTTGCCTTAACAACACCGTTGCCATCGAAGTTGGCCGACAAGCTCGAGCCGACAGTCGATGAATTACTGCAAGCCTACCAACGCATTTTGCGTCATGCGATGGCAGAGCAACTTGTGAAAATGTCCTCTGAAGAGGACGCTGCGGATGACGCCGAGCAATTCCGAGAAGTCGCTGAAGAAGTCCTGAGTTTGATGAGCCTTGAAGGAATTCGCGGCGCCGGCATTGGACGCGATTCGGCGTTTGCCTTGTATGGAAATGGCCTGCTTCCGGTACTGCGAATCGAATTGACCGACCCGGACCTGTTCGATGCAGCCCTCGCAAGAATCGAAGAAAAAGCGGGCGAATCACTATTGATCGGTGAGACCGATGGCCAGCCGTACAAATATGCCGAGCTCGAAAACGTAAAATTACTCATCGCAACGTTGGACGAGCAGGCGATCATAACGGCGGTGCCGGCGAGATTTAATGACGCACAGGTCGCGATGGCACTGGGTGTGAAGAAACCTCGGAGGAATCTCAAGAACAGCAAGACGCTGCGGACGATTCGGAAAGAGTACGGATTCTCGGATTATTTTACGGGATTTATTGACAACGAACGGATCGCGGAGATTTTCACAGGTAAGGTGACCGGCCTGGACAACGAGTTGTTCGCGGTTCTCGATTATCAGACGCCGGACCTGACGGAAACTTGCTCCACCGAGATCATGGAAATGGTTGGGATTGTCCCTAGAATTGTATTCGGTTACTCCGAAATTACGGCCGACATTGTGGAAAGCGCGATGATTATCGAGATGCGTAAAGACATTGCAGAAGGTCTTGCAAATGTTTCTGCTGCCGTTCCTGGCCTTGGTTTGGATACAGGTGGCTTACTGTCGATAGGTTTCGGATTGAATCCGATCGCGTTGCGAGAATTCTACGAGGCGCGCCTGGATGCGATGGAGGCGGATCCGTACGAGTGTGAGAATTTTGCGGATCTGCAGGCAGGCGTCGCGAAGGGTCGCGAAGTTCTGAACCAACCGATTCCACCGGTCGTCTATAATTTTCGCGGCATCGTCGCCAATATCGCGGACATCAAGGGTATGGACTTGTCGAGCAAGACGCCACCCGAGTCCATCGATGCAAGTATTCTGTTTGCCGTCGAAAATGCCGAGTCATTGATAACGATGGCGGCGATGATGGATCCGCAGATAGCGGCACTCAATCTCTTGCCAGACGGCAAGCCGGTCAGGCTGAATTTCACAAAGCTAGCGGAAATTGCGGATGAGGCGTTTGCTGCGATGTCAGCTAATGCGTTGTCTATTGCCATCGGTGAAGGCGCGGAAAACAATTCGACAAGCATGCTGGTCGCGGAGAGCGCAGATCCTGTGCCGATTTTGAGTATTAGTATGAACTCGGCCCGATACTACGCGATGGTCGGTGAGGCAATGGCTCAGGAGTCGACGGATGAGGACGCTAAAAAAATGCCAGTGGCTGTTCGTGAGGCAATACGGGATGTGATGATGTTATCCGGTAGTATGTACGACAGGATGTCTGTCGATGTTCGGTTCACCGCGCGGGGAGTCGAGATCAGCGGGCGAATGATGCTGAGTGACTGATCATGGCGAGAAGACTGTTGATAGCAGTGATGGCGGCACTGGTTTGCGGCGCTGCATTTTCGGAGGACGAACAGATCGCATCCAGGCTGAAAGTTAATTTGTACGACGTTGTTGATGCGGGTGTCGTACAACCCGTCAACGGAATCACGGCTGCCGGCCAACCGGACAAAGCGGCGCTGGAGGTATTCGCCGGCAACGGCTATAGCACCGTGATCGATTTGCGAGGTGAGCAAGAGGATCGAGGCCTTGACGAAGCGGCTGTTGTCGAAGCATTGGGTATGGACTACATCACTTTTCCAATTACCGGTCTCGAGGCAATTAGTTTCGAGAGTGCCGGAAAACTGGATCAGCTCATTGCAAGTGCAGATGGCCCGGTACTCGTTCATTGTGGCAGTTCGAATCGCGTTGGGGCGCTGCTCGCGTTACGCAAGAGCCTTGCGGGTGCCGATGATGAGACCTCCCTGGCCTATGGGATAGAAGGTGGGCTGACCAGCCTTGAGGGTCGAGTAAAAGAAGTCCTGAACGAGGACTAGCCACTGGCCAACTCCAAAAATACCGTCTGATGGCGGTTTTTTTGTGATGGTGGAGGTGGTGGGAATGGATTGATCGGCAGCTCACCCCTTCGGGGCGCGCTGTGCGCGTCCAAAACGGACTGCGTCGCGTTTTGTGAACCCACTACGTGGCTTCTCTTCCTGCCACTGCCCACAAACAATAATGCCGCCCAAAAGGGCGGCATTATTGTGTTGGTGGAGGTGGTGGGAATCGAACCCACGTCCGCAAGCCCTACGCTACGAGCTCTACATGCTTATTCCGTCTTTAATCTCACTGCAGGCTACCCGACGGGCAGGGAAAACTTACAGCCAGTTCAGAA
>JADFHE010000006.1:88170-96748 GCA_022567295.1 Pseudomonadota bacterium | reverse complement strand
GCGCGAATAAACCATTATGGCCCGGCATCAACGTATGCCACCTCGAAGGCCGGATATACGTATGCAGTCGTGCCTACGTCATCAAACAGAATACTTGCAATGAGGAGGAGTCCATATACGGACGTTCGATCATGCTAAATACTGCGATTTTGAATGGCGGCTTTTGGCCACAAGCGGACCCTGAACACCCAATGTCTAAAGGCTACAACTACGGAATTCGTTTGTATTCTTTGAGTATGTCGATCAATCGATCATGCGGCAGCGCGTATACTGTATTTCCATTGATTCCTACCATTGTCTTCGCCGCGACCAGAGCATTCACAATAGCCTCTTCCGTCGCTTGCGCAGTCGCCAAAAATAACGGACTCATCGCGTCGTTTGGCAGCATCTCAACTTCCAGAAGCCCCTCCCGTGCTGCGGCACCAGGATTGGCAGTGGAGAAAGCGATAAATATATCTCCGGATCCATTTGATGCATATCCGCCTACTTTGGAAATGCCGATAGGAACACGTCTCGCCAATCTCTTCAGTTGGTGCGGTAACAAGGGCGCATCTGTAGCGATGACGACGATGATTGAACCAGCGCTTCGGTCCGTCGGTCTGAATATAGGCATGAGATCGGATAGCTTGTCGCCCAGCGGCACACCGGCGATCGTAAGTGTTTTCCTAGAGCCATAGTTCGCCTGAACCAGAGCGCCCACGGTGTATTCTCGATCTGAGATATTCAATTGTCGAGACGCGGTGCCGATGCCACCTTTGAACCCATGGCAAATCATCCCTGTACCACCACCCACATTGCCTTCACTTACAGGGCCGGCTTTCGCTGACTCCAACGCATCAATTACGTGCTCTTTGGTGACATGAAATCCGTTAATGTCATTAAGATCGCCATCGTATGTTTCGGCGACGACCGGAAGCGACCAGAAAACTTCGGGATCATCCGGCAGGGGATCAAACAAATTATTTGCGTATTGCCACTCAATAGTTGCGTCACGAGTTACTCCCACGCTATGGGTGTTCGTAATCACAACTGGTCCTTCGAGAAAACCCGATTCTTCGACCCATGTAGTCCCAGTCATTTCTCCATTGCCGTTCAGCGCATACCAACCGGAAAAAACAGGATCGTATTTTTTACCGCGAGGATGGATGACCGTAACGCCGGTTCTTACCGGGCCGGACCCAACGTCAAGTTTCCCGTCTCCCGAAATTAACGTGGTGTGCCCTACAGTAACGCCAGCGACATCCGTGATCGCATTAAGCAATCCGGGAGTGCCGGCGAATGGGATGCCCAGATCTCTGGCCCGAGGCTCATCCTGACCGATTGCGATGAGTGGAATTATGCAACCGATCGCAAAAACGAAGACATTCGCTTGGCGGCGGGCCAGACGGTAGTACACGGAAAGATTCATTGGATTCTCCCCCAAAAGGAAGCGAAGAGATTAGCAAGCATGATGGACGATGTCCGCTTTGGGTCATTAGAAGCCGCAGTGAATCCTCTATTCCGCGCATCGTTCCACGCAGTTTTTCGGTGCTCTAAACCGAACCTCACGATAATCGTCCGCGTGAGAAGCTACTATCTTGTGGATTCTAGTTCGGTCTAGTACCGTTGCGGCGGCCCGGATTCGAGCTCAAAATCCGGTTTCTTAACGGAAGTGCGGGTTCGATTCCCGCTCCCGGCACCATTTTGGAATTGGCTGACACAATGAAGTATTGCTCAAGTTGCGGCGGTGCGATTAGCCGCAAAACTCCCGAAGACGACAATCGCGAGCGATCGATCTGTGACGACTGCGGGGCAGTGCACTACCAGAATCCCCTCATTGTCGTTGGCTGTGTCGTCGAATGCGATGGCAAGGTTCTGCTCTGCAAGCGTTCGATCCAACCACGTTACGGATACTGGACAGTCCCCGCCGGATTCATGGAACTCGGTGAGACGCTTGCTGACGGCGCGGCGCGCGAAACGCTCGAAGAAGCTTGCGCAACCGTTGAGATCAGTCATCAATTCGCGTCAGTAGATGTTGTAGATGCCGGGCAAGTTCACATCTTTTTTGCTGGCAAACTCGTCGGCGGATATGGCGTTGGAGAAGAGAGCCTGGACACTCGGCTTTTTAGCGAGGATGAAATCCCATGGGACGACCTGGCATTTCGCAGCGGCCGCTTTGCGCTAAAGAAATTTTTTGAAGACAATGGCGAGAATAACGGCGTGCACTTTCACGAGCTCACGCGTACGAATCCCTAACGGACATCCTGATCCGCGGCCGCTTGCTGCAGCCGAGAACTCAATGCAGCAGGTGTCAGGTAACCACTGATCAGCGTACCGTCGTCAAATACGATCGCCGGTGTTCCGTTCAGACCAACATCCTGCCCCAGCATGTAATGTCTCGTGATCGTGGACGCATCGCAATTTTGCGTTTCGAAGTCACGATCGAGCTTCGCGGCTGTCAACGCACTGTTTCTATCTCGCGCACACCACACGTCTTCAGACGTATTCCATGAACGTGATGCCGGCCCGTTACGCGGATATAGCAGGTAACGAATCTGGATGCCGTGAGCGAGATAGTCGTCGATCTGGCTATGCAGTTTTCGGCAATACGTGCAATCGATATCGGTGAATACCGTTACGGAGTACTTGATCTCAGTTGGCGAAAACAAAATAGCCTGATCGTCTTGCACCGTCGATATGAGTTCCCTGCGAGCCTTTACGCGGCTGCGTTCGCTCAAATTCACTTGTTGATCAAGGTCGATCAAATCTCCTTGCAACAAATAACGGCCGTCTTCGGAAACGTATGCAACGATCGATCCTTTCTGAACTGTGTACCAGCCGTCAACTGGACTCAAACTAACGTTCTCCGGCCCAATTTCCTCAAACATCGCATCCATCTTGGCGCGCACTTCTTCCAGTGACGCATCGTTAGCTGCAAACAATGATCCACTGCCCATCAAACCGAGGGTCAGTAGCAGGAAATAAGATTTGCCGGTACGACGCATAGAGGCAGTTCCTCAAGAAAGTGCAAAGTCTAACAGACGTATCAACGAAACCGATACGTATCAGCCTCGCGGGTGATGCTCTCCGTGCAGATCCTTAAGCCGTTCGCGCGCCACATGGGTGTAGATTTGGGTCGTCGAGAGATCGCTGTGACCCAGCAGCATCTGCACCACGCGAAGATCAGCGCCGCGATTGAGTAAATGGGTCGCGAAAGCATGGCGCAGGCTGTGCGGCGACATCTTTTGACGTATTTCGGCTTTTTCGGCGTAGCGTTTGATTATGTGCCAGAACGCCTGACGGGTCATGCAATCGCCACGGCGCGTGGGAAACAGATAATCCGTCTGCCGCTCCAGGAGAATCTCCATACGCGGGCCGTCGATGAAATCCTTTAACCAACGCTGCGATTCCTCGCCAAGCGGTATCAGGCGCTCACGATCACCTTTGCCAATGATACGCAGTACACCCTGGTTGAAATTGATCTGTGATTGCTTGATGCTGATGAGCTCCGAGACGCGCAGCCCGGTTGCGTACAGCAACTCAAGCATTGCGCGATCACGATGGCCAAGCGGCTCGTCCGTATTGGGGGCATTTAGCAGCGAATCGACTTCATCTTCCGACAAGCTCTTCGGCAGCGAGCGTCCGATACGCGGCATTTCGATATCGGCGGTCGGATCGGTGTCACGCAATCCTTCGCGCAGGATGTAGCGGAAAAAGCGGCGGAAACTGGACAACTGACGGGCCGTGGAACGCGGTTTGGCACCACTCTCGACACGTTTGGCGATAAAATCCAGCAGGTCGGACTTTTCAGCTGTATTAATCGTTTTATTGGACTCGGCAAGACCGCGACCCAAGGTCATCAGGTCAGCACGGTAGGCACCGAGGGTATTCTTCGACAATCCCCGTTCCATCCAAATAGCATCGAGAAACTGATCCACCAGTTCTGCCGAACGGGTGACGACCAATGACTCGGGTGTGCTGTGTTTGTTGCTACTACCCATATTGTCCATCTTCTTAAATCGCGCAATCCTTTGCCGCGATACATCTGCCAACCGGGTTAACAGACTGGTAGCATACGCCGTTCCGAAACCCGGATCTTTGTATCAGCCCACCCCGGCAAAATTGCCAATGCACCGCCAAGCGACGGATTTATCAAGGTTTATGAGTATGGGGACGGCTCCAGGAGTGGGGCGTGACCGCTGTCACAGAATCCACAAGGCATTAACATAAAGTGAACTGCGTCACACGCATAACGCAAATCATCTGGGGGCTGTATGGCTGGCTATGCTTCATTCTGGCCTGTTTGTTCTCTCTGGTAGTCGCTTTGATCGTTCCCGGGCGGCATCGACGGCAGCGATTGATCACCTGGGCGACCAGAATGGTCTTCGTCCTGGCGCGAGTTGGCGTTACGGTCCGGGGCATCGACAACCTGCCACGTGATAGCTGTGTTGTGGTGGCCAATCACGCCAGCTACATTGACGGCATACTCCTTAACGGCTATCTGCCGGCGAGATTCCGATTTGTTATCAAGGGCGAAATGCGCAACATTCCCGTTGTTCACTTTCTGTTGCGCCGGTCCGGTTCGAAGTTTGTCGAGCGCAAGGAGACGTCTGCCAGCTCAAGAGATGCCCGGCAGCTCGTCAAAGCCGCACAGGGCGGCGAGTCCCTCGTGTTTTTTCCCGAAGGCACGTTTCGTCTTGAGCCCGGTGTTTGGCGATTTCGGCCGGGGGCATTCGTCGCTGCCGTCAAAGGCGAGATGCCGGTTGTGCCGATTGCGATCTCAGGCTCTCGCGAAATGATGCCGTCCGGCCGTCTGTTGCCACGGAAAGCGGATCTGATCATTGACGTACTGCCGGCGATCGCACCCGGCGACGAAGATTTTACTTCCAGCCGGCAATTGGCCGAAGCCTGCAGGCAACGGATTCTCGCCGTCCTGAACGAACCGGATCTCATCTGAAGTCGGACCGTCATCGCCCTGCCAGATTTTTTGTATTGCGCTACGTCAACATATGCTCGACAGTAGCGCACGATTGCTGTCATTCGCCTGTTGGAGGCACCCGAAATGAGTTCTGACGCTGTTGTTATTGTTGCCGCGAAGCGCTCGCCCCTGGGCGCATTTCAGGGGTCACTCTCCGGCGCTCAGAGTCCGGATCTGGCCGCCGCGGCAATGCGGGCGTGTATCGGCGAGTCAGGCGTCGATGCCGGAGACATCAGCGAAATACTGATGGGATGCGTCCTGCCGGCCGGCGTTGGCCAGGCCCCGGCCCGTCAAGCCGCGATCAAGGCGGGTATCCCGCTTGGCGCCGGGTGCACGACACTGAACAAAGTATGCGGTTCGGGCATGAAAACAACGATGTTGGGCAACGATCTGATCAAGGCGGGCAGCGCCAGCGTCGTTCTGACCGGCGGTATGGAGTCTATGTCGAATGCCCCCTATTTGATGCCGAAAGCACGCAGCGGATACCGCATGGGTCACCAAGAGGTCCTCGATCACATGTTTTTTGACGGCCTGCAGAATCCTTATGACGGCAAAATGATGGGACATTTCGCCGAGGAAACGGCGAAGAAATACTCCTTCAGTCGCGAAGATCAGGATGCATTTGCCATCGAGTCGGTCAAACGAGCACGAGCAGCGCTGGCGAATGGAAGTTTCACGGCTGAGATCGCACCGGTGACAATCAGTACGCGAAGTGGCGATATCACGATCAGCGAAGACGAAGGACCTGGCAAGGCGCAGCCCGAAAAAATCCCGTCATTGCGACCAACTTTCGCAACAGATGGCACCGTGACCGCAGCCAGTTCGTCGTCAATCTCGGACGGAGCTGCGGCATTGTTACTGATGAGCGCCGCCGATGCAGAGAAACGCGGGCTCGAGCCGCTGGCGTCGATCGCCGGTCATTCGGGATTCGCCCACGAACCCGAGTGGTTTACAACGGCGCCTGTCTTCGCGATCAGGGCACTGCACGATAAACTCGGCTGGAGTCCCGATAACGTTGATCTGTACGAGATTAACGAAGCGTTTGCCTGTGTGACCATGGCCGCGATGGTTGATGTCGGTCTGGACCACGCACGGGTCAATGTCAATGGCGGCGCCTGTGCACTGGGGCACCCGATAGGGGCCACCGGCGCGAGAATCATCGTTACGCTGCTGCATGCCTTGCGAAACCGCAACCTGAAACGCGGTATAGCGTCTTTGTGCATCGGTGGCGGCGAGGCTGTCGCGATTGGAATTGAAGTTTTTAGAAACTAAGGAACATCGATGGATCTCAAAAGCGCGAAAACGGTGATCACTGGTGGTGCATCCGGACTGGGATTCGCCACGGCAGAAAAAATCATCGGCGCCGGGGGCCACGCGGTGCTCCTGGACGTCAATGAAGAGCACGGCATGACAAGCGCGGCACAGCTCGGTGATCGGGCATTATTCGTTGGCACCGATGTGTCCGATGAAGATGCGGTTAAGGCGGCCATCCAGACAGCCAGCGAGTTCATGGACGGTATTACGCTGACGGTAAACTGTGCCGGTATCGCCACGGCAGGGCGTACGTTGGGCCGCGAAGGCCCATGGCCGGCCGAAAACTTCAATCGCGTCATTCAGATCAACCTTGTTGGCACATACATCGTAACCAAGGAAGCTACCGCCGTAATGCAACTGAATGATCCCAACGACGAGGGCGAGCGTGGTGTCGTCATCAACACGGCGTCGGTCGCGGCTTTTGAGGGCCAAATAGGTCAGGCTGCGTATTCGGCGTCAAAGGGCGGTATCGTTAGCATGACGCTGCCGCTCGCGCGTGAATTTGCGCAGTTCGGAATCCGTGTCAACACGATCGCACCCGGCATCTTTATGACACCGATGATGGCGGGAATGTCCGAAGAAGTGCGGGACTCGCTTGGCAAACAGATTCCATTTCCTCCGCGGCTCGGTCGTCCTGAGGAATATGCAGATACCGTGGCTTTCATCTATGGCAATCCGGTCGTGAATGGCGAAACCATTCGCATCGACGGCGCGATCCGGATGCAGCCCAAGTAGGCGGCGACTAAAACTAAGAACCAGATTTCATTGGCCATCGACCAGCATTCAAACGAGAGTCACATTGCCGTCGGCCGACACCATTTGATTGCGGTCTGCTCGCTCCGCTCGCCTAAGGCCTCGCAATCAAAGGTCTCGTCCGCCGTCTTGCGACGTTGTCGGTGAGGTCAGGCCGGGAATTGGATAATCTCATCACCGATGTCGCAGGGCCGATGGGCGAGATACTGTTTACAGGAAATAAAGCGCAGCGAACCTAGGTCCCGCTCGACGGGAGCGAGCCATTCCAGTAAACAGTATGTCGGACGCCGGCCGATAAAATTTGGTTTTGAGTTTGCGGTCCGAATTACATGTTTGAGTAATTCGGACCGCCGCCGCCTTCGGGAACGGTCCACACGATATTCTGCTTTGGATCCTTGATATCGCAAGTCTTGCAGTGCACGCAGTTTGGTGCATTGATCTGAAACTTCTTGGCACCGCCCTCTTCTACAATCTCAAACACGCCCGCCGGGCAGTAGCGTTGCGCCGGCTCGTCAAACTCCGGCAGGTTGTAAGCCACGGGGATCGATTCGTCCTTTAGCTGCAGGTGTGAAGGCTGGTCTTCTTCATGATTCGTACTGGACAGGAAAACGGACGACATTTGATCGAAAGTCAGTATGCCGTCGGGTTTCGGGTAGTCTATCCGCTCGGCGTCAGAGGATCGGTCCAACGACTCATGGTCGGGCTGCGTATTTCGCCACGTAAATGGCAGCTTGCCAAAGAAAATATTCTGATCGATGAAGGCGAAAGCGGCTCCCCAAAAATTACCGAACTTGTGCAAGCCTGGCCCAAAGTTTCGGCCCCTGTGCAATTCTTTGTACGCCCAGGATGCTCTGACGTTGTCTTCATAGTCCGATAGCTCGGCACGATCTGTAGCATTGGCGGCCAGTGCCGCGTGCACGCTCTCCGCCGCCAGCATGCCAGTCTTGATCGCCGTATGCGCACCTTTGATCTTGACACCGTTGAGAAAGCCCGCCGCGCAGCCAACCAGCAGGCCACCTGCAAACGTCAATTTCGGCAGTGACTGCAAACCCCCTTTGTTGACGGCGCGCGCACCGTAGGCAATTCGCTTGCCGCCATCAAGATAACGTCGAATTTTGGGGTGTAGTTTCCAACGCTGAAACTCGTTGAACGGCGACAGGTGTGGATTCTTGTAATTCAAAGCAATGATGAATCCAGCAAACACTTTGTGGTCTGCGGCGTGATACAGGAAACCACCGCCTTCCGTGTGTGAATCCAGCGGCCACCCCGCCGTGTGCACAACCAGGCCCTCTTCGTGCAGTTCCGGGTCAATCTCCCACACTTCCTTGATGCCAAGGCCGTAGTGCTGCGGATCAGCATTCTCGCGAAGATTAAACTTCCTCATCACTTCCTCACTGAGATTGCCGCGAACACCTTCGGCAAATATCGTGTATTTACCGAGCAATTCGTAACCTGCCTGGTAAGAGCTCTTTTTCAAGCCGTCCTTGCCAATTCCCAGGTCACTCGTCGCAACACCGGTTACGCGTCCAGCGGCGTCGTACAGAACCTCAGAGG
>JADFHE010000006.1:57229-88072 GCA_022567295.1 Pseudomonadota bacterium | reverse complement strand
GCCGCAAATCCCGGCAACACGTTGACGCCCATAGCCTCGGCCTGCTCGCCCATCCATCGGCACAATTGCCCAAGGCTGATGATGTAATTTCCCTTGTTGTGCATTGGCCGGGGCAGAAACAGACCGGGCACGGGCATCGCGCCGGTTGCGCTCATCAGGTAGTGGACTCGGTCGCCCGTTACGGCGGTCTTGACGGGCGCGCCCTTTTCCTGCCAGTCGGGAAACAACTCATTGAGCGCGGTTGGTTCGAATACGTTGCCAGACAATATATGCGCACCGATCTCCGAGCCCTTTTCGACGACAACGACAGCAAGACTGTTGTCCAGTTGCATCAACCGGCATGCCGCAGCCAGTCCCGCCGGACCGCCGCCGACGATGACGACATCAAATTCCATTGCCTCGCGTTCGATTTCATCCGACATCGGGATCGTATCCTTAACGTGCCTTGCGCTTATTCTAACAGCCACTGTGGCAGCTTTATTTCCAGCGATGTAATCTTGCCGCCCACATCAACACTAAAATACAGGTAACAGGGTAGATTGAAAATTCGCCAAGCCTATGAGGACAGTTTATCCCGAGAAGGTCATGTCCGTGATCCCGTACAAATCGATGTCGTCGAGAGGCTCGAAGACCTCCAGCAGCGCATTGACGATCACAGGCCAGCGCGACGGGGGCTGCTGAGATTCTTGTCCGGCAGGCCTCCGCCTGCGGTAGCCGGGGTAAAGGGTCTTTACGTCTGGGGCGGCGTTGGTCGCGGCAAGACCTTTCTGATGGACCTGTTCTTCGAAAGTCTCAATATCAAAAAGAAAAAGCGCATTCACTTTCATCGCATGATGCACAGCGTACACGCTCGAATGCGAGCGGTGGGTAATATCGAAGATCCGCTCGACGCTGTTGCCGAGGGAATGGCGAGGGAGACGCAAGTACTGTGTTTCGACGAATTCTATGTCAGCGATATTGGCGACGCCATGCTACTGGGACGATTGCTCGACGGCCTTTTTCGGCGCGGTGTAACGCTGGTAGCGACATCCAATTCGGCGCCCGAAGAACTCTACAAAGATGGCTTGCAGCGGCAACAGTTCATGCCGGCAATCGACCTGATAAAACGCAACACCGACGTAATCCATATGGGTGGTGACACCGATTACCGACTGCGTCTGCTGCAAAAAGCCGGCACCTATCTCACACCCGACGACGAACGAGCCACCGAGAAGCTGAATTTCTTTTTTGACGAATCGGCCACCAGCGAGATTCGCGACAATCACGGCCTCGATATCAATGGCCGGCGCATCTCCGCCCGTAAGTGCGCGAAGGGCATCGCATGGTTCAACTTTGCAGCACTTTGTGACGCCCCGCGCAGCCAGGCGGACTACATTGAAATTGCCCGCTGGTATTCGACTGTCATAATTTCCGGCATACCGCTGCTCGATTCGATGCGCGACGACCAGACGCGGCGATTCATCGCGCTGGTCGATGAGTTCTATGACCGTCGGGTGAAACTCATTGTTTCGGCATCGACGGTCGCCGAATCACTGTATTCAGGAAATCGTTTGACGTCAGAGTTTAAGCGGACGGTCAGTCGGCTCATCGAGATGCAGTCGTCAGAGTATCTCGCCCTGCCGCATCTCGCGTGATAAGTTGCTGCAATGGATGACGAACTCATACTGGAGAATTTTCTGCCGTACCGACTGGCGGTGTTGTCCAATACGGTCAGCACCACCGTTGCCAGGGCCTACGACAAGCGATTTGGCGTCTCAATTCCCGAATGGCGAGTAATCGCAGTGCTGGGACGATTCCCGGGTCTGTCGGCCGTCGAGGTCGCGGAGCGCACGTTGCTGGACAAAGTTGCCGTCAGTCGAGCCGTCACCAAACTGATCAAGAACGGCCGCATCGATCGTGAATTTGCCGACGCTGACAGGCGCCGCTCCATCCTCAACCTTTCAGAAGAAGGCAAGAAATTGCACGACGAAATCGCGCAACTGGCACTGCAGTTTGAACGCGATCTGTTGCAGGGGTTCAGCGCGGACGAACTGGAAAACCTCAACAGCATCATGGAAAGACTACTGGCCCGTGCCAGCTTGATCGGCCCTCCCTAGCACCCCACCGAGACGCTAGGCACCGATTTCAGTCCGGACCCGAAGCAACTCCGGAAAAAAATCAATATCCAGCGCTTGCTTGAGAAACGCTACACCGGACGATCCGCCCGAACCGGGCTTGTGCCCGATGATTCGTTCCACTGTTTTCATGTGATGAAAGCGCCAAAACTGGAAGTTGTTGCCGACATCCATTAGCGCTTCACACATTTCGTAGCGTGCCCAATGCTCGGCGCGATTCTCGTAGATCGTCTTCAGTACCGCGATCACCGCTTCATCATCCTCTCGCCCTTTACTGAAATCGTGATCCTTGAGGAACGGCGGAATAGCCATTCCGCGGCGCGCCAGATACAACAGAAACTCTTCGTAAAGACTCGGCGCGTTCAGCGCCGCCTCCAACCGCGCGTGCCACTCCGGCTGATGCTCGTACACGGCCATAGTCGCGCGGCTCTTGTTGCCCAGCGTGAACTCCAAAATGCGATATTGCGCGGACTGAAGACCCGATGCCTTGCCGAAAACGTGTCGAAATTCGGAATACTCCGCCGGCGTTAACGTATCGAGCACTTTCCATTGATTGTATAACTGGCTCTGAACGTGTCGTACGCGCGCCAGATTCTTGACCGCCTGCGGCAACTCATCCGTGCGCAAGTGCCTGATCGCCGCACCAATTTCATGGATAACAAGTTTGATCCACAACTCCGCGACCTGATGCTGAATAATGAACAGCATTTCGTCGTGATGCGGTGGCTCGCTTAGCGGTATTTGCGCGCCGAGAAGTTGATCGAGCCGCAAGTAGGCTGTGTAGTCGTCGTCGCGTGACAGGTCCGTGTGAATTGATTCTTCGAGTTTTCTTTTCTTCATATCAGCATCTTTGCAGGGACGGTTTCCAATGTAATTACTGTATACTGCCACGCGCCATATCGGGTCCCTAATTTTTTGGTCGCCAAGTCCGACCGGAGTAGCTACGTGGCATCAAGAGAACACCGTCGGGTCGGCGACAGGAAGCAGGCGATCATCGACGGCATCATTTCCACACGAGTCCGTTCGAAGATTCTTCGCAAGCCCTCCCACACGAAGCGATTCTTGAAGCAGTACGTCGAAAACGTGCCGGTTGAAGATCTCGAAGGCCGGTCCGTAAAGCTCATGGCTCGCGCTGCGATCGAGCATCTGGAATTCGGTGCCACTCGTCGCAAAGGACAGGCTCTTCTGCGCATCTTTAATCCGACCGAGGAAGAACAAGGCTATTCCTCGGCGTATACCTTTGTCGAAATGGTTAATGACGACATGCCATTTCTTGTGGATTCCGTCGCTGCCGCAATAAATCTTCACAGTCTAGCGGTCCATATAACGGTCCATCCGGTCATCCTCGTAAAACGAGATGGCAGGGGTAGATTGCTTGCTATCGCAAAACCCGGCGATCAGGAAGCACGACCAGAGTCTTACATTCGCTTTGCGATAGAGCGGGAAACGGATGCGGCTCAGTTGAAGCTGCTGCGCCAGGAAATCATCAGAGTTCTGGCCGATGTGCGAATCACAGTTCGTGACTGGCAGAAGATGCGCGCACGCATGCTCGAGACAAGCGAACTGCTCGAGAACGGGCCCAAAGGCGTCGACCCGTTGCTGCGCACAGAAAGTCAGGCGTTGCTTGAGTGGTTGGCCGATAACCATTTCACCTTTCTCGGGTACCGGGAATACAAGATTATAAAAAAAGGCAAACGTGTTTTCCTGAATTCGGTTGAAGGCACCGGTCTCGGCGTCTTGAGCCGCGACGATCGCGGTTCAAAGTCTGTTGAGCTAACGACGGAAATGCGCCGACTGACGCGTTCGCGAGACTGGTTGATATTAACCAAGGCGAATTCTCGCTCGACCGTACACCGTTCTGCGTATCTCGATTATGTCGGGGTCAAAATCTACAACAAGAAAGGCGAAACGATCGGTGAGCGACGATTTATCGGCCTGCTCACATCCATTGCGTACAGCGAAAGTCCCAGGAACATTCCGCTGATACGCCACAAGATCAAGAAAATTTTCGAGCGCGCGAAAGTTGATGGGCTTGGACATCGCGGCAAAGCACTATCGCACATAATCGAGACCTATCCCCGCGAAGAACTGATTCAGAGTTCGGTCCAGGATCTCGCCCGCACGACGCTTGGCATTCTGAATCTTCAGGATCGCCAGCGCGTGAAGTTATTCCTGCGCCGCGATACGTTTCGACGCTTTTTCTCATGCCTGGTTTTTATTCCGCGAGAAAAATATACGACGGCGATAAGAAGGCGTATCGAGGCGCTGCTGAAGGATGCGTTCGATGGTGTAACGGTCGATTCTGCCGTGCAAATATCCGATTCCGCGCTCGCCCGTTTGCACACGATAGTCCGCACTGCGCAAGGCGTGCGGCCTCGTATTAGTATTCAGGACATAGAAAATCGAATCGCTGATCTCGTTGTTACCTGGTCCGACCGATTGCAGGGCCAGTTACTGGAGCAGTTTGGCCTTGACGAGGGTCATCGCCTCTTCAAGGCTTACGGCCAGATCTTTCCGGCAGGCTATCAGGCTGACACGCTGCCCCCCGCAGCCTGCTCCGATATTCGCCGCATTGACGCCATGCTCAATGATCAGGTTGATCGTACAGTTGATCTGTACGTTCCGGCGAACTCAGAAACCGGCCATTCGCATTTCATGGTTTATAGCGTTGAGCAGCCGATCCCGCTCTCGGATGCATTGCCTGTAATAGAAAATATGGGTGTGGATGTGTTCTCGGAGCGACCCTACGAAGCGATTTTGGCGTCCGGACAGTCATTCTGGTTTCAGGATTTCCATCTGATCTATGCGGATAGCGAATCCGTGGATTTCGTAGCGGCCGATGCCCGCTTCGAAAACTGTTTCCTGGCGGTATTGAGCGGCGATGCTGAAAATGACGGCCTTAACAGGCTGGTCCTCAGTGGCGGACTCGACTGGCGCCAGACGGCGCTACTACGCTGCTACGCGAAGCACATTCAGCAACTCGGACTGCCATTCAGTCAGACCTACATGGAGGACGTGCTGGTTGCACATTCCAACCTCGTGCCGCTGCTCGTTGAGCAATTCGAGCTGCAGTTCGACCCGGCCATCTCGAGGTCCCGGCGCAATCGCGAACTGAAGAGAGTCAACGCCGCTGTGTTACGCGGCGTTGCCAGGGCAAAGAACGTCGACGAAGATAGAATTCTCACTGCGTTTGCCGGCGGAATCAGCGCCACGCTGCGCACCAACTATTTTCTGACCGAAGAGAACAAACCAAAATCGTACCTGTCGATCAAACTGGACCCTTCGCAGTTGCCCGAAATACCGTTGCCGAAACCGAAATTCGAGATTTTCGTGTATTCCCCCGAGGTCGAGGGCGTGCATTTACGTGGCGGAGACATTGCGCGGGGTGGTTTGCGCTGGTCTGACCGTCGCGAGGACTTTCGAACCGAAGTGCTGGGTTTGATGAAGGCGCAAGTCGTCAAGAACACGGTCATCGTCCCGACCGGCGCGAAAGGCGGTTTCTTTCCGAAGCGCGCGCCGGTCGGCGATTCGGATGCGATCATGCAGAACGGTATTCATTGCTACAAGACATTCATCCGTGCACTGCTCGATGTCACGGACAACGTTATCGATGGCGAGGTCGTAACGCCCGACGGTATTGTACGACGCGACGGCGATGATCCGTACCTTGTCGTCGCCGCCGATAAAGGTACCGCGACCTTTTCCGATATCGCGAACGGCATATCGGCAGATTACGGCTTTTGGCTTGACGACGCGTTCGCATCGGGTGGTTCTGCCGGCTATGACCACAAGAAGATGGGCATTACGGCCCGCGGCGCCTGGATAGCCGTCACGCGCCATTTCCGCGAAATGGGCCTGAATACGCAGAAAGATCCATTCACCGTCGCCGGGATCGGCGATATGGCAGGCGACGTGTTTGGCAACGGTATGTTGTTGTCGCGCAAGATCAAGCTGGTCGCAGCATTTAATCACCGCAACATTTTCCTCGACCCGGATCCAGACATGGCACGCAGTTACCGCGAACGCCAGCGCCTTTTCAAAACGCCACGCACTGGCTGGGAAGACTACAACGACTCTCTGATATCGAAGGGTGGCGGAATATATTCTCGTCAGGCCAAAACTATTCGACTGAGCAATGAAGCCCGAACTTTGCTGGATATAGACGATGTGTCATTGAATCCCGATCAGTTGATCAATGCGATTCTCAAGATGCCCGTCGACTTGCTCTGGAACGGCGGCATCGGCACATACGTCAAAGCCAGCCACGAAGGCCATACGGACGCAGGAGACCGCAGCAACGATTCGGTACGCGTCAATGCCAGCGAGTTGCGATGCAAAGTCGTTGGCGAAGGTGGCAACCTCGGTCTGACCCAGTTGGCGCGCGTAGAATACAGCCTGCTCGGTGGGCGTATCAACACTGACTTTATCGACAACTCCGCGGGTGTCGACAGCTCCGATCGTGAAGTGAATATCAAGATATTGCTGAGCGACGTCGCCAAGCAGAAAAACATGACGCGTGCAAAGCGCAATGTATTGCTGAAGTCGATGACTGACAATGTTGCGAAACTCGTGCTGCGAAACAACTACCTGCAAACGCAGTCGATCAGCATGAGCGAAACACTGTCCGCCGATCGTATCGATGAGACGGCAAGCCTGATAACCGATCTCGAACGCACCGGACTGTTGAATCGCGAAATCGAATTTCTTCCCGACGAAGCGCAAATTGACGAACGACGAAAACTCAAACTTGGCTTTACCCGGCCGGAGCTGGCGGTTGTGCTCAGTTACGCGAAAATCGATTTGTACAACGGGCTGATCAACTCAGAAGAATCGCTCAAAGACTTTCTCGCCATCGATCCGCAACGCTACTTTCCATCAGTGCTCAGGCGTCGCTACTCGGACCTTTTGGCCGGGCATCGTTTGAGTCGGCAGATTCTGGCAACGCTGGTCGCAAACGATCTGGTCAATCGCATGGGCCCTGCATTTGTTAAGCGAGTGCAACTCGACACCGGAGCGAATATTGTCACTGTGGCACGCGCGTACGCCGTAGCTAGAATTATTTGCCGGGCCGCACCGCTGCTCAGGACCATTGAGTCGCTGGATTATGAAATTCCAGCCAGTGCGCAGGTTTCGATGATGTTTGAGGTGAGTCGGACACTGCGCCACGTCTGCTATTGGTTGATCGAGCAATACAATGACGAACTCGACATCGTGACGGCCGTGGATCGTTTAAAGGAACATATGGCGCGCATTTATTCTCGATCCGCGACCCACCTGTCGAAAGCAGCCCGTACCCGTAACGAAAATGCGGAACGGCATTTCATCGCTATGGGCGTGCCGGAGAAACTCGCATACCGCATGTCCTTATTGCTGCTGACCCGACCGGCGCTCGACATGGCCGACCTTGCTGCCGAACGCAAACGAGACGTACTCGATGCCGCCCGTCTGTATTCAACATTTAATGACGAGTTAGGGCTGTACTGGCTACACAATTCAGCCGAGGATTTGCAAGTCTCCGGCCGCTGGCAGGCGATGGCACGCAGCAATTTGCGAGACGAGTTCTACCGTTTACGTCGCAAGCACGCGTTCCAGCTATTGACACCGCGCAGCAAGAAGGAGCCCGGGAAAATTGCCGCGGCGTGGCTCCAAAAGCACTCGATCGAGGTGGATCGATTCAAGCGCATGATCGATGAAATGAAATTACGCAACAATGTGGATTTTGCTACGCTTTCGGTTGCCGCGAAGAGATTGCGGGACCTGATCGCAAACTAGCCTGGACCACGCCCGTGGTCATCAGTAACCGGAGCAGGAATGGCTGCCAAACTTGTATTGTGTCGACACGGTCAAAGTGAGTGGAATCTGAAGAACCTGTTCACGGGCTGGACGGATGTTGACCTGACTGAACAAGGCAATAGCGAAGCGATCGCTGCGGGCCGACTGCTCGCCGATCTTGGGTACGAGTTCGATATTGCCTACACCTCAGTATTGAAGCGCGCGATTCGGACGCTGTGGCATATTCAGGATCAAATGGACTGTATGTGGATACCCGTCGTCCGCGACTGGCGCCTGAATGAACGTCATTACGGCGGACTGCAGGGGCTGAATAAAGCAGAGACCGCGGCCAAATACGGCGAGGACCAAGTGCATATCTGGCGCCGCAGCTACGACATTCCACCACCCGAACTTGATGCCGAAGATGAGCGCCATCCCGCGCACGACCCGCGGTATGCCGGCATTGAGGGGCTGCCGGCAACGGAGTCCCTGGCGACGACGCTCCAGCGCGTGCTGCCATGCTGGACCGATGTCATTGCGCCGCAACTTCGCGTCGGCAAGAACGTCCTGATCGCCGCGCACGGCAACAGCCTGCGCGCACTGGTCAAGATGCTCGACGACGTCTCGGACGAAGCAATTACAGAATTCAATATCCCAACCGGGATTCCGCTCGCCTACGATCTCGACGATGACCTGCATCCGATATCTCACGAGTTTCTAGGTGATGCCGACGCAATCGCGAAGGCCACGGCAGCAGTTGTGGCTCAAGGTAAATCAGCCTAGGGGCCCAACAAGTTTCTTGTTGATGAACCACTATTTCTGCGCACCCGGTTTCGAGCGCGGCTTCCAGTCATCAGGATCGACGACACGCATCAGCCCTTCCTGTGCCGTTGAAGCAATCAGGGTGCCGCTTTCAGTAAACAACTGTCCGCGTGTGAAACCTCGGGCACCTGACGAGCTTGGACTGTCCATCGCGTACAACAGCCATTCGTCCATCCTGACTTCGCTATGAAACCAGAGTGCGTGGTCAAGACTCGCCATGATGACGCTGCCTCGCGTGAACGACAGACCATGCGGCAGCGTAGCTGTCCCAAGCAGCTCATAGTCGGAAACATAGGTGAGCAAATTCTGGTGTAACACCGGATCATCGGGCAACTTGTCGACAGCGCGAATCCAAACGTGTTTCTTTGGCGGTAGCGTCCGTGGAACTTCAAAATTGACGGGTTCGACGTGCCGAAACTCAAAGGGTCGCTTGTCCGTCAAGAAGCGGCGCAATTTCGACGGAATGTGCTCGAGCATGTCTTTAGCCACATCGGTCAGATCTTTGAGGCCGTCCGGACCCGGTACCTCGGGCTTGACCGCGTGATGCTCGAGCCCGGCTTCGGGATTCTGAAAGGAAGCAGCGAGATTCAGTATCGGACGCCCGTGTTGGATGGCAACGACACGGCGATTAGAAAAACTGCCACCGTCTCGCGAGCGGTCAACTTCGTAGATAATCGGCGCGTTAACGTCACCACGGCGCAGAAAATACGCATGCAGCGAATGGGCTACACGACCGTCGACAGTATGTTGCGCAGCGGACAGTGCCTGGCCAATCACCTGTCCACCGAATACCTGCGGGCTGCCGATGTCGCGGCTGTCACCACGAAAAATATTCTCCTCGATGCGCTCCAGGCCAAGGAGCCCTATCAGGTCCTCAAGAACCGGGTGCACGATCGTCAACCGCTGCTGCGGCCGCCATCTACAGCGACTCCGGTACCGCTGACAAAAACGGCATCATTGCTTGCCAGGAACAAAACGACTTTGGCGATATCCACGGGCTCACCGAGACGCCGCGCCGCAGAGTTCTTGATACAGTGATCCCGCAGCGCCTTATTCCTGCGAAACACATCGCGACTGTCGGGTGTCATCACTCCGCCCGGCTGCACGTAATTTGCAGTGATACCGAACTCACCGATTTCGACGGCCAGCGCTCGAGTCAGATTCGCCAGGTCCCGTTCCGCACGATTGCTCGCATCGTGGGCATCGGCGGCGAATGAGCTGCGTACAAATCCCATGTTGATAATGCGACCGGCCGGACTCTTTTTCAGGTACGGCAATGCCGCGCGGCAGACCGACAACGTCAGTGCGGCCCGCGACTGCAAAAGGCGTTCCAACCGTTCTGCGGAAGCCGGCATAGGTGCCTCAAATGACAATGGAAACTCGTTGACCAGAATATCGATTCCGCCCAATGCATCGACAGCCTGTTGGACAAGTGCCGGCATCTGGTCTGCATCGACAAGGTTTGCAGACATTCCCGTGACACCTCGTACTGCGGCAAAATGTCGCTCCACGCCACTATTTTTCGTATCGACGGCCAGTACCGCAGCACCGTGCTTGACCAGCGTTCTGGCTACGGCTTCGCCGATGCCACTACCGGCATTCAAAACCAGTGCATTCAGTCCATAAAGTCGCAGTGCGGCACCCATTTAATATCCTTGTTTGACGCCGACTACCGTATCGGCCGTAACACCACCAAAACATCAGTTTTTCATAAGCTTGGCTGCCGATTCTAACCCGGAATTTCATGATATGCTCGATCAATAACAAGCAATAGCTCGGTAAAGGGGAATCCTATGAATCCGGCCGATAATAGCCTGGGTCGACTGGGTCGATTTTATTCGATAGCGCTCACCGCCATCGTCGTCGCTGCGCCGGCAACTGCACAAGAGCCCGGCATCAGGTTGCGACTAGACTAGAAAGTCCTGAAGGACCGCAGGGACGCCTGCTGCCTTTTTTTGACTCTGCAGTGCGGAGAAACCGATGTCCGATACGCGAATCTCTGTGGGCCTCGCGCAGATAGCCCCAATATGGCTAGAGCGTGACGCTACCGTCGATAAAGTGGTCACCTGGATCAATAAGTCCGCGGCTGGCGGTTGCACGCTGGTTGTTTTCGGCGAAGCCTTGCTGCCCGGCTACCCGTTCTGGGTGGAGCGCACGGACGGCGCCCGCTTCGATTCCGAACTGCAAAAATCATTGTATGCACATTACGTTTCACAAGCTGTTTCGATCGACACCGGCGACCTTGACGATGTTTGTTCGGCGGCCCGCGACAACCGAATTGCTGTCTATCTCGGTGTTATTGAGCGCGCAACAGACCGCGGCGGACATAGCCTCTATTGCTCCATGGTGTATATCGGCGTGGACGGCAACATTGGTTCTGTGCATCGCAAGCTCATGCCGACTCACGAGGAACGCCTGGTCTGGGCTATCGGCGACGGCAATGGCCTGCGCACTCACAAGCTGGGACCATTTACGGTGGGCGGGCTAAATTGCTGGGAAAACTGGTTGCCACTCGCACGAGCATCGCTGTATGCGCAGGGCGAGGATCTACACATCGCCATCTGGCCGGGAAACGCGCACAATACCGGGGAGATCACACGCTTTATCGCACGTGAGAGCCGCTCATTCGTTGTCTCCGTATCGGGATTGATGCGAAAGTCTGATATCGGCTCAGGCCTGCCGCACGCCAAGCTACTCCTCGACACTGCCGACGACCTGATGGCGAACGGTGGTTCCTGCGTTGCTGCACCGAGTGGAGATTGGTTGCTTGAACCGCAGTCCGGTGATGAGTCGCTGTATATCGTCGAGCTGGATCACGAGCAGGTTCTCGAAGAGCGCCACAACCTCGATGTAGCGGGTCATTACTCACGCCCCGATGTCACCCGGCTCATCGTCAATCGCAAGCGACAGACAACAGCCGAATTTTCCGATTAAGGTGAACTGCAATGCTGTATTCCAATATTCTTGAAACCATCGGCAATACACCGATCGTCAAGCTCAACAAGATTGGGCCAAAAGACGTCAACATCTATGTGAAAATCGAATCCTTCAATCCGATGGGCTCGGTCAAAGACCGGTTGGCGCTCAACGTGATCGAGCAGGCCGAGAAGGACGGCACACTGAAGCCCGGCCAAACCGTCATCGAGGCAACGAGCGGTAACACCGGCATTGGTCTCGCCATGGTATGTGCGCAGAAAGGCTACCCGCTGGTCGTCACGATGGCGGAAAGCTTCAGTGTAGAACGCCGCAGGATGATGCGTTTCCTTGGCGTCAAAGTGATACTTACGCCTGCCTCGTTAAAGGGCAGCGGCATGCTCGCGAAGGCTGTCGAGCTGGCCGAAAAACATGACTGGTTTCTCGTTCGGCAGTTCGAAAACGAAGCCAACGCCGACGCGCACTCCAAAACGACGGCGCCAGAAATTCTTGAAGACTTCGCCGACAAAAATCTCGACTACTGGGTCACTGGCTTCGGTACCGGCGGAACACTAAAGGGCGTATCGCGAGTACTGAAAGAAAAAAGTCCGCAGACGAAAATTATCGTTTGCGAACCCGATAATTCACCACTACTCGGCAGCGGCATTCCACAACAGCGCCTGGAAGACGGCACGCCCCGCGACAGTCATCCGCTGTTTCGGCCACACCTTATGCAGGGCTGGAGCCCTGACTTTATTCCGCAATTGACGGAGGATGTTGTCGACGCCAAGTTAATTGACAGCATCTTGCCTATCGATGGCAATGATGCGCTGCGACTCACCCGGGCGCTCGCCCAGGAAGAGGGCATTTTCGTCGGTATTTCGGCCGGCGCAACGCTCGCTGGAGCACTTGCCGTCGCCGAAAAAGCCGAGCCCGGAGCCAACGTGCTTTGCATGCTACCCGATACCGGCGAGCGTTATCTCAGCACGCCCTTGTTTGACGATATTCCGGCCGACATGACAGACGAGGAGCAGGACATTGCTCGCTCGACGCCGAACTACCGATTCGATTCGCCACCACCATCCGCGGCAACCGAAGATGTTACCGCACTTGTTGTCGAGGAAGATGCCCGTGATTTTCTTGCCTCGGCAACCACTGACGCCGACCATCCTGTCGTCCTGTTTTCTCTTGAATGGTGCGAGTTTTCCTGGTCCGTCCGAAAAATGTTTGCCCACTACGATATTCCGTATCGGTCCGTCGACCTCGACTCAGTGGCTTATCAGAAGGGCAATCGCGGTGGCAAAATTCGTGCCGCAATAGAGGAACAGACCGGTTTGAAAACAATCCCGCAGATCTACATCGGCGGCAAACACGTCGGCGGCGCAACTGAACTGTTCGATGCAGCTAAAGATGGCACGATGGCCGACTTGCTGCGCAAAAACAACGTCGCCTGGTCGGAGACAAAAGACCGTGATCCGTATTCTTTCCTGCCCGGCTGGCTGCACGCACGTTAGTCGGCTTTGGATACATCTTCTTCGTTGAAGAAGTACATGCCCAAGGTCTCGGCAACACACGCTGGCTTGCGTTGGCCCTCGACTTCAATACGCACTTCCGAGGTTAGCAACAGGGCGCCGGCACGCTGTCGTGCCTGCAGTACTTTCGCCCTGCCCCGCACTCGAGAACCCACGGGCACCGGCGCATAAAATCGAACTTTGTTCAGACCGAAATTGATCGCGCGAGCGAGATTCTTCACCTCAATGAAATTACCCGTCAATGCTGGAATCAGCGCCAGAGTCAGATAGCCATGTGCGATGGTCTTGCCATCCGGCATCTCTTTCGCCGCGCGTTCGGTATCGACGTGGATCCACTGATGGTCGGCCGTCGCTTCAGCGAACTGATCGACACGGTGTTGGTCTATGACAGCCCAGTCAGAGAGACCGACCTCCTTGCCGACCAGGGCCTTCGCATCTTCGATGGATTTGATGATCCGCAAATCAGCTTCCCTTCCCGTTTTGATCCTTTGACTGACGCAGAACGCTAGCACAGCGCTCACAATTCACCCAGCCGGAGTCACCACCAGCGTAATGCTCTTTCTTCCAGACCGGCAATCTGACTTTTATCTCGTCGATTATGTAGCGACAGGCTTGGAAAGCCTCATCACGATGTGCCGCCGCAACGCCGACCCAGACGGCACAATCGCCGATTTCAAGAAGGCCGGATCGATGCACACAAAAGGCTAGCAGATAGGGAAAACGTTGCTGCGCTTCTTCCAGAACCCTTTCGCCTTCCTTGACTGCTAGCGGTTCGTAAACCTCGTATTCCAGGCGCTCGACCATGCGACCTTCGTTTTCATTGCGCACCCGGCCTTCGAAGACGCAGTAACCGCCGGCGCCAGGGTCCTTCATCTGTTCGCGCAGAGCATCGATCGCGATGTCGTTTTCAGATATCTCGAACATATCAGCCGCCAGCGACCGGCGGAAAAAGCAATACCGTATCACCGTCATTAACACCGGAAGACCATTCGGCCATTTCGTCATTGATTGCCACCTTGCAGTGGCCTGTCGGTTCGCTGGAACCGTGTCGAGCTCGCGTTCGCTCGAAAACGTCCATCGCCGAGGTGACATCGAGACTGAGGGTCTCCTCGTCCACTCCGGCATGCTCACGAAATATCGCGAAATATCGAACGGTAATAGTCTTCATCAGGTAGCCTGCAATATGCTGTTCTGTAAATCGTCCGGCGTATTGACATTGTCGAGTGAGCGGGGTTCAGGTTGATCCAGAAGGCGAGTGTCCGAGCGAATCAGAATTTTACGCGGACAGTTTATTCCATCATCGACAAACTGCTGAACGATTCTGCCGCACCCGGAATGGTACACAGCGCACAGCGGCTCAGGAAGGCCATCGTAACTACTCGTGTAGGCAGTAAACGGTTGCTCCCCATGCCGCTGCTCCAGCAGGGTTCGAAAGGTCCGCTCATCAATATTTGGCAGGTCACAGGCAACGACCAGCCAGTCCACAGCTGGATATTCCTGCAGCGCAGCAAGGATGCCCGCGACCGGACCCAGACTGTCATGACGGTCCACGATCTGCTCGTAGCGACTACGCTCTTTGTCGTCTTTTTGATCCGGACGTGTCGAAACGAATACCTTGTCCACGCAGCCGCAGAGTAATTCAGCGATGAATGCAAGCTGAGTTTGGCCGCCTCGATTCAACAGTGCTTTGTCCCGGCCCATGCGACGGCTTTTACCACCGGCGAGAACCAGGCCATATACCGGCTTATGCATCGCGCTTAAAACTCCGTTTGCCACCCGTCTTGGACATGAGTTTCGTTTCACTGATAACGATATCGTGTGACAGCGCTTTTAGCATGTCATAAATAGTCAGCGCGGCAACACTGGCGCCTGTCAATGCTTCCATTTCCACGCCGGTCTTATGCGTCACTTTGCAGATACAATCGATCACAGCATTGTTGTCTTCGATCTCGATCGATACCTTACAGCTGTCCAGCCCCAGCGGGTGACAGAACGGGATGAGCTCGTGCGTCTTTTTCGCGGCCATGACACCAGCAATGATTGCGGTCGCAAAAACCGGGCCTTTCCTGGTAGGAATTTCATCGTTAGCAACGTGCGATAGAACCTCCGCCGGCAACTTGACCACCGACCGCGCGTGCGCCTCACGTTGACTGACCGATTTGTTACTGACATCAACCATGGTCGGCCGGTTGTCGCTGTCCAGGTGACTGAGTTTGCTCACGTCATCCACCGATCCTGTACATTTCGACTTTTTTCAAGACATGATGTTCAGCGAGCTCCGGGGTGCGAAGTTCACTGTAGCGATCCGCCCGTTGCAGCCAGATGCTCGAGAGTATGTCTCTGAGTTCATCATCGTCCGCCCCATTTCGCAGCGGTTCACGAAGATCGGTGCCCTGGTTGGCAAACAGACAGGTATACAGCATGCCATCCGCTGATAATCGCGCACGGCTGCAGTCACCGCAGAAAGGCTCGGTTACTGACGAAATAAATCCTATTTCCCCAGCGCCATCAACGTACTCGTAGCGGCGCGCGACCTCTCCGGCATAATTTTTCCCGACCGGGCGTAACGGCCAGCGCTGCCCGATTTTCTCAAGCAGATCGCGCGACGGCACGACCTGATTCATGCGCCAGCCATTGCAGTTTCCCACATCCATGAACTCAATGAGGCGTACGATGTTGCCGCTGCCGCGAAAGTACTCCAGCAGATCGAGAAGCGTATGGTCGTTGACGCCCTTCTGGACAACCACATTGATCTTGATGGGACCCAGACCCGCTGATTCTGCGGCTTTGATACCGCTGAGCACCTTGTCAAGATCACCTCTCCCGCCGCTCATGCTGCGAAAAACATCCTTGTCAAGGCTGTCCAGGCTGACCGTCACGCGGTGCAAGCCGGCATGAGCAAGCTTTTCTGCAGCTCCAGCCAGCAACATGCCATTGGTTGTCAACGCCAGATCCTGAACTCCGGGCAGCGCAGCAATGCGTTCGATAAGTGACCCGATATTCTTGTCGAGCAACGGCTCACCGCCCGTCAAGCGTATCTTGCTGACACCCAGATCGATGGCCGCAGCAGCGACGCGAATAATTTCGTCATAGGTCAGTCGCTGTTGCCGTTTCAAGAATTCGTACTCCGAATGAAATTCGGCTTCGGGCATACAGTACGGGCACCTGAAATTACATTGATCCAGCAAAGATATGCGCAAATCGCGCAACGGCCGGCCCAACGCGTCGACTGTGGGCTGGAGCATCTCTGCAGGCAAGTCGTTTGGAAGAAGTTCGGTCGTCATCTGACTATTGTGCATTAAGAGTCACTGCCAGCCCAATAGATTCAGACGTCATTCCCTTGGTTTGGTAAGCTCTGGTCCCCTTTTGGGATCAGGATTTGTAAATGAATGTCACTTTCACCGGCGAGGAACTCGCTTTTCGCGCCGAGGTTCGCGCTTTTTATGAGACCGAGTTTCCACAAGACATTCTCGAGAAACAAAACCAGGCCATTCCACTGACGCGAGACGATGTTGTCCGTTGGCACAAAATTGCCTATAAGCGCGGCTGGGGCGCGCCAAACTGGCCCAAGAAATACGGCGGCACCGGCTGGACTCCCATTCAGAAATACATATTTGCGGATGAACAGGCTCGTGCGAATGCACCCGTGCACCTGTCGTTCGGCGTGTCGATGGTCGGACCCATCATCTATACGTTTGGCACCGAAGAGCAAATGCAACGATTTCTGCCGGACATACTGGAATTCAATACCTGGTGGTGCCAGGGCTATTCGGAAACCGGCGCCGGCTCGGATCTCGCCTCTCTAAAAACTCGTGCCGACCTGAACGGCGATCATTACATCGTGAACGGGACCAAGACCTGGACAACGCTGGGCCAATACGCAGACTGGATTTTCTGCCTCGTCCGGACTAACAGCGACGTTGCCAGACGGCAGGAAGGAATAAGCTTTGTCCTGATCGACCTGCATCAGCCCGGCGTTACCGTCAAGCCGATTTTATTGCTCGGCGGCGAGCACGAGGTCAACGAAATTCACTTCGAGAACGTTAAGGTGCCAGTCGAAAACCTGGTCGGTGAAGAAGGCAAGGGCTGGACCTACGGTAAAGTCTTGTTACAGCATGAGCGCACCGGCATCGCCGGCGTCGCCGTCTCAAAATTCAAATTGTCCCGACTACGGGCGCAGGCTGGCAGGTCGATCCGGGGCGCAGATCCTCTCGCCAACAATAAAGCATTCATGCGCAGGATTGCAGCGGCCGAAGTCGAACTGAAAGCACTTGAATACACCGAGCTGCGCACGCTTGCTTCTATTGCGTCAGGCAACGCTCCGGGATCTGAGTCTTCGATTCTAAAAATTGCAGGAACCGAACTTCGGCAGCAGATTGACACACTGCAACTCGAAGCGTCCGGGTATTACGCACTGCCGTATGTTAACGACCAGTACGCTATCGACTTTCCACCTGGCGAGCGAGTTGGCGAAGGCACTCAGACTCAGAGTTCGCTGCTCTACTTCAACCATCGAAAACTGTCGATTTTTGGCGGCTCAAATGAAATTCAGAAAAACATCATCGCCAAGCATGTGTTGGGACTATAGGCCGACACAAAATGGACTTTTCACTCAATGAAGTGCAAACGATGCTCGCCGACAGTATTGAGAAATTCGTCGCTAACGATTACGACTTCGAGACTCGCCAGAAATACGCCGCCAGTGAATGCGGATACAGTAAGACCGTCTGGCAGACGTTCGCTGATCTCGGTTGGACAGCGATAACATTCAGCGAAGACGACGGTGGCTTCGACGGCAGCCCCGTCGACGTGATGATCGTAATGGAGCGTTTGGGACGCGGGCTGGTCGTTGAGCCGTACCTCGCGAATATCATTTTGGCTGGCGGGGTTCTGAAGCGCGCTGCAAGCAACGCGCAGAAAGCAGAATGGTTACAACCCATCATCAGTGGCGAACTTCAGGCCACGTTGGCATTCGTCGAGCCGTCAGCCGGCTATGACATTAATGACGTTGTGACCACTGCTGCTCGAGACCGTGACTTATGGCTGCTAAACGGTGCGAAAGGCTACGTACTCAACGGTGGCGAGGCGAACTTATTCATCGTTCCGGCGCGCACATCTGGCGAGCGAACAGAAAATGCTGGCATTACATTGTTCGGAATTGCCGCAGATGCTGCAGGGCTTTCAGTCCGTGATTACGCGACGGTCGACGGCCAGCGCGCCGCCGAAATCTCGCTCGAAAATGTTTCTGCAGGCGCGGAGCAGATCATCGGCGAGATTCATGAGGGATTTGATGCCCTCGATGCGGCGGTCGCCGATGCGACACTTGCCGTTTGCGCCGAGGCTGTGGGCATCATGACGATACTGACTGAAAAGACGATTGAGTACTCCAAGAATCGGGTGCAGTTCGGTGTCCCTATCAGTAGTTTTCAGGCGTTGCAACACCGCATGGTCGAAATGTACACGGCCTGCGAGCAAAGCCGCTCGTTGCTGATGTGGGCGGCGATGACCGTGGCCGACGGAGGCGAGGCCTCGGAGCAGGCGATTCACTCGATCAAGTACCAGATTGGCGTCGCCGGCAAACGAGTTGGCGAGGAAGCCGTGCAGATACACGGTGGCATGGGTGTCACGTGGGAACTCGACGTAGCGCATTACTTTAAGCGACTGACGGCAATCGGACTGATGTTCGGCAGCGCAGACTGGCACCTCGATCGACTTGCCGCGATGAACACATGACAATGCATTGGTCAGGTGTCATTACTATGACGACCGACTTCGGTCACAAGGGACCGTTCGCAGCAGTCATGCGCGGCGTAATACTCACCCGATATCCGCAAGCTCAAGTTGTCGACCTCGCACACGACATTCCGCCGCAATGGCCACCCGAGGCCGGCTTCTGGATCAGCCACGCGTATAAATATTTTCCGCGCGGCACCATCCATATGGCGATTGTCGATCCAGGCGTTGGAACAGAACGCGAAATCCTCGTCGCAGAGCACGACGGTCACGTATTCATCGCGCCCGACAACGGTTTATTGGCGTCACTGCTGGATCGGGCAGACGATGCACGCGTATGGCAACTTGATATCAGCCGCCTGGAGTCGCTGAATCTTGCGAAACCCAGCGACACGTTTCATGGCAGAGATATTTTCGCACCGGTTGCCGCCGAACTCGCCGCAGGCAGATTGTCGCTCACGGCCATCGGAAAAACGATCTACGAATGGACGCCTGCCTGGCTGGACGATCCCATTGCTGCGCCGGGAAAAATCACGGGAACGATCATCACGATTGACGCTTTTGGTAACCTTATCAGCAATATAGAAGCAACAATGATTGCAGACTTTGGTGAGCCGGTCGCACACATCGCCGGGCATGAAATTGGAATGCTCTCGACCTATGGCAGGGCAAAACCGGGCGACCTTCTGGCGCTCATTAATTCGTTCGACGTTGTTGAAATTGCCAAAGCCGAAGGCAGCGCCGCCGATGGGCTCGGCTCTGAACGCGGGGCGCCGCTGGTCATTACTGACGGTTACACCGCCTGACCCATTGGTCCAACAAGTTGTGACTTCTAACCTTGTTGCATAGCCTGTTGCTCGAGCCTGGCCCAGGAATCGCGCAATGTCACGATTCGATTAATTACCGGTCTGCTTCCGGAGTGCTCTTCACTGTCTATGCAGAAATAACCAAGTCGTTCGAACTGGACCGTCTCACCTGCCTTCATTGAAGCAAGCGACGGTTCCAGCTTAGCCTCGACTACCTGTAACGAATCGGCATTCAGAACTGCATGAAAGTCATCGGCTGTGTTCGGTTTGGCTACAGTGAATAGTCGATCATAAAGTCGCACCTCGGCATCAACGCCGTGTGCACACGAGACCCAGTGGATGGTCCCTTTGACCTTGCGATCACTTGAACCAGTACCACTGCGCGTATCCGCGTCATAACTGCAACGCAGCTCAATAACTTCGCCGGCTTCATTCTTAATGACATCATCACAGCGAATGATGTATCCAAACCGCAGTCGAACTTCACCACCTGGTTTCAGGCGAAAGAACTTTCGAGGTGGTTCCTCCATGAAATCATCTTGCTCTATCCATAACTCGCGCGAGAATGGCAATTCTCGTGTGCCGAGTTCGGGCCGTGCTGGATGATTCATCGCCGTCACCATCTCGACTATGTCTTCAGGGTAATTCGTCAACACAACCCTTAGTGGTCGCAGCACCGCCATACGACGCTGCGAAGTAACGCCAAGATTTTCGCGGACGCAGTTTTCCAGTACGCCCATCTCGATAAGTTTGTCTTTCTTCGTAACGCCTGCTCGAGTAACGAAATGACGCAACGCTGCCGCGGGATAACCGCGCCGGCGCATGCCGGCGATGGTCGGCATTCGTGGATCGTTCCACCCTTCGACGATGCCTTCCTCGACCAATGCATTGAGCTTGCGCTTACTCGTTATGGCGTAGGCAAGATTCAGCCGCGAGAACTCGATCTGTCTGGGCCGATGTTCGGGTTTTAACTGATCCAGGAACCAATTGTAGAGCGGTCGGTGATCTTCGAATTCAAGCGTGCACAACGAATGCGTAATGTGCTCCAATGCGTCGGACAGCGTGTGCGCAAAATCGTACATCGGGTAGATGCACCAGTCGTCTCCGGTGTGCTGGTGAGTCAGATGTCTGATCCGGTAAAGCGCAGGGTCGCGCAAGTTCATGTTTGGCGAACTCATATCGATTTTGGCACGCAATACGTGCTCGCCGTCCGCAAATTCGCCGGCTCGCATACGCGCGAGCAGGTCGAGGTTTTCCTCGACGCTACGACTGCGGTGCGGACTGTTCTTGCCAGGCTCAGTCAGTGTTCCGCGGTATTCCCGAATCTCATCGGCGCTCAGGCTGTCCACATAGGCCGATCCCATTGCAACGAGGCTGACCGCCGATTCATAAAGCGACTCGAAATAATCGGACGCATGCGTGAGACGGTCTTCCCAGTCAAAGCCGAGCCAGCGAACGTCATGCTCGATGGCCTCAACATACACCGGGCTCTCCTTGCCCGGATTGGTGTCGTCGAATCTCAGATAGGTACGCCCGCCGGTCTCTGCCGTAACGCCAAAATTCAAACAGATCGACATCACATGTCCTATGTGCAGGTAGCCGTTCGGTTCCGGTGGAAACCGAGTTACTATTTGCTCGTGCTTGCCCGACTCCAGGTCATCATGGATGATTTGGCGGATGAAATCCCGCGATTCGGTTTCGCTCATGGAGGTTGATCTGGATGATTTTCGAAGGGCCGCTATTGTACTTGAACTTGTTTATCCGCGGGGCATTTCGCGTACAATACCGCGCCGTCACATTCCATCGACCAGACAGCAGTTTGAACTATGCCAAAAATCACTTTACCCGACGGTTCCGAGCGTCAATTCGAGACACCAGTTAGCGGCGCCGATGTCGCAGCAAGCATAGGAGAAGGCCTGGCCCGAGCGGCCGTGGCCGTTCGTGTAGACGGTGCACCCTGGGATCTCGCCCGGCTGATCGAGAACGATGCAACGGTAGAAATCCTGACCCGCGACTCGGATGACGGGTTGGAACTGCTCCGTCACGACGCCGCTCACGTGCTCGCCGAGGCTGTAAAGGAGTTGTGGCCGGAGACCCAGGTGACCATCGGCCCGGCTATAGAGAACGGCTTTTACTACGACTTCGCCCGTGAGGAAGCCTTCACCGATGCAGATCTCGAAACCATCGAGGCGCGCATGAAGGAAATCGTTGCTCGTAACGAACCGATCGAACGCGAAGTCTGGGAACGTGACAAGGCCATCGAGTTCTTCCGCAGTATTGGCGAGGAGTACAAAGCCGAGATCATCGAGAATATTCCGCCGGATGAAGATTTGACCTTGTACCGTCAGGGGGATTTCATCGACCTCTGCCGTGGCCCGCACCTTCCGTCAACCGGAAAGCTCGGCAAGTCATTCAAATTGACGCATGTCTCCGGCGCCTACTGGCGGGGAGACGCAAAGAACGAAATGCTGCAACGCGTCTACGGCACAGCCTGGTCCAACGACAAGCAGCTGAAAAAATATCTGCACATGCTCGAAGAGGCCGAAAAGCGCGACCATCGGCGGCTGGGACGCGTGATGGACTTGTTTCATTTTCAGGAAGAATCTCCAGGAGCCGTATTTTGGCATCCCAAGGGTTGGAGTCTTTTCCAGAGTCTGATCAGCTTTATGCGCGAGCAGCAGAATGCTGCGGGCTATCAGGAAATCAGTACGCCGGACATCATCTCGCGTTCATTGTGGGAAGCGTCGGGTCACTGGGAAACGTTCGGCGAAAGCATGTTCACGACCGAGACCGTTGACGGTCGCACCTACGCTATCAAGCCAATGAACTGTCCGGGCCATGTGCAGGTGTTCAAGCAGGGCATCACCAGTTACCGTGATTTGCCCTATCGCCTCGCCGAATTCGGTAAGTGCCATCGCAACGAACCATCGGGCGCATTGCACGGAATGATGCGGGTACGTGCTTTCACACAGGACGATGCGCACATATTTTGCACGCCTGAGCAAATCACAGAAGAGTCGATCGCTGTGTGTGACCTAATACTTGGCATCTACCGAGAATTCGGTTTCAGCGATGTTCAAATAAAATACGCGGACCGACCGGACGTTCGCGTCGGCGACGATGCTGTCTGGGACCAGGCTGAAGCCGCACTTGTCAAAGCGCTCGAAGTCGCCGGTCTCAAGTACACTCACAATCCGGGCGAAGGTGCATTCTACGGACCCAAGCTCGAGTTTGTACTTCGCGATGCCATTGGCCGTGACTGGCAGTGCGGCACTCTGCAGGTCGATCTCAACATGCCAGGCCGACTGGGTGCAACGTACATCGGCGAAGATGGCAACAAGCACCTGCCAGTCATGTTGCACCGCGCAATTTTCGGTTCGCTCGAACGGTTTATTGGCATACTGCTCGAGCACTACGCCGGCAATCTACCACTGTGGCTGGCGCCGGTTCAGGTCAAGATCCTGACGATCACCTCCGGCATGGACGAGTATGCGACCGAGATAGAAGCGGTTCTACGTGCCAACGGATTGCGCGCCGAGACGGATCTCAGGAACGAGAAAATCTCTTATAAAGTTCGTGAACACAGTGTCGCCAAAATTCCAGTGCAATTTGTGGTTGGCCAACGTGAACTGGAAAATCGCTCTGTCGCAATTCGCCGCCTCGGGTCCAATAGCCAAGAAGTTATGTCGCTGGAAGATGCACTGGTGAGCCTCAGAACCGAGATCGAAAATCGCGGTATCGGCGACTGATTCATATTTCTTCATCGGCCGCCCACTGACCCGCAATCGCACTGGTATCGGCCTGAATAGCGTACCCAGCTCGGTATTTTCGGGCAAACGTGACACGCGAGACGTTTTCACTGTGCGCCGCGTCACAGATTCAACATTCTGTCGTAGGCTGACAACGACCTCCGGAAGGCCCAAGGCTATACTCCTTATGACATAAGGACCGCGCTTGCGGTTCGTCGTGGGACTATGGAGAACGTGAAGTGCTGCTGGACAAGTTCAAGACACAGATACTGATATTGCATAGCGAGCAGGCCACCCTAGACAATCTCAGTTCTGGGTTCAGCGATAGCTATACAGTGCATTGTGCTACCAGCGGCAGCGAAGCTCTAAACACGCTCGTCGAAACACCGATCAATGTCATCATAACCGCTCAGGATCTTCCGGGTATGAGCGGAATTGAAGCGTTGCGTGAGGCAAAGAAACGATCGCCAGACACGATCGGCATATTGCTGGCCAACGATGCAACCTCTAATATTGAAGCGCTCATCGGCGACAAAGAAGTGTTCCAGGTTGTAAGTGGCGATGTCACGAGTGATGGACTACTCCGGCTTGTTGATAACGCAACACGTCAGATGCGTCTGATGGCACTGGCGGATTCGGCGAATGACACCGAGGCGGGTGTAGATTTATCGGCTGAACACATAGTCATGGAAACGTCGGAGAACGGTTCGACGATAATCAGCGACGGAACCGGCCGCATGCCTGCCTTGGACCCGAAAAAGGTTTCCGCCGCTGCCTGTGTCGGTGCGCGCGCTGTAGATATTCTGGTCCTTACCAAAGATCAGGAATTCCTCAAGACCATTAAAAATTCATCCCGTGGAATGCACAAGGTGTACTACGCCAATACGCTGGCGCAGGCGAACGGCGTAATCAGCAAGCACAAGATTGGTGTCGCCGTAGTTGACGCGGCGATGATCGGCAAGAAAATCGAACAATTGACACAGTATCTGCGCAAAGGGTCACCCCGGCTGGTCTCAATCGTTGCCGGACGGCGTAACGACGGTGAGATGCTCATGGATCTCATCAACCGCGGCAAAGTCTATCGCTTCTTGTTGAAACCGGTATCGCCAGGCCGAGCACGCCTCGCCGTCGAATCTTCGGTTAAACATCACCTCGAAGCGCCGGATGCCGCGTTCAAAAGCAACGCCATTCCAGCGGCAGTAAAACCGGTCGCAGCCAAACCTGCGCCGAAACCAGTCGCAAAGCGGATTCCCAAACGAGTCGTGAAGCGGATTCCCAAACGAGTCGTGAAGCGGATTCCCAAACCAGCTGCCATGCCGGCTGTAAAGACTGCGCGGCAACGTGCCGCAAAGCCCGCTGTACAACCCAGACCACTCAGGCCGGTCAAACCGGCGACATCGGCCGATCCTCCGCTTGGCCCTGTCGTTCGGGCCAGCGGCCGTTCGCCGCTCGATGACGGGCTGGCCGATGCATTCGGTCAAGATAAATCAAGCCTGATCGAAGCCGTGGCCAATGTTATTGGCACCGTTAGCAAAGGAATCGCGTCCGTCAGGAATTCAGCGCGGGCCCCTGCAACACCGGCTCCGTCCATCGCTGTAGTTCCTCCGAACACTTTACGAAAGGGACCGGCCAGTGCGGCCGACTCTGGAGGATCGTGGCTGCGGACGCCCAAAATTCTAGGCATCGGTGCAGCGGTCGTTGTCATCGTGGCAGGCGCGTTGTTCTGGATGATGAGCGGGTCTGACGAGCCCTCGCTGCAACCGGTCGAGAATCTGGGCACGCCTTTTTTTGCTGAGGCCGACGTAGTATTCGACGCACTGCCCATTGCGATCGCCGCGGGTGATGTCGACGCATTGATAGATGAGGCGCGTCTTGCCCGCGATGCCGGGCAGATTTTTAATCCTGTCGGCAGCAATGCCATTGAACTGTTTGCGGCAGCGCTGGCTGCTGACACAGACAATTCCATTGTTGCTGTCGAATTGGATGCGGCGATCGAACAAGCACTGCGCATGGCCGAATCGGCGATGCTGGAAAGCCGACTCGATGACGCCGACGCTGCATTGCAGCGCGTAGCGTCAGTTGAAGCTGAAAATGCTCGGCTGCCATTTCTGAATGCGCAGCTTTCGCAGATGCAACTGCGCGGTCGGCTGGACGAGGCACGTGCCGCTATCCGCGATGACCGGTATGAGGATGCGGCCAACGCCTTGAGCGCGGCCCGCAAGCTGGGTGTTGCAGACACCGCTGAGATAGATGCCATCGTCGTAGAATTACGTACTGCACGCGGTGAACAACGAGTTGACGATGTTTTGGCCAGGGCGGCCGCCAGACTTGATTCTGGCGCGCTGATAATACCGGCCAACAATAACGCTCGTTACTATTTTGAACTGGTATTGTCTAGCGACGCTGAAAACTCCGCAGCTCGCCAGGGCTTAAGTGTTATCGCCGGTAAGCTCGTGTTCCAGGCACGCACCGAAATAGATAATGGTGATTTGAGCAGCGCCGAAGACATTTTGGCCGTTGCTCGTGACATCGACCCGACAAACAGCGAAGTAGCGTCCACGCTTACGACGCTGGCTGATAAGCGTGCTGCCCTGGCTGAGCAACAGCGCATCACCACAACCAGGCGGTCGGCTGCGGCAACGGAAACCGAACGCCAGGTGGAAAACGAGCACCAGGCAGAGGCTGCAGAACCGATCGCGGATACCGAAGCTGAAGGTCTCGCGAGCCAAACTATCCAGAAGCCATCGCCAGCAGATACAGACATTATCGACCAGCCGGTAGAACCTGCGACGGAGAGTGCCGATACCGGTGCTGTTGGTGAGTCCGGCATGGCCGCCGACGAAGGTTCCGTTGTCGCAGGCGAGCCGTCGAGCGATTCGGCAGCACCCGGGGAAGCATCCGCTGAGAAGACGGTTTACGAACAGCCCGTCGGTGTCAGCTATCTGAATCGCGTCCGCTACGTCGCGCCCAAATACCCGCGTTCGGCGCAGCGGCGACGTCTGTCCGGCTGGGTGGACGTCTTATTCACGGTGATAGCCGATGGAACGGTCACAGACGTTGAGGTTCGCGCCTCCGAACCAGGCGATACCTTCGTCAACGCTGCCGTCAAAGCGGTCGAAAAATGGGAATTTGAGCCGGTTATCGAAAACGGGGTCGTCGTAAGGAAAAAAGCCGGTGTCCGCATGATGTTTGCGCTGGAATAACCTGAACGACGTTGCTTGACCGCACAAACATTTCCTAACTGGACCAAAAGACTGAATCTCGCTAGAGTTGCTGTAATTCTTCCAGTCTGGACAAAAAGTGTCAGAAGAAACTACTTTAGCTCAGCCCCAACCCGTACGTAAGCAGCAACAGCGCAGCATCGTCACCCAGCAAAAACTTCTTGACGCCGCGATTGAGGCGTTCTCGGAAAACGGTTTCAAAGGCACATCGACGCGCGACATCGCCGCGCGCGCGGGCGTTCATCATCCACTGATTACCTACCATTTCAAGAACAAGGATCAGCTTTGGCGAGCGGCTGCAGACCACATATTCAGTGCATTTACCCGCTCGCTGTCGAAATCGCTGGAAGAAAACAGAAACATGGACGCAAAGAAACGTATGTCTGCCATGATTTATGCGTACGTGAATTACGCCAAAAGCCAGCCAGCATTGCACAAGGTGATGGTCCAGGAAGCCAGCTGCCCGAGCCCCAGACTTGAGTGGTTGATCGACACGCACCTGAAGCCTTTCTTCGAGGCATCATTTAGCTTGCTTGGCGAACTGCAGGATCTGGGCATTGCCCCAGCCGGCAATCCTGCACTGCTGTTCAACATGATTCGCCTGTCTTCGGGCGGCCTGCTGGCGCTGGGCAATGAGCTCAAAGAGTCCAGCAATATCGATATTGAGGATCCTCGCACGCTCGATGAAATCGCCGCAATGATTATTCGGGTGTTCCTGCCAGGTGAAATGCCGGCCGCAGCAGCGAAGGCGAGCTAGAAAAGCTCTTTCAACCGGTAATACAGCATTCCCGCCGCGAGCGCGGGATTGGCAAACCATTTACCGCCGGGCAAGCGCCAGTGTTGGATCTTCGAGAAAATATCGAATTGCTCTCAATTGCGGATAGCGAGTCGCGATATTTTCGGTCGCAGCATAGTAAGACGAAATGTGCTCGCTGGGCGTGAGGATGGCTGCCGTGATTAGCTACTCGGACGATTGGCGTACAGGTAGAGCATTTCCATGGCCAGGTGAGCTGCCACCAATGACGTGATTTCACCAACGTCATAAGCCGGTGCCACTTCGACAATGTCCATACCGATCACGTTGATCCCCTGCAGACCGCGCAAGATGGATATGGCCTGATGACTGGTCAGGCCCCCGCAGACGGGCGTACCCGTGCCAGGTGCATAGCTCGGATCGAGGCAGTCGATGTCGAAAGTAATGTATACCGGCGTATCACCAAGGTGCTGCCGGGCCTTCGCAATCGTCGCGTCGATCGATTGCGAGTGCACCGTTGGCGCGTCAATGATGTTGAATCCCAAGGTATCGGGATTCGCGGTACGAATGCCGATCTGTACCGAAGTTGCCGGATCGACCAGCCCTTGTTTCGCGGCCCAGAAGAACATGGTGCCGTGATCCACTCGATCATTTTCGTCCGCCCAGGTATCGGAATGAGCGTCGAAGTGCAGAATGGAAACAGGGCCGCCGTGTTTTCTGATATGTGCTTTGATTAGCGGGTACGAAATAAAATGGTCGCCGCCCAGCGTCAGGAGAGCAGGCCCGGCGGAAATCAGCGCATATGCCTGCTCCTCGATCTGATCCGGCACTTTCTCGGGACGACCAAAATCGAAATGTGCATCACCGGCATCCACGACAGCCAGCTTGTCGAACGGATCAAATTCCATGCCATACGGGCGCTCCCACGCCATGATGGTCGACGCGCTGCGGATCGCTCGCGGCCCGAGTCGCGCCCCTGATCGATTGGTCGTTGCCGTATCGAACGGAACCCCGAGGACTGCTACGTCGACGCCCTCCATGTCCTTCGTGTATTTGCGCCGCATGAACGACGTAACTCCGCCGTAGGTCGGCTCAGGCGTCGTGCCATAGAGGTCATCGCGGGTAATTGCGTGGTCGTTATTGTGCTTATCCATAATGGCTACACCGACAATGCTTGCTGCGTCAGATCGAGCGCCTTCCAGGTCGTCTCGATTAGCTCGTCTGCCTCGCTGTGCGACAGCACAAAGGGAGGCGCACAGATGACGGTATCGCCGACGGCCCGCATACAGACGCCGTTGCCGAGAAGGTGATCGCGGCATATTGTGCCAGCCCGCCGCTCTTTATCGAAGCATTCCAGCGAGTCCTTGTCCTTCACAATCTCGAAAGCACCCATCAAGCCTACCATCCGGGTATCGCCCACTAGCGGATGATCCGCCAGAGCATGCCACTTACTCTGTAAATAGGGCCCGATATCGTCTTTGATTCGGGCAACGAGATTTTCCCGCTGTATCAGCTTCAGGTTGGCAATGGCGACCGCGCAAGAAACAGGGTGTCCTGAATAGGTGTAACCGTGGAAAAACTCGCCCCCTTTTTCAATCAAGACATCGGCAACCCGGTCACTGACAAACACGCCCCCCAATGGCAGATAACCCGATGTAACGCCTTTGGCAAAAGCCATGAAATCCGGGCGCGTAGAGAAATAGTCGGCACCAAACCATTCGCCGAGGCGACCGAACCCGGTGATGACTTCGTCGGAAATCAATAAAATGCCGTACTCATCGCAAATTCTCTGAACTTCAGGCCAGTAGGAATCGGGAGGCACGACGACGCCACCAGCGCCCTGAATGGGTTCACCAATAAACGCGGCGACGCTCTCGGGACCTACTTCCTTGATTTTCTCCTCGATGGATCGGGCCGCAGCGATACCGAATTCGTCGCGCGAAAGCGATCGATCGCTGGCGAACCAATGAGGCTGATCAACGTGCACAATTCCGGGAATAGGCAATCCGCTTTGCTTGTGCATGGACTTCATCCCGCCAAGGCTGGCCGCCGCCACGGTTGAGCCGTGATAAGCATTGTTGCGGCTAATGATCGTATGGCGTTCAGGCTGTCCCATCAGGTCCCAGTATGTTCGAACCATACGCACGATCGTGTCATTCGACTCGGAACCGGAGCCGGCGAAGAACACCCGGTTGAACTGGGGCTGACTAAGTTCATTCAGCATCGCAGCCAATTCGATGGCAGGCGGATGAGAGCACTGGAAGAAGCTATTGTAATACGGCAATTCATTCATCTGCACGGTCGCCGCATCGATGATCTCCTGCCGACCATAACCTGCGTTGACACACCACAGACCAGACATCCCGTCCAATATCTTGTTGCCGTCGGCATCGTAAATGTAGACGCCTTCGGCGCGCGTAATGATCCGCGAACGCTGTTCATGCAGTTGTTTGTGGTCGGTGAACGGGTGCAGGTGGTGATTCTTATCCAGTTCCTGCCATTCGTTCCGGGAGCGCTTTTCTATTGCTGCCATTGCAACCTCACCAGGGCCTTTGGGGCCCACTACTATTTCGTTGGCGCGAATTCTAGCGGCTGGAAATCGCCGCGTCAGGTAAGCACCACATGCTGAAACGCCGGTTCGAAATCAAACGCTGAACATAAGGACTTCACGCTCGTAAGGCGTAATTATTTCCTGAAATTCCCGGTATTCCGCGTCTTTCAACGCTGTATACAGCGTCACAAACTCTTCACCCAGCATGCTGCGCATGGCGTCACTATCCCGCATGGCGTCGATTGCAGACAAAATATGCCGATGCAGGTCGAAATCGCCGCTGTAGGCACTGCCTACAGCCTCATCGGTCGGTCTTAATGCGTCGACCATTCCCAGGTAGCCACAAGCGAGGGTAGCCGCGATGACCAGATACGGATTGACATCAGACCCGGCCAAGCGGTTTTCGACTCGCCGCGCATCCGGTGGCGAATCCGGTACACGCAATCCGACTGTGCGATTGTCTGTCGCCCATGCCAGGTTGACAGGCGACGACCAGGGATTGAGGAAACGCCGGTACGAATTAACGTAGGGCGCGAACATCAGCATCGCATCGGGCATGTGACGCTGCAGTCCTCCGAGATAACCATAAAACAAGTCACTCGCCTGTCCGTCTTCATTCGAGAATATGTTGTGGCCGTGTTTGTCGAGGACGCTCTGATGTAAGTGCAGCGAACTGCCGGCTTCCTCGGAATATGGTTTGGCGAGGAAGGTGGCGTGCATTTCATGAAGAATCGCCGCCTCACGGAGAGTTCGCTTGAAGAGGAAAACCTGGTCGGCGAGATCCAGCGCGTTGCCGTGTTTGAAATTAATCTCCAGTTGCGCCGGACCCATTTCCTGCGACAGCGTATCAACTTGAATTTCCTGCGCTTCACAGTA
>JADFHE010000006.1:53601-57131 GCA_022567295.1 Pseudomonadota bacterium | reverse complement strand
AGTTCGCTTGAAGAGGAAAACCTGGTCGGCGAGATCCAGCGCGTTGCCGTGTTTGAAATTAATCTCCAGTTGCGCCGGACCCATTTCCTGCGACAGCGTATCAACTTGAATTTCCTGCGCTTCACAGTACTTATAGACGTCGAGAATAAATGGCTCGAAGTCATTCATTGTGTCGATGCTGTACGGCTGTCGCACGTTTTCAGTCCGGCCTAGCCGACCCGCAGGAGGGGTTGGCTCGACACCAGGATCGCAATGAGGGCTCAACAAATAGAATTCGACCTCTGGTGCAACGACAGGCACCCAACCTCGCTCCTCAAATTTCGCCAGCACGCCGCGAAGGACTGCCCGCGGAGACTGGGTAACCGATGCTCCATCGCGTAAAAAACAGTCGAAGAATACTGAGGCAGCGGGGTCCGATAACCACGGAACCGGACGCAACGTCGATGGGTCGGGAACCAACAACATGTCGCGATCTTCGACGTTGTTCTTATCGTCGATGTAGTCCCCGGATATTGTTTGCGAAAAAATCGCCTCAGGCATCTTGATCTGGTCTGCACCGAACTTATCCGCCGGAATGATCTTGCCACGCGCAGAGCCCGCCATATCGGGAACGAACGCCTCAATGTCTTCTATGTTGTGCTCCCGCAACCAGGACTGCAATACCTTGTCTTTACTCACGTGGCACCTGTCGTTTTAGCGCTCGTTCCCTGCATGCATCCCCGAACGCCTTGAAGATCGCCATTGAAAATTCGTTTTCGGTTACTCGCCACTCTGGATGCCACTGCACGGAGAGGCTGAAACCGGGAGCAGAATCCACGGTGAATGCTTCAATCAACCCGTCGTCCGCAACCGCCTCGACTGTGACGCCGTCCGCGAGTCTTGCGATACCCTGCGCATGCAATGAATTGACCATTTGAGAGGCCGAGCCGGCCAGTTCTCGCAGCAGGCCACCTTCCATCAGTGACACCGGGTGCGAAGGACCGTACTGCACGTCAATCGGATCATCCTTGTTCTCCAGATGCGAATGGTACCCGGGCACCGTGTCAATATTTTGATGCAGACTGCCGCCCAGCGCGACGTTTAGCTCCTGGTGGCCGCGACAGACGGCCAGCAGCGGCACGCCTTTTTCCAGCGCCCGAAGAGCTAATGGTAGTGTCATCGCGTCGCGATGCGGGTCGTGGAAACCCGGATCGTCCGACGCTTCCACGCCGTAATGACGTGGTTCAATGTTTGAATAGCTTCCCGTCAGTGCTATGCCATCGACGCGCTCCAATAAGTCATCCACATCGATATCTTCGGCCAGCGACGGCACGATCAGAGGCAGGGTATCAGCACCGTCTATCAGCGCCCGCAGATACTTCTCCCCGGCAATATGCGAGGGATGCGGATCCAGAACACGTCGATCAGAAGATACGGCAACGATAGGTTTGGCAGTCATACGCGGTCAGGCCTCGGCGCTGCGCCCGAATGTCTTCAGAATCCCGTACAGGATGGCAACGCCAGCCAACAGTGAAATCCACGGCGGCAAGCCGAAGCCGGCCGGAACGGTTCCGACAATTAAACCGACAGCGCCTACTACCAACGCGTACGGCAGCTGCGTGCGCACATGCTCTATATGATTACATCCGCTGGCGATAGATGACAACACCGTCGTATCCGAGATGGGTGAACAATGATCGCCCCATACGGCACCAGCTAGAACGCAAGCGACAGACGAATAAAAAATATGCATGCCGCTAGGATCAGCAATACCGTGCACAATCATGACGGCCCAGGCGAGTGGAATTACCAACGGCATCAAGATCGCCATCGTTCCCCAACTGGTTCCCGTCGTGAATGCTGTCATAGCAGCAAGTATGAAGGCAATAGCCGGTATTAACGCAACCGGAATCGAGTCCGCGAACAAAGTCACAAGAAATTTCGCCGTGCTCAACGCCGCCGTGACATCGGACAAAGACCACGCCAATATGAGAATAATCATGCCGAACAGTGTCGCGCGAAGACCCCCGTACCAGGCGTCGATCGTTTCATGCACCGACAGGATTCCCTGACCGATCGTCATCGTCGCTGCAACGAGAACACCGACAAACGATGAGTACATCATGGCTTGGTACGGTTTCGTCGTTGCCAGAATCTCGGTGACAGTTGATCCTTCGCCCAGTGCAAAGAGACTCGCGCCTAACCCGACAATGAGCACGATGATCGGTATGAACGCGTTGAAAGCACGGAGCGGAATATTGTCCTTCGGCGCCAGTTCCTCGCCTTCGAGTGCGGGCAGCGCCTCCGCCATCACCGGTTTCACCTGGCCGTTTCGAGCGCGAACTTCCGCCGCGTACATCGGACCGAAATCCAAACCCGTTGCCGCTACCAGCAGTACGAAGACGATAGCCAGAATCGGATAGAAACTGTACGGAATGGATTGAATGAATACGGTATAAGCCTGTACATCAGCGAGCCCTTCAATGGTTCCCATTGCCTGGTCGATGAGGCCGATCTGATAACCGATCCAGGTTGTAATCAATGCGATACAGGCGACAGGAGCGGCCGTCGAGTCAACAATGTATGCCAGTTTCTCGCGCGATATTTTCAGGTGGTCAGTCAGCGATCGCGCCGTGTTGCCGACCACCAGCGTATTGCTGTAATCATCAAAGAAGATCATTAGCCCCATGAACCAAACGGCGACCTGGCCGCCGATCGCTGTCTTCGCCCTGCTAACAATTGCCAGAACAATACTCGCCATGCCGCCATTGCGGGTAATGATGCCCACCATGCCGCCGATCATCATCGTAAACAGCACAATTGAAGCACGGTCGGAATCGGCCAGAGCACCTCGGACATACACCTGAAAAGTGTCCAGCAAGCCGACACCGGCGCCCGTAAAAGTAAATGACTGCAGCGCCGTAGCGCCAAGCCACAATCCGAGCAGGAGTGCCGGGATAACATTGCGCAGTGTCAATGCAACGACGATCGCCATTACCGCGGGCAATACCGATAACCATCCGGGAATAACGCGGATCTGTCTGTCAACGGTCTCATCGCCGACCGTAGCGCTGAGCTGCGCCTCTCCCGCACCGTCGATAGCAATCGCAGAAAACTCGGCGCGTCCTTCGGTATCGGCGGTAGCATTGTACGAATCGCCATCGATAATGAATTTTACCGATTCGCCGGGTACCGCGCCGCTTACAACGTAGTCCATCGGAATACCGGATAGCCCAACCGCAGGCGTCTCGATTTCGATAGCATTCGCCGAAAACGATACCGCCGCTGCAAGAAAACCTGCAACGGACAAGATAATCGACAAGTGTCGGGAGACCAGCTTGCGAGTATTGATATTATTATTCCTGCCGCTCTGTATCGACGGCATCTTATCATGGAGATGCATTGTCAGTGCCGTGGCTGGAGGTGAGCCGCAACCGTGCAAAGCGTTGCGCCGAGCTGTGCGCGACGGTTTTCGGACATGCGATGAGTCGGCCCACAGATCGACAATGCGCCCAGGATTTCTCCCATACCACCTCTTACTACGGCACCAA
>JADFHE010000006.1:41192-53504 GCA_022567295.1 Pseudomonadota bacterium | reverse complement strand
CTGGTGATCGTTCTTGACGTGAGTGAGGGCAACTCTGCGCGAAGCCTGTCCCGACCGTGCACTTCGAACGCAATTAATGCTTTTCCCGTCGACGTCGCGTGAATGGGCCAACGGGTACCTACATTGCCTGATGCTCCTACGAAGTGCTTGCTCGTCACTTCATCGAGAATCAGCATCGTGTCATCGATGGGAACCTCCAGTGTTGCAGTTTCACCGGTTTCCTCTGCGAGTCGCTTCAATAACGGACGAGCTCGCAGGCGCAGGTCGTTGCTGGACAACGCTTGCACACCCAGTGCCATCATGCCGGGACCCAGCCGATAAGCGCTCGTTCCCGGATTTCGATCCAGGAGTTCCTCGCTCAGCAACGCCTGCAACAGCCGGTGCGTCGTTGTCTTGTTCAATCCGGACAGACAACTCAATTCGGCGAGCCGCAATTCTGGCGCCTCAGCCGTGAAAAGTTTTAACAGCCGAATCGCTCTGAGCGCGGCTTGAGCCCCTTGGGGTGGTGCTTGTTCACGCATGCTGGTTCCATATGATGAAATAGAGTTTCATATTATAATATCACGACGCCTATTGCGACAGCACCGTAAATCGTTGATGCTCAGGGCCGCATTATTTCCCTGGATAACTATATGGCGAAGCAGATTTCGACAGTCGCTGAACTCAACAAAGTACAAAGAAAGTACGGCAAATTTGACGCACTCGAGTTGCTGATCCCCGATCTCAACGGAATCCTGAAGGGCAAACGTATTCGGCCCAATGATTTCGCCAAGGTTTGCAAGGACGGATTTCCCTTTTGTGCGGGCGCTACGTTGCTTACTACGCTGGGTGAAACCGTCTCGGGCATTCCGTTCGGTGAGGCCGATGGCGATCCCGATGCACCGGCGAATATCGTGCCCGGCAGCCTTGCGCCTGTGCCTTGGGCGACAAAGCCAACGGGGCAAGCGCTGTTTCGCCTATCGAGCGATGACGGTCAGCCGTTTTTCGCTGATCCCCGCGCTGTGCTCGAGCGCGCGTTAAAGCCATTACAAGATATGCAGGTTAACCCGGTCATGGCGACGGAGCTGGAATTTTACCTGCTCGATGCCAAAGCGAAAACGCCGTCGGTCGCGACGCCGAAAGTGCCGGGCAGCACCAAAGTGCAGCCTGGGCCGCAGGTGTACCACCCGGACGATCTCTACGAGATCGAGGAGTTCCTCAACGACGTCTACGACTACTGTGACGCACAGAAAATTCCAGCCGCAGCAGCGATTTCGGAGTATTCGCCCGGCCAGTTCGAGATCAATCTGCATCATGTAGACGATCCGGTACTCGCGTGCGATCACGCGGTGCTCATGAAGCGAGTGATAAAAGCGGCAGCGCGCAAGCATGGCTTTATCGCCTGCTTCATGGCCAAGCCTTTCGAAGAGGATGCCGGAAGCGGGTTGCACATCCACATGAGTCTCGTCGATAAGAACGGCAAGAACTACTTTTCCCAAGGCAGGGAATCGCTCGCTTCGCCGCCCTTCTCTGCTCGCCTGCGGTATGCAGTCGGCGGGTTGCTTAAGGCCATGCCTGAATCAACCCTTATTTGTGCGCCAAACGCGAACTCGTATCGCCGGCTACGACCCGATATGTTCGCGCCCGTCGAACCGAACTGGGGCGTTAATCATCGCGTCGTTGCGATTCGTATTCCGACATCCGATGAAAAAAACCTGCGCTTTGAACATCGCGTTGCCGGTGCCGATGCCAATCCATATCTGGTAGCCGCGGCAATCCTTGCGGGTGTTCATCATGGACTTAAAAATAAGTGCGACCCCGGACCGATGGTCAAACAGGGAGCGCACATTACCCCGCAGCTCAAGATACCGAATCGATGGGATGCCGCGATCGATAGATTCTCGCGCAGCAAGGTGCTGCCTGAATACCTCGGTGAAGACTACTGCAAGTATTACGCGATGAACCGTCGCGGCGAAAGCACGCGCTTTCACAATTCGATCAGCGAGCTCGACTTTGACTGGTACCTGCGCGCCGTCTAGTCGGCTTCCGCTGCACGTGCCAGATCGGCGTCAATCCAGATTCCGGCCCGATAATAGTGGAATGATGCCCACGGCAAGATCACTGCTGTGACAATCAACAGGCTGTAGCGAATGGATTCATCGCCGAACTGCGGCTGCAAAATATCGCTCAATGCGCCCGTAGCCCAGGGTCCTGTTGCGAGACCGATGATATTGATAATCAATAATACCAGCGCGGATGCCGTGGCTCGCATTCTGAGAGACACGAGGCTCTGAGTCAGCGCCAGCACGGGGGCGAGATAGACATTCATTGTGGCGGCCGGCACCACGAAAAGCAGTAACGATAGTTGCCAGGTGCCGGCCAGAAACATCGATGATAGCAATAGTGTGGAAGCCAACACTGTCACACTGATGAACGACAGTGAGCGCCTTCGTCCGGAACGCCCGATCCGGTCGGAAATATAGCCGCCGAAAAAGAATCCGGCGCCACCGGCAATTCCCAGGATCAGACCCAGCCAACGACCGATCTCAACGATGCCCACGTCAAAGCTGCGGCCCACGAAGCTGGGCAGGAAAATGATGACCGAATATCCGACCAGCGAAGAAAGGCCTGCCGCGACCGCCATGTGGAAGAACGACGGGCGCTCTTTTAAGAAGCGCCAGACTTCGAGCAAGCTGGGCCGCGATTCGCCGGCCGTCCGATTCTCGGACGACCCTCGCCCCGGTTCGACCAGTGTAAACCTGACCACTAGAGCCAGGAGCAAGCCCGGGACACCAACGATAAAAAAGGTCGCCCGCCAGCCGATATTATGCACGACCCAACCACCACCCAGATACGCCAGCATTATTCCTGCTGATATCCCGATGGTGTAAAACCCCATCGCTGTGGAACGCTTCTCGGGTGGAAAATAGTCCGCAATCATTGCATGTGCCGGCGGACTGCATCCCGCCTCACCGACGCCTACTCCGATGCGCGCCAGGGTCAGGTAAACCAGGTTCGTTGCAAAACCGGAGAGTGCCGTCATCGCACTCCACAAAGCTACAGCTACCGCGATCAGATTGCGGCGATTGCACCGATCAGCGTACTGCGCAATAGGAATACCCAACGTCACATAAAACAATGCAAACGCTGTGCCTGTAAGAAATCCGAGATACGCATCGCCGACACCAAACTCGGCTTTGATTGCTGGTAACAGGATCGCCAGAATCTGTCGATCGACAAAATTGAACATGTAAACGATGGCGAGTATCACCATCGCATAACGGCGGGCTGCAGGAGACACAATTGGCGGCTCCCCGTTCAGCATCAGTCTTCGGACGCTTTGTCGGGCGCGACGCTGCCGGCATTCGGTCGTCGTGTATCTGACGCGCCCAGGAAGACGTCGCCGATCACACCCACGGTCTGTAAACTACCCATTGCATTGCCAGTATTATGGATTGTGTGACCGCGCTGTTCGAGCAGCCGAACCGTATCCGGACTGAAACCAGATTCCAACCGCAAAACGTCGGGATACCATTGATGGTGTGCGCGAGGTGCGTCAGTCGCCGCCGCGATATTCATACCGTGATCGATGACATTTACGATCATCTGCAACACCGTGGTTATGATCCGAGAGCCGCCCGGGCTACCGGTCGCGAACCAGGGTTTGCCGTCGGCGAAGACAATAACAGGCGTCATGGAACTTAGCGGTCGCTTGTCGCTCTTGATCGCGTTGGCAGCGCCGCCGATCAGGCCATAGGCGTTCGGCGTGCCAGACTTGGCTGAGAAGTCATCCATTTCGTTGTTTAGCAGGAACCCGGCGCCGGCGACTGCGATTCCCGACCCGTACGAGAAATTCAGCGTGTAGGTATTCGATACGACATTGCCGTCCGCATCGATCACTGAGTAGTGTGTCGTTTCGTCACTTTCGTACCGCGGCTCCACACCTGGCGCGATGTCCTCCGAATGACGGGCTGTTTTCATGTCGATAGTCGCCGCCAGTTGCTTGCCGTAGGCTTTGCTGATTAGCCACTTGACTGGAACATCATGGAAATCCGGGTCCCCCAGGTGCTGCGAGCGATCGGCAAACGCCAGACGCGCGGCTTCAGCAAGCAGATGTACGCTATCTGCACTGCCCGAACCCATTTCAGCAACCGGAAAATTCTCGAGGACGTTTAGCATTTGCAAAACGTGCACGCCGCCCGAACTCGGCGGTGGCATGGTGACTATTTCGTAGCCCCGGTAATTTCCGCGTATGGCCTCTCGTATCGTCGGTACGAATCCCGACAGGGATTCTGCATCGACGAGTCCGCCGCCGCGTTCCATCTCCGCGACGATTTTCCTGGCGATCTCGCCTTCGTAAAAAGCATCGGGACCCTGTTCGGCAATCAGTTCCAGCGTATGCGCAAGATCTTCCTGCACCAGTAACTCGCCGGGTTCGTAGGGTACTCCCCCGACTTTGTAATAGTACCCACACGCTGCCGCAAAGCGACAAAGAATCTTCTGGCGAGCTCTTAACAGCGACGATAGCTCGTAGCTGACGACAACGCCGTTGCGTGCCTGCTCAATAGCCGGCTGCAACACCTGTCGCCAGGGAAGTTGGCCATATTTCTGGTGCGCGAGATACAGGCCGGCGACAGTTCCGGGCACGCCAGCCGAAAGATGGCTAAAGCGCGCCCGATGCTCAACGACATTGCCGTATTCGTCCAGAAACATGTCTTGAGTGGCGAGCTTAGGCGCTATTTCCCGGTAGTCGATGGCGATCACTTCGTCGCTTTCGGCGTGATGTATCAACATGAAGCCGCCGCCGCCGAGATTGCCAGCACGAGGAAGAGTGACGGCCAACGAAAACCCGATCGCAACGGCAGCGTCAATGGCGTTACCACCGTCGGTGAGTATCTGTGCGCCGACCTCAGCGGACTGTCGATTTTGCGCCGCGACCATGCCGTGGGCACCGAGGATAGGTTGATGCCGCTCTTTGTAAGCAATAATCGCTGCGTCATTGACCTGCCCATAAGCGACCACTGGCAGCGCAGCAATGACCAGGGTCAGCAGGAATTTTCGCGAAACGATCACCCTGTTATAAACGGCAGTACGGTACGAAACAGGAAGTAAAATACGATTGCGAGGCAAGCGCCTGCCGGAATCGTCACCACCCACGACACCAGGATCCGGGCGACGACACGTAGGTCGATAGCTTCAATGCCGCGAGCAAGCCCGACACCGAGTACCGCACCAACCAACACATGTGTCGTGGAGATCGGGATGCCGGTACCCGATGCAATGACAATGGTCGTTGCCGCTGCGAGTTCAGCCGCGAAGCCGCGGCTCGGTGTAAGTTGTGTGATCTTCTTGCCTACCGTTGCAATAACACGCCGGCCGTAGGTTGCCAGACCGATAACGATGCCGCCGCCACCAATAACCAGCACCCAGACCGGCAATGACGACGTCGCTGCGATGCTGCCGGAAGTCGCAATACCGATTACGGCCGCGAGCGGGCCGATCGCATTCGCGACATCATTGGATCCGTGGGCGAACGCCATGCCACAAGCGGTAATGATCATTAGGACGCCAAATACACGTTCGACGGTGTAGAAATGCAGCCTCTTCTCAGCTTTTGGGTCGGGCTTGATGCGATTGATAGCAAATGCGCCGATCAAAGAGACACCAACCGCGACCACGATCGCCAGAAAATAACTTTTCTGAACACTGATATCCAGGCCAACGTGCTTCAGGCCCTTCAGTATCGTCACTAACGTAATCGTGAATGCTGCGAAGAACATATACACAGGCACATAGCGTTTCGCCTGTGCCAGCGGATCATCGTGGCTCAGGATCAATCGTTGCACGCTCATGTATATCAGGTAGGCGATAAAGCCGGCCGTAAGAGGCGATACGATCCAGCTTATAACGATCTTGCCGACTTCGCCCCACTGCACAGCATCGACACCAATGCCCACGGCCGCGAAACCGACGATTGCGCCGACGATCGAATGCGTTGTCGAAACCGGCCAGCCATTCCGCGACGCAATCAACAGCCAGGTACCTGCGGCGAGTAATGCCGCGAGCATGCCGTAAATCAGTAACTCTGGCGTGCCGGTCAGCAGTTCCGTATCCACAATACCCTTGCGAATGGTCGACGTGACCTCACCGCCGGCCAACACCGCTCCTGCAAACTCGAAAACGGCTGCAACGAGGATTGCTTGTTTGATTGTTAACGCCTTCGAGCCGACCGAGGTTGCCATGGCGTTGGCCACGTCATTGGCACCAATTCCCCAGGCCATGAACAACCCGAATGCCGCGGCCAAACCGATATAGATGTATTGCGCTTCCATGATTTCTCCCGGGACCGTATCCCGTCCCGCTTCTTATTTCTTATCAGTGGGAGAGCAACAGCTCAAGACGTCGGCCGACGCGTTCCGCCATGTCGGCGATTTCGCCGGTCCGTTCGATCACCTGATACGTAAACACAGCGTCGATCGGATCCAGTGACTTCTCTATCTCGAATAATGCCGCGCGCAGCGCTGCCTGTTTTTCATCGGTATCCGTCTCGATTCGATCGAGTTCCTCAATGAGTCCCGTGACGAGCTTAACCTCAGCACCACGGAATCCAGCCGTAAACAATTCACCGAGCTCGCGCACACTTTTCCGCGCTTGTTTGGCCGCATCGATATTGCGGTCAACAAAATCGAGAAACTGCTCCGCGATCTGCTGCGGAATCTGCAGCTTGCGTCCCAGTACCAGACCTGAAACATCTTTGGTTCGATTGGCGATTTTGTCCTGCACGAGCAGCAGCTGAAGGAGGTCCTCTCGCGGCACGGGCATGAACAGACTCTTCGGCAAATGCAGCCGGATCTCCTTCTTTAGGTCATCGGCGTTGTGCTCGAGTTTTTCGATCTCGTCTCGAAATTTCGAGGCAGTTTCCCAGTCGTCACCAATGGCGGCAGAGAAAAATCCGTGCAGTTGCTTTGCACATTGGTAGACAATGTTGACGTGTTTCTCGAGCGGTTGAACCGGCGAAGAGCCGAAGATATTTGCCAGCACATTGGCCATCCGACGCATACCCCTTGGGGCTTTGTTTTGGAGCCGCAATCCTACCATAGCGATCCCGGCCGATAAGCATTTCTCTCGTGATAAACTGCGCCGCTTCGATCATCGAAAACTAGCGCAGACAAACGATATGGCCTATTGGTTAATGAAGTCAGAACCCGATGCCTACAGCATTGATGACATGCAGAAAGACGGCCGCGATATGTGGGACGGAATTCGCAATTATCAGGCCCGCAACATGATGCGAGACGACATGAAAATCGGCGACGAGATTTTCTTTTACCATTCCAATTGTAAAGATCCCGGTGTCGTCGGTATTACGAAAGTCGCCAGCGAGCCCTATCCAGACCCTACCCAGTTTGACAAAAAAGCAAAATATTTCGACGCCAAGAGCCCGCAGGACAATCCGCGCTGGACCCTTGTCGATGTCGAATTCGTCAGAAAATTTTCACGCAATATTTTGCTCTCAGAAATCAAGGCTCAGAAAAGTCTTGACGACATGATTCTGACACGCAGGGGTAATCGGCTGTCGATCATGCCTGTCAGCAAAAAGCACTGGAACAAAATCCTGAGCCTCGAGTGATGCACCGTGCTTGTTGCCAAAACATCACCGGGTTTATTCTGCGCCCAGCTCCTTGAGGCGTTCCTGTATGGGCGCCGCACCACCAAGCGCCAACATAATGACGAGATCACCCGGTTCCGCCCACCTGATCGCGGCATCGAAGGATTCGATCTCTTCGTCATAGTGTGCAATTTGTGATGCACCGGCTCCGCAGGCGAGCAATTCGTCTTTTATCACGGAGAAAACGTCACCGGGCTTGCGGCCGCGGTAATACTCGGCGAGCTCGGAAATCATCACCTGATTCAGGCCGATCGACCAGGCATCGCGTGCCATCTCCCGGATCGAGCCATCCGGCCGGTCACCGGCCTGGCCAAAACACAACACACGGCGCTTCGCCGGTATCGCCTGCGCCATATCAAATAACGCACTCATTGCGGCCGGGTTGTGCGCAAAGTCGACCAGCACCTTGAAACGATCGACAGCGTAAACATTGCAGCGCCCCGGATTCCCATCCTGCTGCATGCCGGTCAGCCCGCCGCGAATCGCATTGATCGAGTAACCGAGACACCAGGTCAGCGCCGCCGCGGACAATGAATTCGCGACATTGTGCCGCGCGAGCCCGCCCAGTGTTATGGGGATTTCACTACTACGGCATATCAGTTCGCTAACGCCACCGTCTATTTTCAGTAGTTCGTCTTTATCGAGCACAAAAACAAGATCGCCGCCCTCAATTCGCGAGCGCGCCGTTTCGCTTTCCGAATCGAGGCTGAACCACACCACGGTGCCGTCAAATTCACTGGCTTTTCGCCTGAGCAGTTCATCGTCAGCGTTAAGAATCAAGCTGCCCGAGTCACGCACAACGCGGCTGACAATCCACTTGACGTTCAGCAGTTCATCGAGGCTCTGCGAGCCGAAATCTCCGAGGTGGTCCTCAGCAATATTAGTGATCAGCGCTGCGTCGGCGCGATCAACACCGAGACCTCGTCGCAACAGCCCACCCCGGGCAGACTCGAGGATCGCTACATCCACTTGCTGCTCGCGCAATACGGCTCGCGCTCCACCAGGCCCCGACCAATCGCCGCGTTCGATGACGTGGTCGTTCACGGCGATCCAGTCCGTTGAACTCAAGCCAACTTTATCCGACGCCGCGCGCGCGATGTGCATCGCCAGTCGAACGGTTGTCGTTTTGCCGTTTGTCCCTGTGACAATGCCGACCGGCACGTCGTGATACCGGTCCCAGTCCACGTCGTCCGGAATATCGCGCACAGGCCAGGTTTGCGATCCGCTCCCGAGACCGACGGAAACCTCGTCGTCATCCCACAACAAAGTCTTGCCATGACTGGTTGCAGCCGCAATGAGGCGCATCAGGGCCGGATTTGCTTCTTCAGTGACTGCGCTGCGGAATGCGGTGACCGTCGCAGTGAAGTCGGGAACTGCTACCGGTACTCCCAATTCATTGGCGCACGCAGCCCAGGCCCATTCATTAATTTCTGTGGCAGCATACAACGCATCAATGGGCGCGGAGAATGCCATGCTGACGCCGCCAAGCAACGTTTGCGACGCAAACCTTGCCTGCTCCCAACCCAACTCGGACAACATGCGTGTTACGTTTTTCTGCCAGACAGGAACTATCTTGTCAGCCTCGTCCGGCGTGCAACTGACATCAAGAATCGTACCGGGTCCATCAAAGATCAGGCTCGGCCCGGTCAGTCTACGAGCATCAAGAAACTCCATCACGCGCTGCAGTGGTCCAACGAGTTCATATTGATGGCTCCTAGTCGCCCTCATCGCGCGCAATTCGAACGCCGCGCTCATCGCTGATGATGTCGAATTCGGCAGCCATTTCGAACCCACCGGTATCCGGCAGATCCATCGTGGATGCGGTCCTCTTTCCAGTATTTTCGGACTGTGCAACTGAATTGAAGTAAATAATCTGCTTCCAGGTGCGTTTGATGTTGTCGCCCAATACGAGAATCATGTCTCCGGACTCCGCCATTTCGAGCGCCCGGGTTACGGCCTCCTGCTCATCCGGAATGACTTCGATCCGAGCAGCCGAAACCCCCTCTTCGAGCAGCTTGTTCTTGAGCATTACGGCCACCTCGTCCTCACCGCGTCCACGACGTCCATCGTCGCAACGGCAGATGAAGTGGTCGAAATGCCCCGCCGCTATTCTCGCAATTTCGCGAATGTCCTCGTCACGACGATCCCCTGGCGCAGACAGCACGATTATCTTGCGTCCTTCCACGTCAAATCGGTCCATCAATCCGCACATCGCAGCAACCGCAGCCGGATTGTGTGCGTAATCGAGAATGACGCGGAACGGATGCTCGTCGAAAATATTCATCCGCCCCGGCGCCTGAAAGAAAGTCGAGTCAAAGGTACGCAGACCTTGACGAATATCCTCAAGGCTGGTGTCCATGTTGTAGGCAAGGGCTGCTGCGAACATGGCGTTCTGCACGTTGTGTAACGCTCGCCCTTCAATCGTCGCCGGGATCAGATGCGTCCAGACCAGCGGCGTGTGTGTTTCATTGTCGTAAATCGAAATCAGATGGCCATTCATCCCCTGCTCCAGTACGAAAGCCTGCCCGCCGGCCTGGATGTGCTGTTTGACGAGGGCGTGCGCCGGGTTCATCGTCACGTAACAGAGCTTTTTGGCGTCCGTGTAGTCCGCCATCTGCAGACAATGGGGATCATCCGCATTGAGTATCGCTGCGTCAGAGGCGATTTCAATCGGCACTCGTTTGACCTCCGCCAACTGCTCGAGCGTATCGATGCCCCGCAGGCCAAGGTGGTCGGCTGATACATTCAGACAAGCTGCAACGTTGCAGGACTGAAACCCGAGTCCACTGCGCAACAATCCGCCGCGTGCGGTTTCCATAACAGCCGCATCCACCGACGGATCGCGCAGAATCATATGCGCCGACACCGGGCCGGTCATATCGCCAGGAACGCTGAGATTGCCATCGATATAAACGCCGTCGGTCGACGTCAGACCCACCGTTCGACCGGCCATCTTCAATATATGCGCGAGCATGCGGGCTGTCGTTGTCTTGCCGTTGGTGCCCGTTATAGCGGCGATCGGAATCCGGCTGGGCGTATCGGGCGGAAACAGCATGTCGATAACAGGACCGGCAACATCCCGTGGTGTGCCTTCACTTGGTGCCACATGCATGCGAAAACCCGGTCCCGCGTTGACCTCACAAATGCCGCCACCGGCGTCACGATACGACTCGGTTATGTCCTTAGTCAGGAAATCGACACCACCAATATCGAGGCCAATCGCTTTGATCGCCCGAATGGCCATTTCACGGTTGTCAGGATGAATGACATCGGTCACGTCGATCGCAGTTCCGCCAGTCGAGAGGTTCGCGGTAGACCGGAGATACACCTGTTCCCCCTTCTCCGGTACGGTGTTTTGGTCGTAGCCGAGTTTCGCCAGCAAGCGCTGCGCCTGATCATCAAATTCGAGCCGTGTCAGGACTTTCTCATGCCCTACGCCGCGTCGCGGATCTTCATTCACTTTGTTGACAAGCTGTTCAATCGTCTGTTTACCGTCACCAACGACATGGCCCGGGACTCGCTTTGCGGCCGCAACCAACTGACCATCAACAACGAGCAAGCGATGGTCAAAACCCTCGATATAGCTTTCTACAATGATTGTCCGGCCGTGCTCGCTCGCCTTTTCGAATCCGTTCTCAACATCCTCATCCGTACACAGGTTGATAGCAACTCCGCGGCCGTGATTACCCGCCAGCGGTTTCAGCACTACGGGAAAGCCGATACGCTTTGCCGCACGCACCGCTTCGCGCTTATTGCGAACCAGCAACTGTTGCGGTACCGGCAGGCCAAGGTCACGCAGGATGCTGTTGGTCTCTTCCTTGTCACCCGCGAGTTCTACGGCAATATTGCTGGTGCGACTGGTGGTCGTCGCCTGGATGCGTTGTTGATAGCGACCCTGCCCGAATTGCACAAGGCTGTAACGATTTAGTCGTAACCACGGAATATCACGCTCTTCCGCCGCTTTCACCAAAGACGCAGTACTCGGTCCGAATTCGCGACGCTGCGCGTAGCGAATAAACCGGTCGCGCTGTTCCGCAAAATCCCAGTTAGCAGCGGGCGCGTCCTTCGGCTTCAGTTCAGCGGGCAGCAGACTGTGGATCAGGTTCAATGCCAGCTTTGATGCCTCGCGCCCGACTTCGGCGTCCTTATACTGGAATACCATATTGTAATGACCCGGTTGACCTTCTATCGAGCGCGTACGGCCAAACGTGACGTTGGAGCCGGCAACATTTTGCAGCTCCAGCGCAACATGCTCCATCACGTGCCCCAACCACGTTCCTTCGTCCTCTCGCAGGCGGCGAACGAAGCCGCCCGGTTCGCGATACGAACAACCGTGTTCGTGCAGCCCGGGCAGAAACCCGAGCAGCGGACCAACAAAATCTTCGCCCAGCCGGCCGGTCGGCCATTCTTCGAGTTTGCCGAGATCAAGAATATGGCGGATGACCGGAAAGTGAGCAAACATGCTCGGTCCGACGAAAACATTCGTACTCTCAATTTTCATGATTGATGCCTGTCGTTATCGTTTTTGGCGTCATTCTGCGCGTGCTTCTCGCGATGCGATATCGAAGCGGCCGCCCGAAACCAGTATATGCAGCTTTATGCCAATCAGGCTAACCGGCTCACCTCGGCGGGCAATATCCATAGACGAATAGCTGAGGTCGGTC